>NZ_JASZYL010000006.1:0-485324 GCF_030316985.1 Variovorax sp. J31P179 | reverse complement strand
ACGCCTCAGCGCCGATGATAGTGCGGGTTCCCGTGTGAAAGTAGGTCATCGTCAGGCTCTTACAGCCCAAACCGCCCAGCCCCTCAAAAGGCTGGGCGTTTTGCTTTGGGGACGCCGCGCGGGCGCCAATCAGCAAGCGCGCGCTAAAGTCAGGATGTCAGCGTTTCGCGATCAGGCCGTAAGAGATTTGCTCATATAAACGGTGATGCCACCCATGAAGGGCTCCTCGCGATCGATAGCGAATCCGTATCGAAGATATAAATCGACGTTCGACTCAAACAACTTGTTCGTGAAGAGTCGGAGTCCTTTGAGTCGCAGGGCCAGTGCCGTTTCCTGTGCTCGCTTCAAGAGGATACGTGCACAACCGCGGCGCTGAAACGTTGGAGCGACCGCGAGGTTTTCAATTAGCAGCCATTCCGACTCGGGGATCATCTCAACCAGGGCCGCGAGCATGCCGTCGACCTCCAGCAGATCGATCAGATGTTCCCTAACAGCCGCTTCATAGTTGCCTTCATCGGGAGAGGCTCGCGTCCGATCACCGGGACCCACTTCGCATACGCAGCTCGGCTCAGCGAGCGCACGGCTGGTGCATCCTCCTCCCCCGCGCGTCTGAAATGAAAATGCATGATGCGGAAGTCTAGCGAAAGGATCGGGCGTCAAGGCTCAATTGGCTGGGTGCCAATCGCCAATCAACGATTGAAAATGCGCGCGCCATCTGTGGCCGCCGCACCGACGGCCACGAGTTCGTCAAGAATTTCCCCGGCAAGGTCGTCTAATGGCGAGGTGTGGAAGAAGCGCGCCCGCACCGTCTCGACATACGGGGTCGCGGCCAGCCAGGCGGCCCATTCTTCGCGCGAGATGCTCTGCCATTCGAGCAGCTTGAACTTCAGCAGCACCTTGAGCGCGTGGCGCGCATGCTTGACCGGCTGCCGCTGGAAGCCCTCGAGCCGGCTGCGAGCCTTCCGCAAGGCCGCGGGCGCATCGTGGAGGACGCGCCCGTGACCGGGAACCACGTGCGACGGTGCGAGCGACTCGATCAGGTCCAGCGTGGCCCCGACCTCGTCGAAGGAGGGTTCGCCGAACAACTCCGGAAAAACCACGCCGAAGCCGTTCTCCCAGAGCGCATCGGCCGAGATCAGGGTCCTCGAGACGGGCTCGAACAAGATGACGGAATGCGGATCGTGTCCCTTGGCGGCATGGACCTGCCACGGGAGGTCGGCCAGCACGATCTCGCTGCCCGGGGCGAGCAGCCCATCGAAGCGGAAGCGGTCGCAGCGTTGGCCGGTGGCCTTGAAACTCAAGGCCTCTTCGTCCCAGGCCTCCACGGCAGCAGCTTCGCCGGGCGGGATCAACGTTCGCACCCCGGGATATCGCGACTGCAGCGCGGCGTTGCCGCCGCAGTGGTCGCTGTGCAGATGGGTGTTGAGCAGCAGGTCCAGCGGCCGCGGCCCCAGCGCGGCGTCGATCAGCGCAACGGTCTGCATCGCATGCGTCGCGTAGCCTGTGTCGACCACGGCCGTCTGCGCACGGCCGGTGAACAGCAGAGTGTTGGCCGACAGCCAGCCGCGCTCGAAGACCTGAAGTCCCGCGGGCAGGCTCTCCGTCGCCGATGTCAACCTGTCGCGCCCACGCGCAGTTCGCGGCGCAGGATCTTGCCCACGTTGGTCTTCGGCAGCGCGTCGCGGAACTCGATCTGCTTCGGTCGCTTGTAGCCCGTGAGCTGGTCATGGCAATAGCGCATGACCGCTTCCTCGGTCAGCGCCGGATCCTTGCGGACCACGAAGACCTTGATCGCCTCGCCCTGCTTCTCGTCGGGCACGCCGATGGCGGCGCACTCGACCACCCCGGGGCACAGCGAGATCACGTTCTCGAGCTCGTTCGGGAAGACGTTGAAACCGCTGACGATGATCATGTCCTTCTTGCGGTCGACGATCCGGCTGTAGCCGTCTTCCTGCATGACCGCGATGTCGCCGGTGCGCATGAAGCCGTCGGCCGTGAAGGCGGCCGCGGTCTCGGCCGGCTGGTTGTAGTAGCCGACCATCACGTTCGGCCCCTTGATGCAGAGCTCGCCATGCTCGCCCGCCGGCAGCGAGCGGCCCTGGTCGTCCTTGATGGCGATCTCGATGCCCGGCAGCGGCAGGCCGATGTTGCCGCTGTAGTGGGTGTTGGTGACCGGGTTGTTGGTGCCGATCGCGCAGGTCTCGCTCATGCCCCAGCCTTCGATCATCGGGCAGCCTGTGACCTCGAACCATTTGCGCGCGGTGCCCTCGGAGGCCGCCATGCCGCCGGCCTGCGAGACGAACAGCTGCGAGAAGTCGACGTTCTTGAACTCCGGATGGACCAGCAGGGCATTGAAGAGCGTGTTCACTGCGGGAAGCATGTGGAACGGCCGCTTCTTGAGGACGGCGATGAACTTGCCGATGTCGCGCGGGTTGGGCACCAGCGTCAGGTGCGAACCTTGCCGGATCGCGAGCAGGAGCAGCGTCAGGGCGAAGATGTGATAGAGCGGCAGGGCAGCGATGCTGTTGACCTTGGACAGGTCGCCCGCCCGTCCCAGCGCAGGCGTGAACCAGGCCTCGGCCTGCAGGGTGGCGGCGACGATGTTGCGATGGGTCAGCACCGCGCCCTTCGACAGTCCGGTGGTGCCGCCGGTGTACTGCAGGAACGCGATCGAATCGAGGGTGCTCGGATCGGCCGCCAGCGTGCGGCCGCGACCGGCTGCGATCGCGTCCTTGAAAGGCGTGACGGTGCGTCCGTTGGACAGCGCGATCTTGTAGGGCGGCACCATCTTCGCGAGATGGCGCACGGCGAAGGTGATCCAGGCGCCGTACATGCCGCCGAGCAGGTCGCCCATCGAGGTCACGGCCACGTGCTTGATCGCCGTCTGCTCGATCACCTGCTCGAGCGTGGTGGCGAAGTTCTCGAGGATGACGATCGCGGTGGCGCCCGAATCCCTGAGCTGGTGTTCGAGTTCGCGCGCCGTGTAGAGCGGATTGACGTTGACGCAGGTGTAGCCCGCCCGCAGCACGCCGCAGACCGTGACCGCGAACTGGGGCACGTTGGGGAGCATCACCGCCACGCGGGCGCCGGGCTCGAGGCCGAGCGACTGCAGCCATGCGCCCAGGGCCTTCGACAGCACGTCGACCTCGCCATAGGTCATCCACTGCTCCATGCAGACCGAGAACGGGCGCTCGGCGTAGCGCTTGAACGACTCGTCGAACAACTGCCCCAGCGAGCCGTACTGCTCGGGATGGACTTCATGCGGCACGCCGGCGGGATAACTCTGAAGCACTGATGTCTGCATTCGATCTCCTTTGGCGCGGATTGTCGGAGCCACCCGCCACCCGACGCCAGCGGGCTTGTCCTAGGGACGCGGGTCGCGCGTGCGATAGTTGGCGGATGGTTGCTCGTGCTCAGCGGTGGTTGGTGTTGGCCTGGCTGGTCGCCGCGGTGGCATGGACCGCCGCCTGGTGGAGCCGTTCGCCGGCGATGGCGATCGCCGGGCTGCTGGTCCTGAGCGGCTCGCACGCGGTCTTCCTCGCGTTCGAATTCGTGCTGGCCTGGCGCGTCGATGACAGCGACCCGCTGCCGCGTGCCAGCGCCTGGGAGTTCTTCAAGGCCTGGCTGGCCGAGAGCATCGCGGCACCGCGCGTCTTCGCCTGGTACCAGCCCTTTCGGTGGCGCGCCATTCCGGACCACCTGCCGCAGGCAGGGCGGCGGGGCGTCGTGCTGGTGCATGGCTTCGTCGGCAATCGCGCGTTCTGGACGCCCTGGCTGCGCGAACTGCGCGCCGCCGACCGGGCCTTCGTCGCGGTCGACCTCGAGCCGGTCTTCGGCTCGATCGACCGCTACGTGCAGACCATCGATGCCGCCATCGTGCGCGTGACCGCCGCGACCGGCCAGCCGCCGCTGCTGATCTGCCACAGCATGGGCGGGCTCGCGGCCCGGGCCTGGCTGCGCGATGCCGACGGCGCGCGGGTGCATCGCATCGCGACCCTCGGCACGCCGCATCGCGGCACCTGGCTGGCGCGCTTCGGACGCACGGCCAACGGCCGCCAGATGCGGATGGGTGGCGAGTGGCTGCAACGCATCGACGGCGAGCGCACGAGCGTGCAGCAGGTGCCCTTCAGCTGCTGGTATTCGAACAGCGACAACATCGTGTTCCCGACCTCGGTGGCCACCTTGCCGGGCGCCGACAACCGGCTCGCCGCCGGCCGCGGCCATGTGGAACTGGCCTTCGACGCCCCCGTCCGGCGCGAGGTCCTGGCGCTGCTCGACGCTACTTGAGCCAGCGGTCCATCACGCGCTGGAACTCGCCGCCGGCCTGCGACAGGTGCAGCCACTGGTCGACATAGGACTTGAAGGCGACGTCGTCGCGCGGCAGCAGCCAGGCCATCTCGCCGTACTGCAGCGGCTTGTCGGGATTGATCGCGCAGAGGCCGGGCTTGAGTTTCTGCTGCGTGATGGCCTCGGCCGACTCGGTGACGAAGACGTCGGCGCGGTTGGCCAGGATCTCGTCGAAGATCGTGACGTTCTCGCCGTGCAGGGTCAGCTTGGCCTGCTTGAAGTTGGCGCGCGCGAAGCGCTCGTTGCTGCCGCCCGGGTTGAAGATCACTCGCACCGAGGGCTTGTCGATCTGGGCCACCGTCTGGTACTTGGCGACATCGGCGCAGCGCGCGATCGGCGTCTTGCCGTTGACCATGTAGGCGCTGCTGAAGAAGGCCAGCTTCTGCCGGTCGGTGGTCACCGAGATGCCGCCGACCGCCATGTCGCATTTGCCGGCCGTGAGGTCGGGCATCAGGTTGGCCCAACTGGTCTTGACCCACTCCGGCCGGGCGTTGAGGCTGGCGGCGAAGCCCGTCATGAGGTCGACGTCGATGCCCTCGTAGCCCGCGTCCGGCTTCTGGAAGCTGAAGGGCTTGTAGTCGCCCGGCGTGCAGATGCGCAGCACGCCGGCCTTCTGCACGGCGTCCAGGCGGGACACGGGCGTCGCCTGGGGTGGCGCCGTGGCGCAGCCTCCGAGCACCAGCGCCGCGGCGGCGATCCAGGGTAGGGAACGAAGCGGGGACGACGTCGGCAGGCGCATGGAGGCTCCAGGTGGGATGGGGGCGCCTATTGTGCGGCGGCCAGCACCCCGCGGCGAATCTGGTCGAGCTCGATGCTTTCGAACAGCGCCTTGAAGTTTCCTTCGCCGAAGCCGTCGTCGCCCTTGCGCTGGATGAACTCGAAGAAGATCGGCCCGAGCTGGTTCTCGCTGAAGATCTGCAGCAGCAGCGCGCCTTTCTTGCCGTCGACCAGGATCTTGCGCTGCTTGAGCGCCGCCACGTCTTCGCCATGGCCCGGGATGCGCTTGTCGACCAGCTCGTAGTAGGTGTCGATGGTGTCGAGCAGCTTCACGCCCGCGGCCCGCAGCGCGTCCACCGTATGGAAGAGGTCGCGCGAGCCCATCGCGATGTGCTGGATGCCCTCGCCGCGGTAGCTGTCGAGGTACTCCTGGATCTGGCCGGCCTTCTCGTTGCCTTCCTCGTTGATCGGGATGCGGATCTTGCCGCAGGGGCTGGTCATGGCCTTGCTCTTGACGCCCGTGACCTGGCCCTCGATGTCGAAGTAGCGGATCTCGCGGAAGTTGAACAAGCGCTCGTAGAAATCGGCCCACTCCTTGAGCCGCCCGCGGTGCACGTTGTGGGTCAGGTGGTCGATGTAGGTCAGGCCATGGCCCTCGGGCGCCAGCGCCTCGACCGCCGAGAGGCCCGGCAGCGCCTCGAAGTCGACGTCGTAGAAGCCGATGTTGCCGATGTCGCCGGGTGCCGCGCCGTTCTTGCCGCGCCAGCGGTCGACGAAATAGATCAGGCTGTCGCCGATGCCCTTGATCGCCGGGATGTTGAGCTCGCCCGGGCCGGCGCCGGGCGCGAAGCCCCAGGCCCCGAGGCCGATCGCGCGCTCGTAGGCCGCCTTGGCATCCTGCACGCGGAAGGCGATGGCGCAGATGCTGGGGCCGTGCTGGCGCGCGAAGCGCTGGGCGAACGAGTCGGGCTCGGAGTTGATGATGAAGTTGATCGTGCCCTGGCGGTACAGCAGCACGTTCTTGTGGCGGTGCCTGGCGATCGGCCGGAAGCCCATCTGCTCGAAGACGCGGCCCATGGCGGCCGGGTCCGGTGCCGCGTACTCGATGAATTCGAAGCCGTCGGTGCCCATCGGGTTCTCCCAGGGGGTGAAGGCGGCGGTGTCGGTGGTGCTCATGGTGTGATCTCCGTGGGAAGTCAGTGTGCGGCCGCGGCGGCGCGGTGTCGGTATGGAACTGTAAAAGCGCGGGCCTTCATGATTTCGGCGTTATTGGGCATTGAATCGACATCTGACGCAGGAAAAGTGCAAAAATCCAGCAATGGATGCACTTGACAAGATCGATCGCCAGATCCTGCGCACGCTTCAGGCCGACGGGCGCGCCACCTACGACCAACTGGCCGAGCAGGTCAGCCTGTCGCCCAGCGCCGTGCTGCGGCGGGTCAAGCGGCTGGAGGAAAGCCGCGTGATCGACCGCTACGTCGCCCTGGTCAAGCCCGAGGCGGTCGGCCTTGGGCTCACCGCCTACCTCAACGTGCGCCTCGAGAAGCTCACTGAAAGCCACAAGCGCAACCCGATGGACTTGTTCCGGGCGAGCGTGCAAACTTGGCCCGAGGTCGTCGAATGCGCGGCGCTGACGGGCGAGATGGACTACCTGCTGCGCGTGGTCGTGGCCGACATGGCGCACTACAGCCGTTTCATCATGAACACCCTGCTGAAGCACCCGAGCGTCCAGGATTGCAAGACCAGCTTCGTGCTCGACCGGGTCAAGGCGACGACGGCCGTGCCCCTGTAACAACGTGCATCGGCTGCCGATAAGGCAGGAGCGGAATTTGTTCACCGAATCGTCCGGGAGCAGACCCCGTGCCCTTGAAGGTCTAGGGAAAACCCTTATATTCCATGCATGCTTACCGCCAAGGCCCTCTTTCTAGCCTCACTCGGCGTCGGCTCGTTCCTGAAGGCGCCGATGGTTGAGGCGCAACCGCGCGCCGCCGCGCCGCACCCCGTCATGGTGCCGATCCGTTCGATCGGCCCGCGCGAGCGCGACCGCATCGCGCAGCACCTGCTGGCCCTGCCGCAGCACGACCGCTACCTGCGGTTCGGCTATGCGGCGTCCGATGAACAAGTCCAACGCTATGTCGACGGGCTCGATTTCGAGCGCGACGAACTGTTCGGCATCTACAACCGCCGGCTCGAATTGATCGCGATGGCCCACCTGGCCTTCGCTCCTGCCGACCAGCAGCAGGATTGCGCCGAGTTCGGCGTTTCCGTGGCCGTCCACGCCCGCGGACGCGGCTACGGCGCCCGCCTGTTCGAGCGCGCCGTGGTGGTGGCGCGCAACGAAGGCGTCGGCATGCTGTTCATCCACGCCCTGAGCGAGAACGCCGCGATGCTGAAGATCGCGCGCAATGCCGGCGCGACCGTGGTGCGCAGCGGCTCCGAGTCCGAGGCCCACCTCGAACTGCCGGCCGCCACCTTCGACAGCCGCATGAGCGAAATCGCGCTGCAGCACTTTGCGCAGGTCGACTACCAGCTCAAGACCCGGGCCAAGCAGTTCTGGTCGTTCCTGGCAGAGCTGCAGGAAATCCGCAGCGGCGTGCGCGCCGCGCGAGACAAATCAGCTGCTTGACGCTCACCCAGAGGTTTCCAGCCGCATAGCGTGGGTGGGTTATCCTTGCGTTTCCCCAACTCCGCCCTGCTGCAGTGGCCGACCCTCACCCTGATCGCGCGCCCGTCGAACGCGAAGACAAGCGCAGCTTTCTTCAGAAGCTCGCCGAATTCATCCATCCCGGGCCCGATTCCCGCGACGAACTGATCGAAACGCTCGCCGACGCCGAGGACAACGACGTGATCGGCGCCGAATCGCGCGTGATGCTCGAAGGCGTGCTGCGCATGGCCGACATGACCGCCGGCGAGGTGATGGTCGCTGCGCCGCGGATGGACCTGGTCAACATCGACGCGCCCTACGACGCGCTGCTTCACCTGGTGATCGACACCGCCCACTCGCGCTTTCCGGTCTACGAGGGCGAGAAGGAAAACATCATCGGCATCCTGCTCGCGAAGGACCTGCTCAAGCTGCAGCGCGCGCCGGGGCTGAACATCCGCGCGCTGCTGAGGCCGCCGACCTTCGTGCCCGAGAGCAAGGGCCTGAACGACCTGCTGCGCGAGTTCCGGGGCAACCGCAACCACCTGGCGGTGGTGATCGACGAGTTCGGCCGCGTCGCCGGCCTGATCACCATCGAGGATGTGCTCGAGCAGATCGTCGGCGAGATCGAGGACGAGTTCGACATCCCCGAGGACGAGGGCGACATCTTCGGCCTGGCCGACCACACCTACCGGGTGGCGGGCGACACGCCGATCGAGCGGGTGGCCGAGGCCTTCGGCATCACCTTCGACGACGAGGCGCTGAGCCAGGAGTTCGACACCATCGGCGGCCTGATCGCGCACGAGATGGGCCACGTGCCCAAGCGCGGCGAGCACTACGCGCTCGGCGCCTTCGACTTCGTCGTGCTGCACACCAAGGGCGGCGCGGTGCGCTGGTTCAAGGTCTCGCCGGCGCGCGGCGACGACTCGGCCGATTGAAAACCCCGTTGCGCGCGCTGGGCTTCGGGCTCGCGGGGCTGGCCCAGGCGGCGTCGATGGCCGCGCCCTGGAACGGCCAGCCGCTGTGGTGGCTGCAGCTGCTGTCGCTGGCGGCGCTGGTCTGGCAGCTGGACGCGCTGCGTCCCGCCGCCGGCGCTGCGCCGACCGCCGGACCCCGGCCCTGGCGCGCTGCGGGGCTGCTCGGCTGGGTGTTCGCGACCGCCTGGCTCTGCGGCACCTTCTGGTGGCTGTTCATCTCGATGCACACCTATGGCGGCTTGCCGGCGCCGCTGGCCGCCGTGGCGGTGTTCGCGCTGGCGGCGGCGCTGTCGCTCTACTACGCGCTCGGCTGCGCCCTGTACGTGGCTTTCGCCCCGGCGAGCCCGCTGCGCGCGGCGGCCTTCTTCGCCGCGCTGTGGACCCTGGCCGAACTGCTGCGCGGCAGCTGGTTCACGGGCTTTCCATGGGGCGCGGGCGGCTATGCCCACGTCGAAGGGCCGCTGGCGGTCTATGCGCCCTGGGTCGGCGTCTACGGGATCGGTGCGATCGCGGCCGGCATCGCGACGCTGGTGCCGCTGGCCATGCGCCATGCGCGCGGGCGCGCCTTTGCGCTGCCCGTCGGGCTGGCGCTGGTGCTGTTCGGCGTTCCGGCCCTGATTGCGCTGGCGCGCGGCGTGCCGGCCGACGATGCGGCCCGTTCGCGCGGCCGCATCACCGTCGCACTGCTGCAGGGCAACATTCCGCAGGACGAGAAGTTCATTCCGGGCGGCGGCATCGCGACCGCGCTGCAGTGGTACGGCGAGCAGCTGCGGGATGCCGACGCGCCGCTGGTGATCACGCCGGAGACGGCCCTGCCCCTGCTGCCCTCGCAATTGCCGCCGGGCTACCTGGAGGCGATCGCGGCCCGCTATGCGAGCGGCACCCAGGCCGCCATCGTCGGCCTGCCGATGGGCGATGGCCGCTCCTACAGCAATGCGGTGCTGGGTTTCCGTCCGGGCGAGGCGGCGCCCTATCGCTACGAGAAGCACCACCTGGTGCCTTTCGGCGAATTCATCCCGGGCCTGTTCCGCTGGTTCACCGACATGATGAACATCCCGCTCGGCGACTTCCGCAGCGGCGGACTGGCGCAGCCGCCCTTCGTCTGGCTGGGCCAGCGCATCGCGCCGAACATCTGCTACGAGGATCTGTTCGGCGACGAGATCGGTGCCAACTTCCGCAGCGCCGAGGAGGCGCCGACGGTGCTGCTGAACGTCAGCAACATCGCCTGGTTCGGCGACTCGATCGCGATCGACCAGCACCTGGCGATCTCGCGCATGCGGGCGCTGGAGTTCCAGCGGCCGATGGTGCGTGCCACCAACACCGGCGCCACGGTGGTCATCGACCATCGCGGGCGGGTGACGCATGAGCTGCCGCGGCTCACGCGCGGCGTGCTGAAGGCCGAGGTCGAAGGGCGGGGCGGGCGCACGCCGTTTGCGGTGTGGGTGTCGCGCCTCGGGCTCTGGCCGTTGTGGGGATTGGCGCTGGCCGTGGTCGCCGCGACGATCGTCCGCCGCCGCCGCTCGGCCTAGGCTTTCACCGGCCAGTCGCGCAGCTTGCCCGGGTTCAGCAGCCCGCGCGGATCGAAGCGCTTCTTCATCTCGACGATCTCGGGCGGCAAGGCGCCGCCGGCCTTGCCGTCCTCGACCACGAAGACGTGCGGATTGTTGATGCGCACGCCGTGCTCGCGATGCAGGCGAATGATCTGGTCCAGCCGTTCCTCGGTCGTGAAGCGCACCAGCTGCAGGGCGCTGCAGGTGAGGAGGCCGTCGAGGCCGCGCAGGAACTCGACGTGCATCAGGACCTCGCCGGCGAAGCGCTGCTCCATCTCGGTGATCTGCGCCACGTGCCGGCCCGGCACGAAGCTGCTCTGCAGGTAGGTCAGCGACTTGTCGACCTTGAGCGCGTGCAGCGTCGTGTGGTTCCAGGTGAACTCCATCAGCGTGCGGTTGCTCTTCTTCACCTCCTCGGCGGTCTTGCGGTAGGTCATGCGGCCGCCGTGCGCATCGGCCAGCGCGCGCATCGGGTCTTCGGAGGACTCCGCCACCAGCGACAGCACCGCGTGGCAGCCCTTGGGCAGATGCTCGGCAAGCTGCGCCAGGTGGTCGGGCACCGGGCTGGCGAAGAAGGCCACCTCGCGCTTGACGATGCCGGGGGCGTTCGCCAGCGCATCGGCGAAGGCCAGCGCCGGGGCGAAGGCGTCGAACACCACCAGGCTTTCGAGCCAGGGATGGGCCGGCGCCAGCGCCACTTCGAGCTCGAGCACCAGTCCGTTGGTGCCCCACAGGTGGTGCATGCGCAGCGCCTCGGCGCCGCGCAGCTCGACGATCTGCGGCTCGGGCTCGATGGTCATCGCGCGCAGGCCGAGCACGTTGCCGGGGGCGCCGAGCGGGCCGTAGTTGATCGATCCGACACCGCCGAAGCCGCCGCCAAACAGGCCGCCGAGCGTCGCGCTGCGGTAGGTCGACGGAATGCAGCGCAGCTCCTGGCCGGAGGGTCGCGTGTGCCTCTCGAGTTCGCCGAGCCGGATGCCGGCTTGCGCCCGGGCGACGCCGGTGCGCACCCACAGCAGCGCGTTGTAGCCGGTCATGTCGAGCACCACGCCGCCGGCCAGCGGCGTGGTCTGGCCGTAGTTGCCGGTGCCGCTGCCGCGGATCGTGATCGGCACGCCCAGGCGGGCGCAGGCGCCGACCAGCGCGCGGATCTCGTCCTCGGTGCGCGGGCGCACGACGGCGTCGGCGCGCTTGTCCTTCAGCTGCCGGTCGAGCACCGGGCTGAACCAGGCGAAGTCCTGCGACAGCCGTGCGATGCGGCTCGGGTCGGTGATCCAGTCGAGTTCGGGCAGTTCGAGGTGCAGGCGCTCGATGGAGGTCATGGGTGCGTTCATCGGAATCAGTCTTGGGAGAGTTCGCTCGCGTGCCAGGAGCCGAGCGCGAGCTTGGTGAGCCAGGCCATCAGCACGAACAGCGCGACGCCGGTCAGCGAGATCAGCAGCAGGGCCGCGAACATGCGCGGGATGTTGAGCTGGAAGCCGGCCTGCAGGATCTGGTAGGCCAGGCCGGCACCCGAGCCGCCGGTGCCGGCGACGAACTCGGCCACCACGGCGCCGATCAGCGCCAGCCCGCTCGAGATGCGCAGGCCGCCGAAGAAGTAAGGCAGCGCGCTCGGGATGCGCAGGCGCACCAGCTGCTGCCAGCGGGTGGCGCGGTTGAGCTTGAAGTAACTCTGCAGGTCGGGATCGATGCTGCGCAGGCCGAGCGTGGTGTTGCTGATGATCGGGAACAGCGCGACCAGCGCGGCGCAGACCACCATCGCGGCGGTCGGGTTCTTGACCCAGATGATGATCAGCGGCGCCACCGCGACGATCGGCGTCACCTGCAGCAGCACAGCGTAGGGGAACAGCGCGGTCTCGATCAGCTTGCTCTGCACGAACAGGAAGGAGATCAGCACGCCGGCGATGGTCGCGACCACGAAGGACAGCACGGTGATCTTGAGCGTCACCATCAAGGCCATGCCGAGCGGCACCCAGTCGGTGACCAGCGTCTGCATCATCAGGTGGGGCGAGGGCACCAGGTAGGGCGGCAGCTCCATCGCCGTCACCAGGCCCTGCCAGAGCCCGATCAGCACCACGCCGACCAGCAGCGGATACATGACGCGCTGGACGTGCGGCTGCTGGAGCAGCGGAATGCGGGCCGGTTGCTTCTTCAGCGTGGGCGTCGGCACCGGGCGCGCCCTGGCTGGCGTTGCGGAGGAGGTCATCGTCGTCGTTCCCGCGGCGGTTGTCGGTGCCAATGCGCTCATGCCTGCACCTCGTCGTGCGCGCTGCTGGCGCGCAGCAGGCTGTCCTGCAGCGTCTTCGCATAGCGGCTGAACTGCGGCGACACCATGAAGTCGGCGCTGCGCGGATAGGGCTCGTCGATTCGGAACTGCTCGACCACGCGGCCCGGCCGCGCGGCCATCATCACGACCCGGCTCGACAGGAACACCGCCTCGTGGATCGAATGGGTCACGAAGATCACCGTGAGCTTCTTCTTCTGCCACAGCTCCAGCAGTTCGGCGTCGAGCTTGTGGCGCGTGATCTCGTCGAGCGCGCCGAAGGGCTCGTCCATCAGCAGCAGGTCGGGCTGCGTCACCAGGCCGCGCGCGATCGACACCCGCATCTGCATGCCGCCCGAGAGGGCGCGCGGCAGGGCGCCGGCGAACTTGTCCAGCCCGACCAGTTCGAGCGCCTCGGCGACGCGGTCTTCCGCCTCCTTGCGCGGCACGCCGGCGAGGTCGAGCGGCAGCCGCACGTTGGTGCGCACGCTGGCCCAGGGCATCAGCGTCGGTGACTGGAACACGAAGGCCATGCGGCGGCCGCTCTCGTCGATCTGCGCCACCGGCTTGCGCCAGACCAGCAGGCGGCCGTCGGTCGGCTCGAGCATGCCGGCCACCATCTTGAGCAAGGTGCTCTTGCCGCAGCCCGAGGGGCCGAGCAGGGTAACGAATTCGCCTTCGGCGATCCGGAGGTCCACCGGCAGCAGCGCCTGGGTGCCGTTCGGATAGGTCTTCTCGGCGGACAGGACCTCGACCGCGGGGACAGTGAGGCGGGGCTGCGCCGGCAGCGCGTAGGCGGCGGATTCGGTGTCGTTCATGCAAAGCCTTTCGAGAGGGCGCGCCGGGGCGCCCGGTGTGTCAGGGCAGGACCTTCGCGTCCTTCACGAATTCGGTCGTGTAGGTCTTGGCGATCTCGACCTTGGCCGGGTCGAGCAGCTTGGCCGAGACCAGGAAGTCGTAGCTGGCCTTGGTGCGCGCATCGGTGATCACGCCGATGCCCTGCGTGGCCGCGTCGCCGCCGGTGACCATGCCCATCTCCTTGAGCTTGGCGACGCTGTAGGCGAGCTGGTCGTCGGTCATGTTGGGGTTGTCCTTCTTGATCAGCGCATTGGCGGGCGCCGGATCATTGAGGTAGCTCTTCCAGCCCTCGGCCGAGGCCTTGACGAAGGCCGCCACCTGCTTGTTGCGCTCCTTCACGGTCTTGTCCATGCACGAGACCGTGGTCGCATAGGCCGGGAAGCCGTGGTCGCTGAACATCAGCACGGTGCTCTTCACGCCGGCCTTCTGGATCGCATAGGGCTCGGAGGTCAGGTAGCCCTGCTGCGCCGTGTTCTTGTCGGCGACGAAGGGCTGGATGTTGAAGGTGTAGGGGCGCGTCTGTTCGTCGGTGAGGCCGAACTTGGCCTTCAGCCAGGGCCAGTAGCCGCGGTTGGCCTGGGCGCCGATCAGGATCGTCTTGCCCTTGAGGTCCTCGAACTTCTTGACGTCGTCGTGCGCGATCAGCACCTGCGGGTCCTTCTGGAAGAAGGCCGCCACGTTGACCACCGGCACGCCGCCTTCGCGCACCTGCATCATCTGGATGTCGCTCGAGCCCATGATGCAGTCGGCCTGTCCGGCAGCCATCATCTGCGTGATGTTGACCTGCGGGCCGCCCATCTTGATCGTGACGTCGAGGCCGTACTTCTTGTAGATGCCCTGGGCGACCGCCTGGTAGAAGCCGCCGTGCTCGGCCTGCGCGTACCAGTTGGTCATGTAGGTGAACTTGTCCTGGGCCTGGGCCGGCGCGGCGGCGGCCAGCGCGAGGGCCGCGGCCAGGGGGGCGAGACGGAGGGCGAGGGGAAGGCGCATGGTGGGGACCTCTCTGTGGGGTTGGGATCGAAGCGGAATCGGATGCAAGGAGCGGGCCTCAGGCGGGGAGGCCGGCGGCGGTCTGGATGAAGCCCTGTTCGTGGCCGCGGCCCCAGGTGGCTTCGTCGCGCACCACCCAGCGCAGGGCGTGCAGCTCGGTCAACGCCTGCACCCAGCTTGCGGCCAGGCTGTCGAGGATCTCCTCGCCCTGCTCGCGGGTGGCGCTGGTCGGATCGCCGATGACGCCGCTGGGGCCGAAATCGCGCGCGGTCCAGGCACAGGCCGGGCGGCCGTCGGGCGACAGCAGCTTGATCGGAAACGGCGGCGGGAAATTGGCGGCGGCACGCTCCATGTGCACCGTGTCGGGCGCCAGCGCGAGCATCAGCGCCGTCTCCGAATGGCCGGCGTGCATCGCGAGGCGCTTTTCCTGGTCGCTCACCTGCTTGCTGGCCGCGCTCGGCAGCCGCGACACGCCATGCGGCACGACCACGTAGTCGCCATGGCGCAGCCGCAGCTCG
The DNA here is from genome assembly GCF_030316985.1 of Variovorax sp. J31P179. Taxonomy (NCBI): domain Bacteria; kingdom Pseudomonadati; phylum Pseudomonadota; class Betaproteobacteria; order Burkholderiales; family Comamonadaceae; genus Variovorax; species Variovorax sp. J31P179. Next base: position 470,463 of record NZ_JASZYL010000006.1, on the reverse strand, counting down.
CGGGCCGCCATCTCCAGCACCTGCGGCTGGCCGCCATGGCCGTTGGCGAACAGCAGCTTGCGAAAGCCCGAGCGGTAGACCGACTCGCCGATCTCGATCACGGTCGAGAGCAGGGTGGTGCCGGTCAAGGTCATGGTGCCGGGAAAGTGCAGGTGCTCTTCCGACTTGCCGTAGGTGATGGTCGGCAGGGCAAAGGCCCGCACCTCGGGCGGCAGGCGTTCGAGGGCCTTGCCCATCACGCCCGAGGCGATGACGCTGTCGACCGAGCAGGGCAGGTGCGGGCCGTGCTGCTCGATGGCGCCGCAGGGCAGCACGATGACGGTGTTCTCGCGATCGGGCAGCGCGTCGATCTCGGTCCAGCTCAGGTAGGGCAGGAAGCGGTGGGGCGGGATATAGCCGTGGAGCATGGGAGTCCTGTGACGGGAAGGGATCAGGCGAAGCGCGCCATCGCGCTGCCGACGCGCTGCATGAAGCGCTTGAGCTGCGGCTCGGTCGCCACGTTCATGTGGTAGTGGGCGTGGTAGTCGACTCGCGCCTGCTTGCCGGTGAGGCGCAGCATGTAGCGCGTGACGATCTTGCGCGGCGGGTCGCCCATGTACCAGGCGACCCAGCGCGGGCGGCCGTAGGTCACGACGGCCGAGATGCGCTGGATGTTGGTGAGCATCGGCTTGACGTTCTTCGGGTCGCTGAGGTCGAAGGCGACGCCGGGCATGAAGAGGCGGTCGAAATAGCCCTTCAGCATCGCCGGCAGGCCGAAGCACCAGGTCGGGAAACAGAACACGATGCCCTCGGCCCACTGCAGCCGCTCGACATGGCGCTTCAGCGGCAGCTGGTTGCTCGGCACCTCGTGGTAGCCCAGGCGCTCCTCGCGCGACAGCACCGGGTCGAAGCCCTCGGCATAGAGGTCGCAGTCATCGACCTCATGGCCGGCGGCGCGCAGGTTGCGCAGCACCTCCTGGTGCAGCGCCGCATGGAAGCTGGTTTCGACCGGGTGGCAATAGACGACGAGCACTCGCATGGTGTGTTTGACCGCTTAATCAGAGCAAGTGGTCAGGTTATGCAAGCGACGTGCCAGGGCCTCCGCACCAAAAGCGGGAGGGGCGCTCTGTCATGCGCAACGCTGTCTCCGCCAGGGGGAGGTCAGGCCGGCGCCGGGCCGCCCCAAGGCGGCCTGCGGCCCCCTCGGGGGGCAGCGACCCACACGCAGTGGGGGGCGTGGGGGCCTATTTGATCCCGCAGCCGCCGAGGACGAAGGCGACCAACTCGCGCGCGATCGGCTCGCGGTCGATCGGCGCGTCGGGCGGCAGGCCGAGCATTACGCGCGTCTGCAGCGCGTAGTCGGCATAGCTCTGGGTCATGGCCCAGATGTGCATCAGCAGCAGCCGGGCGTCGAGCGGGCGCATCAGGCCGCGCGCGATCCAGCCGTTGATGATGTCGACCTTCTTTTGCGTCCAGAGCCGGGCGTTAGGCCAGTAGCGCTCGAGGTTGCGGCCGCCGTCGAGCACCTCGCGGGTGAAGATCCGCGAGATTTCGGGGTTGTCGAAGGCGTGGTCGAGCTTCTTGCGGATGTAGTCGCCCAGCACCGCGCCGGGCGCGCCGGCGTGATCCTCGAACGAGAACACCACCTTCCAGTCGTGCAGCACCTGCATCAGCAGCTCCTCGTAGAGCTCTTCCTTGCCGGGGATGTAGTAGTGCAGCTGGGGCTTGGTCAGGCCGGCGCGGGCGGCGATCGCCTGCGTCGAGGCGCCCTTGAGGCCGTGCAGGCTGAACTCGGCGATGGCCGCGCTGCGGATCGCGGCCAGGATGCGCTCGCGCCCGGGCCGCGCGCGCGACAGCGGGCCGCTGGGGGCCGGCATCTGCTGCGCGGCCGGGGACTCGGAAGAGTAGGTCTCGGAGGTCATCGTTTTCGGCGGGTGCCGCCGGGGATGGTAGCGCTTGCCCGGAACTTGCTGCGCCACGAGGTCGGGCTGGCCGGCATGACCGCATGCGTGCACGGCATCGACAGACTGCGCCGGAACGGCCGCGATCCGGTATCTTTTCGGCCCTCCGCACCACACCTCCCAAAGGAGTCTCCATGTACTTTGCTTCCCGCTTCCGCCGTCTGGCGGGCGCCGCCGCGCTGCTGGCCGCCGCCGCCGTCGCCCAGGCCCAGTCGCTGCCCAATGTCGTGATCCTGGCCACCGGCGGCACCATCGCCGGCGCCGGTGCCTCGGCGGTCAACAGCGCGACCTACTCGGCCGCCAAGGTGCCGGTCGACAAGCTGATCGCGGGCCTGCCCGAACTGTCCAAGGTGGCGAACGTGCGCGGCGAGCAGGTGTTCCAGGTCGCCTCCGAAAGCCTCACCAACGACAACCTCCTGACCCTGGCCAAGCGCGTTTCCGCCTTGTCGAAGCAGCCCGACGTCGACGGCATCGTGATCACCCACGGCACCGACACGCTGGAAGAAACCGCCTACTTCCTGACGCTGACGGTCCACACGGCCAAGCCGATCATCCTGGTCGGCTCGATGCGTCCGGGCACCGCGCTGTCGGCCGACGGCGCGCTGAACCTGTTCAACGCGGTCAACGTCGCGGCCAGCAAGGATGCCGGCGGCCGCGGCGTGCTGGTGACGATGAACGACGAGATCCAGAGCGGCCGCGACGTCAGCAAGACGGTCAACATCAAGACCGAGGCCTTCAAGAGCCAGTGGGGTCCGCTGGGCATGATCGTGGAGGGCCGCAACTACTGGTTCCGCGCGCCCGTGAAGCGCCACACGATGCAGTCGGAGTTCGATATCGACAGCATCGACGCGCTGCCTCCGGTGGAGATCGCCCTGGGCTACGAAGGCGTCGCCCCCACGGCCATCAACGCCCTGGCCGCCAGCGGTATCAAGGCGCTGGTGCATGCGGGCACCGGCAACGGCTCGGTGGCGGACCGGATCGTGCCGGTGCTGCAGAAGGTGCGCGCCGACGGCATCCTGGTGATCCGCAGCTCGCGGGTACCGGACGGCTTCGTGATCCGCAATGCCGAGCAGCCGGACGACAAGTACGACTGGGTGGTGGCGCACGACATGCGGCCGCAGAAGGCTCGGATCCTGACGATGGTGGCTTTGACCAAGACCAAGGACACCAAGGAACTGCAGCGCATTTTCTGGGAGTATTGACTCGCCCCCCAGGTTGCCCGGCACTTCGTGTCCGGGCGCCCACCCCCCTGACCGGGGGGCAATACCTGCGGCCCGGCGGAGCCGGTTCCGCGGTATTTCACGAACACGCCCCGGCTGGCGCGGGGCGAATCCTGCGGTCGGGTTGTGGCTCTTAAAATGGCCGGTTCGCCGCCTCGGCGGGCGCTTCGCCCTCCTGCGGCCACCAGGCCCATCATGCTGACTTTCCAACAGATCATTCTCAAGCTCCAAGCCTACTGGGATGCCCAGGGCTGCGCGCTCCTGCAGCCCTACGACATGGAGGTCGGCGCCGGCACCTCGCACACCGCCACCTTCCTGCGCGCGCTCGGCCCCGAGCCCTGGAAGGCCGCCTATGTGCAGCCGAGCCGCCGGCCCAAGGATGGCCGCTACGGCGAGAACCCGAACCGGCTGCAGCACTACTACCAGTACCAGGTGGTGCTGAAGCCGGCGCCGAGCAACATCCTCGAGCTCTACCTGGGCTCGCTCGAGGCGCTCGGTTTCGACTTGAAGAAGAACGACATCCGCTTCGTCGAGGACGACTGGGAGAACCCGACGCTCGGCGCCTGGGGCCTGGGCTGGGAGGTCTGGCTCAACGGCATGGAGGTGACCCAGTTCACCTACTTCCAGCAGGTCGGCGGCATCGACTGCAAGCCGATCACGGGCGAGATCACCTACGGGCTGGAACGCCTGGCGATGTACCTGCAGGGCGTCGATAACGTCTACAACCTCAAGTGGACCGAGGGCCTGAGCTACGGCGACGTCTTCAAACAGAACGAGGTCGAGCAGTCGACCTACAACTTCGAGCACAGCGACGCCGAGTTCCTGTTCACCGCCTTTGCCGCCCACGAAAAGCAGGCGAAGCACCTGATGGAGGTGCAGCTCGCATTGCCGGCCTACGAGCAGGTGCTCAAGGCGGCCCACAGCTTCAACCTGCTGGACGCGCGCGGCGCGATCAGCGTGACCGAACGCGCCGCCTACATCGGCCGCATCCGCAACCTCGCGCGCAGCGTCGCGCAGAGCTACTACGAGAGCCGCGAGCGGCTCGGTTTCCCGATGGCGCCGCGCGAGTGGGTTGCACAGATGACGAAGAAGGCGGCCTGAGCGTATGACCACGAACAACAACCTGCTCGTCGAACTGTTCGTCGAGGAACTGCCGCCCAAGGCGCTGAAGAAGCTCGGCGACGCTTTCGCCACGGTGCTGCGCGACCAGCTGATCGCCCAGGGGCTGGCTGATGCCGGTTCGGTGCTCACGGCCTATGCCTCGCCGCGGCGGCTGGCCGCGCACCTGACGAACGTGCTGGCGCAGGCCGCCGACAAGGCGGTTTCGCAGAAGCTCATGCCGGTGACGGTGGGCCTCGACGCCGCGGGCCGGGCCACGCCCGCGCTGCTCAAGCGGCTGGCGGCGCTGGGCGCCGACGCCGGCGCGGTGCCAGGGCTGCAACGCGCCATGGACGGCAAGGCCGAGGCGCTGTTCTTCCAGAGCACCGCCAAGGGTGCGACCCTGGCCGAGGGGCTGCAGAAGGCGCTGGCCGAGGCGATCGCCAAGCTGCCGATCCCGAAGGTCATGAGCTACCAGCTCGAGACGAACTGCGAACTGCCGGGCTGGACCAGCGTCAGCTTCGTGCGGCCGGCGCACGGCCTGGTGGCGCTCCACGGTGACGCGGTCGTGCCGGTCGCCGCGCTCGGCCTCACGGCCGGCCGGCAGACGCACGGTCATCGCTTCGAGGCGGAGGTCGATCCGATCGAGCTGCGCGACGCCAACAGCTATGCCGGGCAGATGAGCGAGCAGGGCGCGGTCATCCCGGGCTTCGAGGCGCGCCGGCTCGAGATCGCGCGGCAGCTGGCCGAAGCGGCCGTGAAGGTCGGCGGCGGCATGCAGCCGATCGACGACGACGCGCTGCTCGACGAGGTTACGGCACTGGTCGAGCGACCCAATGTGCTGGTGTGCGAATTCGAGCGCGAGTTCCTCGACGTGCCGCAGGAGTGCCTGATCCTCACGATGAAGGCCAACCAGAAGTACTTCCCGCTGCTCGATGCCTCGGGCAAGCTCAGCAACAAGTTCCTGGTGGTCAGCAACATCCGCCCCGACGACGCCAGCGCGGTCATCGGCGGCAACGAGCGCGTGGTGCGCCCGCGATTGGCCGACGCCAAGTTCTTCTTCGACCAGGACCGCAAGAAGTCGCTGGCCTCGCGGGTCGAATCGCTGGCCAAGGTGGTCTATCACAACAAGCTCGGCACCCAGGGCGAGCGCGTCGAGCGCGTGATGCGCATCGCGCGCGCGCTGGCCGAGCAGCTCGGCGACGCCACCTTGGCGCGCCAGGCCACGCAGGCCGCGCAGCTCGCCAAGGCTGACCTGGTGACCGACATGGTCGGCGAATTCCCCGAACTGCAGGGCACGATGGGCCGCTACTACGCGCTGCACGACGGCCTCGACGCCGCGGTGGCCGACGCCATCGAAGACCACTACAAGCCGCGCTTCGCGGGCGACGAACTGCCGCGCAACCCGGTCGGCGTCGTGGTCGCCCTGGCCGACAAGCTCGAGACCCTGGTCGGCATGTTCGGCATCGGCAACCTGCCGACCGGCGACCGCGATCCGTTCGCGCTGCGCCGCCATGCGCTGGGCGTGATCCGCATGCTGGTCGAGCGCCACCTGCCGCTCGACCTGCGCGCGGTGCTGGGCAGTGCCTTCGCCGCCTTCCATGCGCCGAAGGGCGGGGAGCTGGCGCTGAACGATCCCACCGACGCCCTCGAGGCCTTCATCTACGACCGGCTGTCCGGCAGCCTGCGCGAGCAGGGCGCCAGCGCGCAGGAAGTCGATGCCGTGCTGGCCTCGCGCCCGCAGCGGCTCGGCGAGGTGCCCAAGCTGCTGGCGGCGGTGCGCGCCTTTGCCGCGCTGCCGGAAGCACCGGCGCTGGCCGCCGCCAACAAGCGCATCGGCAACATCCTCAAGAAGTCGCCCGAGGCCGATGCCCACGTCAGCGACCTGCTGCTGAAGGAGCCGGCCGAGAAGGCGCTGCACGCCGCCATGCGCGAGGTGGTGCCGGTGGCCGACGCCCAGTTCGAGAAGGGCGACTACACCGCCTCGCTGCAGACGCTGGCGGCGCTGCGCGGGCCGGTCGACGCCTTCTTCGACGGCGTGATGGTCAATGCCGAGCAGGCCGACCTGCGACTGAACCGGCTCGGGCTGCTGATGCTGCTGCATGCGGCGATGAACCGGGTGGCGCAGCTGGAACGGCTGGCGGCTTGACCATCGCGGGCTGCGCCACCACCATCTCCCCATGCCGACTCCACAACAGATCGATCGCTTCACGCTGGCCTTTCACCGGCAGGCGATCGCGCGCCTGAGAGGGGACGCGCACTTGCTCGAGCAAGCGCGCGGCACGTTGCAGAGATGGCGGCAGCAGCGCGGGGAGACTCGTTCGGATGCCTACCTCGATCAATGGGCGCGGTTGCTGGAAGGTGGAGTGGATGAAGTCGAGCGCGCCGTTTGTGCTGAAGATGAGCGGGCCGCGACCTTGCGAAATGCGTCGCCGCTGGGGTTCGTCCTCTCGCCCAAAGAGCGCGAGGAAGTGCGGCGCGCTTCGGGACTCTAAACCATGCAGCTGACCGAACTGGAGCATGTGCTGCGCGCGGCTGCGGACATCACGAAAGAGAAATCTTTCGTGCTGGTCGGCAGCCAGGCCATCCTGTTGCTCCTGGACACGATTCCTCCCTCGTTGCTGGTGTCGACGGAACTCGACCTCTATCCCGCCATGCATCCCGAGAAGGCCGACCTGATCGATGGCGCCATCGGGGCGTTGTCGATGTTCCACGACACGCACGGTTTTCATGCCGACGGTGTGGGCCCGGAAACGGCGGTGATGCCGCCGGATTGGCAACAACGCCAAACGCTTCACTATCTGGGCGACCTCACCGCAATCTGCCCAGAGATCCATGACCTCGCCGTCTCCAAGTGCGTGGCAGGCCGCGACAAGGATGCTGACTATGTGCGTACGCTTCTGGCGCACGGTCTGATCGATCCAGCCGTGTTGTATGCGCGCATTCGGTTGCTGGACGCCGGCCGCTACCCCGTTCAGCATGTGGTCGAATGGGCCGAGCGCCGTGCGCTGGAAGCCCTGAAGGATATTCCCTCACCATGAAACTCGTCATCCTCGACCGCAACGGCTCCCTCAACGTCCACCGCGAGGATTTCGTCAAGAGCGACCTCGAGTGGACGCCGCTGCCCGGCGCGCTCGAGGCGGTGGCGAGGCTCAACCATGCGGGCTGGCACGTGGTGATCGCATCGAACCAGTCGGGCCTCGGGCGCGGGCTGTTCGATGTCGCTTCGCTCAACGCGATGCACGCCAAGATGCACAAGATGCTGGCGGCCGTGGGTGGCCGGGTCGATGCGGTTTTCTACTGCCCGCACAGCCCCGACGAAGGCTGCGACTGCCGCAAGCCCAAGCCGGGCCTGTTCCTGCAGATCGGCGAGCGCTACGGTGTCGACCTCGCCAATGTGCCGACCGCGGGCGACAGCCTGCGCGATCTGCTCGCCGGCGCGGCCGCCGGCTGCGAGCCGCACCTGCTGCTGACCGGCATGGGCCAGGCCTGCCGCGGCGTGCCGCTGCCCCCCGAATACCCGCCGAACACCCGCGTGCATGACGACCTCGCGGCCTTCGTCGATTTCCTGCTGGAGCGCGAAGCGCGCGCGGCGCTGAAAGTGGCTGTCTGATGGATTTTTTGCGTTCCCTGATCCACGCCTTGTGGATGCTCGTCACCGTGGTCCCCTGGGGGATCATCATGTGCGTCAACTCGCTCTGGAAGCGCGGCATCCCGCTGTACTGGATGGCCGTGACATGGCTCAACTGGGCGATCGGCGGCGCCCGCGTGCTGCTGGGCATCCGAACCCGCGTCACCGGCATGGAGAACCTGCCGACCGACAAGCTGGCCGGCTGCATCCTGCTCGTGAAGCACCAGTCGACCTACGAGACTTTCCTCATGCCCACGCTGATGCCGCACCCCCTGGCCTTCGTGTTCAAGAAGGAACTGATCTACGTGCCCTTCTTCGGCTGGGCGATGGCACGGCTCGACATGATCCACATCGACCGCAGCCAGCGCACGCAGGCCTTCAACAAGGTCGTGGTGCAGGGCCGCAAGCTGCTCGCACAGGGGATCTGGATCATCATGTTTCCCGAAGGCACGCGGATTCCGCGTGGCCAGAAGGGCCACTACAAGAGCGGCGGCACGCGGCTGGCCTGCGAGACCGGCGTGCCGGTGGTGCCGATTGCCGTGACCTCGGCCAAGGTCTGGCCGCGCAAGGCCTTCATCAAGCGCCCGGGCGTGGTCGATGTGTCGATCGGTCCGGCCATCTCGAGCGTCGGCCGCAAGCCCGACGAGCTGATGCGCGAGGTCGAGGCCTGGATCGAGGCCGAGATGCACCGGCTCGACCCCGACGCCTATGTGCCGGAGGCCGCGCCCGCGGCGTCGACCACCGCCTGATGGCCTGACGACCATGCGCGGCCTGCTGCAGTTCACGCTCGACCTGTTCGATGCGTCGACCGACGAACCGGCGCCGCTGCCGACGCCCGCCGGGCCGCACGCGCCGGCCATCACGCTGGCCGACGCGGTGCGCCCCGCGAGCTTCGTGCATCCGCGCGCGACGCGCGAGGTCACGCTGGGCAATGCCCGTGTTGCCTACGAATTCACCCGCGGCAAGCGGCGCACCATCGGCTTCCTGGTCGGCGCCGAGGGCCTATCGGTGCGGGCGCCGCGCTGGGTGGCGCTGCGCGACGTCGATGCCGCCGTCCGGGAAAAAGGCGACTGGATCCTGCGCAAGCTGGCCGAGACCCAGCAGCGCCATGCGCGGCTGGAATCGGCACGCATCGAATGGCAGGACGGCGTCGCTTTCCCGTTCCTCGGCCAGCAGGTCACGGTCGCGCTCGATCCGCACCATGCCTTCGAGGGCGTGGGAGGCGTGCTCGACGCCGGGGCGGAGGGTGGCGGGGGCCCGGTGCTGCGCCTGGCGCTGGCCAAGAATGCCGGCGCGCCGCAGATCCGCGACGCCGCACAGGCCTGGCTGATGCGCCAGGCGCGGCGCATCTTCATCGAGCGGCTCGATCATTTCGCGCCGCGCCTGGGCGTGACCTGGAACAAGCTGTCGCTGTCGAACGCCTCGACCCGCTGGGGCAGCGCCAGCGCCGATGGCGCGATCCGGCTGCACTGGCGGCTGGTGCATTTCAGGATGTCGGTGATCGACTACGTGGTGGCCCACGAACTGAGCCACCTGCGCGTGATGGACCACAGCCCGCGCTTCTGGGACACGGTGGAAAGCGTGATGCCCGACTACCAGCAGCTGCGCAGGCAGCTCAAGGACGAGCCGGTGCCGCGCTGGTAGGAAGCAAGCCGGCTACCGTGCGTGGGTGACGCCGCCGTCCACCACCAGCGTCGATCCCATCACGTAGTCGCCGGCCCGCGAAGCCAGGTAGATCGCGGCCGCTGCCATGTCCTCGGGCTCGCCGATGCGGCCGGCCGGAATGCGCGCCTTCACCTCTTCACCATGGTCGCGTGCGTCCTTGTTCATGTCCGACGCGAAGGCGCCCGGCGCGATCGCGCTGACCACGATGCGGTCCTGCGCCAGGCGCAGCGCCATGCGGCGCGTGAGCTGGATCAGGCCGGCCTTGCTGGCCGCGTACGAATAGGTTTCCTGCGGATTGACCGAGATGCCGTCGATCGAGGCGATGTTGATGACCTTGGCCAGGTGGTCGGTGGCCGCCTTCTTGAGCATCGGCGTCAGTGCCTGGGTCAGGAAGAAGGGCGTCTTGAGGTTCAGGTCGACCACCTTGTCCCAGCCGCTCTCGGGGAACTCGGCGTAGGGCGCGCCCCAGGCCGCGCCGGCGTTGTTGACCAGGATGTCGAGCGAGTCTTCGTGCTGCGCGTAGGCATCGACCAGCGCCTGCGCGCCCTGCAGCGTCGACACGTCGGCCGGCAGCGAGACGCAGTGGCCGAAGGCCGACAGCTCCTTGGCGGTCTGGTCGCAGGCCGCGGCCTTGCGGGCCGAGATGTAGACCCGGGCGCCCTGGGCCAGGAAGCCCTCGGCGATCATCCGGCCGATGCCGCGCGAGCCGCCGGTGATGAGCGCGGTGCGGCCCTTGAGCGAGAAGAGTTGGGTGGTGTCCATGCGGTGTGTCTCCTGGGTGTTCGGTGCGGGTGCCGGACGATGCGGCTTTCGCGAGCTTAGTGCGGCCCGGCGTCGGCGGGCGTCACCTTGGCGCCAGTTCAGGCCGGCAAGGCGAGCGAACGCAGGCTCGTGAAGCGCCGCTCGGCGCCGGTCATCGGGTCGACGAAGGAGATCTCGCGCGCCAGCAGCTGCAGCGGATGGTCGAAGTCGTCGCTGCCTTCCGGCAACAGCACCGGATAGATCGCGTCGTTGCGGATCGGCATGCCGAGCGCTGCGCAGTGCACCCGCAGCTGGTGTCGGCGGCCGGTGAATGGCGACAAGCCGAGCCGCGCCCAGTCGCCGCGTACCTCCAGCAGCTCGAAGTGGGTCTCGGCATTGGGCTCGCCGGCGACCTCGGCCATGCGCATGAAATGCTGGTCGGGCGCGAGCCGGCTGTGGCGCACGGCGGGCAGCGCGCGCCCGGCCTGCCAGGGCACGATCGCCTCGTAGCGCTTGTGGACCGCCCGCTCGGCGAACAGCGCGCTGTAGGGGCCGCGCCCTTCCGGCTGCACCGAGAACAGCACGATGCCCGCGGTCTCGCGGTCGATGCGGTGCAGCGGCGCCAGATGGTCGAGCCCGAGCGTGCGCTTGAGCCGCACCAGCAGGCTCTGCTGCACGTACTTGCCGACCGGCGTGACCGGCAGGAAATGCGGCTTGTCGACCACCAGCAGGTGCGCGTCCTGGTGGATCACCTGCTCCTGGAACGGGATCACGGGCTCGGCGTCGAGCGCGCGGTAGTAGTAGACGCGCAGCCGTGGCTGGTAGGGCCGGGCGTGCGTCACGCGCTGGCCGTGCTCGTCGACGACGTCGCCGGCCTCGATGCGGGCCACCCAGGTGGCGCGCGGGATGGCCGCGAAGCGCTGGACCAGGAACTCGGCGATGGTCGGCCAGTCGCCCGCGGGCAGCGCGACGCAGCTCGGGCCGACGCCGTCGCGCACGGGCAGCGGCAGCGCGGCCATGTCAGGTTCCCAGGGCGGCGGCGATCTCGTCGAACAGCGGCCGCTCGGCGGGATCGTCGTCGAGGCAGCGTGCCTGGAGGCCGGCCGGCAGCGCCCCCGTGGCCGCATCGGGCGCCTCGCAGCGCGCGGCCAATTCTTCCAGCAGGCAGCCGAAGGCGCGCGCCTCGGTGCGCTGCAGCGCCTGCGATTGCGCCGCATCGTCGCGCGGCAGGAACGAGGCGGCGCCGAAATCGCCGAGCAGGGCGTCGCCCCGGCCGTTCCAGAGAATGTTGTGGCCGTAGAGATCGCCATGCAGGATGCCGCGCGCATGCAGCCGCGCGATCGCCGAAGCGATGCCGCGCGCCATCCGCAGGGCCGTCTCGGCCGACCAGCGGGCCTCGTCGCCATAGACGTCGCGGGTGCACGATTCAAGGCTCGGCGGGCCGGCCAGGTTGCGGAAGCTCGGGTCGACCAGCGCGAGCACCAGGCCGGTGCTGGCGTCGGGATGGTGGGCGACCCGGCCCAGCACGGGGATCAGCCCCGGATGGGGCCCCGCCGCCAGGCAGGCCGCCATCTCGCTGTGCGGCCAGCCGTCGCTGGTCACGGCGCCCTTGAACAGCTTCACCGCGACCGGCCGGAGGCTGCCGTCCGGCTGCCGCCAATCGGCCTGGTGGATCACGCCGGAGGCGCCCTCGCCGAGCTTGTGCTGCAGCGAGAGCGATGGCCAGTCGATGGCCCGGGTCGGCTGCGCATCCATCGCCATGGCCTCGGGCGCTTCGTCGAAGGGATTGCCCGCGAAGGCCAGCCACGACAGGCGCGGCAGCGAGAGCAGCCAGCCCGGCAGGGCCTCGAAGCGGTTCGCCGACATGCGCACCAGCTCGAGCGCCCGGCAGGCCGCCATCGATTCGGGCAGCGCCTGCAGGCGATTGCCGGCGAGCATGAGTTTCTGCAGCCGCGCGCGTTCCCCGAGTTCGGCCGGCAGGGCGTCGATCCGGTTGTCGGTCAGGATCAGCCAGCGCAGCAAGGGCGGCAGCGCCGCCGCCGGCACCCGCGAGATCTGGTTGGCCTTGAAGGCCACCATCTCGAGCCGGGGGCACTGGCCGACGGCTACGGGCAGTTCGGTGAACTGGTTGTCGGAACAAAAGAGCACGCGCAGCCGGTGCAGCCGGTGCAGGTCGTGCGGCAGCGTGCGCAGTGCGTTGCCGGAGAGGTTGAGCACCTCGAGCGAGTCCGCCAGCGCGAAGACCTCGGGCGGCAGCTCGGTCAGGCCGCAGCTGAGGTCGAGCCGCTGGGCCCCGGCCAGTTCGCCTGCGCGCAGCCGACCCAGCGCATCGCTCATGGAGCACCTTCGCGCAGCAGCGCTTCGGTATTCGCCTTGGGAGCGGCCCGGCGGCTCATGCCAGAGCGCCGAAGCGGTAGATGCCGTCGTCGCCGAGCCGGCGCCGCAGCTGGCCCGAGAACCACAGCAGGTGCAGGTGGGCCACGGTCTCGCCCATCGCGAAGGTCATCTGGTGCAGGTCGAGCTGCCGCTTGAACAGGATCGGCAGGCCCTCGGCGGCGCTGTGCGGCCGAGCCAGGCAGGCTTCCAGCAGTTCGGCCAGGCGGTCGCGGTGATGCTCCTGCAGCTGCTCGACGCGTCGATGGATGCCGGTGAAGGGCTTGCCGTGCGAAGGCAGGCCCAGGGTGTCGACCGGCAGCGCCTTGAAGCGCTCGATGCTGTCGAGGAACAGGCGCAGTGCATTCGCTTCGGGCTCGCCCGCGTGCACGCTCACGTTGGTCGAGATCCGCGGCAGCATCATGTCGCCGCCGAGCAGCACGTTGAGTTCTTCGCAGTAGAGCGCGATGTGCTCGGGCGCATGGCCGTAGCCGCTGATGCAGCGCCAGGCGCGGCCGCCGATCATGACGTCGTCGCCGTCGAGCATGCGCACGAAGCTGGCCGGCACCGACGGCACCATGTTGGCGTAGTAGCTGGTGCGGGCGCGGATCTTGGCGACCGCTTCGGGGTCGGTCAGGCCGTGCGAGGCGAAGAAGTCGGCCGCCGCGTCGCCGCCGGCCAGGGTGTCGCCGGCGGTGGTGAGCACGCGCGCGACGTGGTAGTCGGTGGAGCTGATCCACAGCGGCGCCTTCCAGCGGTCGCAGAGCCAGTGCGCCAGGCCGATGTGGTCGGGGTGCATGTGGGTCACGATGACGCGCAGGATCGGCAGCCCCTGGAGCTGCGTCTCGAAGATCTGCTCCCATTGCGCGCGGGCCGCGTCATGCGAGATGCAGCAGTCGACCACGCTCCAGCCTTCGACGCCGTCGATGCTGTCGCGCAGCAGCCAGAGGTTGATGTGGTCGAGCGCGAAGGGCAGCGCCATGCGGATCCAGCGAATGCCGGGCGCCACTTCGACCGTCTGGCCGGGCGCCGGCAGGGTGTCGCCGAGGGGGTAATGGAGTTCGCGTTCGAGAAGGTTCATGTACGATTGACGTTAACGTAAACGTCATGGCTTTGAGCCGACATTGTAGGCAGTGCCGCCCGACCTTGCTGTCGCCCACGCTCCGACCCATTATTCATGCCTTCGCAGACCTTCACCATCGGCGAGCTCGCCAAGGAGTTCGACCTCACCACGCGGGCGATCCGCTTCTACGAGGACATGGGCCTGCTGGCGCCGCGCCGGGCCGGACTGCAGCGAATCTACACTTCGCGCGACCGGGCCCGCCTGACGCTGACGCTGCGGGCCAAGCGGCTCGGGCTGAAGCTGACCGAGGCGCGCGAGATACTCGACATGTACGACAGCCCGCGCGACACCGCCGTGCAGCTGGAGCGTTTCCTCGGCGTGCTCGGCGCCCACCGCGAGCAGCTCGAAGCCCAGCTGGCCGAGCTGCAGGCGAACCTGGACGAGGTCCGGGCCCAGGAAAAGCAGGCCCGGGCGGCGCTGGCGCGCGCATCGAAGCCGAAAGCGCGCTGAGCCCCGCCGATAGCATTCCCCCAACCCTTTCATCACGAAAAAGACCATGGAAAACAAGCCCGACTCCCTCGAGGACCTGTTCGCTCACAACCGCGCCTGGTCGTCGCGCATGGAGCGCGACCGGCCCGGCTTCTTCACCAGCCTGGTGAAGCAGCAGACCCCCAAGTACATGTGGATCGGCTGCTCCGACAGCCGGGTGCCCGCGAACCAGATCACCGGCCTCGAGCCGGGCGAGGTGTTCGTGCACCGCAACGTCGCCAACATCGTGGTGCACTCCGACCTCAACGCGCTGTCGGCGATCCAGTTCGCGGTCGAGCGGCTCAAGGTCCAGCACATCATGGTGGTCGGCCACTACGGCTGTTCCGGCGTGCAGGCGGCGCTCGAAGGCGCGCGCATCGGCATCGCCGACAACTGGCTGCGCCACATCCAGGACGTGCGCGACCGCCACCACGTGATGCTCGACAGCCTGCCCGAGGTCGCGCGCGCCAATGCGCTGTGCGAGCTGAACGTGGCGGAGCAAGTGGTCAACGTGGCCGTCAGCACCGTCATGCAGGACGCCTGGAGCCGCAACCAGTCGGTCACGATCCACGGTTGGGCCTTCGGCGTGCACGACGGCCTCATCCAGGACCTGGAGCTCACCGTCGACGGCACCAAGCCGATGGAGAACCAGTACCGCGCCGCCGTGCAGCGCATCCGCTACAAGTGGAGCAAGCCGGCGGATACGGGCACGTCCGAATACATCAAGTAGTCCGGCACCGGTCCCATGTTCCCGCAGCGCCTCGATTCGCCGCTCGCCTATGACATCGCCCGTGCGATGCGCGACGGCTTCGATCGGCACTATCGGCTCTTCCGCGCCGAGTCGGCGCGCGCAAAGCACCGCTTCGAGACCGCCGACTGGCACGGCCAGCAGCGGGCCCAGCGCGAGCGGATCGAGTTCTACGACCTGCGGGTGGGCGAGGCGGTGGCGCGGCTCGAGAAGGAATTCAAGGCCGGCGAGCAGCCGATGGAGGTCTGGCACCAGATCAAGCTGCACTTCATCGGCCTGCTGGTCGACCACCACCAGCCGGAACTGGCCGAGACCTTCTTCAATTCGGTCACGACCAAGATCCTGCATCGGGCCTATTTTCAGAACGATTTCATCTTCGTGCGGCCGGCGATCAGCACCGAGTACATCGAGCCGCGCGACGCGCCGACCTACCGCGCCTACTACCCCGAACGCGACACGCTGGCCGACACGGTCGAGCGGATGCTCGAGGACTACGCGCTGCAAGGGCGCTATGCCGACCGCCGCCGCGACGCCGAATGCGTGGCGGCCGCGATCCTCGGACGCTTCCACCAGGTCAAGCTGCGCGCCAATTTCCAGCTGCAGGTGCTGTCGGGGCTGTTCTACCGCAACAAGGGCGCCTACGTGGTCGGCAAGATCAACAACGGCTTCATCGAGATGCCGTTCGCGCTGCCGATCCTGCACGACGCGGAGGGCCGGTTCCATGTCGACGCCGCGCTGTTCGGCGAGGAAGACCTGCAGATGCTGTTCAGCTTCGCGCGGGCCTACTTCATGGTGGACATGGAGGTGCCTTCGGCCTACGTGCAGTTCCTGCGCTCGCTGATGCCGCGCAAGCCGCGCGCCGAGATCTACAACGCGCTCGGCCTGGCCAAGCAGGGCAAGACGCTGTTCTATCGCGACTTCCTCTACCACCTCAACTATTCCACCGACCGGTTCCGCATCGCGCCGGGCATCAAGGGCATGGTGATGCTGGTGTTCGACCTGCCGTCGTTTCCGTACGTGTTCAAGGTCATCAAGGACTTCTTCCCGCCGCAGAAGGACACCACGCGCGAGCAGGTCAAGCGCAAGTACCTGCTCGTGAAGCAGCACGACCGCGTCGGGCGGATGGCCGATACGCTGGAGTACAGCGACGTCGGATTTCCGTTCGACCGCTTCGAGCCCGAGCTGATCGAGGAAATCCGCAAGTTCGCGCCGAGCCAGCTCGAGATCGGCGACCGCGACGGCAACGGGGAAATGGAGATCGTGGTCAAGCACGTCTACATCGAGCGCCGCATGATCCCGCTGAACCTCTTCCTGCAGGAGTCCTTCGACCTGCTGGCGCAGCCCGAGCACGCGCGGCGCGCGAGCAAGCAACTGGAGCACGCGGTGATCGAGTACGGCAATGCGATCAAGGACATGGTGGCGGCCAACATCTTCCCGGGCGACATGCTCTGGAAGAACTTCGGCCTCACGCGCGGCGGCAAGGTGGTGTTCTACGACTATGACGAGATCGAATACCTCACCGACTGCAATTTCCGCAAGGTGCCGGCGCCGCGCAACGAAGAGGACGAGATGAGCGGCGAGGTCTGGTATTCGGTCGGCCCGAAGGACGTCTTCCCGGAGACCTTCGAGCCGTTCCTGCTCGGCAATCCGGCGGTGCGCGAGGCCTTCATGGCCCACCATGCCGACCTGCTCGACGCCGCCTTCTGGCAGAGCCACAAGCAGCGCATCCAGGCCGGGCAGATGCTGGACGTCTTTCCCTACGACGAGTCGCTGCGCTTCAAGCACGACAACGCCACCCCCTATTTCTGATTTCTGACTGACAACCACTGAAGGAGCAAATCCATGAGCGAATCGATCGTGATCGTCGGCGCCGCCCGCACCCCGATGGGCGGCTTCCAGGGCGACTTCTCATCCCTCTCGGCGCATGACCTCGGCGGCGTCGCCATCAAGGCGGCGGTCGAGCGCGCCGGCATCCCGGCCGACAGCGTCGGCGAGGTGCTGTTCGGCAACTGCCTGATGGCCGGCCAGGGCCAGGCGCCGGCGCGCCAGGCGGCCTACAAGGGCGGCCTGCCCGACAGCGCGGGCGCGGTCACGCTCAGCAAGATGTGCGGCTCGGCCATGAAGGCCGCGATGCTGGCGCACGACATGCTGCTGGCGGGCACCCACGAGGTGATGGTGGCCGGCGGCATGGAGAGCATGACCAATGCGCCCTACCTGATGCTCAAGGGCCGCGGCGGCTACCGCATGGGCCACGACCGCATCTTCGACCACATGATGCTCGACGGCCTGGAAGACGCCTACCAGCCGGGCCGCTCGATGGGCACCTTCGGCGAGGACTGCGCGGCCAAGTACAAGTTCACGCGCGAGCAGCAGGATGCCTTCGCGATCGCCAGCGTCGAGCGCGCCAAGGCGGCGACCAGCTCCGGCGCCTTCAAGGCCGAGATCGCGGCGGTCACCGTCAAGGGCCGCGGCGGCGACACCGTGATCGAGATCGACGAAGGCCCGGGCAAGGTCAAGCTCGACAAGATCCCGACACTCAAGCCGGCCTTCAAGAAGGACGGCGGCACCATCACCGCGGCGTCTAGCTCGTCGATCAACGACGGCGCAGCGGCGCTGGTGATGATGACCGGCAGCGGCGCCAAGAAGAACGGCGCCAAGCCGATTGCCCGCATCGTCGCCCACGCCACGCATGCGCAGCAGCCCGAGTGGTTCTCCACCGCCCCGGTGGGCGCGGTCGCCAAGCTGTTCAAGAAGACCGGCTGGAGCGTCAAGGACGTCGACCTGTGGGAGGTCAACGAGGCTTTCGCGGTGGTGCCGATGGCGCTGATGCACGAGCTGGGCGTGTCGCACGACATCGTCAACGTCCACGGCGGCGCCTGCGCACTGGGCCACCCGATCGGCGCCAGCGGCGCGCGCATCATGGTGACGCTAATCCATGCGCTGCAGCAGCGCGGCAAGAAGCGCGGCGTCGCCACGCTTTGCATCGGTGGCGGCGAAGGCACGGCGGTGGCGATCGAGCTGGTCTGACCCGCCTTCCTAGAATCACTCTTCTTCTTTTTCGGAGTTCCTTTTCGATGCCTTCGGTTTTCCCCCGCAGCGCGCTGGCCGCGCTGCTCGCCACCGCCTTCGTCGCACCCGCCGCCTGGAGCCAGACCCGCGACCAGGCCCTGTTCGCTGCCGCCACGGCCGAAAAGCCCGCCGTCATCAAGACGCTCGAGACGCTGGTCAACATCGAGACCGGCACCGGTGACGGCGACGGCATGGCCTCGGCCGGCAGCTACCTCGAGTCCGAGCTCAAGGCGCTGGGCTTCACGGTCACGCGCAGCAAGTCGACCGGCATCGTGGTCGGCGACAACATCGTCGGCAAGCTGAAGGGCAAGGGCGGCAAGAACCTGCTGCTGCTCTCGCACATGGACACGGTCTACCTCAAGGGCATCCTCGCCAAGGCGCCGTTCCGCGTCGAAGGCGACAAGGCCTACGGCCCGGGCATCGCCGACGACAAGGGCGGCAACGCGGTCGTCGTGCACACGCTCAAGCTGCTCAAGGACCGCGGCTTCAAGGACTTCGGCACGATCACGGTGCTGTTCAACACCGACGAGGAAAAGGGCTCCTTCGGCTCGCGCGACCTGATCCAGGAAGAGGCCGCCAAGGCCGACTACGTGCTGTCGTTCGAGCCCACCGGCGCCGGCAAGGAAGACCTCTCGCTCGGCACCTCGGGCATCGCCTACGTCCAGGTCAACATCACGGGCAGGGCCTCGCATGCCGGCGCGGCGCCGGAGCTCGGCGTCAATTCGCTGGTCGAGGCCTCCGACCTGGTGCTGCGCACGATGGACATCGACGACAAGTCCAAGGGCCTGCGCTTCAACTGGACCATCGGCAAGGCCGGCGCGGTGTCCAACATCATCCCGGCCAGCGCCACGCTGAATGCCGACGTGCGCTACGCCAGGAACGAGGACTTCGATGCCGCGATGAAGACGCTCGAGCACAAGGCGCAGCAGAAGAAGCTGCCGGAGGCCGAGGTCAAGGTACTTGTCACGCGCGGCCGTCCGGCCTTCAACGCGGGCGAGGGCGGCCGCAAGCTGGTCGACAAGGCAGTGGCCTACTACAAGGAAGCGGGCGGCGAGCTCTCGGTGGTCGAGCGCACCGGCGGCGGGACCGACGCGGCCTATGCGGCGCTCGCGGGCAAGCCGGTCATCGAAAGCCTGGGCCTGCCCGGCTTCGGCTACCACAGCGACAAGGCCGAATACGTGGACACCAGCGCGATCCCGCGCCGGCTCTACATGGCCGGCAAGCTGATCATGGACCTGGGCCAAGGAAAGTAAGGACGCCATCATGCTGCTCAGCGCCGACCAGGAAGCCATCCGCGACGCCGTGCGCGCCTTCGCCCAAGCCGAGCTCTGGCCCCACGCGCCGCGCTGGGACCGCGAGCACAGCTTTCCCAAGGCCGCGCACGAAGGCCTGGCGGCGCTCGGCGCCTACGGCATCTGCGTGCCCGAGGAAGACGGCGGCGCCGGGCTCGACTACCTGACGCTGGCGCTGGTGCTGGAAGAAATCGCTGCCGGCGACGGCGGCACCAGCACCGCGATCAGCGTGACCAACTGCCCGGTCAACGCGATCCTGATGCGCTACGGCAATGCGCAGCAGAAGAAGCAGTGGCTGCAGCCGCTGGCGCAGGGCCGCATGCTCGGCGCCTTCTGCCTGACCGAGCCGCAGGCCGGCAGCGACGCCTCGTCCTTGCGCACCACGGCGCGCAAGGAGGGCGACGGCTGGGTGATCGACGGCGTCAAGCAGTTCATCACCAGCGGCAAGAACGGGCAGGTCGCGATCGTGATCGCGGTCACCGACAAGGGCGCCGGCAAGCGCGGCATGAGCGCCTTCATCGTGCCGACCGACGCGCCCGGCTACAACGTGGCGCGGCTGGAAGACAAGCTGGGCCAGCATTCGAGCGACACCGCGCAGATCAATTTCGACGCCTGCCGCATCCCGCTGGAGAACCTGATCGGCCAGGAAGGCGAGGGCTACAAGATCGCGCTCGGCGCGCTGGAGGGCGGGCGCATCGGCATCGCCGCCCAGAGCGTGGGCATGGCGCGCAGCGCGTTCGAGGTGGCGCTGGCCTATGCCAAGGAGCGCCAGGCCTTCGGCGGCAGCATCTTCGACCAGCAGGCGGTGGGCTTCCGGCTCGCCGAATGCGCCACCCAGCTCGAGGCGGCGCGGCAGCTGATCTGGCATGCGGCCGCCCTGCGCGACGCCGGCCGGCCCTGCCTCAAGGAGGCGGCGATGGCCAAGCTGTTCGCCAGCGAGATGGCCGAGCGGGTCTGCAGCGCCGCGATCCAGACGCTGGGCGGCTACGGCTACGTCAACGATTTTCCGCTCGAGCGCATCTACCGGGATGTGCGCGTGTGCCAGATCTACGAAGGCACTTCTGACATCCAGAAGCTGCTGATCCAGCGGTCCTTGGCCTGAGACCTTGCGGGACAGACCAAAAGAAATTGCGCAGCAATTCTTGCTCTGTCCTCAACGGATCAGATGGGCTCTGCACAATACGCCCTGGAACTTTCCCTCGCCCACGCCTTTTTCATGTCCGCATCCCCCTCCAGCCCCGCCCGTGTCCCCTGCCCCTGCGGGCGCCGCGACCGGCGGGAGCTGCCCCTGGCCTACACGCAGTGCTGCGGCCGCTACGTGGACGATTTTGCGCACACGCCGGCACCGGATGCCGAATCGCTGATGCGCTCGCGCTACACCGCCTTCGTGCGCGAACGCGCCGACTACCTGCTGGCCACATGGCACGCCTCGACCCGACCGGCGAGCATCGACTTCGAGCCTGCCGTGAAATGGCTGGGCCTGGACGTCCGCTCGCGCTCGGTGCTGGATGCCGACCACGCGGAGGTCGAGTTCGTCGCCCGCCAGCGCAACGGCGCCGGCGAGGCGAGCCGGCTGCACGAGCGCAGCCGCTTCGTGCGCCAGGAGGATGACGAGGGGCTCCATCGCTGGTATTACGTCGACGGCGACCTTCACTGACGGATTTGGTCGGAAAGGTCCGTTGGCCCGCGCGTGGACTCGAATCGATGCTATTGATTTCGTAGCAATCCCGACGGATTGTGTCCCTTGCGGCGACAGAGCGATTCCTTCCGGGCTATTTATCTTGCGCCGCTCCTGCCTCACACTCCGTACCCTGTGATTGTTGCGCCGAAGGCGCAGCGACGATCCGCTCAACCGGCCGCAGGCCAAGAGGTGCACCATGGGCAGCTGGACGAACCGCAAGCTGGATTGGGGGCGGCTTTGCGCCGCGATGGCGCTGCCGGCCGTGGCCGCGCTGCTCTTGGCCGCGCCGGACGCGCGCGCGCAGGACAAGAACCTGCTCACGCCCTTCTCGGGCGCGACCGGAGCCCAGCCGCCCGCGCCGTGGCATTTCACCACCTTGCCCAACAAGTCGCCGACCCGCTTCGAGGTCGATCAGCTCGACGGCCAGCGCGTGCTCAAGGTCGATGCCGACAACTCCTACGGGAACTTGGTGCATCCCGCCCGAGTGGAGCTCAACGAGCAGGCTACGCTGGCCTGGCGCTGGCGGGTGGAGTCTTTCGTCGAGGGCGCCGACCTGCGCACGCGCTCCGGCGACGATGGCGCGGCCAAGGTCTGCGTGTTCTTCGATTTCCCGGCCGACCGGCTGTCCGTCGGCGAGCGCACCCGTCTGTCGCTGGCGCGCCGCGCCACCGGCGAGGCGGTGCCGACCGAGACCCTGTGCTACGTCTGGGACAACAAGGAAGCCAAGGGCAACGCGTTCGACAACGCCTTCACCAAGCGCATCCGCATGGTGGTGCTCGAATCCGGCGCCGCGGCCAAGCCGGGCAGCTGGACCTCCGAGCGCCGCAACCTGCTGTCGGACTACCGCCGTGCCTTCGGCGAAGAGGCCGGCGACATCCGGCCCGACGTGACGGCGGTGGCGGTCTCGGCCGACGCCGACAACACCCACGGCCACGGCATCGCCTACTTCTCGGATCTCGACCTCCGCGGCAATCCGCCCTCGCCGGCGGCCGCAGCGGCCGCCTCGCCCGCGCCAGCGTCGGCCGAACGGCCGGCTCAGGGCCAATAGCGGCTCACCTGGCCCCGGCCTCCACGTCACTACAACCATGAACGACTTCGTCTCGCTCCTCGCCAGCCAGGGCGCCGCCCTGGTCTTCGCCGCCACGCTCGCGACGCGCCTCGGGGCGCCGGTGCCGGCCGTGCCGTTCCTGGTCGTGGCGGGCGGGTTGACGGTCGGCGGGCAGCTGTCCGTGGTCGCGGTGGTGCTGGCGGCGGTGCTCGGCAACATCCTCGGCGACGGCGTCTGGTTCCTGGCCGGGCGCCGCTGGGGCTACCGCGTGATGCGGCTGCTGTGCCGGATCTCGCTGTCGCCCGACTCCTGCGTCCGACGCAGCGAATCGATCCTCGGGCGCTGGGGCGGGTGGTCGCTGATCGCGGCCAAGTTCGTGCCCGGTGTCTCGGTGGTGGCGCCGCCGATGGCCGGCGCCCTCGGCATGTCGAACCTGCGGTTCCTGGCCTACGAAACCGTGGCTGCGCTGATCTGGACCCTGCTTTGCCTGTTCGTGGGCCGGATCTTCCATGCCGCGATCCAGGACGTCCTCGCGGTGATCTCCAACATCGGCCTGGGCGCGCTGGCGATCGGCGTGCTGGCGCTGGCGGCCTTCATCGGCTGGCGCTGGCGGCAACGCCGGCTGGCGCAGCAGGTCGACGACATCGTCCACGTCCAGGTCGAAGCCTTGCGCGAGGCCCTGGCGGCGGGCGCCGGCCCGACAGTCATCGACGTCCGCTCGGACGAGGCCCGCGCGCTCGACACGAGGGCGATCCCGGGCGCGATCGGCATCGGCCTGAAGCAGCTGCCGAAGCGGCTCTCGGCTTTTGCCGATGGCCGCGAAGTGGTCGTCTTCTGCGATTGCCCCGACGACGCCACGGCGATCGCGGCGGCGCGCGTGCTGATGAGCGCGGGCCTGCCGCGGGTGCGCGTGCTGGCGGGCGGCCTGGACGCCTGGGCGGCGTTGCATGCCGCCGAGCCGATGCGGACGGTTCCGCCACTGGCGGCGGCACACTCCGCTTGATCGCGGGGCCGCAAGGCACCTAGAATCGGCCCCGCTCCGGGGTGCACGCAGACGCGTGCTGAGATGGCCAAGCGGCCGAACCCGCGAACTTGATCTGGTTCATACCAGCGTAAGAAGAGCTGCGACTCCCCGGCACCCTCACTCCCTTTTCCGGAGCGATGCCGTTCGGAGGCATCGCGGAGCACCCTTTGTTTTCAAGAACAGGAGTGCCCCGCATGAATGCCAGCTACAAGTTCGCTTCCCTGCTCACGCTCACGCGCGAGCCCTTCCCGGCCTCGACCAAGGGCGCCATCGCCGGCAGCCGGCCCGACCTGCGCGTGCCGGTGCGCGAAGTGGCGCTGACCAATGGCGAGCGGGTGTCTCTCTACGACACCTCGGGCCCGTACACCGACCCGGCGGCCGACATCGACATCCGCCGCGGGCTGCCCGGCGTGCGCGATGCGTGGATCTCCGAACGCAACGACACCGAACGCTACGAGGGCCGCCTGCATCTCGCGCTGGACGATGGCGCGACCCATGCCGACCGCGATGCCCGGCGCATCGCCGAGCTGCGCGCCGGCGCCGCCGCGCTGCAGCGCACGCCGCGCCGCGCCAAGGCCGGTGCCAACGTCACGCAGATGCACTACGCCCGGCGCGGCATCGTGACGCCCGAGATGGAATATGTCGCGCTGCGCGAGAACGGCCGGCGCGAATGGATGGCCGAGTACATGGCCGACGAGGCGCGCGAGAAGCGGCTGGCCGGCAACCCGATGGGCGCCCGCATCCCGAAGATCATCACGCCCGAGTTCGTGCGCGACGAAGTGGCGCGCGGCCGCGCCATCATCCCGGCCAACATCAACCACCCGGAAGTCGAGCCGATGGCGATCGGGCGCAACTTCAAGGTCAAGATCAACGCCAACATCGGCAACTCCGCCGTGACCTCCAGCATCGAGGAAGAGGTCGAGAAACTGGTGTGGGCGATCCGCTGGGGCGCCGACAACGTGATGGACCTGTCGACCGGCCGCAACATCCACACCACGCGCGACTGGATCGTGCGCAACAGCCCGGTGCCGATCGGCACGGTGCCGATCTACCAGGCGCTGGAGAAGGTCGGCGGCGTGGCCGAGGACCTGACCTGGGAGATCTACCGCGACACGCTGATCGAGCAGGCCGAGCAGGGCGTCGACTACTTCACCATCCACGCCGGGCTGCGGCTGCCTTTCATCCATCTCACGGCGGATCGGCGCACCGGCATCGTCTCGCGCGGCGGCTCGATCATGGCCAAGTGGTGCATCTCGCACCACAAGGAGAGCTTCCTCTACACGCACTTCGAGGACATCTGCGACATCATGAAGGCCTACGACGTGAGCTTCTCGCTCGGCGACGGCCTGCGCCCGGGCTGCGCCTCGGACGCCAATGACGAGGCCCAGTTCGCCGAATTGCGCACCCTGGGAGAGCTGACGCAGATCGCCTGGAAGCATGATGTCCAGACCATGATCGAGGGCCCGGGCCACGTGCCGATGCACCTGATCCAGGCCAACATGGACGAGCAGCTGAAGCACTGCCACGAGGCGCCGTTCTACACCCTGGGCCCGCTGACCATCGACATCGCGCCGGGCTACGACCACATCGCCAGCGCGATCGGCGCCGCGATGATCGGCTGGGCCGGCACCGCGATGCTGTGCTACGTCACGCCGAAGGAGCACTTGGGCCTGCCGGACCGCGACGACGTCAAGCAGGGGATCATCGCGTACAAGATCGCGGCGCACGCGGCCGACGTGGCCAAGGGGCACCCGGGTGCGCGCTCGCGCGACGACGCGCTGTCGAAGGCGCGCTTCGAGTTCCGCTGGCAGGACCAGTTCAACCTTGGCCTCGACCCTGACACCGCGCGCGAGTTCCACGACGAGACCCTGCCCAAGGACAGCAGCAAGGTGGCGCATTTCTGCTCGATGTGCGGGCCCAAGTTCTGCTCGATGAAGATCACCCAGGAGGTGCGCGAGTACGCCGCCCAGCGCGGCATCGAGGCGACCGACGCGGTCGAGGACGGCATGGCCGGCAAGTCGGCCGAGTTCAAGGCCGCCGGCGGCGAGATCTACATTCCGATCCGACCAGCCTGAGTCGTCATGCTTCCGGGGGCGACGTTGTTACGATCGCTCCCATGAAAGCACCTCCCTTCGACGCCGTCCTGTTCGACTGCGACGGCGTCCTGGTCGACTCCGAACCCATCACCAACCGCGTGCTCGCCGAGATGCTCGGCGAGCTCGGCTGGGCGATCAGCACCGAGGAATCGATGCGGATCTTCACCGGCAAGGCGGTCAAGGACGAAGCCGCGCTGATCGAGGCCAGGACCGGCTTCGCGATCACGCCCGAATGGCTGCACGGCTTCCGCGGCCGCCGCAACGAGGCGCTGGAGCGTGATTTGCTCGCGATTCCCAACGCCGCCCTGGCGGTGCGCGCGCTGCACGCGGCGCTGGACGGCCGCATTGCCTGCGCCTCGGGCGCCGATCGTCACAAGGTCGAGCTGCAGCTCGAGAAGATCGGCATCCTGGACTGCTTCGCAGGCAGGATCTTCAGCGGCCACGAAACCCCGCGCTCCAAGCCCGCGCCGGACGTCTACCTGGCGGCGGCGGCGGCGCTCGGCGTCGACCCGGCGCGCTGCGCGGTGGTCGAGGACACAGTCACCGGGGCCACCGCCGGCGTCGCAGCCGGCGCCACCGTGTTCGGCTACAGCCCGAGCGATCTCGGCCACAGCGGGCCCGAAGCGCTGCGGGCCGTCGGCGTGGCACAGATCTTCACCGACATGGCGCAGCTGCCCGGACTGCTGGCCGACTGGCGCCCCGCCGTCGCCTGATACCCACCGCATGCCCGGCCTGCGCGCGCTCTGTGGTCTCCTGATCGCCGCCTGCCTGGCGGGCTGTTCGTCGATCCGGCCATGGCTCAACGAGCCGCTGGTCGAGCGGGCGCCGCCGACTTCCAGCCTGATGGCGCCGGCGTCGGGCCGCGACCCCACGATCCTGGTCGCCGTGACGCTCTCCGGCGGCGGCGCGCGTGCCGCCGCTTTCGGCTATGGCGTGCTGGAGGAACTGCGCCGCACCAGGTTCGACCTGAACGGCCGCCACTCCGACCTGCTCGACGCCACCGACGTGATCAGCGGGGTCTCGGGCGGCAGCATCCTCGCGGCCTACTACGCGGCTTTCGGTGCCGACAGGCTGCCCGACTTCGAGCGCGACTTCCTGCGCCAGAACTTCCAGAACAGCCTGATCCTGCAGGCACTGCGGCCGGGCAGCCTGCATGACCTCACATCGCCCTGGTATGGCCGCAGCCACCTGCTGGCGCGCCGGCTCGACGAGATCTACGAGGGCAAGACCTACGCCGACATCGAGCGCAACCCGCGCCATCCGCAGCTGGTGATCGCGGCCACCGACATGTCGCTCGGCACGCCCTTCGAATTCACGGCCGACCAGTTCGAGCTGATCTGCTCGGACCTGCAGAGCGTGCCGCTGTCGTTCGCGGTCGCGGCCTCGTCGGCGGTGCCGATCCTGCTGAGCCCGCTGACGCTCAAGAACTATTCGCAGGAGTGCCGCGATCGTGGCATCGTGCCGCGGCTCGCCGTGCGCGGCGGCGGCAACTACCGGGCCCGCATGTTCCGCATGCAGGCCAACAGCTACCTCGATGCGCAGAGCCGCCCCTTCATCCACCTGGTCGACGGCGGCGTGGCCGACAACCTGGCGGTGCGCCGGCTGCTCGACCGCGCCCTGGTCGGCGGCGGCCTGCGCGAGAGCTTCGAGGAGGTCGGCATCCCGCGCGGCAGCGTTCGCAAGCTGATCGTGATCAGCGTCAACTCGGCCCGTGATCCGGCCAACAACATCGACCAGAGCGACCGGGTGCCGGGTGTCCGCGCGGTGGCCGACACGCTGCTGTTCGGTGCCGGCGCGCGCGCCACTCTCGAGACCCAGGAGTTCCTGCTCGACACCGCGCGCCAATGGCGGGATGACCTCAAGTCGCGCAGCGCCGACGGCTCGGATGCGTTCGCGCCCGACGCCGAGATCCATGTGGTGCAGGTCAACCTGCGCGATGCCGCCGACGGCGAGCTGCGGCAGCGGCTGATGCAGGTGCCGACCGCGTTCTCGATCAGCGATGAAGAGGTGACGCGGCTGATCGCGGCGGGGCGCAGCGTATTGCAGCGTTCGCCCGACTTCCAGGCCTTGAAGCGGTCGCTGGGCGCGGCGCCCGATTGAGACTCAGGCGTTGCCGCGCGGCAGCGTGGCCGTGGCCATCGTGGTGAGCGACGCCACCATCGCCCGGGCCCGGTCCGCCCACATGTGCGACACCAGCTGCTCGGCGTTCTCGGTCACGAAACCGGCGTTGCGGGTGCGGCCCGAGGTCGCGATGAAGTCCATCAGGTCGGCGAAGGCCGAGCTGTCGGTGTCAGGAGTCTGCTGCATGCGGCGATCGTAGGGCGAGGCCAGTGCCCGTTGCGTCGGACAGGCACTGATTGGGTGCCCGGCAGCGCACTATTTCACGGATTCGCCGTGCCGCTGGCCGGCGGCAGGCCGTTGCGCCTCACTTCGCCCGGCGTGGCGCCTGACCAGGCCCTGAATGCGCGCGAGAAACTTTTCTCATTGCGGAATCCCACCGCCAGCGCGATCTGCTTGATCGGCCGGTCGGTCCGGCGCAGCTGGTCGGCCGCCGTTCGATGGCGGATCTCGTCCTTGAGGGCCTGCAGCGACACGCCTTCTTCCATCAGCTGGCGGTGCAGGGTGCGGGTCGACAGGTTCAACAGGGCCGCCAAGGCCTCGGCGGTCGTGGCCTCCGCGGCGCGGGTGCGCAGCAGCTCGCGCACCCGCTGGCCCAGCAGGCGGTCGCGCCGGTACTGCAGCACCGTGAGCGGCAGGGCGCGGCGCAGCATGGTGCGCAGCGCCGCCTCGTCGCGCCGCAGCGGCAGCGCGAGGTAGCGCGGGTCGAAGCTGTAGCTGGCGCGTTCGGCGCCGAAGCGCAGGCTGCCGCCGAACATCAGCGGATAGGCCTCCCGGTGGGGCGGTGCCTCGAACGGAAAGGCGGTGGCGCTGAGGGACACCCGCGAATCGATCGCCCAGCAGGCATAGCCGTGGAGGAATCGCAGGTTCGACACCAGGCAGAACTCGCGGACATCGCCCAGTGGCCGGTGTTCGGTGATCGACACGGTCGCCAGGCCGTCGGCCTGCGACAGCTCGAGCGTGATGTCGTTGGTCAGGAGGCGCAGGTGCCGGCACCAGCGCTTGATCGCCACCCCCAGGTCGGGCGCGCCCAGGGAGGCCCGGCACAGCATGCCGTAGCTGCCCCAGGGCAGCTTGCGCCGGAACCAGCCCAGCGCCTCGTCATCGAGCTCCTGCATCGCGAAGCCCGACAGGACCTCGAATTGCGCCGCGGTCACGCGGGCCTGGGGATCGGCCAGTTCGCGCGGCGTGATCTGTGCCTGTGCCAGGGCCTCCGAAGGGTCGACGCCATAGCGTTCGTAGCCGCGAACGATCGCTCGCACGAAGGCCATCGGCGTGGCTGCGCGGCGGGTGCTCTGGAGCGGGGATGAAGACATGTCGCCGTGAGGTTCAGCTGGCGTGATTTGCAACCATTGTGGCGCCAAATGCGCCGACACACGGCGTAAGCTGCGAACTTCCGCCTCGGAAAGTTCCGGCGCGGGCCTGACCGACCAAGGAGACAAACCCATGCACGATCCCGGCCTGAACTTCGACCTGGGCGACACCATCGATTCGCTGCGCGACGCGATCCAGGACTTCGCCGCCCACGAGATCACGCCGCGCGCCGCCGACATCGACCGCGAGAACCTGTTCCCGGCCGACCTCTGGAAGAAGCTTGGCGACCTCGGCCTGCACGGCATGACCGTGAAGGAGGAATACGGCGGCACCGAGCTCGGCTACCTGGCGCACATCGTGGCGATGGAAGAAGTCTCGCGGGCCTCGGCCTCGGTCGGGCTCTCGTACGGCGCGCATTCCAACCTGTGCGTCAACCAGATCCACCGCAACGGCAGCGAGGCGCAGAAGAAGAAGTACCTGCCCAAGCTGGTGAGCGGCGAGCATGTCGGCGCGCTGGCGATGAGCGAGCCCAATGCCGGCTCCGACGTCGTCAGCATGAAGCTGCGGGCCGAGAAGAAGGGCGACCGCTACGTGCTCAACGGCGGCAAGATGTGGATCACCAACGGCGGCGACGCCGACACGCTGGTGATCTACGCCAAGACCGAGCCCGAGATGGGCGCCCGCGGCATGACCGCCTTCATCGTCGAGAAGGGTTTCAAGGGCTTCTCGGCCGGCACCAAGCTCGACAAGCTCGGCATGCGCGGCTCCAACACCTTCCCGCTCTACTTCGACAACTGCGAGGTGCCTGAAGAAAACGTGCTGGGCGGCGAGGGCATGGGCGCCAAGGTGCTGATGAGCGGCCTCGATTTCGAGCGCGCGGTGCTCTCCGGCGGCCCGCTGGGCATCATGGCGGCCTGCATGGACGCGGTACTGCCCTTCGTGCACGAGCGCCAGCAGTTCGGCCAGAGCATCGGCGAGTTCCAGCTCATGCAGGGCAAGCTGGCCGACATGTACTCGACCTGGCAGGCCACGCGCGCCTACGTGTACGCGGTCGGCAAGGCCTGCGACCGCAGCGACCACGCGCGCACCTTCCGCAAGGACGCGGCCGGCGCCATCCTGTACTCGGCCGAGAAGGCGACCTGGATGGCCGGCGAGGCGATCCAGGCGCTGGGCGGCGTGGGCTACACCAAGGACTTCCCGGTCGAGCGGCTCTGGCGCGACGCCAAGCTCTACGAGATCGGCGCCGGCACCAGCGAGATCCGGCGCATGCTGATCGGCCGCGAGCTGTTCGCCGAGACCGCCTGACGGAGGCGCGATGAACCCGACGCTGAGCATGGCGCAGGGCGCCACCGATGTACCGCTGATCGAGCAGACGATCGGCGACTTCTTCGACGACATGGCGGCCCGGCAGGGCGACCACGAAGCGCTGGTCAGCGTGCACGAGGGCAAGCGCTACAGCTACCGCGAACTCCAGCGCGAAGTCGACCGTCTCGCCAGCGCCCTGCTGGGCCTGGGGCTGGCGCCGGGCGACCGGGTCGGCATCTGGTCGCACAACAACGCGCCCTGGGTGCTGATGCAGCTGGCCACGGCCAAGGTCGGCATCGTGCTGGTCAACATCAACCCGGCCTACCGCACCTCGGAGCTCGAGTACGCGCTCAACAAGGTGGCGTGCAAGGCGCTGGTCACGATGAAGCGCTTCAAGACCAGCGACTACGTCGGCATGCTGCGCGAGCTGGCGCCCGAGCTGGCTGGCGCGGCACCCGGTGCCTTGAAGTCTGCCCGCCTGCCGAACCTGCGCACCGTGGCCTGGATCGATGCCGCGGGCGACGAGGGCGAACTGCCGGGGCTGCTGCGCTTCTCGGCGCTGCACGAAAGCGGGCGAGCCGATGACCCGCAGGTCGCCGCGATCGCCAGGACGCTCAAGGCCGGCGATCCGATCAACATCCAGTTCACCAGCGGCACCACCGGCTTCCCCAAGGGCGCCACGCTGACCCACCGCAACATCCTCAACAACGGCTTCTTCATCGGCGAATGCATGAAGCTGACGCCGGTCGACCGGCTGTGCATCCCGGTGCCGCTCTACCATTGCTTCGGCATGGTGCTGGGCAACCTGGCCTGCCTGACGCACGGCGCGACCATCGTCTATCCGAACGACGGCTTCGATCCGCTCACCGTGATGCAGACGGTGCAGGACGAGAAGTGCACCGGGCTGCACGGCGTGCCGACCATGTTCATCGCCGAACTCGACCATCCGCGCTTCAAGGACTTCGACTTCAGCAGCCTGCGCACCGGCATCATGGCCGGCTCGCCATGCCCGACCGAGGTCATGAAGCGCGTGGTCGAGCAGATGAACCTGCGCGAGATCACGATCGCCTACGGCATGACCGAGACCAGCCCGGTGAGCTGCCAGAGCTCGACCGACACGCCGCTCGAGAAGCGGGTGTCGACCGTCGGCACGGTGCAGCCGCACCTCGAGATCAAGATCGTCGATCCGGTCGACGGCGCCATCGTGCCGCGCGGCAGCTCGGGCGAGTTCTGCACCCGCGGCTACTCGGTCATGCACGGCTACTGGGAAGACCCCGAGAAGACCCGCGAGGCGATCGACGCCGAGGGCTGGATGCACACCGGCGACCTCGCCACCATGGACGCCGAGGGCTACGTCAACATCGTCGGCCGCATCAAGGACCTGGTGATCCGCGGCGGCGAGAACATCTACCCTCGCGAGATCGAGGAGTTCCTGTATCGCCATCCGAAGGTGCAGGACGTGCAGGTGGTCGGACTGCCCGACAAGAAGTACGGTGAAGAGCTCTGCGCCTGGATCATCGCCAAGCCGGGCCAGAGCGTGACGGCCGACGAGGTGCGCGAGTTCTGCAAGGGGCAGATCGCGCACTACAAGGTGCCGCGCTACATCGAGTTCGTGACCGAGTTTCCGATGACGGTCACGGGCAAGATCCAGAAGTTCAAGATTCGCGAAGCAATGAAGCACCAGCTTGGGCTGGACGAGGACAAGACTGCATGAAGCTCGAGACCCAACTCAATGCCCGCTCGGCGGAATTCCAGGCCAACGCGACCGCGATGCGCGCATTGGTCGACGACCTGCACGTGCAGTTCGCCAAGGTCGAGGCCGGCGGCGGCGAGGCCGCGCGCAGCAAGCACACGGCGCGCGGCAAGCTGCTGCCGCGCGACCGCGTGGCCCAGCTGCTGGACCCGGGCACGCCCTTTCTCGAAGTGGCGCCGCTCGCCGCGCATGCGATGTACCACGGCGCAGCGCCCGGCGCGGGCCTGATCGCCGGCATCGGCCGGGTCAGCGGCGTCGACTGCATGATCGTCTGCAACGACGCCACCGTGAAGGGCGGCACCTACTACCCGGTCACGGTCAAGAAGCACCTGCGGGCGCAGGAGATCGCCGAGCAGAACCGGCTGCCCTGCATCTACCTGGTCGACTCCGGCGGCGCCAACCTGCCGAACCAGGACGAGGTCTTTCCCGACCGCGACCACTTCGGCCGCATCTTCTACAACCAGGCGCAGATGAGCGCGCAGGGCATCGCGCAGATCGCGGTCGTGATGGGCTCCTGCACCGCCGGCGGCGCCTACGTGCCGGCGATGAGCGACGAGAGCATCATCGTCAAGAACCAGGGCACCATCTTCCTGGGCGGCCCGCCGCTCGTGAAGGCGGCCACCGGTGAAGTCGTCACCGCAGAAGACCTGGGCGGCGGCGACGTCCACACGCGGCTGTCGGGCGTGGCCGACCATCTGGCGCAGAACGACCTGCATGCGCTGGCGCTGGCGCGCTCTGCAGTGGCCAACCTGAACGCTCGCAAGGCGGCTGCCGAGGCGGCCCCGGCGGCTGCGATCCGCGCACCGGCCTTCCCGGTCGAAGAGCTCTACGGCGTCATCCCCACCGACACCCGCAAGCCCTTCGACGTGCGCGAGATCATCGCCCGCATCGTCGACGGCAGCGAGTTCCACGAATTCAAGTCGCGCTTCGGCAGCACGCTGGTCTGCGGCTTCGCCGAGATCGAGGGCATGCCGGTGGGCATCGTCGCCAACAACGGCATTCTCTTCAGCGAGTCGGCGCAGAAGGGCGCCCACTTCATCGAGCTGTGCTGCCAGCGCAAGACGCCGCTGGTGTTCCTGCAGAACATCACGGGCTTCATGGTCGGGCGCAAGTACGAGAACGAGGGCATCGCGCGCCACGGCGCCAAGATGGTGACCGCGGTGGCCACCGCCAACGTGCCCAAGTTCACGATCATCATCGGCGGCAGCTTCGGCGCCGGCAACTACGGCATGTGCGGGCGCGCCTATTCGCCGCGCTTCCTCTGGATGTGGCCCAACGCGCGCATCAGCGTGATGGGCGGCGAGCAGGCCGCGAGCGTGCTGGCCACGGTCAAGCGCGACGGCATCGAGGCCAAGGGCGGGCAGTGGAGCGCCGAGGAGGAAGAAGCCTTCAAGTCGCCGATCCGCCAGCAGTACGAGGTGCAGGGCCATCCCTACTACGCGACCGCGCGGCTGTGGGACGACGGCATCATCGATCCGGCCGACACGCGGCGCGTGCTGGCGCTGGGCCTGGCGGCGTCGCGCAATGCGCCGATCCCCGAGCCGAAGTTCGGCATCTTCCGCATGTGAACGCCATGACGCTCGCGAACTACTTCGCCAGCCTCGCGCGCTACCACGTGTGGGCGACCGAGCGGCTGATCGGGTCGAACCTGGCGGGCCTGTCCGAGGCGGACTGGCATCGCGAATGCGGCCTCTACTTTCGCTCGGTGCACCGCACGGTCAACCATCTTCTGGTGACCGACGACATCTGGTTCGCTCGTTTCGCCGAAGGCCGGTCGCTGCGCCTGCCGCTGGACACCGAGCTGCATGCGGACCGCGGCGAGGCCTGCCAGGCGCTGGGTCAGGCCGTGCAGCGATGGAGCCCCTGGCTGGCGGAGCAGGCGCCCGAGCGCTTCGACGGCGATCTCGCCTACACCCGCAACAACGGCGACGCGGTGCGCATTCCATTCGCACCGGCGCTCGGCCATGTCTTCAACCACGCAACCCACCATCGCGGCCAGCTCAGCGCCGCGCTGACCGCCATGGCCCGGCCCGGGCCCGAACTCGACTGGGTCTATCTGCTGCAACAGGAAGCGAAATCCTCATGAGCACGTCCTTCACCAAGCTGAAGCTGTCGATCGACGGCGCGGTCGCGCGCATCTGGCTCGACCAGCCCGAGGCGCGCAATGCCTTCGACGACATCGTGATCGCCGAGCTGACGCAGGCCTTCACCGAGGCCGGCGCCGCGCCGCAGGTCAGGGCCATCGTGCTCGGCGCCAACGGCCCGGCCTTCTGCGCCGGCGCCAACCTCAACTGGATGCGGCGCATGGCCGA
This sequence comes from Variovorax sp. J31P179, assembly GCF_030316985.1. NCBI lineage: Bacteria > Pseudomonadati > Pseudomonadota > Betaproteobacteria > Burkholderiales > Comamonadaceae > Variovorax > Variovorax sp. J31P179. Next base: position 436,444 of record NZ_JASZYL010000006.1, on the reverse strand, counting down.
CTACACGCGCGACGAGAACATCGCCGACGCCGGCAAGCTGGCCGAGATGCTGCGAACCATCGCCGACTGTCCCAAGCCCACCATCGCGCGCGTGCAGGGCGACGTCTATGCCGGCGGCATGGGCCTGGTCGCCGCCTGCGACATCGCGGTCAGCGTCGACAGCGCCTGGTACTGCCTGAGCGAGGTCAAGATCGGCCTGGTGCCGGCGACCATCAGCCCCTACGTGCTGCGCGCAATGGGCACGCGGGCGGCGCAGCGCTGGTTCCTCACGGCCGAGCGTTTCGCGGCGGCCGAGGCGCATCGCATCGGCCTGGTGCACGAGGTGGTGGCGGCCGACGCGCTCGATGCCAAGGTGGCCGAGCTAGTGAAGGCGCTGACCGGTGCCAGCCCGGCCGCGGTGCGGGCCTGCAAGACGCTGATCGCCGATGTCGCCGGCCGGGAGATCGACGATGCGCTGATCGCGAAGACGGTCGAAGGCATCGCCGACATCCGCGCCAGCGACGAGGGGCGCGAGGGCGTGCAGTCGTTCCTGCAGAAGCGCAAGCCTTCCTGGTTGAATCCATGAACTCGCTCGACATGCCGCAACTGCTCGCGCTGGCCGCCGCGCTGGGGTGGGCCAGCGGCGTGCGCCTGTACCTGGTGGTGCTGCTGACCGGGCTCGCCGGCTATCTGGGCTGGATTCCCCTGCCGAGCGGCCTGCAGCTGCTGGCGCATCCGGTGGTGCTGGCGGCCAGCGGCTTCATGGTGTTCGTCGAGTTCTTCGCCGACAAGATCCCGGGCCTCGATTCGATCTGGGACATGGTCCATACGGCGATCCGAATCCCGGCCGGGGCTGCGCTGGCGGCCGGCGTGTTCGGTGCCGACCATGCCGCGATGGCGCTGGTGGCGGCCCTGCTCGGCGGCGGCTTCGCGGCCACCGCGCATGCGGCCAAGGCCACCACGCGGGCCGCGATCAACACCTCGCCCGAGCCTTTCACGAATGTGGGCGCCTCGCTGGTCGAGGACACCGCGGTGCCGGTCGGCCTGTGGCTGGCGGTGGCGCATCCGCTGGTGTTCGGGCTGCTGTTCATCGCCGTGCTGGTGCTCAGCGTCTGGCTGATCCGCAAGAGCTGGCGCTTCCTCAAATCCTTGTTCGGCCGTGTGGCGCGGATCTTCAGCGGCCGGTCCGATCCGGGCGTGGTGCCCGCCTTCCAGCTCAAGAAAAATCCTCCTGGAGACTCATCGAATGTTTAAGAAGATCCTGATCGCCAACCGTGGCGAGATCGCCTGCCGAGTGGCTTCGACGGCGCGCCGCATGGCCATCCGGACGGTGGCGGTGTACTCCGACGCCGACGCCCACGCCAACCACGTGCGGGCCTGCGACGAGTCGGTGTACCTGGGCGGCAGCGCGCCCAAGGACAGCTACCTGCGCTGGGAGAAGATCCTCGAGGCCGCCAAGGCCACGGGTGCCGAGGCGGTGCACCCGGGCTACGGCTTCCTGAGCGAGAACGAGGAATTCGCGCAGGCCTGCGCCGATGCCGGCCTGGTCTTCATCGGCCCGCCGCCGTCGGCGATCAAGGCCATGGGCCTCAAGGCGGAGTCGAAGCAGCTGATGGAGAAGGCCCGTGTGCCGCTGGTGCCGGGCTACCACGGGAGGGACCAGGACCCGGCGCTGCTGCAGCGCGAGGCCGACCGCATCGGCTACCCGGTGCTGATCAAGGCCAGCGCGGGCGGCGGCGGCAAGGGCATGCGGGTGGTCGAGAAGGCCGGCGACTTTGCTGGCGCTCTGGCCTCGTGCCAACGCGAGGCGATCAACAGCTTCGGCGACGACGCGGTGCTGATCGAGAAGTACGTGCAGCGGCCGCGCCACATCGAGATCCAGGTCTTCGGCGACACCCAGGGCAACTACGTCTACCTGTTCGAGCGCGACTGTTCGGTGCAGCGCCGCCACCAGAAGGTGCTCGAGGAAGCGCCCGCGCCCGGCATGACCGAGGCGATGCGCAGGCAGATGGGCGAGGCGGCGGTGGCGGCGGCGCGGGCCGTGAACTACGTTGGCGCCGGCACGGTGGAGTTCATCGTCGAGCAGCGCGGCGATGCGGGGACGAGCGCCGCGCCGGGCCGCCCCAAGCAAGCGAGCGCCCCCTCGGGGGGCAGCGAGGACACGCCAGTGCCGAGCGTGGGGGCCAACATGTCTTTCTTCTTCATGGAGATGAATACGCGGCTGCAGGTGGAGCATCCGGTGACCGAGGCGATCACCGGGCTCGATCTGGTCGAATGGCAGTTGCGCGTGGCCTCGGGCGAGGCCTTGCCGTTGAAGCAGGAGCAGCTGCAGATCCACGGCCACGCGATCGAGGCGCGCATCTGCGCCGAGAACCCCGACAACAACTTCCTGCCCGCCACCGGCACCTTGCGGGTGTACCGCAAGCCACAGGCGACCGCCTTCCAGCGCAGCCGCGTGCGCATCGACGACGGCGTGCGCGAAGGCGGCGTGATCTCGCCTTTCTACGATTCGATGATCGCCAAGCTGATCGTGCATGGTGCGACCCGCGAAGAGGCGCTGGCGCGGCTGGACCTCGCGCTGGCGCAGACGCACATCGTCGGCGTGTCGACCAACGTGCAGTTCCTGCGCGGCATCCTGCGCACCGATTCGTTCGCCAATGCCAAGCTCGATACCGCGCTGATCGAGCGCGAGCGCGCGGTGCTGTTCGACCAGGAGCCGCTGGGCCTGCCGCTGGCGGCCGCGGCATCGATCGCGCGCACGCTGCTGGCCGAAGCGGCGAGCGCCAATGGCGATCCGTTCAGCCGGCGCGATGGCTGGCAGTCGCATGGCGTGGCGACGCGGCCCTTCGAATTCGAGTTCCGCGGCGCGCCGCAGAGCGCCACGCTGCGCTACCTGCACGATGGTGCGCTGTGGCTGCAGGTCGGCGACGTGGCCGGCCCGCTGGTGATCGGCAGCTTTCCCTCGGGCGAGCTCGAGCTGCAGTTCGGCGGCCAGCGCCATACGCTCAACGTCTACCAGGACGAGGACACGGCCTATGTCTTCGGCGCCGAGGGCGCGACCCGGATCCTCGCGATCGACCGCCTCGCGCACGCGGGCGAGACCCATGCCGAAGGCGGCCGGCTGACGGCGCCGATGCCCGGCAAGGTCGTTTCCTTCGCGGTCAAGGCCGGTGACAAGGTCAGCCGCGGCCAGCCGCTGGCCGTGATGGAGGCGATGAAGATGGAGCACACGATCGCGGCGCCGGCGGATGGCACTGTCGAGGAGCTGCTGTACGTGCCCGGGGACCAGGTCGCCGAGGGGGCCGAGTTGCTGCGCATCGCGGTTTAAGCTCCGGGGATGACTTCCTCCCCGATCCGAATCACCGTCTGCCTGACGGACAACCGTCCCGATCCCTGGATCGAGGGCCTGCGCGCCGCCCTGCCCGAAGCCGTGGTGGAGAACTGGACCCCCGGCGCCGCACCCGCCGACCATGCCGTGGTCTGGGCGCCGCCGCAGCGATTCCTCGACGAGCAACCGGGCTTGCGCGGGCTGTTCAACATCGGCGCCGGTGTCGATGCGCTGCTCAAGCTCAAGGTCGCGCCGCAGACCCAGGTCGTTCGGCTCGACGATGCCGGCATGTCGGTGCAGATGGCCGAGTATGTCTGCCATGCGCTGATCCGGCATTTCCGCGAGTTCGATGCCTACGAGGCCGAAGCGCGAGCCCGCCGCTGGAGCTATCGCAAGCCACGCGAGCGCCAGGATTTCGCGGTCGGCGTGATGGGTCTCGGCGTGCTCGGCGAGCGCGTGGCCAAGGCCGTGGCGCAGTTCGAGTTTCCGGTCAATGGCTGGAGCCGGTCGCCGAAGCAGATCCATGGGGTCGGCTGCTTCGCCGGCGAATCCCAGTTCGACGACTTCCTCGGCGCCAGCCGCGTGCTCGTGAACCTGCTGCCGCTGACCCGCGAGACGCGCGGCATCCTGAACCGCGACACGCTGTCGAAGTTGAACGGCGGCCGCCCCGGCGGCTACCTGATCAACGTCGCGCGGGGCGCCCATCTGGTCGACGACGACCTGATCCCGCTGCTCGACAGCGGCCAGCTCGCGGGCGCCATGCTCGACGTCTTCAACGTCGAGCCGCTGCCGGCCAGGCATCCGTTCTGGTCGCACCCCAAGATCACGGTGACGCCGCACGGCTCGGCGCGGACCGAGCGCGACATCTCGATCAGGCAGATCGCGGGGAAGATCCGGGCGATGGAGCGAGGGGAGGCGGTGGCGGGGGTGGTGGATGCGGGGCGGGGGTATTGAACATCGCTCGGCCAGCAGATGATCCACGCCTGTCCACGGAGAAGGCCATAGCCTGCCCAAACCCCACTGAGCGCCATGCCGATCCGGATGCGGAGAAAATGGCTGCTGCACCTTCCTCACCGACCATGAGCGCCCCATGAACCTCCCTCCCAAAGTCAAGATCGTCGACGTCGGCCCGCGCGACGGCCTCCAGAACGAGAAGCAGCCGGTGTCGGCCGAGATCAAGATCGGCCTGGTGCACCGCCTGCAGGACGCCGGCCTCAAGGAGATCGAGGTCACCAGCTTCGTCTCGCCCAAATGGGTGCCGCAAATGGCCGACAACGCCGAGGTGATGCACGGCATCCGTCGCAAACCGGGCGTGCGCTATTCGGTGCTGACGCCGAACATGAAGGGCTTCGAGGCCGCGATCGCCGCGCCGCGCGAAGAATGGCCCGACGAGATCGTGGTCTTCGGCGCCGCCAGCGAGGCCTTCAGCCAGCGCAACATCAACTGCTCGATCGCCGAGAGCATCGAGCGCTTCCGGCCGGTGGTGGCGGCGGCGCGCGAGCACGGCATCTACGTGCGCGGCGCGATGTCCTGCACCGTGGGCTGTCCCTACGAGGGCGAGATCGCGCCCTCGCGCGTCGACATGCTGGCCGGCCTCATGAAGGAGATCGGCGTGCAGCACGTGGGCGTGGCCGACACCATCGGCGTCGGCACGCCGCTGAAGGTGCAGCGCGCCATCGAGGCCACGCGGAAGCACTACGGCGTCGACGACATCTCGGGCCACTACCACGACACCTACGGCCAGGCCCTGGGCAACACGCTGGCCAGCCTCGAGATGGGCGTCTGGCAGTACGACACCTCGTCCGCCGGGCTCGGCGGCTGCCCCTATGCCAAGGGCGCGACCGGCAACGTCGCGACCGAGGACGTGGTCTACATGCTGCACGGCATGGGCATCGAGACCGGCATCGACCTCGACCGCCTGATCGACGCCGGCGTCTACATCAGCGACGCACTCGGGCGCGAGCCGAATTCGCGGGCCTCGAAGGCGATCCGCAACAAGCGGGCCAACTGACATGAAATGCCCCCACGCTCATCGCTTCGCGTATCGCTGCCCCCCGACGGGGCGCTCAGTGCCCTTCGGGCGGCCGGGCGGGCACTGACATGTGCGGTGCCGAGCTCACTTCATTGCCGGAGGGCGTGCAGCGCGTCGCCCGTCTCCTTCAGGACAAGGGCCATGCCCACGCGCCGCAGATGCTCGACGACGCTGCGCGCACCGCGCAGCAGGCGGCCGATGCCCTGGGCATCGAGGTGGCGCAGATCGCCAAGAGCATCGTCTTTCGCCGCAAGTCGGACGACGCCGCGGTGCTGGTCGTGACCTCGGGCGACAAGCGGGTCGACGAGAAGAAGGTCGAGGCGCTGGTCGGCAAGCTGGGCCGCGCCGATGCCGAGTTCGTCAAGTCGAAGACCGGTTTCTCGATCGGCGGTGTCTCGCCGTTCGCGCATGCCGTGGCGCCGGTGATGCTGATCGACCGCGAGCTGTTCCGCTTCGAGGAGATCTGGGCCGCGGCCGGCCATCCGCATGCGGTGGTTCGGCTGCATCCGCGCGAACTCGAAGGCCTGACCGGCGCACCGGTCGCGGACGTGGTGTGAGCGTCGCGTCGTTGTCGACCCTGCCGGCGCGCGCCGCGGCCGCGCGCGCCATGGCCAGCGACCTGCCGTCGCCCTGCATCTCGATCTGCCGGATGGTGCCGGCCACGGGCTTCTGCGAGGGCTGCCTGCGCACCATCGCCGAGATCGCGGCCTGGAGCCGGATGGACGACGCCGGCAAGCGCGGCGTCTGGCGCGCGATCGAGCTGCGTGCCGAAGCCGGCTTCGGCGTCGCCGCCGGAGACACGCCATGAAGCACCTCACCTGCCACCTCGATTTCATCTCGCCCTATGCCTACCTGGCCTTCGAGCACCTGCCGCAGGCGCTCGAAGGCCTGAGCTACAGCGTGGCGTATCGGCCGGTGCTGCTCGGGGCACTGCTCAAGCACCACGGCCAGCTCGGCCCGGCCGAGATCCCGGCCAAGCGCAGCTGGACCTACCGCCATGTGCTGTGGCTCGGCCATGCCCACGGCATCCCGATCCGGATGCCCGCCACCCACCCCTACAACCCCTTGCCGCACCTGCGGCTGGCGCTGGCGACCAGCGCCGACGGTGAGATCAGCCGCTACGTGGCCGAGACCCTGTTCCGCGAAGTCTGGCGCAGCGGCGGCGAGCCCGGCGACCCGGCGCGCCTGGCGGCGCTGGCGGCCACGCTGCGGCCGCAGCGCGACGCCGGCGGCGAAGCGGTCAAGGCGCAGCTCAAGGCCAATACCGACGCTGCGATCGCACGCGGCGTCTTCGGGGTGCCGGCCTTCGAGGTCGACGACCGGCTGTTCTGGGGCTTCGACGGCCTGGCGATGCTGCGTGCCTACCTGCACGGCGAGCCATGGTTCGACGGCCCCGATTGGGACGCCGCCGACCAGCGTCCTTCCCTGCTGCTGCGCAGCAAACCGTAGTTTTTCCATGATCTGAAACGGCTGGCGCGGGTTGCACCTTAAACCGTCAGCCGACGTTCAGTTTCGCGACAGCCTCGGGTCAGTCGCCCCTTCAAGAATGCGATACGTCCCACGCCGTGGGCGGAAATTTCTACAGGAGACGACATGTCAGCCACACTAGATTCACGAGGAGCGTCGCACGCGCCCCGGCCCATGACCCAGGAGGAGAAGAAGGTCATCTTCGCCTCGTCGCTGGGGACCGTGTTCGAGTGGTACGACTTCTACCTCTACGGGTCGCTCGCGCCCGTGATCGCGCGCCAGTTCTTCAGCGGCCTCGATGCCGGCGCCGCCTTCATCTTCGCGCTGCTGGCCTTTGCGGCCGGTTTCCTGGTGCGCCCGTTCGGCGCCATCGTGTTCGGCCGCCTCGGCGACATGATCGGCCGCAAGTACACCTTCCTGGTCACGATCCTGATCATGGGCCTGTCGACCTTCATCGTCGGCCTGCTGCCCAGCTACGCGACCATCGGCGTCGCGGCGCCGGTGATCCTGATCGCGCTGCGGATGCTGCAGGGCCTGGCGCTCGGCGGCGAGTACGGCGGTGCAGCCACCTACGTGGCCGAGCATTCACCGCACGGCAAGCGCGGCGCCTACACCTCGTGGATCCAGACCACCGCCACGCTCGGCCTGTTCCTGAGCCTGCTGGTGATCCTGGGCGTGCGTGAAGGCGTGGGCGAGGCCGCCTTCGCCGAATGGGCCTGGCGCGTTCCCTTCCTGGTCTCGATCCTGCTGCTCGGCATCTCGGTGTGGATCCGGCTGTCGCTGTCGGAGTCGCCCGCCTTCCAGAAGATGAAGGCCGAGGGCAAGACCTCGAAGGCGCCGCTGTCCGAGTCCTTCGGCGAGTGGAAGAACCTGAAGATCGTGATCCTGGCGCTGATCGGCCTGACCGCCGGCCAGGCCGTGGTCTGGTATTCGGGCCAGTTCTACGCGCTCTTCTTCCTGACGCAGCAGCTCAAGGTCGATGCCACGACGGCCAACCTGATGATCGCCGCCGCCCTCCTGATCGGCACGCCCTTCTTCGTCGTCTTCGGCACCCTGTCCGACAAGATCGGCCGCAAGCCGATCATCATGGCCGGCTGCCTGTTGGCCGTGGTGACCTACTTCCCGGTCTTCAAGATGCTGACCGAGAACGCCAACCCGGCGCTGGCCCGCGCCCAGGCGACGGCCGGCGTGGTCGTGACGGCCGATCCCCGCTCCTGCTCGTTCCAGGGCAATCCGGTGGCGCGCGAGATCGACTTCAGCAGCTCCTGCGACATCGCCAAGCGCTACCTGGTGCAGAACTCGGTGAGCTACGAGCGCGCCGACGGCCCGGCCGGTTCGCCGGCGGTGGTCAAGATCGGCGAGGTGGCGATCACGGCGCCGGTGGGTAACGTGGTCAACCACAAGTTCGACGAGGCCTCGGCCAAGGAGATCGCGGCCTTCAAGAAGGCGGTCGCCGAGCAGCTCAAGACGGCGGGCTATCCGACCAAGGCCGACCCGGCGCAGATCAACAAGGTCATGACCGTGGCGTTGCTGTTCTGGCTGGTGCTGCTGGTGACGATGGTCTACGGCCCGATCGCCGCCATGCTGGTCGAGATGTTCCCGACCCGCATCCGCTACACCTCGATGAGCCTGCCCTATCACATCGGCAACGGCTGGTTCGGCGGCCTGCTGCCGACCACTGCCTTCGCGATCGTGGCGAGCACCGGCAACATGTACAACGGTCTCTGGTATCCGATCGTGATCGCCGCGGTGACGCTGGTGGTCGGCACGATCTTCATCCGCGAGACCAAGGACGTCGACATCTACGCCAACGACTGAGCGTCCCGACCGCACGAGGGCCGCGGCCCTCGGTTCGACAAAAAGGCTTCGCGCCGGCTCGGCGCGAGGCCTTTTTCTTGGCTTGATCAGTTGAGACAGAGCAAGGTTTCAGGAGATTCAATCATGTGGAAGATCATCGTCGGCTTCGCCGTCTTCGCGGCCATCGTGCTGTACGTGCTCACCAAGGCGGGCGGCAGTGTCGACATGTCGGGCGAGAAGCACGGCGGCGACGCGACCCATGCGCCGGCGCCGGCCGCGGCCGGCGAATCGAAGTAGCGATCAGTCGGCGTGGCGCCCGATCCAGTCGACGATGCCGCCGGCGCTGCGGAACTCGTCCGCGGAGCGCGCCGGGATGCCCGGGTGGCGCTGGTTCCACATCCGCGCCAGGGCCTGGCCCGGGCCGATCTCGAGCACGCAGCGCACCCGCCGCGCCGCGATGGCCTCCATGCACTCGTCCCAACGCACCGTGTGGTCGAGCTGGCGGGCCAGGGCGGACCGGGCCTGGGCAGCGTCGCGCACGCGGCCCGCGACATTGCTGAGCAGCGGGATTCGCGGCGATGCGAAGGGCTGCGTCGCCAGCCGCGCTTCGAAGGCCCGCGCGGCTTCGGCCATCCACCGTGTGTGCGAAGCGACGCCGACCGGGAGCGCCGTGGCGTGGCCGCCCTGGCGCAATGCCGCATCGGCGGCCGGCGCGAGCGATGACCTGGGGCCGCCGAGCACCACGCTGACAGGGTCGTTTCGAATGGCGATCAGCAGCCCGAAGTCGTTGCAGAGCCGGGCCATCGCCTCGTCCGCGAGGCCGCTGACCGCGAGCAGCCCGGCGGGGCATCGCTCGGCATCACGGTCCATCAGCGCGGCACGAAGCTGCACCAGTTCGATCGCATCGCCCGGCGCGAAGACGCCGGCCGCCGCGAAGGCCGCGACTTCGCCGACGCTGTAGCCGGCGACGACCGCGGGTTCCGGCAGCCGGGGCGCGAGCTGTGTCCACGCGGCCAGCCCGAGTCCGGTCAGGAGCAGCTGCGCATGCGCGTTACGGCTGGCCCAATCGCGGTCCTGCAGGTGCTGGCGCCAGTCCGCGCCCAGCACCCGCGCCACGCCCGACAGCAGTTCGTCGTCGGCCAGCCAGGAAAGCATCGCGGGATGCTGCATGCCCTGGCCCGAAAAGATCAGCGCGAAGCTCATGGCGCGGGCGGTCGGATGTCTTCGCAGACGCGCCGCATCCAGCAGGCGGCGGCCAGCGTGTCGGCCGCGCCGCCGGGCGACAGGCGGCGGGCGACGAAGTCGCGGTGCAGGGCCCGGGCGGCGGCGAAGCCGTGGTCGCTGGCTGCGCCGCCTTGCGCGAGATAGCCGCGCGCCGCCTGCTGCGCGTGGCGCAGTCCGGTCATGCCACCGCGGTGCGCGAGGTTGCTGTCGTCGAGCGTGGCCATGGTGGCGAACAGGGCGTCGATGCGGGCCCGCTGGGGGCCCAGGCCGCGCCGCAGCGCGGAGGCGAGGGCAGGCACGGCCGTTTCGAACAGCACCGGGAAGGCCAGTGCCGCTTCTTCGGATGCGCTGCGCAGGCCATGCCGGCGCGCGGCCATGCCGCCGGGCAAGGCGGAGACGCGCCGGGTGCGGGCGGCCAGCGCATCGCCCCAATGGCGGCGCAATGCGTGGCGAAGCGCCTGCGGGTCGAGCGGCGCGCCGTCGCGGAGCAGGGCGCCCGCCGCGGCGCACAGCAGGCCGAGCGTGAAGATGGCGCCGCGGTGCGTGTTGATGCCGCCGGTGGCCGCCAGCATCCGCGCTTCGGCGGCGATGCCGCAACGCTCCAGCGCTTCGAACGGCGCCTGGGCCTCGCCGAGGGCGCAGATCTGCACGAAGTAGTGGCGCAATGCGAACAGGCTGCGCATGAAGGTGTGGGCATCCATGTCCGAGTGGCTGCCGCTGTCGACGAAGGACACCAGGCCCGGCTTGGGCGCCAGCGCGAGCTCGTCGTGCAGCGCCAGCGTGGCGGCGCGTCCGATGTCGGCCGCGCTCAGGCGCACCGCGCGTCGAGCCGGCAGACGGGCGGCGTTCATCGGGAAACCTCCGTGCTTCGCACTGCGGTGCGAGCCCCCTTCGGAGCGGCCGGGCGGGGGCTCATGCCTCCATCTCCAGCACCGGCGCATGGCGGCGCAGGAACGATGCATCCGCCATCGCCGCGCCCTCCAGCCGCTTCACGAGCAGGCGACGGGCCCGGCCTGCGCGCCAGGCGCTCCACTCGCGCCAGGCCACGGCCGTGCCGTCCTCGAACACCAGCTCGCCATCCAGCCGCGGCTGGCGGGGCGCGAAGCCTTCGAGATGGCGAACGACCGCGTCCGCATGCTCGGCATCGTCGACGGCGATCCACAGGTCGATGTCGGAGCTCTCGCGCAGGTAGGCGAGGCCGGTCAGCAGCTGCCAGCCGTAGCCGCCGTAGACGCGCGCCGGCGCGCGGCAGGCTGCGAGCGACTGGCCGAGCGCGCGCATCGCGGCGCGGGGCCCGCGCGGCAGCAGGCCCAGCACATCGGCGGCGCGCGGAAACTCGTCGAACCAGGCGAGCGCGCTGCGCGGCGCCTGGATGGCCAGGCGCCGCCGGTCCCATTGCAGCGGCGCCGGGAGGCCCAGCGCGATCGGGGCCTGCGCCGGGTCGGCGTGCGGCGGCTGCCGGGTCACGACCAGCGGCAGCCGGTGCGCGGCCCAGTGGTCGATGCAAGCCTGCGCCTGGGTGTCCCAGGCCTGCGCGCGGACGACGGCCCAGCCCGCGTCCGTCAGGCAAGCCAGCCGATGGCGTCGCAGCGGCATCATGGCGCGTCCTCAGGCCGCATCCAGCACGCGCTGCGCGACCGCCGCGGCGAGCTTGCGGCCGCCGCGCTCGGCGCCGTCGATCGCGCGCAGGTCGTCGCGGGGCGAATGCGCCAGCGCCTCGCGCAGGGCCGCCGCGAGATCGCCCCGCCACAGCGAGCGCACGCCGCCCATCGCGACGTAGTTCGATACCCCGGGCGCGAACACCGGGTTCGATTGCGACAGCGCGGTCAGCATGTCCTCGGGCAGCTTGGTCACGCGCGCCATCGCGGGGATGCGCATGACGCGGATCTCGGCCTCGGGCAGCGCATGGCAGGCATCCGCGATCAGGCCCGAGGTGATGAAGCCGCCCGACAGCGCCTGGTCGTACACCAGGCCGATCACGCGATGGCCGCGTCGCCGGGCGAGATCGATGCTGGCGCCGAGGTGGGCCATCGCGCGGTTGATGCCGAGCAGTTCGTCGCGCCGCCGCAGCTGCTGGCCCTGGGTGTCGACCAGCAGCAGGATCGGCCGCTCCGGGTGCTGCGCGAGGGTGTCGAGCACCACCCGCGCCTGGGCCAGGGCCAGCCTGACGCCGATCGGCGCGTGGTTCGTGGTGCCGATCACCGTGATCGGCTGGCCGTCGAAGTGCGCCGTGCCTTGCAGGAAGTCGCCGTCGGCGACGATGCCATGTCCGGCGCCGAAGAGCCCGGTGGCGAGAAGGTTCCAGTCCATCGATTCGCTCCTCATGCAGGCCGCAGTGCGCGCACCGCGGCCACGTCCAGATCGGGCACGCGGTCGGCACCTGCAATGCCCAGGTGGGTCCACAGCGCAATGGCGTCGTCGCCGCCGTCCTCCGCCAGCGGGTCGCGCAGGCGTGCGGAGAGCAGGGCGTGCTCGGCTTCGAGCGTGGCGAGCGACACCGGCTTCGAGGCGCCGATCGCATCGATGGCCGCGTCGCGGAAGGCGGCCACGTCGTCTTCCACGAGCGCGTCGCAATCGCCGGTCAGCCAGCGGTGCTTGCCGCCCGTGGTGCGCCACACCAGGGCGCGGTCGCGCGAGTCGAATTCCTCCACCCCGTGCGAGGCCTCGATGACTTCCGGCCCGGACATGGCGAGCCGCCCGACATCGCTCATCACGATGTGGTCCGCGCAGCGCGCGACGATGCCCATGCCGCCGAAGCAGCCGTTCGCGCCGCCGATCAGCACCACCACCGGCACGCCGGCCGCGCGGACGTCGAGCACGGCGCGCATGACCTCCGACACCGCGATCAGGCCGGCATTGGCCTCGTGCAGCCGCACGCCGCCGGACTCCGCCAGCAGCAGCACCGCCGCCGGGCGGTCGCGCAGCGCGCGGCGCAGCAGGCCGACCAGCTTGGCGCCGTGCACCTCGCCGACGCCGCCGCCCATGAAGGCGCCTTCCTGGGCGGCGACGAAGACCTCCAGCCCGCCCAGCGTCGCCCGGCCGATCGCGACGCCGTCGTCGAAGGACGACGGCACGCCCAGCTGCGCCAGATGCGGGCTGGTCAGGCGCTCGGCCGGCGGCAGCCATTCGTGGAAGCTGCCCGTGTCCAGCAGTTGCGCGATCCGTTCGCGCGCCGAGCATTCGGCGTAGCTGATCATGGCCGTGCTCCTTGCGCCGCCGCCGGCAGTTCGGCCACGGCCTGGTCCAGCCGCAGGCTGACGACCGCGGGTGTCGCGCCCATGTCGTTGATGGCGATGCGCACGCCGGCCAGTGGATGCCGATCGTGGAAGTCGCCGAGCACGGCTTCCCAGATCGGGCCGAAGCCGCGTGCCGAGGTCTCGATGCGGACGGTGCAGACGTCGCCGCCGGCCGCTTCGAGCAGCACCTCCAGGTTGCCGGAGCCGACGACGCCGACGAGCACCGGCGCGAAGGCGCCGGCGGGTCGGGTGCCGGTGAAGGAGAAATCGAGGGCTTCGAGCCCCGCGGGAATGGTCATGGTCGTTCTCCTGGTCACCAGTTTCTGAATCGCTTGGGCGGCTGGTAGAGGCCGCCCGAGGCCCGCACCAGGTCGCGCATGCTGCGTGCGGCCAGCAGGTTGCGGGTGGCCTGCCGCGGATCGATGCCGAGGTCTTCCGGCCGGCGGATGACGCCGCGGTCGCGCAGGTTCTCGACCGCGCGCCGGTCGCGCGCGAGGCCGACCGCCGTGTAGCCGGCCACGCCGCGAATCGCCTGCTCGCGCTCCGCGTCGGTGCGGCACAGCAGCAGGTTGGCGATGCCTTCCTCGGTCAGGATGTGCGTGACGTCGTCGCCGTAGATCATGATCGGCGGCAGGTCCATGCCGGCCTGCTCCTGCAAGGTCCAGGCATCGAGCCGGTCGACGAAGGCCGGCTGCATGTGCTCGCGGAAAGTCTCGACCATCTGCACCACCAGCTTCTGCCCGCGCGGTGTCCCGGCGGCGCCGCTGCGTCCGGCGCGCGCTTCGCGCCCGGCCTTGAGCCACGCCGGGCTCGCGTGACGCCGGCCGCGCGCGTCGGCGCCCATGTTGGGCGCGCCGCCGAAGCCCGCGATGCGGCCCAGCGTGGCGGTCGAGCTGTTGCCGTCGAGGTCGATCTGCAGGGTCGAGCCGATGAACAGGTCGCAGGCATAGTGGCCCGCGGCCTGGCACAGGGCGCGGTTGCTGCGCAGGCTGCCGTCGGGCCCGGTAAAGAACACATCGGAGCGGGCGCGGATGTAGTCCTCCATGCCCAGCTCCGAGCCGAAGGAGTGCACCGATTGCACCCAGCCGGCTTCGATCGCGGGAATCAGCGCCGGATGCGGGTTCAATGCCCAGTGCCTGCCGATCTTGCCCTTGAGCCCCAGCGATTCGCCGTAGGTCGGCAGCAGCAGCTCGATCGCCGCGGTGTCGAAGCCGATGCCGTGGTTGAGGCGCTGCACGCCGTACTCGGCGTAGATGCCCTTGATCGCCATCATCGCCATCAGCACCTGGATCTCGCTGATCTGCGCCGGATCGCGCGTGAACAGCGGCTCGATGAAGTTCGGCCGCGGCGCCTTGACGACGAAGTTCACCCAGCCTGCGGGTATGTCGACGCGCGGCAGCGTGGTGGTCTTGCCGTCCACCAGTTCGTTCACCTGCGCGATCACGATGCCGCCCGAGAACGCCGTGGCCTCGACGATCACCGGCGTGTCCTCGGTGTTGGGACCGGTGTAGAGGTTGCCCTCGGCATCGGCCGCGTGCGCCGCGACCAGCGCCACCTGGGGCGTGAGGTCGACGAAGTAGCGCGCGAAGAGTTCGAGGTAGGTGTGGATGGCGCCGATCTCGATGCGCCCCGCCGACACCAGCTTGGCCAGCCGAGCGCCCTGCGGTCCCGAGAAGCTGAAGTCCAGCCGCGCCGCGACGCCGTTCTCGAACACGTCGAGATGTTCCGGCAGCGCCAGCACCGACTGCACCATGTGCAGGCCGTGCACCCGCGCCGGATCGACCTGCACCAGCGCCTTGGCCAGGAAGTCGGCCTGCTTCTGGTTGTTGCCTTCGAGGCAGACCCGGTCGCCCGGCTCCAGCACGGCTTCGAGCAGCCTGCCGATCGCTTCGGTGGCGACCCGTTTGCCGCTGAGTTGCGTGCCCAGTGCGCCGGCCGCCCGCGCGAGGCGCGCGGCGCGGTTGTCGGCCTTGGTGTTCCAGTTCGTGCGTTCCATGGTGTGCCCTCAACCCACCAGTGCCTTGGTGGCGAAAAACAGCAGCGACGGGCCGAGCAGGCAGCCGAGGCCGGTGTGGAAAGTGGCGACCAGCGCGCCGTACGGCACCAGCTTGCGGTCGGTGGCGGCCAGTCCCGCCGACACGCCGCTCACCGTGCCGGCCAGGCCGCCGAACACCATCGCCGAGCGCGGCGTCTTCAGGCCCAGGAAGCGCGCCGCGATCGGCGTGCCCACCATCACGAGGATGGCCTTGACCAGCCCGGTGGCGATGCTCAGCGCCATCACGTCCGGGCTGGCGCCGATGGCCGCACCCGTCACGGGGCCGACGATGTAGGTCACGGCGCCGGCGCCGATGGTGGTCATGCTCACCGCGTCCGAGTAGCCGAAGCTCCAGGCGATGGCGGCGCCGACGATGAAGGGCAGCACCGTGCCGAGCAGCAGCGACACCACGCCGATCAGCCCGGCCTTGCGCGCCTCGGTGGCCTGCACCTCGAACGCGGTCGCGACGATGGCGAAATCGCGCAGCATCGCGCCGCCCATCAGTCCGATGCCGCCGAACAGCGTCATGTCGGCCAGCCCCTTGTGGCCGCCGGTCTGGGTGCCGCCCCAGTAGGCCAGCGCCAGCCCGATCACGATCGCGATGGCCGAGCCGTGCACGCGGCCGAAGGTCAGCCGGCGCGAGATCTGGCCCGACAGCAGGATGATCAGGCCGACCACCGCGAAGGCGGTCACGAGGCCGTTCTGGATCGCGGCTTTTTCGAGGATTTCGATCATGGTGTCACTCCGCTTCGGTCAGGAGGGGGTTGTCGTGCAGGATCGGTGCGCCGTCGGTCTGCGCCTGCGGCCGCTCGGTCCGATTGATCACGGCGATCACGCAGGCACAGACCGCCACCGCGGCGATGGCCGACAGCAGCGCGACCGGGCCGCCGCGCAGCGCAGAAACCATGTCCTGCTGCGCCGCCATGGCGACGACGACCGGGATATAGAGCGCGCCCCAGTACTCGACGCCGAGTTCCGTCAGCTTCGGCAGCATGTTGCGCCGCTGCATGTAGATGCGGGCGAAGATCAGCAGCAGCATGGCGATGCCGACGCCTCCGACATTGGTCTTGACGCCGAGCGCCTGGCCCAGCAGGTCCCCGAGAAAGATGCCCAGCAGGTGGCACACGGCCAGCAGGGCGGTACCGAAAATGATCATCCGCTTGTCTCCTTGGATTCGCCGTCCGGAATCGCGGCGCTGTGGAGACGAACGGTACCGGCGGCCCCCGTCCCGATCAATTAACGGGGGACGGCGACGCTTACGCCGCGTGAAACGGTCGCGGGTAAACCCGGGGCGGCAGCGTCAGGAGAGATCGGCCTTCGAGCTGCGGCACAGCGCCAGCAGGGCCAGCAGATTGGGGTCGCGTTCGCGCGTGCGCAGGAAGTTCACCGCGATGGTCTGGCGCACCAGGTACTTCGCCTGCAGCGGAACCAGCCGGACGTTGTGCGGCAGCGCGCCGCGCACCCGTCCGGGCAGCAAGGTATAGCCCACGCCGCCGCTCACCAGGTTCATCAGCGAGAAGATGTCGCCCGTCTGCATCACCACGCGGGGTGCGAACTCGGCGATGCGGAACGATTCCATGAAGCCGCTGTAGGTCACGAAGCCTTCGGACAGGCTGACGAAGTGTTCGTCGGCGCAGGCGCCGAGGTCGACCTCCTTCATGCCGGCGTAGCGGGAGTCGACCGGCGCGGCGAAGAAGATGTCGTCCTCGAACAGCGGCTCCGATTCGACGTCGGGCGCCTCGCCGGGGATCGCCATCAGCACCGCGTCGACGCCGCCGTCGCGCAGCTTCTGCAGCAGATCGGCGTTCGAGCCGAGCACCAGCTCGGTGTGGAGTTCGGGCAGGCGCTGCTTCATCCCCATGATGACCTTGGGCACGGTCCGGCTGGTCAGGGAATAGAGCGACCCGATGCGGATCCGGTCGGCCGAATAGCCCGCCACCTCGCGCGTCGCCCGGATGCCTTCCGACAGCGTGCGCACCACGTCCCGGGCGACGTCGGCCAGCGTCTTGGCGGCGTCCGTGGGCAGCAGGTTGCGGCCCTCGAGCCGGAACAGCGCGCAGCGGGTGCCGGTTTCCAGCGAATGCAGGGCCCGGTGCACGCTGACCGTGCTGATGTCGAGCCGCTCGGCGGTGCGCGCGAGGTTCCCGGTTTCCATGAAGGCAAGCAGGATCTCGAGCTTGCGGAAGGTGATTTCTTCGTCGACGAGGAAGGTCATATGTGTCCGTGTGTAATTATTTCGTGCACGGTCCGGCGGGGAAGCCCCCGCATAGCGCGCAACCATACGCCCACGCCGGCGCGGGCCGCGGCAGCTTCCTAGAATGTCTGCCCCACCCCGCAAGGCATTCATGACACAGGGCTCCATCCGGATTCGCGGTGCACGTCAGCACAACCTCCAGAACCTCGACCTCGACATCCGCACCGGCGAGATGACGGTGGTCACCGGGCCGAGCGGCTCGGGCAAGTCGAGCCTGGTGTTCGACACCCTCTATGCCGAAGGCCAGCGGCGCTA
This sequence comes from Variovorax sp. J31P179, assembly GCF_030316985.1. NCBI lineage: Bacteria > Pseudomonadati > Pseudomonadota > Betaproteobacteria > Burkholderiales > Comamonadaceae > Variovorax > Variovorax sp. J31P179. The sequence continues at coordinate 418,837 of NZ_JASZYL010000006.1, read as the reverse complement.
TGTCGAGACCTTCTCGGCCTACGCGCGCCAGTTCCTCGACCGGATGGACAAGCCGGCGGTCGACAAGGTGGAGGGCGTGCCGCCCGCGATCGCGATCGACCAGACCAATCCGGTGCGCTCCTCGCGCTCGACCGTCGGCACCATGACCGAGCTCAACGACCATCTGAAACTGCTGTTCGCGCGCGCGGCCCAGTTGTTCGACCGCGAGACCGCCCTGCCGGTGCGGCACGACTCGCCCGATTCGATCTACGCCGAACTGCAGTCTCGTGCCGCCGCGGCGGGCGATCCGCGGGTGGTCCTGACCTTCCCGGTCGAGCTGCCGGCCAGCACCTCGGCCGACGAGGTGACGCAATGGCTGTCGGCCAGCGGCTTCACGCGGGTGCAGGCCGAGCGCGAGGTCGCGACCCCGACCGGCCCGCGCAAGGTGCTCGACGTCGTGGCCGACCGCTTCCGCATGGCCAACGCCGAGCGGGCGCGCGTGGTCGAGGCGATCGAGGTGGCGCTGAAGCGCGGCAGCGGGCGCCTGACCGTGTATGCGGTGGCGGCCGAGGAGGGCGTCGAGCCCGATATCTGGAAGTTCTCCACCGGGCTGCACTGCCCGGAGAGCGACATCCGCTACACCGATCCGATCCCCTCGATGTTCTCGTTCAACTCGGCGGTCGGCGCCTGCGAGACCTGCCGCGGCTTCGGCCGCGTGATCGGCGTCGACCTCGGGCTGGTGATTCCGAACGACAAGCTCACCTTGCGCGCCGGCGCCATCAAGACCATCCAGACGCCGGCCTGGAAGGAGGCGCAGGACGACCTCATGCGCCACGCCGAAGACGCCGGCATTCCGCGCGACACGCCCTGGAACAAGCTCACGGCCGAGCAGCGCCACTGGGTGATCGAGGGCTCGCCGAACTGGAAGGGCAAGTGGAACCAGCAGTGGTATGGCGTGCGCCGCTTCTTCGCCTACCTCGAGAGCAAGGCCTACAAGATGCACATCCGCGTGCTCTTGTCGAAGTACCGCAGCTACACGCCGTGCCCCACCTGCGCCGGCGCGCGGCTCGAACTCGAGAGCCTGCTGTGGCGCATCGGCAGCAAGGAAGACGCCGACGCCGTGCTGGCGCCGTCCAAGCGTTTCATGCCGGTCGGCGCGAAATGGTCGCGCGAGCAGCTCGAGGCCCTGCCGGGCCTGTGCCTGCACGACCTGATGCTGCTGCCGATCGAGCGCCTGCGCCGTTTGTTCGACCGCATCGAAAGCCACGGCAACAGCAGCACCGCGAGCGAGGGCGACATCCAGGCGCTCAAGCTGCTGTTCGAGGAGATCACGACCCGCCTGCGCTACCTGCACGACGTCGGCATCGGCTACCTGACGCTCGATCGCCAGAGCCGCACGCTGTCGGGCGGCGAGGTGCAGCGCATCAACCTCACGACCGCGCTCGGCACCTCGCTGGTCAACACGCTGTTCGTGCTCGACGAGCCCAGCATCGGCCTGCATCCGCGCGACATGAACCGCATCACCGAGGCCATGCTGCGGCTGCGCGACGCCGGCAACACGCTGGTGGTGGTCGAGCACGACCCGGCCGTGATGCTGGCGGCCGACCGGGTGATCGACATGGGGCCGGGCCCGGGCATCCGGGGCGGCCAGATCGTCTTCGACGGCAGCACCGATGCGCTGCGCGATGCCGAGACGCTGACCGGCCAGTACCTGGGCGGGCGCAAGCAGATCGGCATGGGCTTCCGCCGCATGGTCAGCGACAACACGCCGCGCCTCATCCTCGAAGGCGTGCGCGAGCACAACCTGCAGGACATCACGGTCGAGCTGCCGCTGTCGCGGTTGGTCTGCATCACCGGCGTCAGCGGCTCGGGCAAGTCGACCTTGGTGCAGGACGTGCTGGCGCCGGCCCTGATGCGGCACTTCGGCAAGGCGACCGAAAGCCCGGGCGCGCACGACCGCATGCTGGGCGCCGATCACCTGAGCGACGTGGTCTTCGTCGACCAGTCGCCGATCGGCAAGACGGCGCGCTCCAATCCGGCGAGCTATGTCGGGGCCTGGGACGCGATCCGCGAGATCTTCGCCACCGCGGCGCTGTCGCGCCAGCGCGGCTACACGGCCTCGAAGTTCAGCTTCAACAGCGGCGACGGCCGCTGCCCGACCTGCGGCGGCTCGGGCTTCGAGCATGTCGAGATGCAGTTCCTGTCGGACGTCTACCTGCGCTGCCCGGACTGCGACGGCAAGCGCTACCGGCCCGAGATCCTCGAGGTGACGATCGAGCGGGCCGGCCGCAACCTCAACGTCGCCGACGTGCTCGACCTCACGGTGGCCGAGGCCGCTGCGGCCTTTGCTTCCGACCGCGAGGTGCTGCGCGTGCTGCAGCCGATCGTCGACGTCGGCCTCGACTACGTGAAGCTGGGCCAGCCGGTGCCGACGCTCTCTGGCGGCGAGGCGCAGCGCCTCAAGCTCGCGGGCTTCCTGGCCGAGGCGGCCAAGAGCGCCAGCGCCAGCAAGCAGCCGCTGGCGCGCAAGGGCACCTTGTTCCTGTTCGACGAGCCGACCACCGGACTGCACTTCGACGACATCGCGCGCCTGATGCGCGCGTTGCGCAAGCTGCTCGACGCCGGCCATTCGCTGGTCGTGATCGAGCACAACCTCGACGTCATCCGCGCCAGCGACTGGATCATCGACCTCGGGCCCGAAGGCGGCGAGGGCGGTGGCCAGGTGGTGGCGGTCGGCACGCCCGAGCAAGTGCGCGAGAACCCGGTCTCGCTGACCGGCGCGGCGCTGGCCGACTACGAACTCGCGGTCGGGCCGGGCGCCTACAAGGTGGCCGAGCGCGCGGCGCGAAGCTATGCGGCGCGGGTGCAGCCGGTGCAGGGGCGCGACGCGATCCAGATCGTCAATGCGCGCGAGCACAACCTCAAGAACCTGTCGGTCGACATCCCGCGCGGCAAGTTCAGCGTGGTCACGGGCGTCAGCGGATCGGGCAAGTCGACGCTGGCCTTCGACATCCTGTTCAACGAAGGGCAGCGGCGCTACCTCGAATCGCTCAATGCCTATGCGCGCAGCATCGTGCAGCCGGCGGGGCGGCCCGAGGTCGACGCCGTGTACGGCATCCCGCCCACCGTGGCGATCGAGCAGCGGCTGTCGCGCGGCGGCCGCAAGAGCACGGTCGGCACCACCACCGAGGTCTGGCATTTCCTGCGCCTGCTGTACGTCAAGCTCGGCATCCAGCACTGCATCCACGACGGTGCCGCGGTGCAGCCGCAGACGCCCGACAGCATCGCGGCGCAGCTCCTGAAGAACTTCAAGGGCCAGCACATCGGCCTGCTGGCGCCGCTGGTGAGCAACCGCAAGGGCGTCTACACCGAGCTGGCCGACTGGGCCCGGCCGCGCGGCTTCACGCACCTGCGGGTCGACGGCGAGTTCCTGCCGACCACGGGCTTCCCGCGCATCGACCGTTTCAAGGAGCACAGCATCGAGCTGCCGGTGGCCAGCCTCGACGTGCTGCCCGCGCAGGAGACCGAGCTGCGCCAGGCGCTGACCAAGGCGCTCGAGCACGGCAAGGGCGTGGTCCACGTGCTGAGCAACCTCACGGGCCTGCGCGCCGCGATGATGGCCGGCGCACCAACGCTCGGCATCGGCCACGCCCATGTGTTCTCGACCTTGCGCGCCTGCCCGGTGTGCAGCACCAGCTATGCGGAGCTCGATCCGCGGCTGTTCTCCTACAACAGCAAGCACGGCTGGTGCCCCGACTGCGTCGGCACCGGCGTCAAGCTCACGAAGGAGCAGCGCAAGGTTTATGACGACTCGGTGATGGCCGACGACCAGAAGGGCCGCGAGCAGACATTCGCCGAGCCCGAGGCGGAGGACGTGGGCGACGTGGCCTGCCCGACCTGCGAAGGCACGCGGCTCAATGCGACCGCGCGCGCCGTGCTGTTCGGCGAGGGCGGCGGCATCGGGATCACCGAGCTCGCCCGCATGAGCGTGACCGACATCCGCGTCTGGTTCGAGAACGTGGTGCTGAGCGGCCGCCAGGCCGAGATCGCGCGCGACCTGGTGCCGGAGATCAAGAGCCGGCTCGAGTTCCTCGAGGAGGTCGGGCTGGGCTATCTCACGCTCGACCGCGGCGCGCCGACCCTGAGCGGCGGCGAGGCGCAGCGGATCCGGCTCGCGGCGCAGCTCGGCAGCAACCTGCAGGGCGTCTGCTACGTGCTCGACGAGCCGACCATCGGCCTGCATGCGCGCGACAACCAGATCCTGCTCGACGCGCTGCACAAGCTCGGCGACAAGGGCAACACGCTGGTGGTGGTCGAGCACGACGAGGACACGATCCGCCGCGCCGACCACATCATCGACATCGGCCCGAGCGCGGGCAAGCGCGGCGGCCGGCTGGTGGCCGAAGGCAGCGTGGCGGACATCGAGGGCGCCGGCGATTCGCAGACCGGCCGCTACCTGCGCGACGCGATCAGGCATCCGCTGCAGCCCCGGCGCGGCGTGCCTTCGCCCGAGCCGGGTGCCCCGGGCTGGCTCAGCGTGAGCGGTGCCGACTTGCACAACCTGAAGGATGTCGCGGTCTCGCTGCCGCTGCACCGCCTGGTGGCCGTCACCGGCGTCAGCGGCTCGGGCAAGTCGACCCTGGCGCGCGACGTCCTGCTGGCCAACGTGTACGCGGTGGTGGTGCAGCGCATGACCAAGGCCGGCCGCGATGCCGATGCCGCGGGCAAGCATCCGAAGTGGGTGGGCTGCAGCGCGGTCGAGGGCTACGAGACCATCGACCGCGTGCTCGAGGTCGACCAGACGCCGATCGGCAAGACGCCGCGCAGCTGCCCGGCGACCTACATCGGTTTCTGGGACACGATCCGCAAGCTCTTCGCCGACACGCTGGAAGCCAAGGCGCGCGGCTACGGCCCGGCACGCTTCAGCTTCAACACCGGCGAAGGCCGCTGCCCGGGCTGCGACGGCGCCGGCGTGCGGACCATCGAGATGAGCTTCCTGCCCGACGTCAAGGTGGCCTGCGAGGTCTGCCACGGCGCGCGCTTCAACCCCGAGACGCTGGCGGTCAGCTGGCGCGGCAAGAGCATCGGCGACGTGCTGCAGATGGAGGTCGACGAGGCGGTCGAGTTCTTCGCCTCGATGCCCAACATCAGCCATCCGCTGCAGCTGCTGAAGGACGTCGGACTCGGCTACCTGACGCTGGGCCAGCCGTCGCCGACGCTGTCCGGCGGCGAGGCGCAGCGCATCAAGCTGGTGACCGAGCTCAGCAAGGTGCGCGACGACGTCACGCGGCGCGGCAACAAGGCGCCGCACACGCTCTACGTGCTCGACGAGCCGACGGTGGGCCTGCACATGGCCGACGTCGAGAAGCTGATCCACGTGCTGCATCGGCTGGTCAACGGCGGCCACAGCGTGGTGGTGATCGAGCATGACCTCGATGTCATCGCCGAGGCCGACTGGCTGATCGACCTCGGGCCGGAAGGCGGCAACGGGGGCGGGCGTGTCGTGGCTGCGGCGCCGCCGGAAGAGGTGGTGAAGCTGGGCACGCACACGGGCGTGGCGCTTGGGCCGGTTTTGGCGCGTTCCATGGAGCGGCATGTGGTGCTGACGCTGCCGGTGCAGGAGTCGGTGGAGTCCTCTGTGAAGGTCCGTAGGGAAGCCTGACTGTTGTTTTGATCTTTGTTCGTTGACGTTGGAGGGGGCGCCCGGCATGCGGTGCGGGCCGTGCGACCCCACTGCGCCGGCCCTTCGGGCTCCCTTGCGGTGCTCGCTTCAGGCGGGGTCCACGCGAAACTCGCTTCGCTCAAACACGCGCGGCCCTTTATCCGCCTGAAGCTGCGCTCCTCAGCGGCGCAGAGGGGATCGCCCGTCCCGCACCGCATACCGGGCGCAGGGGTGTGCGAACAATCCAAACTTCTCCAACGCCGATGCAACCCCGACGTCTCAGCGGTGGCGGGCGGTATGCCCTGGGCCGGCCGTTGAGGCACCGCCGAGCAGCGCAGCGGTGCGCGGAAAAAGGGCCGCGCGTGTTTGAGTGGAGCGCAGCGGAGCGAGTTTGCGCGGACCCCGCGTACCGCGAGCAGCGCAGGGCAGCCGCGAAGCGGCCGGTGACGTCGGCCGGCCCAGGGCATACCGCCCGCCATCGCCGTCACGCCCTATGCCCCTTCAGCGTTACCCTACCGCCATGCTCACGATCTACAACCACCGCCACGCGCTGCACCATGGCAAGCTCGAGATGTTCCGCGGCGAACTCGTGCCATGCTTCGAGGTCCCTGCCCGTGCCGACTATGTCCTGCAGGAATTGCAGCAGCGCAGGCTCGGCCCCATCGAAGAACCCTCTGCATTCGATGACGCGGCGATCGCACGCGTCCATGCGCAGCGCTACCTCGATTTCCTGTCTGGCGCCTGGGATGAATGGGTCGCCCTGGACCCGGCCAACGCCACACGCGATGCGCTGCCTTCCTATTGGCCGATCCGCACCTTCCGCTCCGACGTGCTGCCGGCGAGCTTCCCCGCGCGCATGGGCTTGTTCTCGTACGACGCCGGCACGCCGCTGACATCGGGCACCTGGACCGCGGCCCGCGCCGGCGCCTGCTGCGCGTTGACCGCCGCGGCGCGCGTGCTGCAGGGCGATCGTGCGGCCTTCGCGCTCACGCGCCCGCCCGGTCATCATGCGGGCGCCGATTTCTTCGGCGGCTACTGCTTCCTCAACAACGCGGCCATCGCGGCACAGTCGCTGCGCGATGCCGGCGTGGAGCGCGTCGCGGTGCTCGACATCGACTACCACCACGGCAACGGCACGCAAGCGATCTTCTACGAACGCGCCGACGTCCAGTTCACCAGCCTGCACGGCGATCCGCACACCGAGTATCCGTACTACCTCGGCTACGCCGACGAGCGCGGTGCCGGCGAGGGCCTGGGCTTCAACCACAACCTGCCGCTGGCGCGCGGCAGCGGCTTCGCGCAGTGGCGCGAGGCGCTGGCGACGGCGCTGCGCGGCATCGCCGCATTCAAGCCGGGCGCACTGGTGGTCTCGCTCGGGCTCGACACCTTCGCGGGCGATCCGATCGCCGGCTTCACGCTCGCCACAGACGACTACCTGCGCGTCGGCGAAGACCTCGTCCGGGCCGGCCTGCCGACCGTGTTCGTCTTCGAGGGCGGCTATGCCGTGGCCGAGGTCGGCGCCAACGCGGTCAACGTGCTCGAAGGCTTCATGCAGCAGTCCGGCTGACGCGGTGGCGACGCCACCCGGGGACATACCCGCTTGCCCCCTGAATGGCCCTGCGGCCCAATGCTGCCTTTCGAATCCGTTGCGGAGTTGCCCCATGTTTCGTCGTTCCCTCCTGTGCGCCGCGCTGCTCGGCGTCGCCGCCACTGCGGTCCACGCGCAGACCTTCCCGACCCGGCCGATCAAGCTGGTGATCGCCTTCCCGGCCGGCGGCCCGACCGACATCACGATGCGGCAGCTGGCCGACAACGCGTCCAAGATCCTCGGCCAGCCGATCGTGGTCGACAACAAGCCGGGTGCCGGCGGCACGCTGCCGGCGCAGGCGCTGCAGACCGCGCCGCCCGACGGCTACACCATCGGCCAGATTCCGCTCGGCGTGTTCCGCCTGCCCTACACGACCAAGATCAACTGGGACCCGGTCAAGGACATCAGCTACGTCATCAACGTCACCGGCTACGCCTTCGGCATCGCGGTGCCGGGCGACAGCCCGTTCAAGACCTGGAATGATTTCGTGGCCTACGCCAAGGCCAATCCAGGCAAGCTCACCTACGGCTCGACCGGCAATCTCACCAGTCCGCACCTGACGACCGAACTCATCGCCCAGCAGCTCGGCATCCAGCTGCAGCACGTGCCCTACAAAGGCAGCGCCGACCTGGCGCAGGCGGTGCTCGGCAACCACCTGATGGCGATCGCCGATTCGACCGGCTTCGCGCCGCTGGTCGAGTCGGGCAAGCTGCGCGTGCTCAATACCTGGGGCGAGAAGCGGCTGGCCAAGTTCCCGGACGCGCCGACTTTGAAGGAACTCGGACTCGACATCGTGCAGAACTCGCCCTTCGGCATCGGGGCGCCCAAGGGCACGCCGCCCGAGGTCGTGAAGAAGCTGCACGACGCCTTCAAGCAGGCCATGGAAGAGCCCAGCTACCTGGCCGCGCTCGGCCGCTACGACATGCTGCCGATCTACATGAGCTCGGCCGACTACACGAAGTTCGCGCAGACCACCTTCACCCGCGAGAAGGCGCTGATCGAGAAGCTGGGGCTGGCCAAGCCGCAGTGAGCGGGGCTATCCGAGCTCGAAGCTCGTGAGCCCATGGACCCGCTGCAGCTCGCAGGGCGGTGCGGCGCCGGCGTACATGCGGGCGGTCTCGAAGACGCTGCGCATCCCTTCGGCCCGCGCCATCGCCACCGCTTCGGCGTTCGGCAGCGGAACGTCGATGCAGACCGCGTCACCGGCCGGCACCGCCGCGCACAAGGCGGCGAACAGCGCGCGTGCCACTTGCGGGTCGTCGGCCAGCAGCGGCGCGATCTTGTGGCCTTCGCGACAGCGGCGGACCAGCCCCCAGCCGGCGAGTCGCCCGTCCTCGAGCCAGGCCAGGCCGGTCGCATCGGGCATGCCGACCCAGGCGCGCAGAAAGGCGTCGCGCGGTGCCGGGAACACGCGGCGATCGTCGGCCGCCAGCAAGCGGGGGTCGACAGTGGCCAGCGGGACGATCTGCGGCGGCACACTGCCGCCCCCCCGGGCAACGCCGGCAAAACGGGCGTTGTTCCAGGCCAGCGCAAAACCGCTGCGGCGATAGTTGTCCTGCTGGGCCGGAACGCCATCCAGTCCCACCACATGGCCGGCCAGCCGCGCCATGCCGGCACCCCAGAGCCTGAGCCCGACCCCCTTGCCGCGCCAAGCCGGCGCGACGATGTAGAGGCCGATGAAGCCGAAGCGGCCCGCGTACGAGACCGCGCTGATGCAGCCGATCGCTTCCCCGCGATGCTCGGCGACCAGGAAGCCGCCGGGGTCGGCGGCGTGAAAGCAGGCGCCATCGTGCAGGCCGGGGTTCCAGCCTTCGCGGGCGGCCATCTCGATCACGAGCGGCATCTCGGCGAGGCCGAGCGTTCGAATCGTCGGGTCCATTTCCGCATTCTGGACCGGCGCCGCGCCGGCTTCCTGTCCAATAGCGGCATGGACACCTCGCAAGACGCGCACCGCCGCCTGACCGAACTCGAGATCAAGGCGAGCTTCACCGAAGACCTGCTGGACCAGTTGAACCTGACGATCTACCGGCAGCAGGAACAGATCGACAGCCTGCTGCGGCAGGTGGCGCTGCTGCGGCAGCAAAGCCCGGATCCGGGCACCGGCGGCGCCCGCAACCTGCGCGACGAGTTGCCGCCGCACTACTGACGACCTTTTTCACGCTTCCGCCGGTGATGCGCGTTCACTGTTTGGTACTCATTGATACACAATCAGATCAGTACTTAAGGAGTAGACATGCGGCATCCAGAGCGTCGGGGGAGGCGGGCGATCGAGGCTGCGGCGGTGGCCGCGCTGATGCTGGGGGCTGGTGGCGCCGCCGCCCAGGCCGCTGATGCGCCGCCCTCAGCCGTGGCGCCGGCAGCCGACGGCACGGACGTCGTGGTCCACCCCTGGGTGGTGCCGCCGCCGAACTGGTCGCCCGAGGCCTACTTCACCAACCTGAAGGACGGCGCGACCACGGAGGCGCCGTTCGTCGCCCGCTTCGGCCTCTCGATGCGGGGCATCGTGCCGGCCGGCAAGACCGCGGGCTCGGCCGGCCATCACCACCTGCTGATCGATCAGCCGTTGCCGCTCGATTTCACCAAGCCGCTGCCCTTCACCGAGCACTACATCCACTTCGGCAAGGGCCAGATGGAGACCGTGGTCGACCTGCCGCCGGGCACCTACACGATGCGGCTGGTGCTGGCCGACCAGGGGCACATCCCGTATTTCGTCTACAGCAAGCCGCTCAAGTTCACGGTCAGCAAGCAGAACAAGGGCGTCACGCCGGCCAGCCTGCTGGGGACGCCGCGCGTCGAGTTGCTGAGCCCGGCCGACCGCAGCACGGTGCAATTGCCGCTGCGGGTGCAGTTCCATGCCAGCGGCCTGAATGTCTCGAACGCCGCCCCCAAGGTGCCCGACACCGGGCACTTCCGGCTGGTGCTCGAACGCCCAGGGCAGAAGGCCGAGATCATCGAGCTGGAGGGCGGGCAGACCGAGCTGTGGCTCAATCCGCCCAAGGGCAGCTACAACGCGCGGCTCGAACTGATGAGCAACACGGCGGCCGGCAACGTGGTCGCGCGGGCCAGGCCGGTCGCCTTCAACGTGCCCTGAGCACCGCCGCCGCCGCTTCGGCGAAGCCGGCGCCGCGCTCCCGGCTGGCGACATAGCGCGGCAGGTGCGACAGCGCGGCCTCGAAGCGGCGGACGTTCGCGACGCCGATGCTGTTGTCGAAGTGCTGGAACATCAGCGCATCGTTGGTCGAATCGCCGACGTAGGCCCAGCGCGGCATCTCGTCGTCGAGCCGGCGGCCCCACAGCTCGCGCACGATCCAGCGCGCGCCTTCGAGCTTGTTGTGGCTGCCGTACCAGCCGTTGACGTGGATGCTGCTGACGGTCGCGTGCATGCCCTCGCTCTGCATCAGTGCCACCACGGCGGCGATCTGCGCATCGCCGAGCTGCGTGAATTCGCTGTGGTCGATCGCGATGTCGCATTCGCGGCCGGCCGAGTCGGTGGCGCGCCGGGCACCCGGGATCTCGCGCTCGATGCGGCCGAGCACGGCCTGCATGCGGGCGAAGTTGCGTTCGCGCGTGGGCGCGTCCTGCTGGTAGCGCTTCTCGATGCCGCCGCCGGGCAGCGGCAGCAGGGCAACGGCGCCGTTCTCGGCCACGATCGCGTCCACCGGCCAGACGTTCGCGAAGGGCTCGCTCCAGCCCACCGGGCGGCCGGTGATCGCCACCCTGTGCAGGCCGGCCGTGCGCAGGTCGGCCAGCGCCGCCAGCGCATCGGCGCTGATCGCGCCTTCGGTGGTCAGCGTGTCGTCGATGTCGGTGAAGACGCCGACCAGCGCCCGCCGCGCCGCCAGCGGCCACTCGCCAAGGGGAATCATCAGGAGGCGGTCTGCAGCGCCAGGCCGGCGTGCTCGCGCAGCGGGTGGAAGTGGATCTTCGGGAAGCGCTCCTGTGCCAGCCGGACGTCGTAAGGCGAGGTGCACAGGTAGGCCAGCGTGTTGGCCGCGTCGAGCGCCATGCGCTGGGGATAGGCGTCGACGAAGGCGCGCAGCTCGGCCGGCGTGTCGGCCGTGATCCAGCGCGCGCCCGTGTACTGGCAGCCCTCGAGCCGGATGTCGGCGTCGTACTCGGTCTTGAGCCGGTGCTGCACCACTTCGAACTGCAGCTGTCCGACGGCGCCGAGCAGCATCGGGCCGCCGACTTCAGGCCGGAACACCTGGATCGCGCCTTCCTCGCCCAGCTGCGCCAGGCCCTGCTGCAGCTGCTTGGTGCGCAGCGGGTTCTTCAGGATCACGGTCATGAAGAGCTCGGGCGCGAAGAAGGGCAGGCCGGTGAACTGCAGCGAGGCGCCGTCCGTGATGGTGTCGCCCAGCTGCACGCCGCCATGGGTCGTGAAGCCGACGATGTCGCCGGCGTAGGCTTCCTCGACCGCCTCGCGGCGCTGGCTCATGAAGGTCACGACGCTGGTCGGGCGCAGCTCCTTGGCGGTGCGCTGCACGCGCAGCTTCATGCCCGGCGTGTAACGCCCGGAGGCCATGCGCACGAAGGCGATGCGGTCGCGGTGGTTGGCGTCCATGTTGGCCTGCACCTTGAAGACCACGCCCGCGAAATCCTTGTCCTCGGGCTGGATCTCCTTCACCACCGGCTGGCGGTTGACCATCGTGGTGCTGGTGCGCGACTGCGGCTGCGGCGCCAGGTCGACCAGCGCATCGAGCACTTCCATGACGCCGAAGTTGTTGACGCCCGAGCCGAAGAACACCGGCGTCTGCTTGCCGGCCAGGAAGGCCTCGCGGTCCCAGCTCGGCGAGGCGCCGGTGGCAAGCTCCATGCTTTCCATCGCGTGGTCGAACTCGCGGCCGAAGCGCTTGTGGAGCGCGTCTCGGTCGGTCAGGGGAATCGTCTCGAAGTCCTGCGGCAGCTTTTCCTGGCCCGACTCGAACACCGTCATCGCCTGCGTGCGCAGGTTGATGATGCCGCCGAAGGTCTTGCCCTGGCCCACCGGCCAGGTCATCGGCACGCAGGGCATGCCGAGTTCGCGCTCGATCTCGTCGAGCAGTTCGAGCGGCTCGCGCACCTCGCGGTCCATCTTGTTGACGAAGGTGATGATCGGCGTGTCGCGCTGGCGGCAGACCTCGATCAGCCGGCGGGTCTGGGCTTCGACGCCGTTGGCGGCGTCGATCACCATCAGCGCCGAGTCGACCGCCGTGAGCACGCGGTAGGTGTCTTCGGAGAAGTCCTTGTGGCCGGGCGTGTCGAGCAGGTTGATGACGTGGTCGCGATAGACCATCTGCATCACCGACGAGGCCACCGAGATGCCGCGCTGCTTCTCGATCTCCATCCAGTCGGAGGTGGCATGGCGCGAGGCCTTGCGGGCCTTGACCGAGCCGGCGATCTGGATCGCGCCAGAGAACAGCAGCAGCTTCTCGGTCAGCGTGGTCTTGCCGGCGTCCGGGTGGGAAATGATCGCGAAGGTGCGGCGGCGTTTGGTTTCGGAGGCGAAGGTCATGGTGAACGCGGTGCGCGCTCACGGGCGCGGTCTGCTGAAGGCAAAGCCCGCAATTTTACTGTTCACATCGGCGGCGTGAAGCCGTTGCGGCCCACCAGCAAGCTGGAGGCGGTAGGCTTGCCGTCCTTCAGCTGCGCCGTGACGACCACTTTCGCGCCCTGCACCACCAGCGCCTGCTGGTCGTCCTGCGCCGGCTTGAAGGTGACGATGGGCGTGCCGCGGGGAACGATCACGGTCTTCTCGCCGTCCTTGTAGCGCAGCACCAGCTTGCGGCCGCCCGGCACCGAGGACGGCGCGGCGGCGAGGGCCGAGACCGTGGCGTTGGTCATCGTGCCGTTGGGCATGTAGTCCCAGGGCCGGAAACCCTCGCCGGTGCCGCGCATGGCCTCCGGAAAGACCAGCACCTCGACCGCGCACTGGGTGCCGTCGGGCTGGGGCAGCGAGCCGGCGCCGACGAAACTGTTGGGCTTGATCGCGTCCAGCGTGACCGGCAGCACCTCGACCACCCGCAGGTCGGGCGGACGCACCATCGTGACGACTTCGCCGCTGCGGTCCTTGACGGTCAGCGAGGTGGCGTCGACATGGGCGATCACGCCGCGCACGCGCACCGGGGGCTGGCCCGCGCCCCCCTGGGCCCAGGCTGCGGCGGACAGAACGGCCGCTGCGGCGGCTGCAAGTGACAGGGCGAGGACCTTGGCTTTGGACATGGCGGAATTCGGTGCGGCAGTGGAGGGGAAACGCAGTCTAGGCCGATCCGGCGCGCCTTGCTGGCGGCGGTCCGGAGACAGGCGTTAAAATGCGCCGTTCCGAGGAGCGTTGCAGCGCCGTCAGGCGTGAGGCTCGGACCATCATCGCAACCACGCTCACCCGCTGTTCTCGCGGTGAGTCCGTTCCCCGAATGCAGTGGCCACTGTCAAACCCGCTTTGGAGCCCACAATGAGCGCTGTTCTCAAAACCACCCCCGTCTCGACCGCCGACCAGGCGATCGCCGACCTGTCCCTGGCCGCCTGGGGCCGCAAGGAAATCCGCATCGCCGAAACCGAGATGCCCGGCCTGATGGCGATCCGCGAGGAATTCGCCAAGGGCCAGGCGCTCAAGGGCGCGCGCATCACCGGCTCGCTGCACATGACGATCCAGACCGCCGTGCTGATCGAGACCCTGCAGGCCCTCGGCGCCACCGTGCGCTGGGCCTCGTGCAACATCTTCTCGACCCAGGACCACGCCGCCGCCGCCATCGCCGCCGCCGGCACGCCGGTGTTCGCGATCAAGGGCGAGTCGCTGACCGACTACTGGGACTACACCCACGCCATCTTCGAATTCGGCCCCAAGGGCTCGAAGGACGAAGGCCCGAACATGATCCTCGACGACGGCGGCGACGCCACCATGCTGATGCACCTGGGCCAGAAGGCCGAGAAGGACCTCGGCGTGCTGGCCAACCCGACCAGCGAAGAAGAACGCATCCTGTTCGCCGCGATCAAGGCCAAGCTGGCGGTCGACCCCACCTGGTACACCCGCAAGTCGGCCCAGATCATCGGCGTGACCGAAGAAACCACCACCGGCGTGCACCGCCTGAACGAGATGTCGGCCAAGGGCACGCTGCAGTTCCGCGCCATCAACGTCAACGACTCGGTCACCAAGAGCAAGTTCGACAACCTCTACGGCTGCCGCGAATCGCTGGTCGACGGCATCAAGCGCGCCACCGACGTGATGATCGCCGGCAAGGTCGCCTGCGTGGCCGGCTACGGCGACGTCGGCAAGGGCTCGGCCCAGGCCCTGCGCGCCCTCAGCGCCCAGGTCTGGGTGACCGAGATCGACCCGATCAACGCCCTGCAGGCCGCGATGGAAGGCTACAAGGTCGTCACGATGGAATACGCCGCCGACAAGGCCGACATCTTCGTCACCACCACCGGCAACCGCGACGTGATCCGCCACGAGCACATGGCCGCCATGAAGGACCAGGCGATCGTCTGCAACATCGGCCATTTCGACAACGAGATCGACGTCGCCTCGATCGAGAAGTACGAGTGGGAAGAGATCAAGCCGCAGGTCGACCACATCACCTTCCCCGACGGCAAGAAGATCATCCTGCTGGCCAAGGGCCGCCTCGTGAACCTGGGCTGCGGCACGGGCCACCCGAGCTTCGTGATGTCGTCCTCGTTCGCCAACCAGACCATCGCCCAGATCGAGCTTTTCACCAAGCCCGACGCCTACCAGGCCGGCAAGGTCTACGTGCTGCCCAAGCACCTCGACGAGAAGGTCGCGCGCCTGCACCTGAAGAAGGTCGGCGCCATGCTGACCACGCTGACCGACACCCAGGCGGCCTACATCGGCGTCGACAAGAACGGTCCGTACAAGCCGGACACCTACCGTTACTGAGCGCCGCGCCTTGCGTGCCGATCAGTTGCTCGTCGAACGCGGCCTGGCCGCTTCGCGTTCGCAGGCGGTTCGCCTGATCGCCGGCGGCTTGCGCTGGCGTGATGGCGCCGACTGGCGCGTCGTGGGCAAGAACCGCGACGAAATCCCCGAAGCGGCCGAGCTCGAACTGCTCGACGCCGCCGAGGCCCGCTACGTGTCGCGCGGCGGCCTCAAGCTGGAGGGCGCGCTGGCCGCCACCGGCATCGACCCGACGGGCCGGCGTTGTCTCGACGTCGGCCAGTCGACCGGCGGCTTCACCGACTGCCTGCTGCAGCGCGGTGCTGCGCATGTGGTCGGCGTCGACGTCGGCCATGGTCAGCTACACGCCCGCATCCGCGAAGATGCGCGCGTGACCGCGGTCGAGGGCGTCAATGCGCGCACCCTGACGGCCGAGGCCTGGGCCGCCGAATCCGAGGACGACGAGGACGACGAGGCGCCGGTCGGCGACAGCTTCGGCCTGATCGTCGGCGACCTGTCCTTCATCTCGCAGACGCTGGTGCTGCCCGCGCTGGTGCCGCTGCTGGCGCCCGGCGGCGACCTGCTGATGCTGGTCAAGCCGCAGTTCGAGCTGCAGCCGGGCCAGGTCGGCAAGGGCGGCATCGTGCGCGACCCGGCGCTCTACGCGCTGGTCGAGCAACGCCTGCGCGACAGCTGCGCGGCGCTCGGGCTGCGCGTCGTGCGCTGGCTCGACAGCCCGATCGAGGGCGGCGACGGCAACCGCGAATTCTTCATCCATGCTGTTCCTGCGGACGGCCAACCAGGAGCCGGCCGTGCGCCTTCCGCTGAGCTTTGAGTTTTTTCCGACCAAGACGCCCGAGGGCGCGGTCAAGCTGCGCGCGGTGCGCCAGCAGCTCTACGCGCAGTCGCCCGAGTTCTGCTCCGTGACCTACGGCGCCGGTGGCTCGACCCACGACGGCACCTTCGGCGCGGTGCGCGAGATCCTCGCCGAAGGCGTGGCCGCGGCCTGCCACTTCTCCTGCATCGGCGCGACCAAGGCGACGGTGCGCGAGCAGCTGGGCGAACTCAAGGCGATGGGCGTCAAGCGCCTGGTCGCGCTGCGCGGCGACCTGCCGAGCGGCTATGGCGTGGGCGGCGAGTTCCTCTATGCGAGCGACCTGGTGGCCTTCATCCGCGCGGAGACCGGCCGCGATTTCCACATCGAGGTGGCCTGCTATCCCGAGGTGCATCCGCAGGCCCGTTCGCCCGAAGCCGACCTGCAGGCCTTCGCGGCCAAGGTGCGCGCGGGCGCCGACTCGGCCATCACGCAGTACTTCTTCAGCCCCGAGGCCTACTGGCGCTTCGTCGACGACGCGCGTGCCCTGGGGCTCGACACGCCGATCGTGCCGGGCATCATGCCGATCACCAGCTCGACCCAGCTGATGCGCTTCTCGGACGCCTGCGGCGCCGAGATCCCGCGCTGGATCCGGCTGCGGCTGCAGGGCTTCGGCGACGACACGGCGTCGATCAAGGCCTTCGGCCTCGACGTCGTCGCGGCCCTGTGCGAGCGGCTGTGCGCCGCTGGCGCGCCGGCGCTGCATTTCTACACGATGAACCAGTCGGTGGCCACGCTCGGCGTGCTGCAGCGGCTGGGTTGGGCCGAATGAGTTTGAGCCGCCGCATCGCGACGCTGTCGATGGCGTTGCTTGCGGCCGGGCTTGCGGCCTGTTCCCTGCAGCCCACCGCGCCGGGCGATGAGGCCGGCGGTGCAACGTTCCGACTGCGGCCGCTGGCCAGGCAGCCGGCCTTGCCGCCCGGCGCTCCGCCGCGCTCCGCGGTGCCGTCGGTGCGCTACGACCTGGCCGTGTCGGGCGCGGGCGAGCTCGGGCCCGACGACGGCATCCCAGGCGACGAGGGCGGGCGCGAGATCTTCGAGCGCGGCGGCGCGTCCTGGTACGGCATCCAGTTCCACCAGCGCAAGACCGCCAGCGGCGAGCGCTTCGACATGACGGCCTTCACGGCGGCGCACCGGACGCTGCCGTTCAACACCCGCGTCTGCGTCCGCAGCCTGGTCAACGGGCGCGAGGTGCTGGTGCGCGTCAACGACCGCGGCCCCTACGCCTCGGGCCGCATCATCGACCTCAGCCGGGCCGCGGCGGAAGAAATCGGGATGCTCGGCATGGGCATCAAGACGGTGGCGCTGTCGATCGCCGACAAGGACACCGACCGCTGCGGCGGCAAGGAAGTCGGCGCGGTCGAGACGCCGGCCCAGGCGGCGCCGGAGCCGGCGCCGAAGCCGGCGCGGAAGCTCCTGCCGCTTCGCAAGCGGCGCTGACGCAAGCCGCCGCTAGCCGCCGCTGTCGAGCGAGAAAGTGGCGTTGCGGTCCTGTGCCAGCCGCTCGGCCATCTGCGGCAGGGCCGCCGCCAGCAGCGGCTTCAGCGTGTAGGGCGGATTGATCAGGAACATGCCGCTGGCGGGCAGGCCCGGCCGGTGCGTGGCGCCGGTCGCATCGGTCGTGATCTTGCTCGACTTGACGGTCAGCGTGGCATGCAGCCAGGACTTGCCGGCCTTGGTGGCCATCGTCTTGAGCCGGCGCGGCAGGTCGTGCGCTTCCGGCCGCGGAATGATCGGATACCAGACGGCATAAGTGCCGGTGGCAAAGCGCTTGAGCGCCTCGCCCACGAAGTCGAGCACCCGGGCGTAGTCGCTCTTGATCTCGTAGCTGGGGTCGCAGAGCACCAGTGCCCGCCGCGAGGGCGGCGGCAGGAACTTGGTGGCACTGCCGAAGCCGTCGTCGCGCAGCACGGTGATCTGGCGGCCGGCCTCGAGCTGGGCGATGTTGGCGTCGAGCGTCCGGGCATCGGTCGGGTGCAGCTCGAACAGCTTGAGCTTGTCGTGCTCGCGCAGCAGGTGATGGACGATGAACGGCGATCCCGGGTAGATCTTGGCGCCGCCCTTGGGATTGAAGTCGCCCACCACCTCGAGGTAGCGGGCGAGGGCGTCGGCCAGCGGGGCGTCGGGTACGGCCTTGGCGCCCTTCGGGGGCGCCGGCTTGGCGCCGCCGCCGACCAGCCGCAGCACGCCGTCGGCGGCCTCGCCGCTGGTGCCGGCGTAGTCGCCGTCGAGCCGGTAGAGGCCGGCGCCGGCGTGGGTGTCGACCACCGTGAGGGCGGTGTCTTTCTCGAGCAGGTGTTCGAGCGTGGCAATCAGCACCGTGTGCTTGAGCACGTCGGCGTGGTTGCCGGCATGGAAGGCGTGGCGGTAACTGAACATGAGGAATAGTGCCTGGAAGATGAACGGGACGACGCTAGACTCTCGCGCCGTAACATTAAATTACAAGGATCGAGGATGCGAGGAGCTGGATGGCGATTCTGGGGCCTGTGCGCATGCGCTGGCGTCCTCTCTATTTTGACCGGCTGTGCGTCGGTCACGCACGGTACCACCCAGTCGCTCAAGGTCGAGACCCTGACGTCCGACGGCAAGGCCATCGAGGGCGCCGAGTGCCGGCTGTCGAACGACAAGGGCGATGCACTCACGCTGTCCGGCCAGAGCGTGCTGGTGCGGCGTTCCGGCGCCAACCTGAAGGTCGAATGCACTCAGGCCGGGCTGCCGCCGGCGACCGGTCAGGCGGTGTCGCGCGTCAACGCCGGGATGGTCGGCAACATCGTGGTCGGCGGCGTGATCGGCGCCGCGATCGATGTCGGCAGCGGCGCCGGCTACAACTATCCGAGCTGGATGCAACTCGTGTTCGGCGAGGAGCGAAGCTACGACCGCAGCGTGCAGCAGGGCGACCAGCCGGTCGCCGGCGTGGCGCTGGGCGTCACGCGGATGGCTGCATCGGTGCCTGTTGCTGCCGCGCCGCCGAAGGTCGCGGTGGCCGAAGTCGTGGCGCCGGCCCCCACGGCACCCCCGCCGGCCCCCGTGGTCGCGGCAGTCGCGCCGCCGCCCGATCCGACGCCCGCGGCGGCGCCGAAGCCGGTCTCACGCGTTTCGCTCGACGATCTCGGCGCCTTGCTGCCGGCCCGGAAGTGAGCCGCGCCATGACCCCCGCAAGCATCGGCCGCACGGCGGCCTTTCTCGCCGCCGCCTGCGCCGCCTCCGGCGCCTTCGCGCTCGAGCCCGACGTGCTGTTCGCGCGGGTGTCGCCTGCAGTCTGGACCGTCCGCACCCTCGACGCGCAGGAGCGTCCGCTGCGCACCGGCAGCGCCGTGGTGATCGCACCGGGCCGCCTGGTGACGGCCTGCCACGTGCTCGCGAAGGCCGCCAGTTTCGTGATCCGGCAGGACAACGTGACTTACGGCGCGACGCTCGAACACCCGGACGTCGAACGCGACCTGTGCCAGATCAGGGTCGCCAATTTCAATGCCGCGCCGGTGCCGCTGGCGCCGGCCGGGGCGGCGCGGGTGGGCCAGAAGGCCTACCTGGTCGGCAGTCCGCGCGGCGTCGAGAACACACTGGGCGAGACCATGCTCACCGGCCTGCGCGGCGAGGACGGCGACGACCGGCAGCTGCAGCTGGCCGCGGTGCTCGCCGCGGGAGCTAGCGGCGGCGGCCTGTTCGACGCCGAGGGCCGCCTGCTGGGCATCACCAGCGCCGCCGGCCGCGACCCTGGCGCGCCCGGTTTCGCCGTTCCCGCCGATTTCGTGCCCGAGATTCCGGCCCGTGCCCAGGCCGCGCTGGCCCAGCGGCCGCGGGGGGTCGTCCGAACCGCCGCGGCCGGCGCCGCGCCGGCGAGCGCCCTCACGGCGCCGCTGCGGCCCGGCGACGGGCTCGAATTCCAGCGCGTCGACTGCCTGACCGGCAACCGGTCGACCGTGGTCTACCGGGTCGATCGCGTCACGGGCGACGAGGTGATCTTCAACATGGGCGGGCGGGTCGAGAAGACCGACGGCCGGGTGGTCTCGGTCACCTCGCCGGCCGGCGGCACCTACGACGCCTCGTCGCCGCCCGGTGGCTGGGGCCGCAAGGACCTCAAGCCCGGGATGCGCTGGCACCTGGACTACGTGGCCGCCACGGGCGACAAATGGCGCCATGAACTCGACGCCACGGTGGTTGCCGAACGGACGATGCGCATCGATGGCGTGGACCTGAACGTGGTCCAGATCGACTACGCGGGCTGGATATACGCCTCCTACGGCACCGGCGCTTCGCCGGTCGGCACGCCCTTCAAGGCCTCCGCCTGGTATGCGCGTGACCTGGGCCGGGTGGTGCGTTTCGAGGCCGAGCACCGGCGCGGCAACTCGAGCAGTTCGAACGAAGCGCTCGAACTGGTGCGGGTGCTCCGCTAAGTCCAGAGACAGGGCCCAAGGGCAGGATTTGCCCTCCAGGCCCGATTCTTCATATAATCGAGGGCTTCGCAGCGCTTTTGTGGCCCCGCGGCGGAGGACAACCACCACCTAAGAGATTCCCGCAAGAGGAACGCCGACCGTGGAAAAGGGCCCGCCAAACCCTCTTCAAAAGAGAAAACTCATGACCAAAACGTTCAGCGCCAAGCCCGCTGACGTGACGCACGAGTGGTTTGTGATTGACGCGACCGACAAGGTCCTCGGACGAGTAGCCAGCGAAGTTGCTCTCCGTTTGCGCGGCAAACACAAGGCCATTTACACGCCTCACGTCGACACCGGTGACTTCATCGTCATCATCAACGCATCGCAACTCCGCGTGACCGGCGCCAAGCCGATCGACAAGGTGTACTACCGTCACTCGGGCTACCCGGGCGGTATCACGGCGACGAACTTCCGCGACATGCAAGCCAAGCACCCGGGCCGCGCCCTGGAAAAGGCCGTCAAGGGCATGCTGCCCAAGGGCCCGCTCGGCTACGCGATGATCAAGAAACTCAAGGTGTACGGTGGTGCAGAGCACCCGCATACCGCCCAACAGCCCAAAGTGCTGGAACTGTAAGGAGCCTTGAGAATGATTGGTGAATGGAACAATGGCACCGGCCGTCGCAAATCGAGCGTCGCCCGTGTGTTCATCAAGAAGGGCACCGGCAAGATCACGGTCAATGGCAAGGACATCCAGGCTTATTTCGGCCGGGAAACCTCCATCATGATCGCGAAGCAGCCGCTGTTCCTGACGAACAACGTCGAAACCTTCGACATCATGATCAACGTCGCCGGCGGCGGTGAATCGGGTCAGGCCGGCGCGGCGCGCCATGGCATCACCCGCGCGCTGATCGACTACGACGCGACGCTGAAGCCGGTGCTGAGCCAGGCTGGCTTCGTGACGCGCGATGCGCGTGAAGTCGAGCGCAAGAAGGTCGGCCTGCATTCCGCACGCCGCCGCAAGCAGTTCTCCAAGCGCTAAGGCGTTTGGGCTTACCGCTCGCAATGTCAAGAAACCGCCTTCGGGCGGTTTTTTGTTGGTTGAAGTAGCATTCGTCGATCGGCCGCAAAGTTCGGCCCCACAGGAGTCCCCTCACAATGAGCGCCGTTGCAGAAACCATCCAGACCCCGGCCATGATGCCCGAGCCGATCGTCTTCACCGACAGCGCGGCCGCCAAGGTCGCCGACCTGATCGCCGAAGAAGGCAATCCCGACCTCAAGCTGCGCGTGTTCGTGCAGGGTGGCGGCTGCTCGGGATTCCAGTACGGGTTCACCTTCGACGAGATCACCAACGAAGACGACACCACCATGACCAAGAACGGTGTCTCGCTGCTGATCGACGCCATGAGCTACCAGTACCTGGTCGGCGCCGAGATCGACTACAAGGAAGACCTGCAGGGCGCCCAGTTCGTGATCAAGAACCCGAACGCCACCAGCACCTGCGGCTGCGGCTCGAGCTTCTCGGCCTGACGTGCCGGCGCATCGCCGCCCGTGAAAAAGCCGCCTTCGGGCGGCTTTTTGCTGCCTGCCCATTTCCCTGATCGATGACTTCCCCCGAATCCCCGCGCAAGAGCCTGCTGTGGCTGGTGGCCGTCGGCTTCTTCATGCAGACGCTGGATGCCACCATCATCAACACCGCACTGCCGGCGATGGCCGCCAGCCTCGGCGAGAGCCCGCTGCGGATGCAGTCGGTGGTGGTGGCCTATGCGCTCACGATGGCGATGCTGATCCCCGCCTCGGGCTGGATCGCCGACCGCTTCGGCACCCGGCGGGTCTTCTTCTCGGCCATCGTGCTGTTCGTGATCGGCTCGGTGCTGTGCGCGCTGTCGCGCGGCATCGGCCAGCTGGTCGCGGCGCGGGTGGTGCAGGGCATGGGCGGGGCGCTGCTGCTGCCGGTCGGCCGGCTGGCGCTGCTGCGCTCGGTGCCGCGGGCCGAGTTCCTGGCGGCGATGAGCTTCGTCGCCATCCCGGGCCTCATCGGCCCGCTCTTGGGGCCGACCCTGGGCGGCTGGCTGGTGCAGTACGCCTCCTGGCACTGGATCTTTCTCATCAACGTGCCGGTGGGCCTGGCCGGCTGCGTCGCCACGCTCTACTTCATGCCCGACCTGCGGGCCGCGCTGCAGCGGCGCTTCGACGGCGTGGGCTATGCGATGCTGGCCTTCGGCATGGTGACGGTCTCGCTGGCGATCGACGGCGTGTCGGGCCTCGGGCTGCACGGCGTCGGCGTGGTGGTGCTGATGATCTTCGGCTTCGCCAGCATCACGGCCTACTGGCTGCACGCGCAGCGGCGCCCCGACCCGCTGTTCGAGCCGGCGCTGTTCGGCATCCCGACCCTGAGCATCGGGCTGCTGGGCAACCTGTTCTCGCGCCTGGGCAGCGGCTGCATGCCCTTCCTGGTGCCGCTGCTGCTGCAGGTGTCGATGAACTACTCGCCGCTGAAGGCCGGGCTCATGATGCTGCCGATCGCGCTCGCCGGCATGGCGATGAAGCGCTTTGCCACGCCGCTGATCCTGCGTTATGGCTATCGCCGCGTGCTGGTGGTCAACACGGCGCTGGTGGGCCTGACGATGGCCAGTTTCGGGCTGGCCACGCCCGACCAGCCGGCGGCGCTGCAGATCGTGCAGCTGCTCGTGTTCGGCGCCGTCAATTCGCTGCAGTTCACGGCCATGAACACGATCACGCTCAAGGACCTGGACGGCAGCATGGCCAGCAGCGGCAACACGCTGCTGTCGATGGTCCAGATGCTGGCCATGAGCATGGGCGTGGCGGCCGCCAGCGCGGTGCTGGGCGGCTACACCGAGGTGTTCGGCAGCGCCACCCCGCTGGCCACCCTGCATGCCTTCGAGGCCACCTTCGCGAGCATGGGGCTGGTCACGCTGGCTTCGGCCCTGATCTTCTGGCATTTGCCGCCCGAAGCCCGGGCGGTGCAGCCGGCCCAGCCCGAGGTCTCGGGCCAGGGCTGATCAGGCGGGGTAGATGCCGCCCAGCGACCGCGGGCCGCGGGCGCCGGTGACGCTGGCGAGGTTGCCGGCTTCACCGTTCAAGGTGGCGCGCGCCAGCCAGGCGAAGGCCGCGGCCTCGACCTGCTGCGGCGGCAGTCCGCGCTCGGCGGACGACACCACTTCGACCGCGGGCAGCAAGGCGCGCAGCCGGGCCAGCAGGTGCTGGTTCAGGGCGCCGCCGCCGCAGACGATCAGGGTCCGGCTGTCGGCGCCATGGCGCTGCAGATGCGCCGCGCAGGTGCTCGCGGTGAGCTCGGTCAGGGTCGCCTGCACGTCGGCCGGCGTCGCCTCGGAGGTGCCGAGGTGCGAGGCCAGCCAGTTCGGATGGAACAGGTCGCGCCCGGTGCTCTTCGGCGGCTGCTTGGCGAAATAGGGTTCGGCGAGCAGCCGGGCCAGCAGCTCCGGCAGCACCCGGCCGCTGGCGGCCCACTGGCCGCCGGCATCGAAGGGCTGACCGATGTGGGTCTGGCACCAGTGGTCGATCAACGCGTTGCCCGGGCCGCAATCGAAGCCCAGCACGGTGCCTTCGCCGGCCGGCAACAGGCTCAGGTTGGAGATGCCGCCGATGTTCAGAACCGCCACCGCCTCGTCGGGGCGGGCGAACAGGGCCCGGTGGAAGCCCGGCACCAGGGGCGCCCCTTGGCCGCCCGCCGCCAGGTCTCGGCTGCGGAAGTCGGCCACCACCCGGATGCCGGTGAGCTCGGCCAGCAGCGATGGGTTGTTGATCTGCAGCGTGTAGCCGACCTCGTCGAACTCGCCCGGGCGGTGGCGGACGGTCTGGCCGTGGGCGCCGATGGCGGCAATGGCGTCGGGCGCCAGGCCGGCATCTTCGAGCAACTGCTGCGCCACCTGCGCGTAGACCCGGGCCAAGCCGTTGCCGGCCAGGGCGGCGCGGTGCAACTCGTTGTTGCCCGGGATATTGAGCGCCATCAGCTCGGCCCGCAGTCCCACGGGGAAGGGGGCCGCGGCATACCCTTGGACGGCGATGCCGCCGTCCGAGAGATCCGCCAGGACGCCGTCGACGCCGTCCAGCGAAGTGCCCGACATCAGGCCGATGAAGAATTCAGCCATGGGGCGGTCAGGCGGAGGATGAGGCCGCGCGGCCGGCCGTCAGTCGGCGCTGGCCTGGACGACCGAGAAGGCCGCCGACAGCTCGGTGCGCGTGGCGAGCGCCAGCCGCTCGAAGGCGGGGCGGTTGGCCGCCGTGATGGGCGCGCCGCCGTCCTGCTGGGCGATGGTGGCCGGGTCGTGGTACTCGCCATTGACCCGGAACTCGAAATGCAGGTGCGGGCCGGTGGCCCAGCCGGTGGAGCCGACGGCGCCGAGCGTCTGGCTCTGGCTGACGCTCTGGCCGACCTTGACATCGACCCGGCTGAGGTGGGCGTAGGCGGTTTCCTGGTTGTTGTGGTGCTTCAGGATGACGATGTTGCCGTAGCCGTTCTGGGTGCCGGCGAACTCGACCGTGCCGTCGCCGACCGCGCGCACCGGGGTGCCGGTGGGGGCGGCGAAGTCGATGCCGTGGTGCTGGCGCCAGCTGTTGAGGATCGGGTGCAGGCGCATCGCGAAGCCGCTCGTCACGCGCGAGAACTCGACCGGCGAGCTCAGGTAGGCGCGCCGCAGGCTGTCGCCGCTGGGGCGGTAGTAGCCGCCCTTCTGGCCGGGCTCCTGGTACCACAGCGCCTGGTAGAGCTTGCCGTTGCTTTCGAACTCGGCCGACAGCACGCGGCCGGTGCGCAGGGTCTGGCCATCGGCGTCGAGCGTCTCGTAGACCACGGCGAAGCGGTCGCCCTTGCGCAGCGAGCGGAAATCGACATCGCCCGAGAAGATGTCGGCCAGCTGGCTGGCGACCGGATCGGGGATGCGGGCGTCGTCGGTGGCGGCGAACAGCGAGGTCCGCACGACGCCGCTTGCCAGCCGGGTGCCGGGCGTCAGGGCATCGGTCTCGGTGCGGGCACGGAAGCCGGTCGGGGTCTTTTCGACCACCAGGCGCTTGAAGCCGCCGTCGCCATCGGGAATCCAGCGGGCGCTGAGCTTCTTCAGGGCGTTTTCCTGGGTCGCCTCGGCGGTCACGGTGCGGCCGGGACGGCTCAACAGCGCGGCCCGGGCGTCGGCGTTGCCGCGCACGAAGGCGGCGGCCGCGGGGTCGGAGAGGCCGAGGCGCTGCAGCAGGGCCTCGGCGGTGTCGCTCGAGCGCGTGATTTCGGTGCGGAACAGCGTGAAGCTGTGGGCGTCGAGCGCCTCGATCTGGTCGGCGAAGGAGGTGGACGGCGCAACGGCCTCGAACACCTGCTTGACCGGGATCTCGGCCGCGTCGGGGCCGAGCGAGGCGACAGCGAAGGCACCGCCACCAGCGGACAGCAGCAACGCGGCGATCGCAGCCGTGATCTGCTTCGGGTACGTCCGGAATGTGTGAGCCACGCGCGAAGCAATCAGCTCCTCGGCGGCAAGAATGCCGTTGATCAAACTTCGAATTCCAGCTCAGGTTCAGCAAATCCGTACTGCGAGGGCCGTGTCGGACGGGCGGCAGGACGGTGCGTTCACAGCGCCGCTTAGAATCCGGCGCTTGGAAAAGTCGGGCTGAGTATAGCTTCGGCCATAGAGAAAACAGCCAAAGAGCCCCATGAACCCCGGTTTTGTTACATCCACAAGTCTGTCCGAAGTTGTAGGACAGGCCCTCGAAATTTCACTCCGTGGGACTGACGAGCTGCTCCCCCAGGAGGAGTGGGTGCGCAAGCTCCAGCGCTCCGAGGCGACCGGGGCGCCGCTGCGGATCAAGCTGGGCCTCGACCCGACCGCGCCGGACATCCACATCGGCCACACCGTGGTGCTCAACAAGATGCGCCAGCTGCAGGACCTGGGCCATACGGTGATTTTCCTGATCGGCGACTTCACCACCACCATCGGCGATCCGTCGGGGCGCAACAGCACCCGGCCGCCCCTGACCCGCGAGCAGATCGAGGCCAACGCGCAAACCTACTACAAACAGGCAAGTCTCGTACTCGACCCGTCCAAGACCGAGATCCGTTACAACTCCGAGTGGAGCGATCCGCTGGGCGCCCGCGGGATGATCCAGCTCGCCGCCAAGTACACGGTGGCACGGATGATGGAGCGCGACGACTTCAGCAAGCGCTTCAAGGCCGGGCAATCGATCTCGGTGCACGAGTTCCTCTACCCGCTGATGCAGGGCTACGACTCGGTGGCGCTCAAGTCGGACCTCGAGCTGGGCGGCACCGACCAGAAGTTCAACCTGCTCGTCGGCCGGCATCTCCAGCAGGAATACGGCCAGGAGCCGCAGTGCATACTTACTATGCCGCTGCTGGAGGGGCTCGACGGCGTCGAGAAGATGTCGAAGAGCAAGAACAACTACATCGGCATCAGCGAGGCGCCGAACACCATGTTCGCCAAGGTGCTGTCGATCTCCGACACCTTGATGTGGCGCTGGTACACCCTGCTGAGCTTCAAGTCGCTGGCCGAGATCGCGGCCCTCAAGGCCGAGGTCGAGGCCGGGCGCAACCCGAAGGACGCCAAGGTCGCGCTGGCCAAGGAGATCACCGCGCGCTTCCACAGCGCCGCGGCGGCCGAGGCGGCCGAGCAGGACTTCATCAACCGCAGCAAAGGCGGCGTGCCCGACGAGATTCCGGAAGTCGCGCTGGGCGGCGCCCCCCTGGGCATCGCCCAGTTGCTCAAGCAGGCCGGCCTGGCGCCCTCGACCTCCGAAGGCAACCGCCTGATCGATGGCGGCGGGGTCCGGGTCGACTCGGCGGTGGTCAGCGACAAGGCGCTGAAGCTGCCCCAGGGCACCTACGTCGTCCAGGTGGGCAAGCGCAAGTTCGCCAAGGTGACCCTGAGCTGAGCCGCCCGGCCCGCTGCGGGCTATCTCACTTCAATCGTCACGCGGCGGTTGCGGGGCTCGGCGACCTCGTCGGCCGTGCGCACCGCCAGGTCGCGCTCGCCGCGGCCCACGGCCTCGATCCGGACCGGCGGGAAGTCCCGGGCGATGAAGAGCTGCCGGATTTCCAGCGCGCGGGTCAGCGACAGGTTGTCGTTGCGTGCCTGCGCGCCGACCGTGTCGGTGTGGCCCGTGACCACGATCTCGCCGCCGCTGCGCGCCAGGGCCGCCGCCAGGGCCTCGTTCATGGTGACTTGCGAGGCGGCAGTGAGCACGGTGCCGCCGACTTCGAAGTAGACGGTGAAGCTTTGTGCGGGCGGCGGCATCAGCTCGAACAGCGTCTTGTTCTGCTGCTTGACGCGCTCGGGGTCGGCCTTGTCGACGTTCGGCGCCCCGTGGGCGCCCAGCTTGGCCGTCGCCCGCTCGTAGGGCTGCGA
This sequence comes from Variovorax sp. J31P179, assembly GCF_030316985.1. Lineage (NCBI taxonomy): Bacteria > Pseudomonadati > Pseudomonadota > Betaproteobacteria > Burkholderiales > Comamonadaceae > Variovorax > Variovorax sp. J31P179. The sequence goes on along the minus strand of NZ_JASZYL010000006.1, from coordinate 391,109 downwards.
CAGCGTTTCCTCGCCGTCCTCGGTGCTGACCACCACCGCGGACGGTTTGCCGTCGGCCTGGGGCAGCAGCACGACACGGGTGGTCGGCGGCGTGGAGCAGGCGGCGAGCAGGGCGGATGCCAGGAGCGTGACAAGCAGGCAGAGGGAGCGAGGCGTCACGGCTGCGAATCCGTCTCGACGATGAAGTCGGTGCCGCGAATGCCGATGACCGCGCTTTGTGTCTCGACACGCACGGCATCGGGATGGGTCTTGCCGATCAGGCCGGTGACCATGCGCAGCGTGCCGCGCAGCAGCGAGACCACCATGCCGCCGTCCTGGGTGGTCGAGTCGAAATGGAACTGCTTGAGGTCCAGCCTGGAGGACGGGCCGACGACCAGGGTGGTGCCGTCGCGCAGCACCACGCTGGCGCCGGAGTCGGCGCCGGTCTGCAGGCGGTCGATCGGCGCCATGGCGTCGCCGGCCAACGCGGCCCGTGCCTTGGCGCTGCCGCTGAGAAGCTGGACATCGCCGCGGACCGACTTGACGATGCCGGCGCGTTCCTCGGCTGCCGAGGGCTTGGACGTCTCGGCCGCGAGGGCGTTGCCGACATGGATGATCTGGGCGCCGACGCCGGCCAGGGCGAGGACGAGGCCCCGCAGGACCTGGTTCGAATTCTTGTTCACTGGACCTCCGCAACGATTCTGGGCGTTGCAGTCGATGGTACGCGAGGGGCGGACCGACCCCGATAATCCACCAGCGCGGCCCGCCCGGTCATTGCGCCTTTGTCCGCACTTTGCATTGTTGTTACCTTTCATCCCTTGAAATTCGCTTCGCTGACTCCCGCCCAGTTGCTGCGCGTCTCGATCCTGGTCGCCCTGGTCACGATCGTGCTGAAGGGCGCGGCCGGCTACATCACCAACTCCATGGGGCTGATCTCGGACGCCATGGAATCGTTCGTGAACCTGGCGAGCGCCACCTTCGCGCTGGCGATGGTCACGGTCGCGTCCCGCCCGGCGGACGACGAGCATCCATATGGCCACCACAAGGCCGAGTACTTCTCGTCGGGATTCGAAGGGATCCTGATCATCGGCGCGGCGATCGCCATCATCTGGGTGGCGGTGCTGCGGCTGCTCTCGCCGCAGCCGCTCGAGCAGCTCGGCTGGGGGCTGGGGCTGTCGATCATCAGCTCGGCCTTCAATGGGTGGCTGGCATTCGTGATGTTCAAGGCCGCGCGCGTGCATCGCTCGATCGCGCTCGAATCCGACGCGCGCCACCTGGTCACCGACGTCTGGACTTCGGCGGCAGTGGTGGTCGGCATCGTGGCGGTCCACCTGACCGGCTGGCTCTGGCTCGACCCGGTGCTGGCCATCGGCGTGGCGCTGAACATCGTGCGCGAAGGCCTGTCGCTGGTCTGGCGCTCGTCGCAGGGCCTGATGGACGAGGCGATCGAGCCCGAGTCGCTGGCCTTGCTGCAAGCCACGCTCGAACGTTTCGCGACCGGCGTGCCGGAGGGAGCGCAGCTGCGCTTCGACGACATCGTCACCCGCCGGGCCGGCCAGCGGCGCTTCGCCGACCTCCACATGCACGTGCCGGGTGCCTGGTCGCTGGAGCGCGCCGCCGGACTGCGCGATGGCCTGGAGCAGGCGCTGATGGACGCGCTGCCGGGCCTGCGCGTGACCATCCAGCTGCTGCCGCTGGGCATGGAGGCGCGCGCCACGCCGAGGGCCGAGACGCTGTGAAGGCGCTGCTGCAACGCGTCGGCAGCGCGCGGGTCGACATCGCCGGGCGCACTGTGGGCGCGATCGATGCGGGGTTGCTGGTGCTGCTGTGCGCCGAGCGCGGAGATACCGATGCGGTGGCCGACCGGCTGCTGGCGAAGATCCTGAAGCTGCGCATCTTCGCGGACGACGCCGGCAAGATGAACCGCAGCGTTCAGGACGTCGGCGGCGGCCTGCTGGTGGTGAGCCAGTTCACGCTGGCGGCCGACGTCAGCGGCGGCAACCGGCCGAGCTTCACGCAGGCGGCGGCGCCCGATGAAGGGCGGCGGCTGTACGAGTATTTCGTGGACCGGGCGCGCGATGCGCATCCGGTGGTGGCGACGGGGGAATTCGGCGCCGACATGCAGGTGCGGCTGGTGAACGATGGGCCGGTGACGATACCGCTGGAGATGCGGATCTGATCAGTTGAGGACAGAGCAAAAACTGCTGCGCAGTTTGTTGGTCTGTCCCGCAAAGTCTCAGGCGGTCCCGCAAGGTCTCAGTAAGGGTTCCTTACCCCCAGCCCCGCGAGGATCTCGATCTCGCGCGCCTCCATCTCCTCGGCATCGGCCTTGCCGGTCTCGTGGTCCCAGCCCTGCGCATGCAGGGTGCCGTGCACCAGCAGGTGGGCGTAGTGCGCGGCCAGCGTCTTGCGCTGCTCCTTCGCCTCGCGTGCCACGACCGGCGCGCACAGCACCAGGTCGGCCATCACGACCGGGGATTGCGCGTAGTCGAAGGTGAGCACGTTGGTGGCGTAGTCCTTGCCGCGGAACTCGCGGTTGAGCTGCTGGCCTTCGTCGGCATCGACGATCCGCACCGTGATCTCGCCGTCGGCATCGAGTGCGTGCCGGATCCAGCGGGCGACGCTGTGCCGCGGCAGGGCGGCGCGATGGCGCTCGACGCCCTTGAAGCGGGCGAACTGGAGCGACAGCGACAGGTCCGGCAGTGCCATGTCAGTGCGCCGCGGTGCGCTTGCGCGCGTTGTCGTAGGCATCGACGATCCGCGCCACCAGCGGATGGCGCACCACGTCGGCGCTCGTGAAGCGCGTGATGGCGATCCCGTTGACGCGCTTGAGCACGCGCTCGGCGTCGATCAGCCCGCTGGGCTGGGTCTTGGGCAGGTCGATCTGGCTGACGTCGCCGGTGACCACCGCCTTGGCGCCGAAGCCGATCCGGGTCAGGAACATCTTCATCTGCTCGACCGTGGTGTTCTGCGCCTCGTCGAGGATCACGAAGGCGTTGTTGAGCGTGCGCCCGCGCATGAAGGCCAGTGGTGCGATTTCGAGCGCATTGCGTTCGAAGGCTTTCTGCACGCGGTCGAAGCCCATCAGGTCGTAGAGGGCGTCGTACAGCGGCCGCAGGTAGGGGTCGACCTTCTGCGTCAGGTCGCCGGGCAGGAAGCCGAGCCGCTCGCCGGCCTCGACCGCGGGCCGCGTCAGCACGATGCGCTGCACCGCGCTGCGCTCGAGCGCGTCGACCGCGCAGGCCACCGCCAGGTAGGTCTTGCCGGTGCCCGCGGGGCCGATGCCCAGCGTGATGTCGTGGCTGGCGATGTTCTCGAGATAGAGCGCCTGGGTCGGCGTGCGGGCCCGCAGGTCGGGCCGCCGCGTGGCGAGCACCGGGGCGTCCTCGTCGTCCATCGAACTGTCGCTGGCCAGCGTGAGCTGCACCACCGCCGGGTCGATCACGCGCTGGGCGATCTCGTAGAGCGCCTGCAGCACTTCCATGGCGCGATGGGCGTTGACCTTGGAGCCGTCGATCTTGAACTGCTCGTGGCGGTGCGCGATCTTGACGTCGAGTGCTTCCTCGATGCGCCGCAAGTGCGCGTCGAGCGGGCCGCAGAGGTGGCCCAGGCGCGTGTTGTTGGGCGGGGCGAAGGTGTGTCGCAGAATCACGCGAGTTTCATTTCAAAAGCGAAAAGGGCACCCATGATAGGCAAACTCACCGGCATCCTGGCCGAACGCAATCCGCCGCAGGTGGTGGTGGACTGCAACGGCGTCGGCTACGAGGTCGATGTGCCGATGAGCACCTTCTACAACCTCCCGGGTGCCGGCGAGCGGGTTTCGCTGCTGACGCACTTCGTGGTGCGGGAAGACGCCCAGATCCTCTACGGCTTCGGCACCGCCGAGGAACGGGCCGCCTTCCGGCTGCTGATCAAGATCTCCGGCGTCGGGCCGCGCACCGCCCTGGGCGTGTTGAGCGGCATGAGCGTGGGTGAGCTGTCGCAGGCGATCACGCTGCAGGAGGCCGGCCGGCTGGTGAAGATTCCCGGCATCGGCAAGAAGACCGCCGAGCGGCTGCTGCTCGAGCTCAAGGGCAAGCTGGGCGCCGACATCGCGCTGCCCGCCCATGCCGCGACCGACGCGCAGGCCGACATCCTGCAGGCATTGGTGGCGCTGGGCTACAGCGACAAGGAAGCGGCCGCCTCGCTCAAGGCACTGCCGAAGGACGTGGCGGTGGGCGAGGGCATCAAGCTGGCGCTGCGGGCGCTGGCGAAGTAGCGGCCGGGTTCAGCGGCTGTCCTGCAGCGCCAGGGCGAGCGCGAACACCACGGTCTGCAGCACCACCACGATGCCGTGGCGCTGCATGGCCAGCCGCGTGCCCAGGACTCGGTCGGCCAGTGCCCGCGCGGCCTCGCTGCCGCGCCGCAGGCCCAGTTGCTCGAGCGTGTGGTCCAGCACCGGGAGCGAGGCGATCGTGCCCTGGGCCAGGCCCTCGAACAGGGCGGTGTCGACGCGCAGCCGCAGCGCCAGGTAGCGCTCCGGCAGGCCGGCCAGCGCGATCAACGCGAAGGTGGCCCAGGACGCTGCCGGCAGCGAGCGGCCGGTCAGGGCCAGCACCAGGCCGGCGATCAAGGCCAGCGCCAGGCCCCAGACCGCGATCACGCCGCTGGCGCGCAGCAGGCCCGCGGTGGCGGCACAGAGCGCGCGGTCGTTGTCGTTCATGGGTGAATCGGCCTCCTTTCGCTGGCGCATTCTGCCGCAGCGGGGCCCCGAACAAGCTCTAAACTGCGTCCTCTTCCGATCCGCTCCATGACCATCCAGACCGACGACTTCGCCCCGGCCCCGCAACGCGTGGTCTCGGCCGCACCCGCTTCGCCCAACGAGGAAGCCATCGAGCGCGCGCTGCGGCCCAAGCTGCTCGACGAGTACGTCGGCCAGGCCAAGGTGCGCGAGCAGCTGGAGATCTTCATCGGTGCGGCGCGCCATCGGGCCGAGGCGCTCGACCACGTGCTGCTGTTCGGCCCGCCGGGGCTCGGCAAGACCACGCTGTCGCACATCATCGCGGCCGAGCTCGGGGTCAACCTGCGCCAGACCTCGGGCCCGGTGCTCGAGAAGCCCAAGGACCTGGCCGCCCTGCTGACCAACCTCGAGCGCAACGACGTGCTCTTCATCGACGAGATCCACCGGCTGTCGCCGGTGGTCGAGGAAATCCTCTACCCGGCGCTGGAGGACTACCAGATCGACATCATGATCGGCGAGGGCCCGGCGGCGCGCAGCATCAAGCTCGACCTGCAGCCCTTCACGCTGGTCGGCGCCACCACGCGCGCCGGCATGCTGACCAATCCGCTGCGCGACCGCTTCGGCATCGTGGCGCGGCTGGAGTTCTATACGGCGGAAGAGCTCGCGCGCATCGTGCGGCGCAGTGCCGGGCTGCTCGGCGTGCCGATGGACGATGAAGGCGGCCTCGAGATCGCGAAGCGCTCGCGCGGCACGCCGCGCATCGCCAACCGCCTGCTGCGACGGGTGCGCGACTATGCGCAGGTGAAGAGCGACGGTCGCATCACCATCGACGTCGCGCACAAGGCGCTGGCGATGCTCGACGTCGACCCGCAGGGCTTCGACCTGATGGACCGCAAGCTGCTCGAAGCCGTGATCCATCGCTTCGATGGCGGACCGGTCGGTCTCGACAACATCGCGGCCAGCATCGGCGAGGAGTCGGGCACGATCGAGGACGTGATCGAGCCGTACCTCATCCAGCAGGGCTACCTGCAGCGCACGCCGCGCGGGCGAATCGCGACGCTGGCGGCCTACCGGCACCTGGGTGTGGCGCCGCCGCAGCGCGACGGGGACATGTTCGGCAGCTGAGCGGGCGCCAATTCAGCGCGCGCGCACCTTCGCCGCGATCAGCCACTGCGCCGCGTAGTAGCTGGCCAGCACCCACAGCGAAGCCACCGGCAGCGGCTGCACGAAGCGGTTGGTGGCCAGCAGCGCATCGCTCAGCATGAACAGGCAGGCGCCCAGCGCCACCTGCCGCGCCCCGGCATCGCCGAGCACGGCCGCGCGGCCGAGCGCCTGCGCTGCCATGCAGGCGATCACCACCACGTACAGGCCGACCGGGATCCGCAGGCCGGCCGGCAGCCCGCCCCACCACAGGAAGCCGTACATCGAGACGCCCACCGCCAGCGTGGCGGCCAGCGCTTGTCGGCGCGGAAAGAGGCCCACGCCTTCGGCGAACAGTGCGATGTAGGCCAGGTGCGCCAGCAGGAAGGCGACCAGGCCGGGAATGAAAAGCGTCGGCCACATCAGCAGGACGTCGCCGGCCAGCGAGGCCGCCAGCCCCGCGAGCAGCAGCAGGGCGAAGCGCCCCGGCATGGCGTCGCTGCGCGCACGCAGGCCGGCGAAGACGATCAGGATCGCGAGCGCCAGCGGCTTGGCGACGACATGCAGGCCGGCGATGCCGAGCGCGCCGCTCGCGGTCGCCAGCGCGGCGGCATCGACGAACAGCACGCCGATCACCGGCAGCCGGCCCTGCAGCACGGCGCCCGTGGCCCAGAGCCCGGCGGTCAGTGCGCCGAGCCAGACCAGCGAGGTGGTGAAGGCGAGCGTGTCCGAGAACCACAGGAAGGCGGTGGCGCCGCCCAGCAGCGCGATGAACTGCAGCGCCGCGAGGGCCTGCACGCCGCGCGAGGCCGGCGGCTCGTAGCGCTGCACGCCGGCGATGTCGAAGGGCGGCTTCGGATCGTTCGCGGCGAGGTCGGCCGGCCGCCACCCGGGCGGCTTGAACCACAGCCGCAGCTTGTCGCTCCAGTGCCGGGTGCGCCAGCTGTCGCGCGCCAGCGATGCATAGACCTCGGCGTTGGCCCACAGCGGGTCCCAGCTGCGCAGCGGGCTGCGGGTGCCGTACACGCAGCGCTCGCCTTCTTCCTGGAAGCTGCCGAAGAGGCGGTCCCAGACGATCAGCACGCCGCCGTAGTTGCGGTCGACGTAGCGGTCGTTGACTGCGTGGTGCACGCGGTGGTTCGACGGCGAGCAGAACCAGCGGTCGAACCAGCCGAGCTTGCCGACCTGCTCGGTGTGGACCCAGAACTGGTAGAGCAGGTCGACCAGCGCGACGACCCCGAACACCAGCGGCGGCACGCCGGCGATCGCCATCGGCAGGTAGAAGATCCAGCCGAACAGCGCGCCGCTGGAGGTCTGGCGCAAGGCGGTCGACAGGTTGTAGTGCTGGCTCTGGTGATGCACCACGTGCGCCGCCCACAGGACGGCGCTCTCGTGGCCGAAACGGTGCAGCCAGTAGTAGCAGAAGTCGTAGAAGACCAGCGCCAGCAGCCAGCCGTACCAGCGGGTCCAGAAGTCGGTGTCGGGGAACAGCGCGAAGGCCGACCAGATGGCGGTGTAGATGCCGATGCGCAGCAGCCCGGTGAGGGCGGCGCTGATCTGGCTCAGCATGCCGAGGCCGATGCTGTTGAGCGTGTCGGGCAGGCGGTAGGTGTCCTGGCCGATGCCGCGGCGCGCGCGCATCCGGCCGACGAAGAACTCGATGCCGATGAGCAGGAAGAAGAACGGTGTCGCGAGGACGATGATCTGGCCGGGTCGCATGAGCGGGATTTTCGGGTGCAGCGCCACCGTCACATATCCAGGCTTCCCCTGTCATGCGGGCGTCACCGCGACGCCTCCGGCGCGTCACGGGCGGCTGCGATCGTGTCCGTCCATGCAACGCGACGACGCTTTCCTTCGCGCATGGCGCGACACGACCGGCCCGGCCGGTGGCACCACCGACGACGAAGAAGTCACGCGGCCGCCACAGACCTACCGGACCCTCTGGATCTCCGACCTGCACCTGGGCACCCCGGGCTGCCAGGCGCGGGCGCTGCTCGACTTCCTGAAGCACACGCAGTGCGAGACGCTGTTCCTGGTCGGCGACATCATCGACGGCTGGCAGCTGCGACGCCACTGGTATTGGCCGCAGGCGCACAACGACGTGATCCAGAAGCTGTTGCGCAAGGCCCGCAAGGGCACGCGCGTGATCTTCATCCCGGGCAACCACGACGAGTTCGCGCGCAAGTACCTGCAGCACAACTTCGGCGGCATCGACGTCGCGGAGGAGTGGATCCACGAGACCGCCGACGGCCGCAAGCTGTGGGTCATGCATGGCGACCTGTTCGACGGCGTGATCCAGTGCGCCAAGTGGCTGGCCCATGTCGGCGATTCGCTCTACGAGTTCACGCTGAAGCTGAACCGGCACCTCAACTCGCTGCGCGCGCGCATGGGGCTGCCCTACTGGTCCTTGTCGAAGTACCTGAAGCTGAAGGTCAAGCGCGCGGTCAGCTACGTCGGCGACTTCGAGAGCGCGGTGGCGCGAGAGGCCCGCCGGCGCGGCGTGCAGGGCGTGGTCTGCGGCCACATCCACCACGCGGAACTGCGCGACATCGACGGCATCCTCTATGCCAATGACGGCGACTGGGTCGAGAGCCTGACGGCGCTGGCCGAGCATGCCGACGGGTCGCTCGAGATCCTGCACTGGGCGGGCCAGTTGCCGACGCGGACGGGCCTCGGGGCGGCGGCTTCGCGGCGCGCGGCGGCGGTTCCCGCATGACGGCGATGTCCGGCGCGCGAACCGTCGACCTCGTCTACTTCAATGCCGGCGGCGGCCATCGCGCTTCGGCGCTGGCACTGGAAGCGGCTATCGCGCGCGCCGGGCTGCCATGGACCGTGCGGCGGGTCAACCTGCGCGAGGTGCTGGACCCGAAGGACAGCTTCCGCAAGCTGACCGGCATGGACCCCGAGGACGTCTACAACAAGCGGCTCGCGCGCGGCTGGACGCTCGGCCTGGCGCAGGAACTCAAGCTGCTGCAGGGCATGATCCGCTGGGGCCACGCGCCGCTGCTGCGGCAGCTGCAGCAGCACTGGCTGGCGACCGAGCCCGACATGGTCGTGTCGCTGATCCCGAACTTCAATCGCGCGCTGTGCGAGTCGCTGGGCTCGACCTTGCCGGGCGTTCCCTACGTGACCGTGCTGACCGACCTGGCCGACCATCCGCCGCATTTCTGGATCGAGCAGGGGCTGGACCAGCACCTGGTGTGCGGCTCGGCCAAGGCGGTGCAGCAGGCCCGCGCGGCGGGCTATGCGGACGCGCGGATCCATGCCAGCTCGGGCATGCTGATGCGGGCGGCGTTCCACGAGCCGCCACGGGTCGACCGGGCGGTCGAGCGGGGGCGACTCGGCCTCGACGCCGACCGGCCGACCGGCATGGTGCTGTTCGGCGGCCAGGGCTCGAAGGCGATGCTCGGGATCGCGAAGCGCCTGCCCGAGACCCCGCTCATCCTCGCCTGCGGCCACAACGCGGCGCTGGCGCGGGCCCTGCGCGCGCTGCCGGCGCGGGCGCCTCGCCTGGTGCTGGAGTTCACGCCCGACATCGCGCACTACATGCGCCTGGCCGATTTCTTCATCGGAAAACCGGGCCCGGGCTGCCTGAGCGAGGCGGTGCAGATGCAATTGCCGGTGATCGTGGTGCGCAACCGCTGGACGCTGCCGCAGGAACGCTACAACGCCCAGTGGGTGCGCGAGCAGGGGGTCGGGCTGGTCTGCAGCAGCTTCGCCAAGGTCGACCAGGCGGTCGACGCGCTGACCGGGCAGCTGGGCCGCTACCAGGCGGCGACGCGCAAGGTGCGCAACCGGGCGATGTTCGAACTGCCGGGGATCCTGGCGGGCATCCTGGCGCGGGCCGAGGCGCTGAATGAAGAAAGCCTGCTATCGGTGGGATAGCAGGCTTTCCTGGGAGTGGTGGCACGTCCATCGCCAGGCTAAATGTGCGTCACCGAGAACTTGTAGCCCAGCGCATTGGCGACCTTCAGCACCGTGGCATAGCTGGGGTTGCTCTCCCCAGACAGCGCCTTGTACAGCCCCGCACGCGACAGGCCTACGTCTTTGGCGAGCTGCATCATGTTGCGAGCCCGCGCCACGTCGCCGAGCGCGGCGACCATCAGGGCGGGGTCGTTCTCATCGGCGCATGCCTGCAGATAGGTCTCGATCTCTTCCTCTGTCTTGAGGTGGTCGGCAGTGTCGTAACGGGAAAATCGTTCGGTCATGGCTTACTCCTTCCAGTCGGCGGCCAGTGCCTTGGCCTTGTTGATGTCGGCAGACTGTGTGGCCTTGTCGCCGCCACACAGCAGAACAATCAGGATCGCACCGCGGCGCATGAAATAGACCCGGTAGCCGGGTCCCTCGTCGATTCGCATTTCCGACAGGCCGTCGCGTGGTGGGCTCGGAATCGAGCACAGCACGCGCGACCGCAGCCAACGAAGTTGCCTGCAGAGCGCCTGCCAGCAAAAGGCGGACGAAAGAAAAAGGGGTTACGTTTGCACGTAACCCCTTGATTTGTATGGTGGCTCTTCACGGACTCGAACCGCGGACCTGTGGATTATGATTCCATCGCTCTAACCGACTGAGCTAAAGAGCCGAGCCCAGGATTATAGCCTTTTCTGCGGCGTGTCGATCCAGCCCTCCAAACTTTCATGAGCGGCGGGCGATTTCGCCGGCCGCAGCGCATCAGGTCAAAATCCGCCGATGCCTTCGCCCGCCGCCGCGATTCCCGACCCCTTCGACGCCCTCAGCGACGACCAGTTGATGCTGGCCTACGCCGGCGGCAACGCCCACGCCTTCGACGCGCTCTACGAGCGCCATGAGAGCGCCTTGTTCCGCTTCGTGCGCCGCCTGCTGGGCCTGCGGCTGGCGGCCGAGGTGGGGGAGGTGTTCGAGGAGACTTGGTCGCGCATCGTGTCGGCGCGGGACAGTTTTTCGCCCAAGCAGTCGAACTGGCGTGTCTGGGCCTTCACGATCGCGTACCGCATGGCGAACGAGCGGCTGCGGGTCAGCGGCCGCGAGGTGGCGTTCTACGCCCATGACGAGGACGGCGATGGCCTGGAGGCGGCGCAGCTCTTCAGCCGCGGCCTGCTGCGCCACGGCAGCGCCGCCGCCGCCAACGATGGCGCGCAGCCGTCGCCGGAGGAACTGGCCTTCTGGCAGGCGGCCGGGCGGCGCCTGCTTGCCTGCCTCGACGAACTGCCGGACGACCAGCGCGCCGCCTTCCTGCTGCACCAGGAGGAGGGCTTCACGCTGGAGGCGATGGCGGCCACCCTCGACATCGGCGCCGAGACCGTTCGCGGCCACCAGGGCCGGGCCTTGAAGAAATTGCGCGGCTGCATGGAGCGCTATCTCTCTGTATTGGTGCCCCACGCATGAGTGCCGCCAAAGACGCGCCCGACGACCTGCGCGACGACCGCCTGCGCAAGGCGCTGCTTCACGCGCCCGACCAGAGTGCGGCGCCCGACTGGCGGCTGCGCAAGGCGATCCTGCGCGACGCTCACGATGCCGTCGGCGCGACCGACCCGGCCACCGACGCAGCCGAACTGGAGCGTGCCGCCCGGCCGTGGTGGCAATCGGAAGGTCGCGGTCGACGCGGCAAACGATGGGGCGCGGTCTTCGCCATCGCCCTCGCGGCGCTCGTCGCGGGCGTGCTCTGGCAGCGCCAGCCGACCGGTCCAAAGCTCGATGCCGAGATCGCGAAAGATGCGCTTCGGCCAGCGCCACCGAAGCCGCCTGCGCCGGCGTCTGCAGCTGCAGACGGGCCGGTCGCCTCGCTGTTGCCGTCGCTGGAGCCGATCCCCATGCCGCCACCGCCAGCGCCAGCGCCACCACCACCGCCACCGCCAGCAACTGCGCCGCTGCGAACGCCGCCGCCGGTCCGGGTCGCGCCCCCGGTCGCCATGCCGCCACCCCCGCGCGGCCCCGCAACCCTTCCTTCGATCGACGAACGTGCGCCGGCGCAGGTCGCACCGGGCGTGGCCGCCGCGCTGCCGCCCGATCCGGCCCGCAAGCCGTCGCCCACCGTCCGCACCGACGAGACCGACCCCCCGACCTTCGACGCGCTGGCGACCTGGAGCCGCATCACGATCAGCCGGCGCGGCGGCGAGAGCCGCAGCCTCTCGCGGCCCGAGGCGCGCGAACTCAACGCGCTGTTGGGATCTGCCGCGCTGTCGGCCGTCGGGCCCCGTCCCTTGGCCGGCACGCCCGAGTGGCGGGTCACGCTGGAACGCGGTCCGGACTCGCTCGCCGTGTTCGAGATTTCCGGCGGCCAGGTGCGCTGGCGCGAAGGCCGGGCGCCGCCGGCCACGGGGGCGCCATCGCCGCAAGCGCTGGCGGCGCTGCGCCAGGCGCTGCAGGAGGCCGTGACGGCACCCGAAGCGGCCGCCGCACCGGAGCCGCCGCGCAATCCCTGACGGCTATTCGTTCTTGAAGTCGGGCGTGCGCTTGGTCAGGAAGGCGTCCATGCCTTCCTTCTGGTCGGCGGTCGCGAACAGCGCGTGGAACAGCCGGCGTTCGAACATCACGCCGTCGGACAGCCCGCCCTCGAAGGCCCGGTTGACCGATTCCTTGGCCGCCATCACCGCGATCTGCGAGAAGCTCGCGATCGTCAGGGCCGCGCCGAGGGCCTCCTCGGCCAGCTTCTCGTACGGCACGATGCGGCTCACCAGTCCGGCACGCTCGGCCTCGGTGGCGTCCATCATGCGGGCCGTCAGCGCCATGTCCATGGCCTTGGACTTGCCGACCGCGCGCGGCAGCCGCTGGGTGCCGCCGGCCCCGGGAATGACGCCGATCTTGATCTCGGGCTGGCCGAACTTCGCGTTGTCGGCCGCGATGATGAAGTCGCACATCATCGCCAACTCGCAGCCGCCGCCGAGCGCGAAGCCGCTCACCGCGGCGATCACCGGCTTGCGGATCTGGCGGATGGTCTCCCAGTTGCGCGTGATGTACTCGCCCTTGTAGACATCCTGGAAGCTGTACTTGGCCATTGCCGCGATGTCGGCACCGGCCGCGAAGGCGCGCTCGCTGCCGGTCAGGATGATGCAGCCGATCGCCGGGTCGGCGTCGAAGGCCTTCAGCGCCTGGCCCAGCTCGGTCATCAGCGCATCGTTGAGCGCGTTCAGCGCCTTCGGGCGGTTCAGCGTGACGATGCCGACCTTCTCGGCTTCGATGCGCACCTCGATGTTCTCGTAGCTCATGGGTGTCTCCTTGAAACGAACAATCTGGGGGGGCGGTGGCTACTGCGGATGCAGCCAGGCGGCCATCCGGGCCGGGTCCTGCGCGAACAGGCGCCAGGTCGTGACGCCGGCGGGCAGCGTGAGCGGCAGGCGCAGCAGGCGGCGATCGCGGGCGACCAGGGCCGTCGCCTTGCGCAGCGGCCCGAGGTAGAGCGCGAGGTCGTCGAGCCGCGTCAGGCGCCAGCCCTGGGCCGGCCGGCCCTTGGCCGCCGGCAGCTCGATGCCGATCCATTCGTCGTTGGCCGAGAAGCCGGCCTGTTCGGCGGCGCCGCCGCGCAGCACCACCTTGACCTGGATGCTGCCGCCGGTCTCGGTGACGCGCAGGCCGAGCTCCTGCGCCCGCTGCGCCGGGTCGTCGAGCGCGGCCACGCCGTGGGCGCGCAGCAGGTCGGCCAGGGGCAGCTCGTCGGTGGTGTGGACCCAGCGCGCGAGTTCGGCCGCGTACGACCGGCCGCCGACCGTTTCCAGCGCGGCGGCGACGTCGGACTCGGCGATCGGACCGCCGTCGGTCTGCTTCCACAGCAGCCGCATCACGTCGTCGAGCGTGCCCTTGCCTTCGGCGCGCAGCGTGAGGTCGAAGCACATGGCGACCAGGGCGCCCTTGGTGTAGTAGCTCACCGTGGTGTTGGGCGTCTGCTCGTCCTGGCGGTAGTACTTGATCCAGGCGTCGAAGCTGGCCTGGGCCACCGACTGCACCAGCCGGCCCGGCGTCTGCAGGACCTGGTTGACCGTCTTGTTGACGAGGCGGAGATAGGTGGCGTCGTCGATGCGCCCGGCGCGGCGCAGCAGCAGGTCGTCGTAGTAGCTGGTGAAACCCTCGAACAGCCACAGCAGCTCGGTGTAGTTCTCGCGGCCGTAGTCGTAGCGCGCGAACTCCACCGGCCGCAGGCGCTTCACGTTCCAGGTGTGGAAGTACTCGTGGCTGACCAGGCCGAGCAAGGTGGTATAGCCCTCGGGCTGCTTGCGGGCGCCGAGCTGCGGCAGGTCGCGCCGGGTGCAGATCAGCACCGTCGAATGGCGGTGCTCCAGACCGCCGTAGCCGTCGTCGACGGCGTTGAGCATGAACACGTAGCGGTCGTGCGGCGGCTTCGGGCCGCCGCGCTTGCCGACCTTGTCGCCATGCCAGAAGCGCATCTGCGTCTCGCAGATCGCCTGGGTGTCGGCAATCAGCCGCTCGCCATCGAAGGAGGCCGGCGCGCCGGCGACCACGAAGCGGTGCGGCACGCCGCAGGCCTCGAATTCGGCGCTCCAGAACGGGCCCATCTCGACCGGGCTGTCGGCCAGTTCGTCGAAGTTCGCGGCCAGGTAGCTGCCGAAGCCCTGGCGGTCGATGCGGGTCGGCTGCAAGGCGGTGGCGCAGGACCAGCGCGCGCCGTCGGCGGCGGCGGGCGGCGCCACCACCTCGAGCGCATGCGGCGCGTCGACCTGGCCTTCGACCTGCAGGCACACGCTGGTGGCGTTGAAGAAGGCGCGGTCGGCGTCCAGCCAGGCGGTGCGCACCGAGTTGTCGTAGGCGCAGACCTCGTAGCGCAGCACCAGCGGCCTGCCCGGCGCGCAGTCGACTTCCCAGCCGGCCTTGTCGAGTTGGCGCACGACCAGCTTGCGGCGCCCCTGCTGGGCGCGCAGCTGCTGCAGGTTCTTCGAGAACTCGCGCACCAGGTAGCTGCCGGGAATCCAGGCCGCGAGCGCCAGGCGCTGCAGTGCGGCCGGCTCGGCGACGGTGAGCGTGACGGCGAACAGATGCGCCTTGCGATCCGCGCACTCGACGCGGCAGTGGACGGCCGGCGTGGCCATCAATTGAGCGCGGCGAGTTGCTTCTCGACCTGCGCGGCGGGGATCGCGCCAGGTGCGCGCGTGCCGTCGCTGAAGATCAGGGTCGGCGTGCCGGTGATGTTGTATTTCTGGCCGAACTCGCGGTTGCGCGTGAGGGCCGTGGTGTCGCATTCGGCGGCCGCCGGCGCGACGCCGCGCTGCATCCAGTCGTCCCACGACTTGGCCTTGTCCTTGGCGCACCAGATGTTGCGCGACTTGACCACCGAGTCGGGTCCGAGCACCGGGTAGAGGAAGAGCTGGATCGTGACGTTGTCGACCTTGGTCAGGTCGCGCTCGAACTGCTTGCAGTAGCCGCAGTTCGGGTCGGCGAACACCGCCAGCCGGCGCTTGCCGTTGCCGCGCACGATCTTGATGGCGTCCTTGCCGGGCAGCTTGTCGAAGGCCACCTGGCTGAGCTTCTCGACCCGTTCCTCTGTGAGGTTCTTGCGTTCCTTGACGTCGATCAGGTTGCCCTGCAGCAGGTAGTTGCCCTGTTCGTCGGTGTAGAAGATCTCGAAGCCGTTGACCCGCACCTCGTAGAGGCCGGGGATCGGCGCCTTCGTGACCTCGTCGATCTTGGCGAACTGCGGGATCCGCGCGGCGAGGTTCTTGCGGATCTCGGCCTCGCCGGCGGTGGCGCTCAGCGCCATGCCGAACATCAGGGCCGCCAGGGCGGCGAACAGGGGGCGGACAGGGTGCTTCATGGTGATGTTCCGGGGATCACTGCAGGCCCATGGCCTGGCGGGCGATCCAGTTCTTGACGAGCCGTGTGCGGTCGAAACCGCGCATGCCCCAGTTGCGCAGCGCCGGCAGGGGGTCGGCGCTGTGGGCGAAGAGTTGCTGCAGGCCGTCGGTGGCGAGGCTCATCGACAGCACGTCGGTGCGGCGTGCGCGCTCGTAGCGGCGCAGCAGCCGGGCGTCGCCCACGCTGCGCCAGTAGTCGCGGGTGCGGATCACCTCGGCCAGCGCGGCGGCATCGCCCAGGCCCAGGTTCAGGCCCTGGCCGGCCAGCGGATGCACCGTGTGGGCGGCGTCGCCGGCCAGTGCCCAGGCGCCGCCGTCGCCGAAGGCGCCGGTCCAGCGATCGGCGATGGCCCGCTGCAGCGGCCAGGCGCTGCGCTCGCTGGTGAGCCGGAACGCGCCGAGCGCGTCGTGGCTGGCTTCGCGCAGGGCGGCGGTGAAGGCATCGGCCGGCTGCGCCAGCAAGGTCGGGGCGTGGAACTGGTCGACCGACCAGACCAGCGCCAGCGAACGGTCGGTGTCGCCGAGCGGCAACAGCGCCAGCACCTCGCCCTTGTCGTTGAACCACTGGCGCGCGATGCCGTCGTGCGCCTGCTCGGCTTCGAGCCGGGCGGCGATCGCATGCTGGGGATAGCGCGTGACCTCGTAGCCCACGCCGAGCGCTTCGCGGGTGGCGCTGATGCGGCCTTCGCAGACCACGGTCAAGGGGGCGGCCACCGGCGCGGCGACGACCTCGACGCGGGGCTGGAAGCGCACCGCGTCGCTCAGTTGCTGCTCGAGCGCGGGCACGTCGACGATCCAGGCCAGCGCATCGACCTTCTGGCGGGCGGCGGAGAACTGGACCCGTCCGCCTTCGTCGCCATGCACCTGCATTTCGCGCACCGGGGTGGCATGGGCCGCGGCGGGCCAGGCGCGCAGCGATTCGAGCAGGGTCTTCGAGGCACTGTTGAGCGCATAGGCGCGCACATCCTGGCCGGTCGGCGGCACGGCGGGCACGACCAGCGCCACGCGGACGCGTTCGCGGGCCAGCAGCAGCGCCAGCGTCCGGCCGACGATGCCGGCGCCGCGAATGCAAACTTCGGGGGGAAGAGCCATTCGGAGATTGTAGATGTGGCCCCCACGCTCCCCACTGCGTGTGGTTCGCTGCCCCCCCGAGGGGGCCGCAGGCCGCCTTGGGGCGGCCCGGCGCCGGCCTGACTCCCGCACAATCTAGTCCTTCCGAGAAGGGACCCAACCCGTGAATGCTGCCGATTTCGATCTCCAAGCCACCATCGCCCGCCTGTTCGTCTACCCGGTCAAGTCTTGCGCCGGGGTCGAGCTGGACGAAGCCCTGCTGATCGAGACCGGACTGGAATTCGACCGCGCCTGGATGGTGGTGGACGCACAGGGCGAATTCGTCAGCCAGCGCGAACTGCCCCGCATGGCGCTGGTCCGCCCGCAGCTCAAGCACTCCGAGATGGTGCTGCGCGCCCCCGGCATGTTGGCGCTGCACATTGCCTTCGACCGGGTCGAGCAGCCGGTCCGGGTCAAGGTCTGGAAGGACGAGGTGGCGGCCTACGACATGGGCGACATCGCGGCCCAGTGGTTCACTGACTTCCTGTCGGAGCCCGGGCGGCCGCAGAAGCTGCGCATGGTGCGCTTCGACCCCGACGAGCGGCGCCTGTCGAGCCTGAAATGGACGGAAGGCGTCGAAGCCCTGAACCAGTTCGCGGACGGCTTCCCGCTGCTCGTCGCAAGCGAGGGCTCACTGGCGGAGCTGAACGCGAAGCTGGGGGCCGCCGGCCATCCGGCGGTCGGCATCGAGCGGTTCCGGCCCAACATCGTGCTGGCGGGCGTCGAAGCGCACGACGAGGACCGCGTCGAGACCCTGCACATCGCGACCGCCGAGGGCGAGGTGCTGATGCGGCCGGTCAAGCCCTGCGCGCGCTGCCCGATCCCCGACATCGACCCCCGGACCGCCGTCAGCAGCCCCGAAGTGGGCGACACGCTGCGCACCTACCGCTCGGACCCGCGGGTCGATGGCGCGATCACTTTCGGGATGAATGCGATCGTGCTGCAGGGGCTGGAGCATGCGCTCCGGGTCGGTCAGCCAGTGGGCGGCAACCTGCGCTTCGAATAGCGCCCGCCACCGGCCTGACACCGGCCTGATGCCGGGCGCCTAAAATACCCGGTTACCCCCAGAATTCTGAAAGCACCCGCCATGAGCCTCCAGTGCGGCATCGTCGGCCTGCCCAACGTCGGCAAGTCCACCCTCTTCAATGCCTTGACCAAGGCAGGCATCGCGGCCGAGAACTACCCCTTCTGCACCATCGAGCCCAATGTGGGCGTGGTCGAAGTGCCCGATCCGCGGCTGGCGCAACTGGCCGACATCGTCCAGCCCGAGCGCGTGGTGCCGGCGATCGTCGAGTTCGTCGACATCGCGGGCCTGGTCGCCGGTGCCAGCCAGGGCGAAGGCCTGGGCAACCAGTTCCTGGCCCACATCCGCGAGACCGACGCCATCGTCAACGTGGTGCGCTGCTTCGAGGACGACAACGTGATCCACGTGGCCGGCAAGGTCGACCCGATCTCCGACATCGAGGTGATCCAGACCGAGCTCTGCCTGGCCGACCTGTCGACGGTCGAGAAGGCGCTGCACCGCCACACCAAGACCGCCCGCTCGGGCGACAAGGAAGCCATCAAGCTGGTGGCGCTGCTCGAGAAGTGCCAGGCGGCGCTGAACGAGAACAAGCCGGTGCGCTCGATCGAGTTCAGCAAGGAAGACAAGCCGCTGGTCAAGCAGTTCTCGCTGATCACCGCCAAGCCCGCGATGTTCGTCGGCAACGTGTCCGAGGACGGCTTCGAGAACAACCCCTTCCTCGACCGACTGCGCGAGTACGCCGCGGCGCAGAACGCGCCGGTGGTGGCCATCTGCGCCAAGATCGAAGCCGAACTCGCCGACATGGACGACGAGGACCGCAAGATGTTCCTGGCCGAGATCGGCCAGGAGGAGCCGGGCCTGAACCGCCTGATCCGTGCCGCCTACACGCTGCTGGGCCTGCAGACCTACTTCACGGCCGGCGTCAAGGAAGTGCGCGCCTGGACCATCCACATCGGCGACACCGGCCCGCAGGCGGCCGGCGTGATCCACACCGATTTCGAGAAGGGCTACATCCGTGCCCAGACCATCGCCTTCAACGACTTCATCGCCTTCAAGGGCGAACAGGGCGCCAAGGACGCGGGCAAGATGCGCGCCGAAGGCAAGGACTACGTCGTCAAGGATGGCGACGTGATGAACTTCCTGTTCAGCTCCTGAGCGCCTGCATGATCACGGTCCACCACCTCAACAATTCGCGCTCGCAACGCGTGCTCTGGCTGCTCGAGGAACTCGAGCTTCCGTACGAGGTGGTGCGCTACCAGCGCGACGCCAAGACCATGCTCGCGCCGCCCGAACTCAAGCAGGTTCATCCGCTGGGAAAGTCGCCGGTGGTCACCACCGACGAGGGCATGACGCTGGCCGAGTCGGGCGCCATCATCGAGACCCTGGTCGAGCACTACGGCGATGGCCGGCTGTCGCCCGTGGCCGGCACGCCGGAGGCCCTGCGCTACCGCTACTGGCTGCACTACGCCGAAGGCTCGGCCATGCCGCCGCTGCTGCTCAAGCTGATGTTCGACCGGGTCGAGAAGGCGAAGATGCCGTTCTTCGCCAGGCCGATCGCCAAGGGCATCGCCGACAAGGCCCGCGCGGCCTTCATCCTGCCGAGCCTCAAGACCCACCTCGACTTCATGGAGGGCGAACTCGGCAAGAGCGAGTGGTTCGCCGGCGACGCCTTCACCGGCGCCGACATCCAGATGAGTTTTCCGGTCGAGGCCGCGCGGGCCCGCGGCGGCCTCGATGCCTCGCGGCCGAAGCTGATGGCCTGGCTCGAACGCATCCATGCGCGCCCGGCCTACGCGCGCGCACTGGAGCGCGGCGGCCCCTACGGGCTGTTGAGCTGACGCCGCCTCAGTTGTTCGGCCAGATGTAGAGCAGCGCCACGGTCATCGTGAGGTAGCGTGCGAACTTGCCGACCGCCATATAGAACACGCAGGGCCAGAACGACAGCTTGAGCCAGCCGGCGACCGCGCACAGCGGATCGCCGACGATCGGCAGCCAGGCCAGCAGGCAGGCCTTGGGGCCGAGCCGCTCCAGCCAGCCCAGCACCCGCAGGTGGTGCTTCGAATGCGAATACTTGTCCGCCACCTTGTGGGCGCCGTAGCCCATCCACCAGTCGACGACGCCGCCCAAGGTGTTGCCGATTGTGGCGACCGCGATGGCCTCCCAGAACATGTCCGGGTTGAGCTTGAGCAGGCCGAACAGCACCGGCTCCGATCCCACCGGCAGCAAGGTCGCCGACACGAAGGCGGCGATGAACACCGTACTGAGCCCGTACTGAGGAAGCGCCAGGAGCGCCAGGAGGGAGTCGAGCCATGCTTGCATAGGTGTGCGCGCAGTATAGAAAGGCGCGGGCCGGCCCCGGCGTAGGCGAGAACCCTCATCTTGGGGGCCCCACCTGCGCGGCGAGGGTGCAAATCGTTTCAGCCGAAGCAGCGCCGCGCCGCTACAATCGTGCCTCATTTTTCAGCAGCCCAGCGCGCGCCAACCTCCTCCATGACCCTGCAGATCGGCCATATCGCGCTGGAAAACAGCCTGTTCGTCGCCCCCATGGCGGGCGTCACGGACCGGCCGTTCCGCATGCTGTGCCGCGAGCTCGGCGCTGGCTACGCGGTCAGCGAGATGGTCACCTCGCGCAAGGAACTCTGGGGCACGCTGAAGACCTCGCGCCGCGCCAACCACGACGGCGAACCCGGCCCCATCTCGGTGCAGATCGCAGGCACCGATGCCGACATGATGTTCGAGGCCGCGCAATACAACATCGACCGCGGCGCGCAGATCATCGACATCAACATGGGATGCCCGGCCAAGAAGGTCTGCAACAAGTGGGCCGGCTCGGCCTTGATGCGCGACGAGCCGCTGGCGCTCGAGATCGCCGAGGCGGTGGTCCGTGCCGCACTGCCGCACGGGGTGCCGGTCACGCTCAAGATGCGCACCGGCTGGAGCGACGACAGTCGCAACGCCGTGACACTGGCGCGCCGCTTCGAGCAGGCCGGCGTCCAGATGCTGACCGTGCACGGCCGCACGCGCGAGCAGGGCTACAAGGGCCGGGCCGAATACGACACCATCGCGGCGGTCAAGGCCGCGGTGCGCATTCCGGTTGTCGCCAACGGCGACATCACTTCACCAGAGAAAGCGCGCGACGTTCTGGCGCTGACCGGCGCGGACGCCATCATGATCGGCCGTGCTGCGCAGGGCCGGCCGTGGATCTTCCGCGAGATCGCCCACTTCCTCGATACAGGTACGCATCGGGCCCCGCCGCTGGTGGCCGAAGTGCGTCGACTGATGCTGGACCACCTGAAGGAGCACTACGCCCTCTACGGCGACTACAGCGGCGTGCGAACGGCGCGCAAGCACATCGGCTGGTATGTGCGCGCGCTTCCCGGCGGCGAGGCGTTCCGCACTGCGATGAACGCGATCGAGGATTGCGATGCGCAATGGCGCGCCGTGGCCGGGTTCTTCGACACGCTCGCGGGTCAGATGGACCGCATTCCTGCCGCAGCCGAGGGCGAACTCGATCAGCTGGACGAACAGGCAGCCGACGCATTGGCGTAAGAAAAGCAGAACAAGAGGAGAAGAAGAGAAGGCCATGAGCAAGAAACACATCGAAGACTGCGTACGCAGCAGCCTGGACAGCTATTTCCGCGATCTCCGCGGCACCGAACCCGACGGCATGTACGAGATGCTGGTGCGGGTGGTCGAGAAGCCTTTGCTCGACGTCGTCATGACGCGCGCCGAGGGCAACCAATCCAAGGCCGCGCAATGGCTCGGCCTCAACCGAAACACGCTGCGCAAGAAGCTGGTCGAACACAAACTCTTGAAGTAATTCCCGATGAACGCACTGATCTCCGTATCCGACAAGACCGGCATCCTCGAATTCGCCCAGGCGCTGCATGCGCTGGGCATTCATCTGCTGTCCACCGGCGGCACCGCCAAGCTGCTGGCCGACGCCGGCCTGCCGGTCACCGAAGTGGCCGACCACACCGGCTTTCCCGAGATGCTCGACGGCCGGGTCAAGACGCTGCACCCGAAGGTGCACGGCGGCCTGCTGGCGCGGCGCGATGTGCCGGCGCACATGGCTGCGTTGAAGGAACACGGCATCGCCACCATCGACCTGCTGGTGGTCAACCTCTACCCGTTCGAGGCCACGGTCGCCAAGCCCGGCTGCACGCTCGAGGACGCGATCGAGAACATCGACATCGGCGGTCCGGCGATGGTGCGCAGCGCGGCCAAGAACTGGAAGGACGTCGGCGTGCTGACCGATGCCTCCCAGTACCCGCTGGCGCTGGCCGAACTCAAGGCCGACGGCAAGCTCAGCGACAAGACCAAGTTCGCCTTCTCGGTGGCTGCCTTCAATCGCATCAGCCAGTACGACGGCGCGATCAGCGACTACCTCTCCCGCATCCAGGAAGACGGCGCCCACGCGCTGTTCCCGGCCCAGAGCAACGGCCGCTTCGTCAAGCTGCAGGACCTGCGCTATGGCGAGAACCCGCACCAGCAGGCCGCTTTCTATCGCGACCTGTACCCGGCGCCCGGTTCGCTGGTGACGGCGAAGCAGCTGCAGGGCAAGGAACTCAGCTACAACAACATCGCCGATGCCGACGCGGCATGGGAATGCGTGAAGAGCTTCGACACGCCGGCCTGCGTGATCGTCAAGCACGCCAACCCCTGCGGCGTCGCCACCGGCAAGGATGCCCTCGAGTCCTACAGCAAGGCCTTCAAGACCGATCCGACCTCGGCCTTCGGCGGCATCATCGCCTTCAACCGGCCGCTGGACCGGGCCGCGGCCGAAGCGGTCAGCAAGCAGTTCGTCGAAGTGCTGATGGCGCCGGGCTACTCGGCCGAGGCGCTGGAAGTCTTCAAGAGCAAGGTCAACGTGCGCATCCTCGAGATCGCGCTGCCGCCGGGCGGCAAGAGCGACTGGGACAACGGCCGCAACGCGGTCGACGTCAAGCGCATCGGTTCTGGCCTGCTGATGCAGACCGCCGACAATCGCGAGCTGTCGATCGGCGAGCTCAAGGTCGTGAGCAAGAAGCAGCCGACCCCGCAGCAGCTGCAGGACCTGCTGTTCGCCTGGAAAGTCGCCAAGTTCGTCAAGAGCAACGCGATCGTGTTCTGTGCCGACGGCATGACCATGGGCGTCGGCGCCGGCCAGATGAGCCGTCTCGATTCGGCGCGCATCGCCAGCATCAAGGCCCAGCACGCGAACCTGTCGCTGGCCGGCACCGCGGTCGCGAGCGATGCCTTCTTCCCGTTCCGCGACGGGCTCGACGTGGTGGTGGACGCCGGTGCGACCTCGGTGATCCAGCCCGGCGGCTCGATGCGCGACCAGGAAGTGATAGCCGCCGCCGATGAGCGCGGCGTGGTCATGGTGCTATCGGGCGTGCGCCACTTCCGGCATTAATCGCTGCCGTCGGAGAAGCGGTACTTCAGCTGGAAGCTGATGGCGCCGTAGAGCTTGTCCTTGATGCTGGGGATGATCGCGATGTTCAATCCCCAGTGCTTGCCCTCGATCGCCGCGGTCGGGATGAGCGCCGGGAACCAGCCGCCGTTGTTGGTCATCTGGTAGCCGTCGAAGCCGCCCACCACGGCGCCCAGCTTCACGCCGTGGAACTCGAAGGGCATCACGTACAAGCCGATGTAGTTCGAGTAGTCGCGGTCGCTGTTGCGGAACCGGCCAGCGGTGGCCGAGAAGGTCTTGTCGATCGGCCACTCGATGCCGATCCCCGGGTTGGCGTCTTCCAGCCCCTTGTTGCGATCGAAATGCAGCGAATAGAAGCCCGGGTTGATCCAGACCTGGCTGATGTCGGCCTGGGCCAGCGCAAGGCCGGGCAGCAGCAGGCACGCGCCTGCCAGGAGCGATGGCAGCTTCACTGCGCCTACAGCGTCTTGAAGATCTGGCGCGCCGCCTCGACGCTGGCGGCGATGTCGTCGTCGCTGTGCGCGGCGCTCACGAAGCCGGCCTCGTAGAGCGCCGGCGCGATGTAGACGCCGCGCTCCAGCAGGCCGTGGAACAGCGTGTTGAATTTCGTGCCGTCGCTCTTCATCACCGCCGTGTAGTTCTGCGGCAGCGCGTCGAGCAGGAAGAAGCCGAACATGCCGCCTTCGCTGTCGGCGCTGAAGGGCACGCCCTCGGCGGCCGCGGCGGCCTTCAGGCCGTCGACCAGCGACCGTGTCTTGGTCGACAGCGCTTCGTAGAAGCCCGGCTTGGCGATCTCCTTGAGGGTGGCGAGTCCGCAGGCGGTCGCCACCGGGTTGCCCGACAGGGTGCCGGCCTGGTAGACCGGCCCCATCGGCGCCAGCTGTTCCATGATCGCGCGCGGTCCGCCGAAGGCCGCCAGCGGCATGCCGCCGCCGATCACCTTGCCCAGCACCGTGAGGTCGGGCGTGACGCCGAGCACGCCCTGGGCGCCGCGCAGGCCGACGCGGAAGCCGGTCATCACTTCGTCGAACACCAACAGTGCACCGTACTGCGTGCACAGTTCGCGGCAGCGCTTGGCGAAGGCCGCGCTGGCGCGGACGAAATTCATGTTGCCGGCGATCGCCTCGATCATCAGGCAGGCGATCTCGTGGCCGTGCAGCGCGAAGGCTTCCTCGAGCTGGGCCAGGTTGTTGTACTCGAGCACCAGCGTGTGCTGCACCACCTCGGGCGGCACGCCGGCCGAGGTCGGGTTGCCGAAGGTCGCGAGGCCGGAGCCGGCCTTGACCAGCAGGGCGTCGGCATGGCCGTGGTAGCAGCCTTCGAACTTGATGATGTATTTGCGGCCGGTGGCGCCACGGGCCAGGCGCAGCGCGCTCATCGCGGCCTCGGTGCCCGAGCTCACGAGGCGCACCATCTCCATCGACGGCACCAGCGCCAGGATGGCTTCGGCCAGCTCGATCTCGCGCTCGGTCGGGGCGCCGAACGAGAAACCTTCGGTGACGGCGCGCTGCACTGCCTCGACCACGGCCGGATGTCCATGGCCGAGGATCATCGGGCCCCACGAGCCGATGTAGTCGATGTAGCGCTTGTCATCGGCGTCCCAGAAGTAGGCGCCCTGCGCGCGCTTCACGAAGCGCGGCGTGCCGCCCACGGCCTTGAAGGCCCGCACCGGCGAATTGACGCCTCCGGGAATGACGGCGCGGGCGCGCTCGAAGAGGATCTCGTTCTGGTCCATGTTTGGCATTGGCAGAGTATCTTTCATGTCGCTTGCCGCGGCCGGCGAAGCCAGGCCCGTTGGTGAAACACCGCGGAACCGGCTTTGCCGGGCCGCTGGTGTTGCCCCCGGCAGGGGGTGGGAGGGCTACACGCAGTGAGCCCGACCTGGGGGCGAGCTAATGCCGGGTGTCGTGCGGGGGGAGGGCGAAGTCCGTGGGGGACGCGAGGTCGTCATTGTCCTCGTCCTCCTCGGGCTGGGCCCAGAACAGGCGGTCGGGCAGCACGTGGCCCATGCCGGGGCGGAAGCCGGCGTCGAGGCAGCGGTCCATGTAGCTGAGCGCCTCGGCGGTGGCCGCGACCAGGTCGGTGCCGCTGGCGAGCAGCGCCGCCAGCGCGGCCGACAAGGTGTCGCCGGCGCCGGCGAACACGGCGTCCAGCCGCTCGTACTTCTCGCTCGCGAGCACCGCCTGAGGCGAGGCCAGCACGTTGTCGATGAACTGGTCCGGCAGCATCAGCCCCGTGACCAGTGTGTAGGGCACGCCGAATTCCCCGGCCGCCATCGCGATGTCGCGCGCCGTCGGCGGCCGCTCGCCGCTCCAGTCGGGCAGCAGCCAGCGCCACAGCGTGCTGTGGTTGCCGACCAGCACCGTGGTCTGCGGCAGCACCAGGTCGCGGAAGGCATCGAGGTAGGCCTCGATCTGGGCGTCTTCCCACCACGAGAGGTTCGGCATGTAGGCGACCACCGGCACTTCGGGGTAGTCGGTCGCGGTCTCGGCCACGGTGCTGAGGTTTTCGGGCGATCCGACGAAGCCGACCTTGATCAGCTGCACCTCGACATCCTCGAGGATCGAGCGCGCCTGCTCGGCCACCGCCTCTTCCTCGAAGGCGAAGTGGTCGAAGATCTCGGCCGTGTCGCGCGCGTAGGCGCCCGTCACCACCGCCAGCATGTGGGCGCCGACCGAGGCCATGGCCAGGGCGTCGCCGCCCAGGCCGCCGGCCCCGCTCGGGTCGCTGGCATTGAACACCAGCACGCAGGGTGGATTCAAATCGGCGTCGTCTGCGTCGGTGTCGTCCGAGGGGTCGGTAAGATCGCTCACTTTGCGGTCGTGCTCTGGTGGTAGTAGATAAGTTTTCATACTCAAATCAGGGCTCAACAGATGGTGGCATAACTGAGACGCTTGTCACGCGAATTGTTGATACGTTTGGATACGATCGTTGCATTTGATGAACAGGGACCTTAAGCTGCGATGAATACGAAAACCTGGATGTGCCTGATTTGTGGGTGGATCTATGACGAGGCGGTCGGCGTGCCAGAGGATGGTATTGCGGCCGGCACGGCATGGGCGGATGTTCCGATGAACTGGACCTGCCCGGAATGCGGGGCACGCAAGGAAGATTTCGAGATGGTTGAGATCTGAAGCATGGCATAGGGCCGCGCTTCCTGCGATCCTGAGAGGGGGCGCAGCGGTCTGCAAGGTGTCATACAGGAGCGGTGCGAATGAGCGCGAATGGATCCGGCTACAAGGTGCTCGTCATCGACGACAGCAACACCATTCGGCGAAGCGCCGAGATCTTCCTGAAGCAGGGCGGCCATGAAGTGCTGCTCGCCGAGGACGGCTTCGACGCCCTGTCGAAGGTCAACGACCACAAGCCCCACCTGATTTTCTGCGACATCCTGATGCCGCGCCTCGACGGCTATCAGACCTGCGCCATCATCAAGCGCAACGCGACCTTCTCCAACGTCCCGGTCGTCATGCTGTCCTCCAAGGACGGCGTCTTCGACAAGGCGCGCGGCCGCATGGTCGGCTCGCAGGACTACCTCACCAAACCATTCACCAAGGACCAGCTGCTCCATGCCGTGCAGCAGTTCGGCCTCGTTCAGGAAACCTCGTAATGGCGATTCGCAAAGTGCTCGTGGTCGACGACTCGAAGACGGAACTGTTGTTCCTCACCGACCTGCTCCAGAAGAACGGCTTTTCGGTCAAGACGGCCGAGAACGCGGACGACGCGATGCGCCGGCTCGAGGAAGAACAGCCCGACCTGATCCTGATGGACGTCGTGATGCCGGGCCAGAACGGCTTCCAGCTCACCCGTGCCATCGCCCGCAATCCGCAGTACGCTGCGGTGCCGATCATTCTCTGCACCAGCAAGAACCAGGAAACGGACCGCGTCTGGGGCATGCGCCAGGGCGCCCGCGACTACATCGTCAAGCCGGTGAATGCCACCGAGCTGATGGCCAAGATCAGCGCCCTGGCCTGATCGATCGAAACCCTCGTCCATCCAACCCGCCCATGGCCAACCGCGACGCTCTCCGTGCTTTCCAGTCCCGGCTCGCCAGCCGCCTGCAGGCCGCGCGCACCTCGGACGCTTCCGCCTCGTGGCTGGCCGTCGAGGCCGGCGAAGCGAAGTACCTGTTCCCGCTCGGGCATGCGGGCGAGATCTTTCCCTGGGTGGCGCCGCAGTCCGTGCCCTACACCGAGCCCTGGTTTCTCGGCGTGGCCAACCTGCGCGGCGGCCTGTTCGGCGTCGTGCAGCTGTCGACCTTCGCCACCGGCGGCGCCGCGCCGCCGGTGCTGAACGAGGCGACCCGCGCGCAGTCCCGGCTGGTGGCGCTCAACGAGCTGCTCGAAGTCAACTGCGCCCTGCTGATCGACCGCCTGGTCGGGCTGCGCGGCGTCGATGCCTTCGTGGCTTCCGAAGCGCCACAGGCAGAGTCCCCACCCTGGCTCGGACATTCGTACACAGACGCCGCCGGAGGCCGCTGGCAGGAGATCAACCTGCAGGCGCTGTCCCAGCAACCCCAGTTCC
Source organism: Variovorax sp. J31P179 (assembly GCF_030316985.1). Taxonomy (NCBI): domain Bacteria; kingdom Pseudomonadati; phylum Pseudomonadota; class Betaproteobacteria; order Burkholderiales; family Comamonadaceae; genus Variovorax; species Variovorax sp. J31P179. The sequence goes on along the minus strand of NZ_JASZYL010000006.1, from coordinate 363,420 downwards.
TGAGCATTGGCGCCTGAGCGGCCAGCCGTGCACGTTTACAACCTGAAGGACCGACCGTGAGCTCGATCGCCGACAAGTTCAAGAAATTCATGCCGCAGGGCGGCAACCCGGTGGCGGTGGGCGGCGACAGCGCCGCCACCCTGTCGCTGGACAGCATCGAAACCGTGCAGACGGCCGAGGACAGGGTCGAGCACGTGCGACGCGACGCGGCGCCCGAGCCCGAGCCGATGCAGCTGGAGGACACGGTGGTGCAAAGCGAAGAGGCGGCGGCGCCGGTCGAGAGCACCGGTGCCGAGCGACCGCCAGCCGCGCGCTCCAGGCGCTCGCAGCGCGCCAGCCCGGCGCGCCAGCAGCGGATCCTGGCGCTGGCCCTGGCCGGCGTGGTGCTGCTGCTGCTGCTGGTGGCCGGCTCCGCCATCCTGCGCGCCGAACGGCTGGCCCAGCAGGTGGCCGCCACCGGCCAGTCGCTGATGCAGTCGCAGCGGCTCGCCAAGTCGGTGTCGCAGGCGCTGGTCGGCAACGTCGGCGCCTTCACCGAAGTGCGCGACAGTGCCGACGACCTGACGCGTCGCGTGCAGGGCCTGACGAACGGCGACGACGCGCTCAAGCTGGAGCGCGTGGGCAGCCAGTACGACACCGAGCTCGGCAAGATCAACCCGCTGGTCGAGCGCGCCGACAAGAGCGCCAAGGCCGTGCTGGCGCAGCAGAAGATCCTGACGCAGGTCGGCACCGCGCTGCGCGACATCAACCGCCAGTCGTCGGATCTGCTCGAGATGGCCGAGACCGTGGCGTCGCTCAAGATGCAGCAGAACGCGACCATCCCCGAGATCTCGGCCGCCGGCCAGCTCGTGATGCTGACCCAGCGCATCGGCAAGTCGGCCAACGAGTTCCTGACGGTCGAAGGCGTGAGCCCCGACGCCGTGTTCCTGCTCGGCAAGGACCTGAACAGCTTCCAGGAAATCACCCGCGGCCTGCTCGACGGCAGCCCGCAGCAGCGCCTGCCGGGCACCCGCGACGCGCAGACCCGCCAGCAGCTCGAAGCGATCCTGAAGACCTACGAAACGACCCGCACGCAGGCCGGCGCCATCCTGGGCAACCTGCAGGGCCTGGTCGCCGCGCGCGAAGCGCAGGCCGCGATCCTGACCGACAGCGAACCGCTGCGCACCTCGCTCGGCGACCTGCAGGACAAGCTCTCGGCCCGCACCGGCCTGGGCGCCGGCACGGTCGTGATGCTGTTCGTGCTGTCGCTGGCCGCCCTGGCACTGGCCGGCGCGATCGGTTTCGTGCAGGTGCGCGAAGGCCGCGAACGTGCCGCCGCGGCGGAACGCGACCGGGTCGAAGCCGAGCGCGTGAGCGAGGACGCCAGCCGCGTCAACGCCGCCAACCAGGCCGCCATTCTTCGCCTGATGAACGAACTGCAGACGGTGGCCGAAGGCGACCTGACGCAGGAAGCCACCGTGACCGAGGACATCACCGGCGCGATCGCCGACTCGGTGAACTACACGGTGGAAGAACTGCGCCTGCTGGTGGGCAACGTGCAGAACACGGCGACCCGCGTGGCGCAGACCACCTCGCAGGTGGAAAGCACCTCGACCGAGCTGCTGGCGGCCTCGACCGAACAGCTGCGCGAGATCCGCGAAACCGGCCAGTCGGTGCTGACCATGGCCGAGCGCATCAACGGCGTGTCCTCGCAGGCACAGGAATCGGCCACGGTGGCGCGGCAATCGCTGCAAGCCGCTTCGTCGGGCCTGCAGGCGGTGCAGAACGCGATCGGCGGCATGAACTCGATCCGCGACCAGATCCAGGAAACCTCCAAGCGGATCAAGCGCCTCGGCGAATCGTCCCAGGAGATCGGCGAAATCACCGAGCTGATCTCGGACATTACCGAACAGACCAACGTGCTGGCGCTCAACGCCGCCATCCAGGCCGCGTCGGCCGGTGAAGCCGGTCGCGGCTTCTCGGTGGTGGCGGAAGAAGTGCAGCGGCTGGCCGAACGCTCCGCCGACGCCACGCGCCAGATCTCGGCGCTGGTGAAGGCGATTCAGACCGACACCCAGGACGCGGTCGGCGCCATGGAGCGCTCGACCCAGGGCGTGGTCGAAGGCGCGAAGCTGTCCGACAACGCCGGCACCGCGCTGTCCGAGATCGACCGCGTGTCGCGCCGCCTGGCCGACCTGATCGAGCAGATTTCGCAGTCGGCCTCCCGCGAAGCCGATTCGGCCAACGTGGTGGCGGCCAACATCCAGCACATCTTCGCCGTGACGGAACAGACCGGCGAAGGCACGCGGACCACCGCGCAGCAGGTGCGCGAGCTCTCGCACATGGCTGAAGAGTTGCGCCAGTCCGTGTCTCGTTTCAAGATTGCCTGAACGCCGAGCGCCCAACGTGTCGATCCAAAGCCCCGCCACCGCCCACACAGCCGGCAACGCGCCGGCCACCGAGGATCTTGGGCCGCTGGCCTGGGTATTGGGAGAAATCCAGAAGACGCTCGACGGGGTAGGCAAGACGCTGCGCCGCTTCGCCCGCGAGGCGGCCACGGCGTTGCCGGGTTCCGAGCTCGACACCGCGCCGCTGCGCCAGGCGCGCCTGCAACTGCACCAGGCGGTCGGCGCGCTCCAGATGGTGGGCCACACGGCGCCGGCCCTGGTGCTGGGGGCGATGGAGTTCGCGGTCCAGAGCTTTGCCAGCGAGCCTTTGCGCTGCAACGAGGCCGCGGTCCAGAAGATCGACCGCGCCGGCTTCGCGGTCGCCGATTTCCTCAACGCGATGATCGCCGGCAAGGTGGTCTCGTCGGTGGCGCTGTTCCCGCAGTACCGCGAGGTGCTCGAACTGGTCGGCAACGAGCGAGTCCACCCGGCCGACCTCTGGAGCATGACCTGGCGCTGGGTCGAGATCAAGCCGGCGCCCACGCAAACCGCGCTGGTCTATGACCCGGCGGTGCGCTCCAAGCTCGACCGCGAAGTGCTCAAGGTCGTGAAGAGCGGCGACGATCACGCAGCCCGCCGGCTGCAGGCGCTGTGCCTCGGTCTCGGGCGCGGCGCCTCGGTGCCGCGGGTCGCGAGCTTCTGGACCCTGGCGGCCGGTTTCTTCGAGGCCCTGGCGCTGGCGCTGATCCCGGCCGATGCCCACGTGAAGCGGGCCGCCTCGCGCGTGCTGCTGCAGTACGCCACGCTGGCGCGCGGCGACAACACGGTCTCCGACCGGCTGGGCCAGGACCTGCTGTTCTTCTGCGCCCAGGCCGTGCCCGGTCCGCGCGACGAAGCCGCCACCTTGCGCGCGGTGCGCATCGCCTGGGGCGTGGCCAACGAGCAGACCGTCGACTACACGATCGAACAGTTCGGCCGCTTCGACCCGCTGGTGCTGGCGCAGGCGCGCAAGCGCATCGAGTCGGCCAAGGAAATGTGGTCGGCGCTCTCGGGCGGCGACGTGAGCCGCACGCGGCAGGTGGCCGACACCTTCGTGCAGCTCGGTGAATCGCTGCAGAAGCTGCATCCGCCGAGCGCGCCGATGGTGCAGGCGCTCAACAATGCGGTCGAGGCTTCGCTGCGTTCGGGCCAGCCGCCGGCGACCGAGCTGGCGATGGAAGTCGCGACCTCGGTGCTCTACCTCGAGGCCGCCTTCGAAGACCTGGATCCGCACGATCGCCAGCTCACGGCGCGCACCGTCCAGCTCGCGGGCCGCATCGAGCGGGCGCGCGACGGCGGCCGTTCGGAGCCGCTCGAGCCCTGGATGGAGGAGCTCTACCGCCGCGTCAGCGACCGCCAGACCATGGGCACCGTGGTCGGGGAACTGCGCAGCCACCTGAGCGAGCTCGAGAAGTCGCTCGACCAGTTCTTCCGCCGGCCGACCGAAAAAGGCCTGCTGCGCACCGTGCCGAACCAGCTGCTGCAGATGCGCGGCGTGTTTTCGGTGCTCGGCCTCGACCAGGCCGCGCAGACCGTGCAGCGCATGCGCGAGAACGTCGACCAGCTGCTGGCCGAGGAGTCGCCCGCCGACGAGATCCGCGCTTTCGATTCGCTCGGCAACAACCTGGGCGCGCTGGGCTTCCTGATCGACATGCTGAGCTACCAGCCGGCACTGGCCAAGCGCCTGTTCGTGTTCGATGCCGAACTCGGCGAGCTCAAGCCCCTGATGGGCCGGCAAGCCGCCGAAGCCGGCGCGCCGGAGGCCGCGGCCGCGGCGCCGGCGCCGTCCTTCGCTTCGGCCTCCGGGCCGGTCGCAGTGACCGACACCGTGCTGAGCGTCGAGGAAGTGGACGCGCAGATCGCGGCCAAGCTGGCGGCGCTCGCCGCCCCGGGCGGGCGCAGCAAGCCGGCGCCGTCGCCGATCGAGGAGTTCAGCCGCGCGACCGCCAGCTGGACTGCGAAGATCACCGGACCGGCGCCGCTTGACGGGCTGATGCCCGACACCGAAGTCACGGAGCTCGAGGAAGACGACCTCCAGAACATCTTCCTCGACGAGGCGCGCGAAGTGCTGCACAACGGCCTGGCCGCGGTGTCCGCGCTGACGTCGCGCCCGGACGACGATGGCGAGCTGACCGTGCTGCGCCGGGCCTTCCACACCCTCAAGGGCAGCTCCCGAATGGTCGGGCTGATGGACTTCGGCGAGGCCGCCTGGTCGTTCGAGCAGGTGCTGAACACCTGGCTGGCCGACCAGCGCCCGGCGACGCCGGAACTGATCGCCGGCACGCGCAGCGCGCTGACCGATTTCGCCAAGTGGGTCGAGGCCATCGCCGCCAACCAGCCGCACGGCTGGCAATCGGCGCCGTTCCGCAGCATGGCCGAGGCCCTGCGCTCCGGCGAGCCGCTGGCGCCGACGCCGCGCGTGGCCGATGCCGACGCGCTGGTGGCCGCCGCGCGCCACATCGCGGCCGATTCGCTGGCCGAGGCCGCGCCGCCCGCTGTCGAGCCAGAGGCACCGCTGCCGGCACTCGAGCTTCCGGAGCTTCCCGATCTCGAACTCGGGCCGATCGAGCTCGACCTGCCCGTGGACGAGCAGCCGGTCGCGGAGGCGCCCGCCGAGCCTGCGGACGCCGAAGTGCCCACCGTCTGGTCGGGCCTGCAGGAGGCCTCTCAGGAGGAGGATGCGCCGCGGGTCCCGGACGATTTCGCCTCGACCGACTTTCTGGATTTCGACGGTACGCCTGCGCCCGAGGCGCCGCCCGACCTGGGCACGCTGGAGGACGTCGATTTCCTGGAGACCGTCCATACGTCGCTCGAGCCCGTGGCACGCCAGGTTCCGGCCGAGCCCGAAGCAGAACCGGCGCTGTCCTTCGAATTGAGGCTGGAGCCCGAAGCGCCGGCCGAGCCGCCGCAGGCCGTCGAAACGGCGCCGGAGCCGATACCGGAACCGATGCCGGAGCCGGAGCCGGAGCCGGAACCCGAGCCGGTGCTCGAGGTCGAGCCCGTGATCGAACCGCTGTCACTGGCACCGGTGGTGCAAGCCGCCGAGACGGAGGTCGAGCCCGAACCTGAACCGGAACCGGAGCCCGAGCCCGAGCCCGAGCCCGAGCCCGAGCCCGAGCCCGTCGTCCAATCCGTGGCGGCCGAGGTCGAAGCTCCCGTGGCCGCGCCGCCGATCGAGATCGAACCCGAGCGCCCGGCCCTTCCGAGCGCCGAGGAACAGGTCAAGGTCATCGGGCCGCTGCGCATCGGCATCGCGCTCTACAACGTCTATCTCAACGAAGCCGACGAATGGTCGCGGCAACTGGCCACCGAAGTCGGCGAATGGGCGCTCGAGTCGCACCAGCGGGTCGCTGACTCGACGATCGGCCTCGCGCATTCGCTGGCCGGCAGTTCGGCGACGGTCGGCTTCCAGAGCCTGTCGGGCATGGCGCGCCTGCTCGAGGCGGCCTTGCAGCATCTGCAGATGCAGGGCCGCGGCACCCCCCAGCAGGGCGCGGTGCTGGTCGGTGCGGCCGAAGAGCTGCGCCGCCTGCTGCATCAGTTCGCCGCCGGCGTCCTCAAGGATCCGGTCGAAGGCACGCTGCGCGCGCTGCGCGAGGTGGCGGCCTCGGTGCTGCCGGCCGAACCGCTCGCCACCCGTCCGGTCTATCCGCACCTGGTGCGCGACGCCATGGCCGACGTGGCGCTCGACGATTCCGAGGACGCCATCGACGTGGCCGACGCGGTCGACGTCGACCTGTTCCCGATCTTCGAGGAAGAAGCTGCCGAACTGCTGCCGCAGCTCGGCGCCGCCTTGCGCGACTGGGCGCAGCGCCCCGAGGATACGGCGCCGCGTTCGTCGACGCTGCGCACCCTTCACACGCTCAAGGGCAGTGCCCGGCTGGCGGGCGCGATGCGGCTGGGCGAGCGTGCGCACCGCATGGAATCCGAGATCGAAATGCTCGGCTCCGTGGGCGTCGAGCGGGACTCGATCGAGAAACTGCTGGTGCGCTTCGACGCCTTGCAGGCCACCTTCGACGGGCTGCGCGCCGCCGACGATGCGATCCAGACCGAACTGGTGCAGCGCGCGGTGGCCGCGCCGGCCTCGCCCCAGCCGGTCGAGCCGCCGCCGCTCGCGGCCGTGGCCGAAGCGCCGGCCGCCGTGGCCGCACCCGCGGCCGACCGCGCCGCGGTGGCGCTGCCGTCGCCGTCGGCCCTGACGCCGCTGCGCGCCGTGTCGAGCCAGGCGGTGCGCATCCGCACCCACCTGCTCGACCGTCTGGTGGCGCAGGCCGGCGAAGTCATCATCACCCGCTCGCGGCTCGAAGCCGAGATCGGCCAGCTGCGCAGTTCGCTCAGCGACCTGACCGGCAACCTCGACCGCTTGCGCCAGCAGTTGCGCGACATCGAGGTCCAGGCCGAAAGCCAGATGCAGTCGAGACTGGCGCAAGCCAAGGATTCGCAGCAGGGCTTCGATCCGCTCGAGTTCGACCGCTTCACCCGCGTGCAGGAACTGACCCGGATGATGGCCGAGTCGGTCAACGACGTGGCGACCGTTCAGCGCACGCTGCAGAAGACCGTTCAGGCGACCGAAGACGACCTCAGCGCCCAGGCGCGCCAGACGCGCGAACTGCAGCGCGGCCTGCTGCGCACGCGCATGGTGGAGTTCGAAGGCATCTCCGAGCGGCTCTACCGCGTGGTGCGCCAGGCGTCCAAGGACACCGGCAAGCAGGTGCGCCTGGACATCACCGGCGGCTCGATCGAGATGGACCGCGGCGTGCTCGACCGCATGACGCCAGCTTTCGAGCATCTGCTGCGCAACTGCGTGGCGCATGGCATCGAGGACGCCGCCACGCGCGAGCGGGCCGGCAAGGAGGCCAGCGGCCTGATCGTGATCGAGCTGCACCACGAAGGCAACGACGTCTCGGTGAGCTTCCGCGACGACGGCGCCGGCCTGAACCATGCGCGCATCGTCGAACGCGCACAGGCGCTCGGCCTGGTGGCCCAAGGCCAGCCGCTCAGCCCCGCCGAAGCGGCCGAACTGATCTTCCAGCCGGGCTTCTCGACCGCGGAACAGGTGTCCGAGCTGGCGGGCCGCGGGATCGGCATGGACGTCGTGCGGGCCGAAGTCGCCGCCCTCGGCGGCCGCATCGAGACCCACAGCCAACCGGGCCAGGGCACCGTCTTCAAGCTGGTGCTGCCGCTGACCACTGCCGTGACGCACGTGGTCATGCTGCGCGCCGGCGGCACCTCGATCGGCGTGCCTTCCAACTTGGTCGAACTGGTGCTGCGCGCCAGCGCCTCGGACCTCGAATCCGCCTACCTCGAGCAGCGCTACCCCTTCGGCGGCGAGCAGGTGCCGTTCTACTGGGCCGGTGCGCTGCTGCAGTCGTCGGCGCGCAGCGAGCGTGCGCCGGGCAAGGCCAACACGATCGTGGTCGTGCGCAGCGCGGCGCAGCGTGTCGCGCTGCACGTGGACGAAGTGCTGGGCAACCAGGAAGTGGTGGTCAAGAACCTCGGGCCTCAGCTGTCGCGGCTGCCCGGCATGGCGGCGATCTCGGTCCTGGCCTCGGGCGCGGTCGCGCTGATCTACAACCCGGTGGCACTGGCCGCGGTGCATGGCGAGCAGGCGCGCGAATTCCAGTCCGCCGCCCGCCGCCAGCCGGCGCTGCGCGGTGCCGAGCCGGTGGCCGTGCAGGCGGCGGTGGTGCCGCAGGTGCCGCTGGTGCTGGTGGTGGACGACTCGATCACGGTGCGCCGCGTCACCCAGCGCCTGCTGCAGCGCGAAGGCTACCGCGTGGCGCTGGCGGCCGACGGCCTGCAGGCGCTCGAGCGGCTGCAGCAGGAGCGCCCGGCGGTCGTGCTGTCCGACATCGAGATGCCGCGCATGGACGGCTTCGACCTGGCGCGCAACATCCGCGCCGACCAGTCGCTGGCCGACCTGCCGATCATCATGATCACCTCGCGCATCGCCGAGAAGCACCACGACCATGCACGGGCGCTGGGGGTCAACCACTACCTGGGCAAGCCGTACTCGGAAGACGAACTGCTGCGGCTGGTGCGGAGCTATACGGGGGTCGAGCTGCCGGCGGTGCTGGCGGCCTGATCTTGTCGGCCGAGGAGGGCGTCAGCGCTTGTCGCGCGGCGCCTGCGCCTTCACCACCGCATAGCGCTGCAGCGTCCTCTCCCGTGCCTCGGCATGGTCGACCACCGGCTTCGGGTAGTTCCGCCCGAGCTCGACGCCGGCCGCCAGCAGCTCCACCGGGCTGGCGGTCCAGGGCGCGTGGATCGCCGCATTCGACAGCTTCGCCAGCTGCGGCAGGTAGCGCCGGATGAACTTGCCTTCCGGGTCGAAGCGCTCGCTCTGCGTGGTCGGGTTGAAGATCCGGAAGTAGGGCTGCGCGTCGCAGCCGCTGGAGCTCGCCCACTGCCAGCCGCCGTTGTTCGAGGCCAGCTCGAAGTCGTTGAGATGCAGGGCGAAGTAACGCTCGCCGCGGCGCCAGTCCAGCCCCAGGTCCTTGCAGAGAAAGCTCGCCACCACCATCCGCAGGCGGTTGTGCATGTAGCCGGTCTGGTTGATCTGCGCCATGGCGGCGTCGACCAGCGGGTATCCGGTCTTGCCCTGGCACCAGGCGTCGAACAGCTGGTCGGCATGCTTGCCGTGGTGCCACTGGATCCGGTCGTATTCGGGCTTGAAGCTGCGTGACTCGCCGCCTTCGGCCACCTGCGGGTGGTGGGCCAGGATCTGGAAATAGAAATCGCGCCAGATCAGTTCGCTGAGCCAGGTCGCCGCGCCGGCGTCCCCTTGCAGCGACAGCTGATGCGCCACGCCAGCCAGCTGGCGGATCGACACGGTGCCGAAGCGCAGGTGGACCCCCAGGTAGCTCGGGCCGCGCACCGACGGATAGTCGCGGGCGGCGTCGTAGCGGTCGATGCGCTGGAAGAAGTCGTCGAACAGGGCGGCGCCGCCCTGGCTGCCGGTCGGGATGTCGAGCTCGGACAGATTGCTCTTCTCGAAGCCGATCTCGGCCAGCGCCGGCACCGGCGCCCGTAGCGGGTCGGGTGGCGGCGCCAGCGCATCGGCGTGGCGGCGCACCGGGTATGGCTTCAGGTAGAAGGCGTCGACCTTGGCCAGCCAGGCGCGCTTGTACGGCGTGAACACGCTGTAGGGTTGGCCGGTCTGGGTCAGCACCTCGTCGCGCTCGAAGATGGTCTGGTCCTTGTAGCTGTGGAAGGCCACGCCGGCATTGGCCAGCGCCCCGAGCACCCGGGCGTCGCGGGCCAGGGCCGCGGGCTCGTCGTCGCGGTTCGCGAACACCGCCTGGACGTCGAGTTGGCGCGCAAGCAAGGCGATTTCATCTTCGGCGACGGCATGCCGCACCACCAGCCCGCCGCCGAGGGCGCGCAGCTCGGCGTCGAGCTCCACCAGCGACTCCCGGATGAATTCCACCCGCCGGTCGACGCGCGGCAAAGGGTCGAGAATGGCGCGGTCGAACACGAACACGCACACCACCTGGCGGCAGGCCCGCAGCGCCTGGTAGAGGGCCGCGTTGTCGTCCACCCGCAGGTCGCGGCGAAACCACATGAGGCCCTTGGGATAGATCTTGTCGACGGCCAGTAAAATGGGCGGCATGGCCCTTGATTCTGCACCGATGAACCTCACGCATCATTTTCTGATCGCGATGCCGGGTCTGGAAGACAAGGCCTTCAATCGCAGCGTGGTCTACCTGTGCGAGCACAGCGAACGCGGCGCGCTCGGGCTGGTGATCAACAAGCCCAGCGAAATCAACCTGGGCGTGCTGTTCGAGAAGATCGAGCTCCACCTGTCGCGCCCCGAGCTCGGCAACGCGCCGGTGTTCCAGGGCGGGCCGGTGCAGACCGAGCGCGGTTTCGTGCTGCACGAGCCGGTCTTCTCCGATGCCGACAAACCCAACGAATCGGTCTACGCCTCGACCATGACGATCCCCGGCGGTCTCGAGATGACCACCTCCAAGGACGTGCTGGAGGCCCTGGCCACCGGCGCCGGCCCGCGCAAGGTGCTGGTCTCGCTCGGCTACGCGGCCTGGGGCGAGGGCCAGCTCGAATCCGAACTGGCCGAGAACAGCTGGCTCACGGTCGGCGCCGACCCGGCCGTGATCTTCGACACCCCGGTCGAGCAGCGCTACGACAAGGCGCTGTCGCTGCTGGGCCTGGAGGCCTGGACCTTGTCGCCCGATGCGGGGCATGCATGAGCGATCCGGCGATGCCCGACCGCAACCTGCCTTCCCCGCCCGTTCCCGCCCATTTTCAAAGTTTCCTGGCCTTCGACTACGGTCAGAAGCGCACCGGCGTCGCCAGCGGCAACCGGCTGCTGCGCAGCGCCACGCCGCAGGCCACCATCAAGGCCGAGGGCGACGCCCGCTTCGCCCAGGTCGAGGCCCGGATCCGCGAGTGGCAGCCCGACGCGCTGGTGGTCGGCGTGCCCTTTCACCCCGACGGCGCGCCGCACGACAACACCCGGGCCGCGCAGCGCTTCGCCCGCCAACTGCACGGCCGCTTCCGCCTGCCGGTGTACGAGGTCGACGAGCGCTACAGCACCACCGAGGCGCTGGCCGGCGGCGCCCGCGACGCCGACGCCGCCTCGGCCTGCATCATCCTTGAACAGTTCCTGAGGAGTCTCCCGTGAACGCAATCCCCGACGCCGAAGCGCTCTATATCGAGCTGCTGCGCGGCGTGAAATCCCTGCTGCGACCCGACACCCGCCTGGTCGGCATCACCTCGGGCGGCGCCTGGCTGGTCGAGCGGCTGCAAAAGGACCTGGGCCTGGCCGGCGCGCCCGGCATCATCTCCTCGGCCATGCACCGCGACGATTTCGCCCGCCGCGGCCTGGCGGCCAGCGCCCAGACCACGCTGCCCTTCGACGTCAACGGTGCCGACGTGCTGCTGCTCGACGACGTGCTCTACACCGGCCGCACCATCCGCGCCGTGCTCAACGAGCTGTTCGATTTCGGCCGTCCGGCCTGCGTGCGGCTGGCGGTGATGATCGACCGCGGCGGCCGCCAGCTGCCGGTGGCGGCCGACTTCGCGGCGCAGAAGCTCGAACTGCCCGCCACCCAGCTGCTGGCCCTGGCCCGCAGCGACTCCGGCGCCTTCAGCTTCAAGGTAGAGGAAAACACCTGATGCTCTACAAGCGAAACCCCCAGCTCAACAAGAACGGCGAACTGATCCACCTGCTGTCGATCGAGGGCCTGCCGAAGGACATCGTCACCCACATCCTCGACACCGCGGCCAACTTCACGAGCGTCAGCGACCGCGAGGTCAAGAAGGTGCCGCTGCTGCGCGGCAAGAGCGTTTTCAACCTGTTCTTCGAGAACTCGACCCGCACCCGCACCACCTTCGAGATCGCGGCCAAGCGGCTGTCGGCCGACGTCATCAACCTCGACATCGCGCGCTCGTCGGCCACCAAGGGCGAGTCGCTGCTCGACACCATCGCCAACCTGAGCGCGATGGCGGCCGACCTGTTCGTGGTGCGCCACAGCGAGTCGGGCGCGCCCTACCTGATCGCGCAGCACGTGGCGCCCCACGTGCACGTGGTGAACGCGGGCGACGGCCGGCATGCGCACCCGACGCAGGGCCTGCTCGACATGTACACGATCCGGCACTACAAGAAGGACTTTTCGAACCTCACGGTGGCGATCGTCGGCGACGTGCTGCATTCGCGCGTGGCGCGTTCCGACATCCACGGGCTCACCACGCTGGGCTGCGCCGAAGTGCGCGTGGTCGGCCCCAAGACGCTGGTGCCGAGCGACATGGCGCAGATGGGCGTGCGCGTGTGCCACACGCTCGAAGAGGGCATCAAGGACTGCGACGTGATCATCATGCTGCGCCTGCAGAACGAGCGCATGAGCGGCGCACTGCTGCCGTCGTCGCAGGAGTTCTTCAAGACCTTCGGCCTCACGCCCGAGAAGCTGCAGCTCGCCAAGCCGGATGCGATCGTGATGCATCCGGGGCCGATCAACCGCGGCGTCGAGATCGACTCGGCGGTGGTCGACGGCCGGCAGAGCGTGATCCTGCCGCAGGTCACTTTCGGTATCGCGGTCCGCATGGCCGTCATGAGCATCGTCGCAGGTAACGAAGCATGAGCAACATCCTGATCATCAACGGCCGGGTGCTGGACCCGGCCTCCGGCCTCGACCGCCAGGCCGACATCGCGATTACCGACGGCCGGGTGCAGTCCATCGGCGAGGTCTCGCCCGAGTTCCGGGCCGAGCGCACGCTCGATGCGCAAGGCTGCCTCGTCGTGCCCGGGCTGGTCGACCTCGCCGCAAGGCTGCGCGAGCCCGGCTACGAGCACGAGGGCATGCTCGAGAGCGAGATGGGCGCGGCCGTGGCCGGCGGCGTCACCAGCCTGGTCTGCCCGCCCGACACCGACCCGGTGCTCGACGAGCCCGGCCTGGTCGAGATGCTCAAGTTCCGGGCCGAGAAGATGCAGCGTGCGCGCCTGTTCCCGCTCGGCGCGCTGACGCGCGGGCTGGCCGGCGAGGTGCTGACCGAGATGGCCGAGCTGACCGAGGCCGGCTGCATCGGCTTCGGCCAGGCCGAGGTGCCGCTCGGAAACACGCAGGTGCTGCAGCGCGCGCTGCTGTACGCCAGCACCTTCGGCTACACCGTCTGGCTGCGCCCGCAAGAGCGCGACCTCGGCCGCGGCGTCGCCGCCAGCGGGCCGCTGGCGACCCGGCTCGGCCTGGCGGGCGTGCCGGTGGCGGCCGAGACCATCGCGATCTTCACCATCGTCGAGCTGATGCGAAGCACCGGCGCGCGGGTCCACCTGTGCCGGCTGTCGAGCGCGGCCGGGGTGGCGCAGGTGCGAGCAGCCAAGGCCGAGGGCCTGCCGCTCACTTGCGACGTCAGCATCAATTCGCTGCACCTGGCCGACACCGACATCGGCTTCTTCGACAGCCGCGCCCGCCTCAACCCGCCGCTGCGCCAGCAACGCGACCGCGATGCGCTGTCGGCCGGGCTGGCCGACGGCACCATCGACGCGCTGGTGTCCGACCACACGCCGGTCGAGGCCGATGCCAAGACGCTGCCGTTCGCCGAGAGCGAGGCCGGGGCCACCGGCCTCGAGCTGCTGCTGCCGCTGGCGCTCAAGTGGGGCGAGCAGAGCGGCGCCGGATTGCAGCGCGCGATCGAGGTCGTCACGGCGGCACCGGCGCGGCTGCTGGCTGCTCCGGGCGTCGGCAGCCTGGCTGCAGGCGGTGCCGCCGACCTCTGCGTGGTCGACCCGGCACACGAGTGGCAGGTCACCCCCGAAGCGCTGAAGAGCCAGGGCAAGCACACGCCCTTCGGCGACTACGCCATGCGCGGACGGGCCCGCTTCACGCTCGTCGGCGGCCGGGTGGTGCACGGCTGATGCAGTCGCTCTCCGCCAGCTGGAGGCTGCTGCGTGCGATCGCGCACATGCTTTCAGGGTGGTGGACGATCCGCTTCCGATTCGAGCGGCTGTCGCCGGCCGAGCGTGCGCAGTGCGTCGAGCAATGGGCCGAGCGCCTGCTCAACATCATGGGCGTCCGGCTCACGGTGCACGGCACGCCGCCCGCGCACGGGCCGGTGCTGGTGGTGTGCAACCACCTGTCGTGGCTCGACATCGTGGCGATCCACGCCGCGCGCCACGTTCGCTTCGTCTCCAAGGCCAGCGTCCGGCATTGGCCGGTGATCGGCACCCTTTCGACCGGCGCCGGCACGCTCTACATCGAGCGCGAGCGCCGGCGCGACGCGGTGCGGGTGGTGCACCACATGACCGAGGCGCTGCGCGCGGGCGACATCATTGCGGTCTTCCCCGAGGGCACGACCAGCGACGGCCACGGCCTGCTGCCCTTCCATGCCAACCTGCTGCAGGCGGCGATCTCGTCGGGGGCGCCGGTGCAGCCGGTGGCCCTGCGCTTCGCCGATGCGGCCAGCGGCCAGAACAGCGATGCGCCGCGCTATGTGGACGACGACAACCTGCTCGCTTCGCTGTGGAACACGCTGAAGGCGCCGCCGCTGCTGGCGATCGTGCATTTCGGCGAGCCCCAGCCATCGATGGGGCGCGATCGCCGGGGGTGGGCGAAGTCCCTGCATGCCGACGTCCAGTCGCTGCGCCGCGAACTCAGATAGCCCTGGGCGAACGGCCCAAAAAAAGGCAGCACCCCGAGGGGTGCTGCGCAACGGCGCCGAGGGCGCCGGGAGGAGGAATCGTCGTTCAGAGAACCCCGAAAACCTTCAATCCGATGATCACGACAAGCGGCACGCCGCAGAGCCAGAGGACGATGCTTTTCATGAGGGGTCTCCAGTTGGTGTCAGTGCTTGCACCTTAGGACGGCGCCTGCGGATCGGGTGCCGGAAAAAGCAATGGGAGCGCGTGGGCGCTTGCCTACAGGGCCGACGGGGCCGGCAACAGGTCCAGATAGTGGTCGAGCATCTGGAAGTGGTCGTCCAGGAACTGGTCTTCCAGCGCGGCCAATCCGCCGATCGGCGTCCAGTGCGCGGCGGCGGCGTCGTCGTCGGCCCGCAGCCCCGGCAGCTCGCGATCTCCCAGGTCGAAGAAGTGACCATGGGTGATGGTGCGGCCGCGTGCGCTGCGGTCCGGGCGGTCGAACACGTCGGTGGCCCTCAGGCAGGCGCGCAGGGTCGCCGGGGGCAGCGCCAGATGGGTCTCTTCCTCGAGCTCCCGCAGGGCCGCTTGCCGCGTGGTCTCGCGCTGTTCGAGGAAGCCGCCCGGCACCGCGAGCAGGCCCTTGCCGGGCGCCTGCCCGCGGCGGATCAGGAGCACGTGGCCGGCGCACCGGACGACGCAGTCGACCGTCACGAGGACCGGAGGGTAGGGCGCCGAGGCCCAGGACGCCTCGTACGCTCTCAACAGCGCCGCTTCCTGGGCCAGGGCCTCGAAATGCGGCCCGTGGGTCCACGCACGCAGGAAGTCGATGGTGCCCGGAGGCAGTTCGCCTGCGAGCGTGGACAAGGCCTCGTCCGGCGAGGCGAACAAAGCGTCGCGCATGCGGCTGGCGCGGCGCACCGGCACTTCGTCCGCGCGCAGCAGCGTCCACGCCGGGAACGCGTCGAGGTAGTCGCGGGTGGCATCGCGGGCGTGGCCGACCAGCGTCAGTCCGGGCGACGGGGCCGCTTCGATGCGCCCCAGCGCATCCGCGACCGCATGGTGCACGTCCGCCAGCCAGCGGGTGTCGTCGAAACGATCGCGCACCGGCACGCAGAGCAGCCGCGGGCGCTGCGCTTCGGGGAGCGCGAGGCGGATCATCTCGGCGCGTTCCTGCCAGGTGAAGGGAAGCTTGGGCGAGCGGGCCTGGAACGCCGAGCCGATCACCACGACCACGCGCGGCGCGGCTTCGAGTGCCCGCTCGACCAGCGACAGATGGCCGTCGTGGAAGGGCTGGAAGCGGCCAATGACGACCGCGGCGTCCGCGTCCGATGGATTGCGAGTGTGCACAGATGGCCTTGAAATCGGGAACGGCGCAGCCCGGCCGGCGGCGCGTCAACAGAACATGAATGCCAGGATGGCGGCATCGTCCGCCAGGTTCAGCAGCGCATAGCCGGCGAACCTGTAGGCCAGCACGGTCGCTTGGTTGATCAGGTCCTGCATGCTGGAACGGTGGCTGAGAAGCGGTGACTTGGCTGGTGCCCTCGACAGGAATCGAACCTGTATCTGAGTCTTAGGAGGACCCCGTTCTATCCATTGAACTACGAGGACGAGCGCGCCCGAACTTTAACAGTTCGGCTAGTCGAACTGCACCGTGAAGATCAGGTCGACGGCGCTTTGCTGCCCCGCCTGTGCCCGCAAGGTCAGCCGCCGGGTCAGGTCGTAGAAGATGAACAGCGTGCCCAGCGTGCCGCCCAGGCCGCGCTCGTAGGTGACGTAGAAGTCCCGCGCGATGCGCTTGCCGACGGTGACTGTCGAGTCGCGGACGTCGCCGCCGCTGCCCGGACCCTTGAAGCCGATCTCGTCGAGCCCGAAGCGGCTTGCCAGCCCACCGCCGCCACTGCCGCCAAGGCCTCCCAGCAGCGCCAGCGCGGCCTGCTGCAGCAGCACCGATTCGCCGCCGCTGGTGGCCGACGCCCGGCCCAGCACCAGCCAGCTGAGGGTTTCCTGGTCCGACAACTGCGGCTCCGAATACAGCCGCACGCGCGGCGACAGCGCGGTGCCGGTGATGGCGACGCCGGCGCGCTGCGAGATGTTGGGACGGATCGCCAGGATGTCGAGCTGCGGGTTGTCGAACGGGCCGTTGAAGCGCGCGATCCCGGTCTCGATGTTGAGCGCCTGCCCGTAGGCGCGGTACTGGCCGGCGACGGTCCGGACCTCGCCGGTGATGCGCGGCGGTGCGTTCAGGGCGGTGCTGCGGATGTCCAGCTTGCCGGCCAGCCGGGTCGTGATGCCGCGGCCCTGGACCGCGAAGTCGGCGCCGAGGTCGAAGCTCACCGCGATGTCCGGTGGCTTGGCGGTCTCCGCCCGGGCGACTTCGCTCTGGTTTTCGGCGGCCCGGCGCTTCGCCTCCTCGGCGGCTTCGCGATCGATCGCCGCCGAGCGGACCACGACGTCGCTGCCCAGGCTGGGCGCGGTCTCGTCGGGCAGGATGATGACCGCGCGGTCGGTCTTGATGTCGCCCCGCACCGTGAACTGGCCGCTTTCGAGCCGGGCCTGCAGGTTGCCCGACAGCGTGAGCTGTCGATCGGCGCGCACCAGCACCCGCAGCGCCCGCAGATCGGCCTGGATCGACATCCGGATGCCGCTGCCGGCGCCGGCCACCGGTGCCGCGCCCCAGCCCAGTTCGCCGCGCGCCGACAGGGTGCCGCCGTCGCGCGCCGCCTCGCTGGCCGCGGTGCTGAGGTTGCCGCTCTGGCCCGGGATGCGCGTCTGCGCGCCGGCCCCGCCCTTGAGCGTGAATTCGGTGATCTCGACCCGATTGCCCGCCAAGGTGGCGCGCAGCCGGCCGTCGCGCAGGTCCAGCCCTTCGACCAGCGCCCGCAGTGCCAGCTTGTCGGCGGCCAAGGTGCCGTTCCAGCGCGGCTCACTGCGGTTGCCGGCCAGCGTGGCATCGGCGTCGAGCGTGCCGGCCATCCGCCAGCCCGGCGGCGCCAGCATCGACCAGACGCCCAGGTTCGGCATCCGCGCCGTGACGCGGCCGGCCAGCGGGGCGTCGTCGGCCCAGTGCCAGCCGCCCTGGCGCTGCTGCACCCGGGTGCTGGCCTCGACCCGGATCTCGCCCGCCCGCTCGCTGTCCCAGGCCAGGTTGGCGCGCACCGTGTCGCCTTCGGCGTCGAGGACGAACTCGGCGCGCTTCAGTCCGGCCGGCGTGCTGGCGCCGGGGCCTGCGGCATCCATGGTGCGTTCGCTGGCGGTGCCCGTGCCATGGCTGCGGACGCGCGTGACCAGCGCGGCCTCCCCGGCCTGCACCCGCAGGTCGCCGCTTTCGCGCGTCAGGCGGGCCTTGGCGCGCAGCGTGTCGCCGGCGTCGATGTCCCAGTCGCCGTTGAACAGCAGGTCGCCGCTGAAGCCGACCTGGGCCAGCGTCTCGCCGTTGCCGAGCAGCTCGGCCCAGGCCATCGGCAGGCCCTGCAGCCGGCCCTTGGACTGCAGCCGGAAGGCCCGCCTCGCCTCGGTGCCGGTGCGGCTGAAGCGCAGCGGCTGCCAGTCGATCCTGACCGTGCCCGGCGCCGGGCCCTTGAGGGTCGCGGCCGCGGCGGAGGCTTCGAGGTCGAGCCGCGGGTTGGCACCGGAGGCCGTGCGCACCTTCAGGCTGACGGGGCTGCCGAGTTCCAGCACCCAGGGGGCGACATCCGGCCGCGCGCTGTCGAGCGCCTGCACGCGCAGGCTGGCGAGCGCCGCGCTCCACTGGTCCCGGCGCTCGATGCCGGCACTGGCCCGGGTGTCGAGCGTGATCTTGCGGCTGCCCGTCACGGCTTCGCCCTTCAGGGCCAGCGTGGCCTGGGCGAGGCTGCCGGCCAGTTCGGCACGCACGCCGTTGAGCACGATCGGGCTCGGCGCCGCCGCCTCGGAGGGCGGCAGCTTCACCTCGAGCTTGGGAATGGCCAGCGTGGCCTGCAGCGTGGGTTCGACGGTGCCGCGAGGCGCCGGTTCGTTGACGGCCTGCAGCCGGCGCTGGACCGCTTGCCAGCCGCCCTTCCAGCTGGCGTCCAGCCGGGCGCTGCCCTGCAGCGCAGTGCCGCCGAAGAGGGGGCCGAGTTCGGGCAGGCCTTCGATCCAGCCCTGCAGCGCCGCCGCGTCGTCGATCCGGGCCTGCACATCGCCGCCGCCCGTGTTCGGCGCGATCCGGCCGTCGACCAGCGCCGCGGCGCCGGGAACGGCCAGGTTCAGCCGGCCGCTCGCCGCTTGATCGTCGACCCGCAGCTGCAGCCGGCCTTCGATGCTGGCGCCCCGGGCCTCGACGCGCAGGCTGCGCAGGTCGAGCACCTGGTCCTGCCACTGGCCCTTGGCGAGCGCCCGTTCGAGCCGCAGGCCCTGCAGCTCGCCCGTCCCGCCGGCGCCGCCCTCGGCCTGCAGCGCGACGTCGAACTGCAGGGCATCGCCGGTCTGGCCGGCCTGGAGGCGGCCGTTGACCGGCGCACCATCGAGCCGGGTATGGAGTGCGCCGGGACTGACGCCGCGCACGGTGGCGTCGACTTGCCAGGGCGCCGGCGCGGGGCCCCAGCTGCCCTCGGCGTCGATGCGGCCGCCGCCGGCGCGCACGCTGAGCTGCGGCAGCGTCCAGGTGCTGCCGTCGAAACGGGCCCGGGCGTCCAGCTGCTCGACCGGCAGCTTGGCCTCGTCCCAGGGGCCCGGCAGCGCATTGCGGACCTGGGCGCTGGCCTGCCAAAGTGACTCGCCGGGCGCGGCCGTCGCGTCGGGACCGGCCTCGATCTCGCCGCTCAGCAGGGTGGCGGGCGCTTCGGGCCAGAGGGTGGCCAGGTCGATGTTCTGCAGCGCGGCCTTGGCGTCGATCACGGGCTGCGGCTGCCAGGGTGCCAGGGTGGCCTGCAGCTGCGCCTGCATGGGCTGGTCGGCGCTGGCGTCGACCGGATGGAGATCGGCCGTCACCGCGAGGCGTGCATCGGGGCCGGCGAGCTGGCCCTGGATGGTCGCCTCGGCCCGCACGTCGAGGCTGCGGTCCTGCGCCAGCAGCGCGCGCACCCGGCCGTTCAGCGTGGCGTCGAGCGCCATCGGCGCCGGCCCCTGCAGGCGCAGCTGGGCGCCGTAGTGGCCGTCGGCGATGTCGACCGCGGTGATCTCGAGCTGGTGGTGGTCGTCACGATAGCGGTAGCTGCCTGCCAGCCCGGTCGCCTGCAGCGCCGGCGGCCCGGCCCAGCGCAGGTCGTCGATGGTGAAGGGCAGCTCGATCTCCACCGGCAGCACCAGCTGCTCGAGCGGCTCGACCGGCTTGCTTTCGGCCGGCGCGCGGCGCTCGATCAGCAGCTGCGCAGCGTGGACTTCGCCGAGCTGCACCCGGCGCCGCAGCAGGGGTGCCAGCTGCCAGCCGATGCGGGCATCCCGGACCTCGACCGCCAGGCTCTCGCTCTCCCAGCGCAGCCAGCCGATGCGGCCACCGGCGCGCAGCGACCCGCTCACGTCGCGGCTCTCCAGGGTCTGACCGGCCGGGAGGTAGCGCGCCGTGCGCGCCAGCGCGAAGGCCAGCGACTGGTCGGACCCCAGCCACCACCAGGCGCCCGCGCCCAGCAGCAGCACCAGCGCCACCAGGCCGGTCAGGCCCCACGCGAATGCGCGCAGCGCACGGCGCCCGCGCGAGCGCGGCGGCGGCGTGGCGGCAGGGGGGGCGGTGGCGTCGTCGGCGCTCATCTAGAAAGTGAATCCGAGTCGGAGGTGAAAGCGGAACGCATGGACGGCGATGCCGTAGGCCAGGTCCATCTGGACCGGGCCGATCGGGCTGGCCCAGCGCGCGCCGACGCCGACCCCGACCTTGGCGCTCATGTCGGCCGGCCGGTCGGCCACCGCGCCGACATCGATGAAGACCGTGCTGTCCCAGGCGGTCAGCTGGCCTTGGTAGACGAAGGGGCGCTGCCATTCGATGCTCGCCACGCCGAGGTAGCGCCCGGCGATGACCTGGCCGTCGGGCTTGACCGCGCCGATCGAGCGGTAGCCGTAGCCGCGCACCGTGGTGTCGCCGCCGGTGAGGAAGTTCAGGGTCGACGGGATCTGGGCCCGGTCTGCGGCACTCACCACGCCGGCCTCGGCGCGCAGCTGGATGCGGGCGTTGCGCCGCTGCGTGTCGTCGTCGTTGCTCACGGTGCCGGCCGGGACGAAGCCGATCCAGCGCACGTAGGTCCGGGTGAAGGGCAGCTGCTCGCCCGACAGCGTGTAGCCGCCGGCCAGTTCGAGCGCGACCCCCTGGCCGCGGGTCGGCGCCGCCGCGTTGTCGAAGTAGCGGCCGGTCCAGCCCCAGTTGAGGGACAGGGCCGAGGCCGATGGCGGCGGGTTGAAGCCTCGATTCACCGCATAGTCGTACTGCAGGAAGATGCTGCGGTCGATGTGGTCGCCGCCCTGGCTGCGGCCGCCGCGCAGGCGACCGCTGTCGACAGTGAAGCTGCCCGAGACTTCGCTCTTCAACTGGCCCGATGCAAAGGAGCGCCAGCCGCTGTCGTCGGGGATCGCGGTCCATTCGGTGCCCAGCGATTGCAGGTCGCGGTCGATGGTGAGCTTGGACACCGCGCGCCAGCCGAGCAGCGGCATGTCGTTGTGCGAATGGTCGATCGACAGCCGGGCGCCGCTGTCGGTGGTGAAGCCGACGCCGAGCACCACGCGCTGCAGCGGCGCCTCGGTCAGCTGGGCGACCACCGGGGCGGCCTGCGGATCGGTCGTGGTGTCCAGCGTCAGGAACACCGAGTTGAAGTAGCCGCTGCTGGCCAGCCGCTGCTGGGCATCGAGCAGCAGCTGCTGGTCGTATTCGGCGCCGGTCGGCACCCGCGCCAGCCGGCGCACGCTGTCGACCGGATAGCGCTGGCTGCCGTTCACGACCAGCGGCCCGAAGCGGTACGCCGGGCCGGATTCATAGGTCGCGCCGAGCCTGGCTTCGCTGCGGTCGGCGTCGATCTCGGCCTTGCTGGCGAGGATGCTGCCGGTCGGATAGCGCCGGGCCGTGAGGGTGCGCAGCGCCCCGGTCTTGGCGGCGTCCCAGGCCTGCTGGTTGAAAGGCTGGCCGGCGCGCAGCGCCCAGCCGGTGCGGATGGCGTCGCGCTGCGCCTCGGCGGCGGGGTTCTCGGCGATCGGCCCGCTGAAGTCGATCTGCACGCTGCTCACACGCGTCAGCGGGCCGGGCTCGACCGTGATCCTGACCTCCCGCGGCGCCTTGCCGCCGGGCGTCTCGCGCAGCTCCAGCGTCAGGGTGGGCGTGAAGTAGCCCAGGGTGTTGAGCAGTTCGCGCGCATTGGCCTCGGCCGCCACCATCAGCCGCGAGATCTCGACCGCCCCGAGGTCGTCGAGCTCGCGAAAGCGCTGGATCTCGAGGTGGCGTTCGAGGAACTCGCGCACCGCGGCCGGCTCGGCCTGGACATCGACCGTGAATGCCGTGCCGGCAGTGCCGCCCGCGCTCGCCACGGCCCCCGGGGTCGCGTCCGATTCTGCTGCGTCCTTCTGGGGCAACAGGCTGCAACCCGACAGTAGAAGAGCGGCTGCAAATAAAAACGCCGGCCACCACGCCGGCGCATGAAGACGGACCACCCTAAGCATGCGGGGATTTTGACAGCATGCGCAGAGGCCCCCCGGAGGCCGGGTGCACCGGCGGGCGAGCTACTTCGAGAGCATCCGCATCGCGTCTTCGAGGCCGCGCAAGGTCAGCGGGTACATCCGGTGCGACACCAGCTGCTGGATCACCGCGATGCTCTGGCGGTACTGCCAGACGCCCTGCGGCTCGGGGTTGATCCAGGCGAACTTCGGGAACGCGTGCGTGAGGCGCTGCATCCACTCGGCGCCGGCCTCCTCGTTGTTGTATTCGACGCTGCCGCCCGGCTGCAGGATCTCGTACGGGCTCATCGTGGCGTCGCCGACGAAGATCAGCTTGTAGTCCTTGTTGTACTTGCGGATGATGTCCCAGGTCGCGAACTTCTCGGAGAAGCGGCGCCGGTTGTTCTTCCACATGAAGTCGTAGACGCAGTTGTGGAAGTAATAGAACTCGAGGTGCTTGAACTCGGTCTTGACGGCCGAGAACAGCTCCTCGACGCGCTGGATGTGCTCGTCCATCGTGCCGCCCACGTCCATCAGCAGCAGCACCTTGACGTTGTTGTGGCGCTCGGGCCGCATCTTGATGTCGAGGTAGCCGGCATTGGCCGCGGTCGAGTGGATGGTGTCGTCGAGGTCCAGCTCTTCCTCGTGGCCCTCGCGCGCGAACTTGCGCAACCGGCGCAGCGCGATCTTGATGTTGCGGGTGCCCAGTTCCTGGCTGTCGTCGTAGTCCTTGTAGGCGCGCTGGTCCCAGACCTTGACCGCGCTCTTGTTCTTGCCGGCGCCGCCGATCCGCACGCCCTGCGGGTTGTAGCCGCCGTGGCCGAAAGGCGAGGTGCCGCCAGTGCCGATCCACTTGTTGCCGCCTTCGTGGCGGTCCTTCTGCTCTTCGAAGCGCTTCTTCAGCGTCTCCATGAGCTCGTCCCAGCCCATCTTCTCGATCTTGGCCTTTTCCTCGGCCGTGAACTCGCGCTCGAGCGTCTTGCGCAGCCAGTCGAGCGGCACTTCCTTGGTGAAGTCGGCCAGCATCTCGACGCCCTTGAAGTAGGCGGCGAAGGCGCGGTCGAACTTGTCGTAGTGCTTCTCGTCCTTGACCAGCGCGGTGCGCGACAGGTAGTAGAAGTCGTCGAGGCCGTAGGCGCCGTCGGAGTTGGGGCCGACCACGTCGGCCTGCAGCGCCTCGAGCAGGGTCAGGTATTCCTTGACCGACACCGGCAGCTTGGCCGAGCGCAAGGTGTAGAAGAAGTCGATCAGCATCGCGAATCACTCCTTGGAGGAAGAGGGTGCGGGGGGGCGCGGCTTGTCCAGCAGGTAGAGCAGCTGGGCCTTGACCTCGGGCCATTCGCCCGAGCGCAGGCTGTACATCACGGTGTCGCGGATGGTGCCGTCGCGGCGCAGCGCATGGCCGCGGATCACGCCGTCCTTGCGGGCGCCCAGCCGCTCGATCGCCTGCTGCGACGCGTGGTTGAAGTTGTCGGTGCGCCAGCCCACCACGTGGCAGCCCAGGGCATCGAAGGCGTGCGACATCATCAGCAGTTTGCAGGTGGTGTTCACGTGGGTGCGCTGGCAGCGCCGGGCATACCAGGTGTAGCCGATCTCGACCCGTTTCACGGCGGGCAGGATGTCGTGGAAGCTGGTCGTGCCGAGCACGGTGCCGCTGGCTTCGTCGGTGACGGCGAAGGCGAAGCGGTTGCCGTCCTCGCGCATCTTCAGGGCCGCCTCGATATAGCTGCGGGTGTTCTCGGGCTCGGGCACCGAGGTGACGCGGATGTTCCAGAGCTCGCCGTCGGCGGCGGCGGCGCGCAGGCCGTTCTCATGGTGCAGCGACAGCGGCACCAGCGCGATGCCGCGCGACTTCAGCGTGACAGGCTCGACGAATGCCATCCTCAACTCCTGGGATTGCCGTATTTGCGGATGTACCAGGCCCGAGCGAGCTGGGCGCCCCCGCCGCCGCCGAGGCCGATCAGCAAGATGCCGAAGATCGCGTTGTTGGTGTAGCCGCCGGGGCCGAAGGCGTCCAGACCGAGCAGGAGCCCGACCCAGCGGCCCAGCAGCGCGCCGGCGACGAACAGCACCGCCTGTGCCACGCCGAGCAGCATCAACTGCTTCGTCGGGTGCTTGCCGGGTCCACCGGGCGCTGCGCTCATCGGTTGTTGCGCTGCATGAACACGAGCTTCTCGAACAAGGTGACGTCCTGCTCGTTCTTGAGCAGCGCGCCGACCAGCGGCGGCACCGCGACCTTGTCGTCCTTGCTCTGCAGCGCCTCCAGCGGGATGTCTTCGGCCACCAGCAGCTTGAGCCAGTCGAGCAGCTCGGAGGTCGACGGCTTCTTCTTGAGGCCGGGCAGGTTGCGCACGTCGTAGAAGGTCTTCATCGCGGCCGTGAGCAGTTCCTGCTTGAGGCCCGGGAAGTGCACCGCGACGATGCTCTTCATGGTCTCGGCGTCGGGGAACTTGATGTAGTGGAAGAAGCAGCGGCGCAGGAAGGCGTCGGGCAGTTCCTTCTCGTTGTTGGAGGTGATGAACACCACCGGCCGGTGCTTGGCACGGACCAGCTCGCGCGTCTCGTAGCAGTAGAACTCCATGCGGTCGATTTCGCGCAGCAGGTCGTTCGGGAATTCGATGTCGGCCTTGTCGATCTCGTCGATCAGGAGCGCAACCGGCTGTTCGGCCGTGAAGGCCTGCCAGAGCACACCCTTGACGATGTAGTTGTGGATGTCCTTGACGCGTTCGTCGCCCAGCTGCGAATCGCGCAGCCGGCTCACGGCGTCGTATTCGTAGAGGCCCTGCTGCGCCTTGGTGGTCGACTTGATGTGCCACTGGAGCAGCGGCAGGTCGAGCGCCTGGGCCACTTCCTCGGCCAGTATGGTCTTGCCGGTGCCGGGCTCGCCCTTGACCAGCAGTGGGCGCTTGAGCGTGATGGCCGCGTTGACCGCGAGCATCAGATCCTGAGTGGCAACGTAGTTGTTTGAACCCTTGAATTTCATGGATGGGCTTGAAGCGGAGGGTGGTTGAAAGAACACAACATCGATTCTTCGTCCGCAGGGCTCGCGTAGAGCCCCCATATAATCAAATGTTGATTTGAAACAAGTTTCTCCACGAGATTGTGCGCGCAAAATGAACAAGCTGTTGACCACGATGTTTGCCCTTGCTGTCGCCTGCGTGACGGTCTCGGCCCAGGCCCAAAAGATCACGGGGAACGCCGAGGCCGGTGCCAAGAAGACCGCCATGTGCGTGGGCTGCCACGGCATCATCGGCTACCAGGCCAGCTTCCCCGAGATCCACAAGGTGCCGATGATCGCGGGCCAGAGCGCCACCTACATCGTCTCGGCGCTCACGCAGTACAAGGGCGGCGAGCGCAAGCACCCCACCATGCGCGCCATCGCCGACTCGCTGAGCGAGCAGGACATCGCCGACCTGGCGGCCTACTACAGCCAGCTCGGCCTGAAGGAAGGCGATGCGCCCCCGGCCACCGCCAAGGCCCCCAGCGACACCGTCCACGCGCTGATCTCGCGCGACAAGGACAACGCCTGCACCAAGTGCCACGGCGCCAATTTCAACACCCCCAACGACGGCACCGTGCCCAAGCTGGCGGGCCAGTACGCCGACTACCTCTACGTCGCCCTGAAGTCGTACAAGGTGCAGAACGCCCACCTGGGCCGCGCCAACGGCGTGATGGGCGGGCAGGCCAAGAAGTATTCCAACACCGAAATCAAGGAACTGGCCGCCTACATCAGCTCGCTGCCGGGCGAACTCAAGACGGTGCCGGAGTCGCGTTTCCACCACGCTGATTGAAGGCCCCCACGCTCCCCCACTTCGTGTGGGTCGCTGCCCCCCGAGGGGGCCGCAGGCCGCCTTGGGGCGGCCCGGCGCCGGCCTGAGAGCCCCACGCTCACGAAAAAGCCCGCTTCGCGCGGGCTTTTTGCATGATGGCGGCCGCTTTCAGTCCCGGGTGGCGCGGCGCTGGACGCAGGCCACGTAGGCCTCGCCGTCAGGCGGGCGGCCGGCGCGCTGGCTCTCCCACATCATCTGGCCCAGGCATTCCATCGCCTCGTGGTGCGCGTCCAGCAGCGAGTCGCGCCGCGCCGCCAGCAGCTCGACCGCCTGGCGGATGCCGCGCGGCTGGTCGATGGAGCACTGTTCGCTGACGGACAGGTGCATCGACAGGTGGAGGAAGGGGTTCTCGCGCCCGTCCCGGCCGTCGTAGACGCGGGCCACCGCGGCATCGGCGTCGGCCAGGTCGGCGTGGTATTCGGGGTGCTCGTCGATCCAGCGGCTGGCGATGATCTCGAGGGCTTCCATCGGCTCGCCGCGGCGGCTCTTGGCGAAGACGCTGCAAAAGAAGCGGCGCACTTCCTCTTGGGAGGGATTGAACATCCGCCAAGATTAGCACCGCCTCGCCGGCACGGCCCCGGACCGCTACATTGCGAACCCATGGACCGCCTGGAAAACATCGAGACCTTCGTTCGCGTCGCCCAGACCCAGAGCTTCGCCGAGGCCGCGCGCCAGATGCGGGTGGCGAAGTCGGTCGTGACCAGCCGCGTGAAGCAGCTGGAAGACCACGTCGGCGCGCCGCTCTTCCACCGCAGCACGCGGGTGGTGCGGCTGAGCGACGTCGGCCAGGCCTTCCTGCGCGACTGCACCGAGCTGGTCGGGCGAGCCAACGACATCATGGACCAGATGCGCGACGCCCGGGCCGGGCCGACCGGGACCCTGCGCATCCATGCGCTGACCGGCTTCGTGCTGGGCCATTTCGCGACCCTGCTGCGGGCTTTCCAGGTCAGCTTCCCTGACATCCATCTGGAGCTGATCGTCAGCGACGCGGTGGTCGACCCGGTCAAGGCCGGCGTCGATTGCGCGCTGCAGATCTTCCCGGCGGCTTCGACCGAACTGGTGTCGCGCCCGCTGTTCCCGGTTCGCCGCGTGTTCTGCGCCACGCCCGAATACCTGCGCAGCCGCGGCACGCCGGAAGACCCGCGCGACCTGCACAAGCACACGCTCGGCCTCTATTCCGGCTACCCGACGCGCGACCGCTGGACCTTCCACCACGCGGGCGAGCAGGTCACGCTCTACATGAGCGCCGCGCTCCTGACCAACAGCGTCCACCTGCTGCGCGAGTACGCGATGGAGCACGCCGGCATCGTCTGCCTGCCGACGCTGGTGGCCGGCGATGCGATCCTGCGCGGCGACCTGCAGGTGGTGCTGGCCGAGCACCAGCTGTCGTCGTTCTCGCTGAACGCGGTCTACGCCGGAACCTCGCGCAATGCGTTCAAGCTCAGGCTCTTCATCGAGCACCTCACCGCCGCCTTCACGCGGGTGCCGCCGTGGGACGCGGCCATGATCGACCGCGGCCTGCTGCCGGCCACGTTGATCGCGGACCCCTGAAAGGTCCAGCCCATGAACGACACCCCGACACCGCCCGAACCCTTCGCCACGCCCCGGCCCGAACCGCGTGCCCGCACGCCGCTGCCGGCGGGCTATCGCGAAGGCATCATCACCGCGATCACGGTGATCATCGGCTTCTCGCTTTCCTTCGTGCGCTACTGGGCCTTCGAGGCGCCGGGCGACTGGACGGCGCGCTCCGTGGTGGCGCTGGTGGCGCTGCTGATCCCGATCGCGGCCGAGATCTACACGCTCTACCGTGCGCTGCTGGTCGAGGATGACGACGAAGCGACCTACAGGACCACCGTGAAGTGGTTCATCGGCTCGGTTTGCGGCATGCTGGTCTCGGTGTCGCTGGCGGCGATCGTCCTGTCGGGCAGGCCCTGATGCCGTGGCCGCTGGGCCCGGGTAAACCCTGCGGATTGACCGGATTCGCCGAACAATGCGGACCGGATTTGAGGCCTACCGGAGTCGCCTTCCGTTTCCTAAAGTGCAGACACCGCAGTCCACCGCTGCACCTTCCGGCACCTGAGGAGACAACCCATGACCGCTGCCTACCAGACCCGCTTCGGGTCGCTGAAGAACTACCAGAAGGGCCACGTCGAGCCGATCGCCGACGACGTCCGCCACTACGCGTTCTCGAACTGCTTCGACATCGCGAGCAAGAGCAAGCCTTATGAAAAGGTGGTGTTCGGCCAGAACCAGATCTACGTGCTGGAGACGCTGCGCGCCGAAGGCAGCTCGCCCTGGTACACCAGCGCCCACGACGAGTTCGCGCTGGTGATGGACGGCGAGGTCGAGATCCACCTGGTCAAGCTCGATCCGAGCCAGGCCGTGGCCGACGCGGAGAAGAACGGCGCCGTGCTCGTCAAGGGCGAACCGAAGGGCCCGAAGATGGGCTGGATGAAGCTCTCGCGCGGCCACCAGGGCCTGCTGCCGAAGAACACCGCCTACCAGTTCCGCAGCGCCGGCGAGCCCGGCGTGATCGTGCTGCAGACCTGCAAGGGCGATCTCTCGGTCGAGAAGTGGGCAGACATCTGCCAGACGCACTGAGCCACGAGGAGCACCGCCATGAACGCACCCGCAGAACTCGCCAAGGTCATCGCGTCGCAACCCGACGCCACGCTCGGCTACAAGGATTTCTCGCTCGGCAGCTTCGGCTTCCGCCGCGACGAGTACTTCGCCCACATCACCTGGAAGACCCGCGACGGCCGGCCGATGAGCCACACGATGGACATCGGCAACTACCTGCGCGCCCTGATGCGCGACGTCGCCTGGGGCTTCTTCTACGGCTGGGTCAATTTCGACGACGTGGTCGGCACGGTCAACCACTACCAGTCGGTCGACCTCTACGCCGGCAGCTTCAACGGCACCATGAAGGACGCCGGCATCGACCTGCTGGAGAACTTCCCGACCGCCCAGATTCGCGCCACCTTCGAGGCCATGCTCGATGACTGGACCAACGAGAGCTTCGACCCGTTCTCCGCGCCGCAGGAAACCGGCTCGCCCTATGGCCGCAAGAACGGCAACAACACGGCCAAGATCACCCGGGCGCGCGAACTGGCCACGCGCTGCGTCGGTCTCAAGGGCGACCTCGACCTGCGCAGCGACGAGCGCGGCGCGCCGGTCAACCGCGCCTTCGCCGACGTGCCGCAGGGTCAGCCCGAACTGCATCCGGAGCCAGGCTTCGAGAACGAAGTCCACGCCTTCAATCTCTTCGGCTTCCTGAGCCGCTCGCAGGTCACCTGGAATCCGAGCTTCACCTCGGTCGTCAAGCACAGCTACATGTGCCCGACCACCGAGGAGCACATCCTGCCGATCATCCACGGCAACGACCGGGTCGAATGGTTCTTCCAGATGACCGACGAGATCCACTGGGACTGCGGCGACAAGAACACCGGCCGGCCGATGGCCCGCGTGATCATGAAGGCCGGCGACATGGCAGCCATGCCTGCCTACTGCCGCCACCAGGGCTTCAGCCCGAAGCGCTCGATGCTGCTGGTCTGGGAGAACGGCTCGCCGAGCCTGGTCTACGAGATCCAGAAGGGCGAGAGCCCGGAAATCCCGGTCCAGTTCTAGGACGGATACCGAGGCCGCGCGGAGACCGGGCGGCGCTCGCAGCGAAGCGACCTGATTCCGGCAGCCCCGACCGGCTGCGCCGGTGCGCCCTCACGTCAGCAGCGAAGAAGGAGACTCACCATGGCACTCACCCGTCAAACCATGACCGACGAGCAACGCAAGTCGGTGGCCCTCGAATACCTCAAGGCCTACGACAACGGCGGCGTCACCTCCAGCGGCGGCTCGATCCTCGACCTGTTCGCCGACGACGCCCAGGTGTACTTCCCCAAGTGGGGACTGGCGACCGGCAAGGCGCAGATCGGCCAGCTGTTCGGCGACGTCGGCAGCCGCGGCAAGTCGATCCGCCACGACTACGCGGGCTTCAACTGGATCTTCACGGGCAGCGACCTGTTCGCCTGCGAAGGCACCAGCTTCGGCGAGCACGCGGATGGCCCGTGGCGCGCCGGCGTGCCCGAATGGGGCGCGGGCCGCTGGTGCGACGTCTTCGAGATCCGCGACTGGCTGATCCAGCGTTGCTTCATCTACCTCGACCCCGACTACGCGGGCAAGGACACCGCCCGCTACCCCTGGCTCACCAAGTGAATCACCCCATGACCCTCGCAGACATCCAGCAGGCCGCCGGCCTGAAGACGCCGATCCGCCACCAGCTCTTCATCGACGGGCGCTTCGTCGATGCCGAGTCGGGCGAGACGCTGGCGACCTTGAATCCGCACGACAACTCGACCATCGCCGAGGTCGCGCTGGCCGGCAAGGCCGACGTCGACCGCGCCGTGGCCGCCGCGAAGCGCGCCTTCCCGGCCTGGAGCCGCATGGCGGCGGCCGACCGCGGGCGCATCCTGCTCCGGCTGGCCGACCTGATCGAGGCCCACGGCGAAGAGCTCGCGCGCCTGGAATCGCTCGACACCGGCCATCCGATCCGCGATTCGCGCAAGCTCGACGTGCCGCGCACCGCCGCCTGCTTCCGCTATTTCGGCGGCATGGCCGACAAGTTCCAGGGCGAGACGATTCCGGTCGAGGCCGGCTTCCTCAACTACACGCTGCGCGAGCCGGTCGGCGTCGTCGGCCAGATCGTGCCGTGGAATTTCCCGCTGATGTTCACCAGCTGGAAGATGGCGCCGGCGCTGGCGGCCGGCAACTGCATCGTGATGAAGCCGGCCGAGATCACGCCGCTGAGCTCGCTCAAGAT
The DNA here is from genome assembly GCF_030316985.1 of Variovorax sp. J31P179. Taxonomy (NCBI): domain Bacteria; kingdom Pseudomonadati; phylum Pseudomonadota; class Betaproteobacteria; order Burkholderiales; family Comamonadaceae; genus Variovorax; species Variovorax sp. J31P179. The sequence continues at coordinate 332,691 of NZ_JASZYL010000006.1, read as the reverse complement.
CGTCGAGCTGATGGCCGAGGCCGGTATGCCCGATGGCGTGGTCAACATGGTGCCGGGGCTGGGCCACGTGGTGGGGCAATACATCGCCGAGCATCCCGAGATCGCGAAGGTCGCCTTCACCGGCAGCACCGCGACCGGCAAGCGCGTGGTGGCGGCAAGCGCGGGCAACCTCAAGAAGGTGCAGCTCGAGCTCGGCGGCAAGGGGCCGAACATCGTGTTCGAGGACGCCTTCCTGCCCGCCGCGGTCAACGGCAGCGCATGGGCCATCTTCCACAACCAGGGGCAGGCCTGCATCGCGGGCTCGCGGCTGATGCTGCACGAGAAGATCGCCGACGAATTTCTCGACAAGTTCCTGCCGCTCGCCAAGTCGATCCGCCTCGGCAATCCGCTGGACGATGCGACGGAGATGGGTCCGCTCACCAGCGCGCAACACCAGGAGCGCGTGTTGAACTACGTGGAAGTGGCAAAGGGCGAGGGCGGCAAAGTGCTCGCCGGCGGCAAGGCGCCGGGCGGCGAACTGCAACGCGGCTGCTATGTCGAGCCGACCATCGTGCGTGCGAGCTCGTACCGCGACCGCGTGGCGCAGGAAGAAGTCTTCGGCCCCTTCGTCACCGTGCTGACCTTCAAGAGCGACGAGGAGGCGATGGAGATCGCCAACGGCACCGACTACGGCCTCGGCAGCGGCCTGTGGACCCGCGACCTGCAGCGCGCCCATCGCGTGGCGCGCGACCTGCACGCCGGCATGGTCTGGGTCAACAGCTACAAGCGCGTGAATCCGGGCTCGCCCTTCGGCGGCGTCGGCCAGAGCGGCTACGGCCGTGAGATGGGCTTCGATGCGATGCGCGAGTACACGCAGGTCAAGAGCGTGTGGATCAACGTCGATGCCGAGATTCCGCCCCATTTCGTGCGCTGAAGACAACAACAGAAGGAGACTCCCATGACCCTCAATCGCAGACAGTTCACGCAGGCCGCGGCCGCCCTGGCCGCCGGCGGTGCGACGCCGCTGGTGTTCGCGGCCGACACGCTGAAGATCGGCTACGTCTCGCCGCAGACCGGCCCGCTGGCGCCCTTCGGCGAGGCCGACAAGTGGGTCATCGACCAGATGAAGACCGCCTTCAAGGACGGCATCGCCGTCGGCGGCAGGAAGTACGCGGTGCAGATCGTGCTGAAGGACAGCCAGTCGAATCCGAACCGCGCCGGCGAGGTCGCCAACGACCTGATCCTGAAAGAGAAGGTGGCGCTGGTGCTGACCGCCGGCACCCCCGAGACGGCCAACCCGGTCAGCGACGCCTGCGAGCTGAACGAGCTGCCCTGCATCTCGAGCGTGGTGCCGTGGCAGCCCTGGTTCTTCGGCCGCAAGGGCGATCCGGCCAAGGGCTTCAACTGGACCTACCACCTGTTCTGGGGCCTGGAAGACGTCATCGCCAACTTCACCAGCGGCTGGAAGTCCGTGCCGACCAACAAGAAGGTCGGCGGCCTGTTCCCCAACGACGGCGACGGCAATGCTTGGGGCGACAAGGAGCTCGGCTTTCCGAAGCCGCTCTCGCAGATGGGCTTCACGCTGGTCGATCCGGGCCGCTTCCAGAACGGCACGCAGGACTTCAGCGCCCAGATCGCGGCCTTCAAGAACGGTGGGGTGGAGATCGTCACAGGCGTGGTGATCCCCCCCGATGCCAAGACCTTCCTCACGCAGGCGCGCCAGCAGGGCTTGCGGCCGAAGATCATCACGCTGGGCAAGGCGCTGCTGTTCCCGGGCGCGATCGAGGCGCTGGGCGATCTGGGCGATGGCTTGTCGACCGAGGTGTGGTGGAGCCCCTCGCATCCTTTCACGTCGAGCCTGACGAAGCAGAGCGCCAAGGCGCTTTCCGAGGCCTACGAGGCCGGCACGAAGAAACAGTGGACGCAGCCCATCGGCTTCGCGCATGCGCTGTTCGAGGTGGCGTCCAATTCCCTCTCGCGTGCCAAGTCGACGAAGGCCGCGGATGTGCGCGACGCGGTGGCCGCGACCTCGCTCGACACCGTCGTCGGGCCGGTGAAGTGGGGCGGACAGGGTCCGTTCAAGAACGTCAGCAAGACGCCGCTGGTGCTGGGCCAATGGGGCAAGGGCCAGAAGTTCAAGTACGAACTCACCATCGTGAGCAACGAGGCTGCGCCCAACATCCCCGTGGGCGGAGCGCTGCGCGCCATGCCCACCTGAGCACCATGCCGCTGCTGTCCCTCCATGCCGTGAGCAAGTCCTACGGCGCGCTCAAGGTCACCGACGACATCTCGCTCGCGGTGACCGAAGGCGAGACGCTGGGCATCCTCGGGCCGAACGGCGCGGGCAAGACCACACTGTTCAACCTGATCTCGGGCGACGCGCGCGTGGATGCCGGCCGCGTGGAATACGAAGGCCGCGACGTGACCGCGCTCAAGCCGCACCAGCGTTGCCACGCGGGCATCGGCCGCAGCTACCAGGTCCCGCAGCCCTTCGGCAACATGACAGTGTTCGAGAACCTCGTGACCGCCGCGTGCTTCGGCGCCGAAGAGCGTGAGCAGGACGCGTGGGGGACCGCGCACGAAGTGCTCGCGCAGACCGGCCTCATGCCGCACGCGAACAGGCCGGCTGGCGGGCTCACGCTGCTGAATCGCAAGCGCCTCGAACTCGCGCGCGCACTGGCGACGCGGCCGAAGCTGCTGCTGCTCGACGAGATCGCGGGCGGTCTCACCGAGCCCGAGGCGAAGCAGCTCGTGGAAGAGCTCAAGCAGATCAAGGCGCGCGGCGTGACCATGATCTGGATCGAGCATGTGGTGCATGCCTTGCTCTCGCTGGCCGACCGGCTCTTCGTCATCAACTTCGGACAGAAGCTCGCGGAAGGCGAGCCGCATGCGGTGATGAACGATCCCGAGGTGCGGCGTGTGTACATGGGGGTGGAAGCATGAGCCGCCGGGCCGCTCCCAAGGCGAATACCGCAGCGCGCAGCGCGGAGGTTTCTCTATGACGGCGCTTCTTGCCACGCAGGGCCTCAAGGCGTTCTACGGCGACGCGCAAGCGCTCTTCGGCGTCGACTTCTCGCTCTCGCAAGGCGAGGTGGTCGCGGTCATCGGCGCGAACGGCGCGGGCAAGTCGACCTTGCTCAAGTGCCTCACGGGGCTGGTGCGCGCGCCGCGCGAGGCGGTCCGCTTCAAGGGCGAGGCGATCGGCAGCCTGCCGCCCGGCGAGATCGTGCGGCGCGGGCTGGCGATGGTGCCGGAAGGCCGCCGCCTGTTCCCGAGCCTGAGCGTGGAGGAGAACCTGCAGATGGGCGGACTCACCGCGCGCAAGGGACCGTGGAACATGCAGCGCGTCTACGAGCTGTTTCCGATCCTGGCCGAGAAGCGCCACAACCCCGGCACCGCGCTCTCGGGCGGCCAGCAGCAGATGGTCGCGCTCGGCCGCGCGCTGATGAGCAACCCCGAGGTGCTGCTGTGCGACGAGCTTTCGCTCGGCCTCGCGCCGATCGTGATCCATGAGATCTACGCCGCGATGCCGACGCTGGTTCGCGAAGGCATGACGGTCGTGATCGTCGAGCAGGACGTGACCATGGCGCAGCGCGTGTCGAAGCGCATCTACTGCCTGCAGGAAGGACGCGTATCGCTGCAGGGACGCTCGGATGCGCTCACGCGCGAGCAGATTTCGCAGGCCTATTTCGGGCTGTGAGCGGGAGTCATCGAAGTGCTTGAAACCATCGTCCAGGGCGTGCTGCTCGGCGGCCTCTACACGCTGTTCGCGCTCGGGCAGTCGCTGATGTTCGGCGTGATGCGGCTGACCAATACCGCGCAGGGGGACTTCATCATCCTCGGCGCCTTCGCGGTGATCGCGGGCACTGCGCTCTTCGGCGACGCGCCGCTTCTCATCACGCTCGCGGTGCTGCCGGTGGCCTTCGGCTTCGGCTACGTGCTGCAGCGCTACGTGCTCAACGGCACGCTGGGCAAGGACCCGCTGCCCTCGCTGGTCGTGACTTTCGGGCTGTCGATCGTGATCCAGAACCTGCTGCTGGAACTGTTCTCCGCCGACCCGCGCTCGATCGAGACGGGAGGGCTCAACACGCAGGGCCTGCACCTGGGCGAATCGCTGTCGGTCGGCGTGCTGCCGCTGATCGTGCTCGCGGTCGCGATCGTGGCGACCGGCGGCCTGCAATGGCTGTTCGCCAACACCGCACTCGGGCGTTCGTTCCGCGCGGTGTCGGACGACCGCGAGATCGCGGAGCTCATGGGTCTCAACGCGAAGAAGGTCTACGCACTCGCAACCGCCATCGCCTTCGTGCTCATCGCGATCGCCGGCGCGCTGCAAGGGATGCGTACGACGGTGTCGCCTTCCGACGGCCCACTGCTGCTGCTTTTCGCGTTCGAGGCCGTGATCATCGGCGGCATGGGCTCCTTCTGGGGCACGCTGGCGGGCGCGATGATCCTCGGCATCACGCAGCAGATCGGCTTCCGTCTCGATCCGGGCTGGGGCATCTGGGTCGGACATCTGGTGTTCCTGGGCGTGCTGGTGTTGCGGCCGCAGGGGCTTTTCCCGAAGACCGTGGGCTGAACGGACATGACCGGAAATTCCTCCTCTTCCTCCCGCCCGCTGCGCAACGTGCTGTTCATCATGTGCGACCAGCTCCGCGCGGACTACCTCTCGTGCTATGGCCACCCGCGCCTGCACACGCCGAACATCGACGCGCTCGCGGCGCGCGGGGTTCGATTCGATCGCGCCTATGTGCAGGGCTCGGTCTGCGGCGCGTCGCGCATGTCGACCTACACCGGGCGCTATGTCAGCACACACGGCGCGATGTGGAACTTCGTGCCGCTCTCGGTCGGCCAGAAGACGCTCGGCGAGCATCTTCGGCCGCATGGCGTGAGGTGCGCGCTGGTCGGCAAGACGCATGTGGAAGCTGATCTCGAAGGCGCGAAGCGGCTCGGCATCGATGTCTCGCAAGGCGAAGGACGCCTCGCGATGGAAGGCGGCTTCGAGCCCTATGCCCGCGACGACGGCATCTGGCCGCCGGGCTTCAAGGTCAGCGGCAACGCCTACTGCGACTGGCTGCGCGAGCGCGGCTATGAGTCCGACAACCCGTGGCACGACTTCGCGAACTCGGGCCGGGGGCCGAACGGCGAGACCCTCAGCGGCTGGCAGATGCGCTGGGCCGACAAGCCCGCGGCGATCGAGGAGCCGCACAGCGAGACGCCCTACACGACCGACCGCGCGATCGACTTCATGAAGGAGGCCGGCGATACGCCGTGGGTGCTGCACCTGTCGTACATCAAGCCGCACTGGCCCTACGTCGTTCCTGCCCCGTATCACGAGATGTTCGGGCCCGACGACGTGCAGCCCGCCGTGCGCAGCGAAGCCGAGCGGCAGAACGCGCATCCGGTCCTCGAAGGCTTCCGTCGCGACACCGCGAGCGAGAGCTTCAGCCGCGACGAGGTGCGCCGCACCGTGATCCCGACCTACATGGGCCTGGTGAAACAGGTCGACGACCAGCTGGGCCGCCTGTTCGCCTTCATGCGCGCGCAGGGCCTGGACCGCGAGACGCTGGTCGTCTTCACCAGCGACCACGGCGACTACCTCGGCGACCACTGGCTCGGCGAGAAGGAGCTGTTCCACGAGCCGATCGTGCGCGTGCCGCTGATCGTGGCCGATCCGCGTGCGGAGGCCAATGCCACGCGCGGCACGGTCAGCGATGCGCTGGTGGAGTGCATCGACATCGTGCCGACGGTGCTCGAAGCGCTGGGCATCGATCGGCCCTCGCAGTGGCTCGAAGGCGAATCGCTGCTGCCGCTGGTGCATGCGCATGACGGTGCGAAGGGCAAGGAGTTCGTCGTCTGCGAGAACAGCTACGCCTTCCGCGATGCGGTGCGCCTGCCCATCGGCCAGCCGGTCGACCGCTGCCACATGACGATGCTGCGCGATGCGCGCTGGAAGTTCGTGCACTTCGAGGACCTGCCGCCGATGCTGTTCGACCTGGAGACCGATCCGCAGGAACTGGTCGATCTCGGGCGCGACCCGGCGCATGCGGCGGTGCGCGAGCAGATGCTCGCGCGTCTCTTCGCCTGGCTGCGCGCGCGCCATCGTTTTCCCACCATCGCGCCGGCTGCGATCGAGGCCTGGAACAGGCGCGAGCGAGAGGCCGGCATCTTGATCGGCGCGTGGTGAGCGCTGCGACGACAACCCATAACGGAGACATCATGCGTTTCATTGCCAGACCCCTGACCGTCGCGCTTGCCGCCGCTGCGATGCTGCCGCTCGGCGCCGCGGCCGCCGATGCGGCGTGGCCCACCAAGCCGGTGCGCCTCGTGGTCGCATTTCCGGCCGGCGCGCCGGGCGACATCATTTCGCGCCTGATCCAGCCGAGCCTGCAGAAGGCGTTGGGCCAACCCGTGGTGGTCGACAACAAGCCCGGCGCCGGCGGCAACATCGGCATGCAGGAAGTGCTGCGCGCGAACGATATGCACACCGTGCTCGTGGGGCCGGACACGATGCTCACCATCAACCCCCATCTCTACAAGAAGCTGACGTTCAAGCCGATGGAGGACTTCGCGCCGGTGACGCAGCTCGCGAGCTTCAGCCAGGAGCTGGTGTGTCATCCCTCCGTCGGCGTGAAGACGCTGCCCGAACTGCTCGCCGCCGCGAAGAAGACGCCGATGAGCTATGCCTCGGGTGGTCCCGGCGTGCCCGGCCACATGGCGATGGAGATGCTGCTTTCGACGACCGGCGCGAGCATGCAGCATGTCGCTTATCGCGGGCCGAGCCCCGCAATGCAGGATGTGCTTGGCGGCGCGGTGCCCTGCGGCTTTCTCGCGTCGCCGGTGGTCGGTCCGCTGATCAAGGACGGCAAGCTGGTGCCGATCGTCGTGTCGGGCTCGAAGCGGCTTGCGAGCCAGCCTTCGGTGCCCACCGCCGCCGAGGCCGGCGCCAAGGGTTATGAGGCGAGCTTTGCCGAAATGATGGCGATGCCGCGCTCGACGCCACCGGCGGTGGTCGACCGTCTGCAAGTCGAGGTGGCGAAGGCGCTGGCCGCGCCCGAGGTGCGAGAGCGCCTCGCGACGCTCGACCTGGAGCCGCTCGCGAACACCCCCAAGGAGGCGGCACAGCGCCTGCAGACCGAGAGCCAGCGCTGGGCCAAGGTGGCCGAACGCATCAACCTGCAACTGGATTGAACTCGCCATGACGCCTCCGCTTCCCTTCACGGTCGAGCGCGCCACGGCGATGAGCCGCACGGCGGGCGTCGTCGGCGTCGTGCTGGCGGTGCTCGCCGCGAGCCTGCCGTTCTGGGGCGAATCGAGCTGGATGCGCGAGTTCGTCGAGATCGCCTGCTACTTCATCTTCGCGATGATGTGGAACCTGCTGGCGGGCTACGGCGGCATGGTGAGCATCGGGCAGCAGGCCTTCTTCGGCTTCGGCGGCTACGTGATGCTGATGCTGGGCAACTTCGCGGGTCTCAATCCGTTCGTCGCGATTCCGCTCGGCGCGCTGGCGGCGGGACTGATCGCGGTGCCGGTGTCCTTCGTCGCGTTCCGTCTCTCGGGCGGCTACTTCGCGATCGGCACCTGGGTGATCGCCGAAGTGTTCCGGCTCAGCTTCGCCAACGTGTCGGCGGTGGGCGGCGGCTCGGGAACCTCGCTCACCGCGCTGCGCGGCATCGACAAGGCGACCCGCGAGAGCACCACCTACTGGATGGCGCTGGCCTGCGTGGTGGCGGCGATCGCGCTGGTCTACCTGTTCCTGCGCAGCAAGCGCGGGCTGGCGCTGCTGGCGATCCGCGACAACGAGGTCGCGGCCGAGTCGCAGGGCATCCCGGTGGCGCGCATGAAGCTCGCGGTGTACGTGGTCGCGGCCTTCGGCGCCGGCCTGGCGGGGGCGCTCTATTTCGTCGGCAACCTGCGCATCAGCCCCGATGCCGCCTTCAGCGTCAACTGGACCGCGTTCGCGATCTTCATGGTGGTGATCGGCGGCATCGGCCGGATCGAGGGGCCGCTGGTCGGCGCCCTCATCTTCTGGGCGCTGAACAAGTTCCTGAGCGACTACGGCACCTGGTACCTGCTCGGGCTGGGCCTGCTGGCGATCGTCGTCACCATCTTCTTCAAGCAGGGCCTGTGGGGCTATGCGCAGCAGCGCTGGGGCTGGTCGCTGTTCCCGACCCAGCGGCGGCTGGCAGTGCATGATGCGCCGGTCCCGAAACGTTCGATGCCCCTCAGACGTCCCACCGACCTGGAGCTCCATCCCCATGCGAAACATCAATGAACACACCATCACGGCCGCCGTGCTCGAGCGCATGGCGGACTGCGAGAACCCCCGGCTGAAGGAGATCATGTCGGCGCTGGTGCGCCACATGCACGACTTCGCCCGCGAGGTGAAGCTCACCGAGGCCGAGTGGGCCGCCGGCATCGAGTTCCTGACCGCGACCGGGCAGAAGTGCGATGACAAGCGGCAGGAGTTCATCCTGCTGTCCGACACGCTGGGCTTGTCGATGCTGACCGTGGCCATGAACCATGCCAAGAGCGCCCAGGCCACCGAGGCCACCGTGTTCGGCCCCTTCCACGTCCAGGGCGCGCCCCGGCTCCCGCTCGGCGGCGACATCTCGGGCGGCGCCGCCGGCGAGCCGCTGTTCGTGCGGGCCGTGGTGCGCGGGCGCGACGGCGAGCCGGTGGCCGATGCCGAGGTCGATGTCTGGGAGGCCGACGCCGAAGGCTTCTACGACGTCCAGCGGACGGGCCTCGACCGGCCGCAGGGCCGCGCCGTCTTCCGCACCGATGGCGAGGGCCGGCTGTGGTTCCGCGGCGTGATGCCCGTGGCCTATCCGATCCCCACCGATGGCCCGGTCGGCGTGATGCTGCGGGCCACCAAGCGGCATCCGTGGCGCCCCGCGCATGTCCACTTCATGATCCAGGCGCCGGGCTACGAGACGCTGATCACGCACGTGTTCCGCGACGGCGACCGCTACCTCGACAGCGATGCCGTGTTCGGCGTGCGCAGCTCCCTGATCGGCGACTTCGCCTCGCACCCGGCCGGCGCCGGGCCCGACGGCAGCGTGCTGTCGACGCCGTTCCACACGCTGAATTTCGATTTCGTGCTGGAGCCGGCGGCGGTGGCCGGGTGAATGGCCATAATGGACCGATGCAAAGTCCTGGCTCGCCGCACCCTTCGCCCGAGGCGCTCGCGCCGCACACGCCGCTGCCGGCCTACTACGCCGACGAGGCGGAGCACGAGCAGTTCCTGCGCCGGATCTTCGACGACACCGCGCCCGACTACGACCGCATCGAACGGGTGCTCGCCTTCGGCTCGGGCCCCTGGTACCGGCGCTCGGCGCTGCAGCGCGGCGGCCTCGCGGCGGGCGCGCAGGTGCTCGACGTCGGCATCGGCACCGGGCTGGTGGCGCGCGAGGCGCTGGCGCTGATCGGCCCGCAGGGGCAGCTGGTCGGTGTCGATCCGAGCCCCGGGATGATGGGCCAGGTGGCGCTGCCGGGCGTGACGCTGGTGCGCGGCCGGGCCGAGGCGCTGCCGCGGCCCGATGCCAGCAGCGACTTCATCAGCATGGGCTACGCGCTGCGCCACATCGCCGACGTCAATGCGGCCTTCGCCGAATTCTTCCGGGTGCTGCGCCCCGGCGGGCGGCTGCTGGTGCTCGAGATCACCAAGCCCTCGGGCCGGGTCGGAACGGCCGTGCTCAAGGGCTACATGCGCGGCGTGGTTCCGCTGATCGCCAAGGTGGTGGCGCGGGGGCAGGACACGGCCGAACTGTGGCGCTACTACTGGGACACGATCGAGGCCTGCATCGCGCCTGAATCGGTGCTGGCCGCGCTGCGCGCCGCCGGTTTCCAGGACGTCAAGCGACACGTCGAACTCGGCATTTTTTCCGAGTACAGCGCATTCAAGCCGGCTTGAGCCAGCGCCGTCGGGCGCAGGTGCCCGGACAATGATGTGCAGGATCGCGCAATCAGTTACAAACCCAGCCTGGCGGGCGGGACATGCGCGCCCTCGAACAGGAGCGGACATGGCAGTCGGAATCGGGATGGGCACGGTGCGCGGCACCGGAGGCGGGGTGACCGGGGTGGCGGATGCAGGCCACTGAGTCGGTCTATCGCTTCGACCATGCCGAACTGAATCCCGCCAGCCGCGAACTGCGGGTCGGCGGCGAGCCGGTCCAGCTCGGCGCCCGTGCTTTCGACGTGCTGCTGGCGCTGGTCACCCACCGCGAGCGCATGCTGACCAAGAACGAGTTGCTCGACCTCGTCTGGCCCAACCTGGTGGTCGAGGAAAACAATCTCCAGGTGCAGGTCAGCGCGCTGCGCAAGCTGCTCGGCGCCAAGGCCATCGTGACGGTGCCGGGCCGCGGCTATCGCTTCGCCGCTGCGCTGGACGACGCGCCCGCCGCCGACCGGACGGCGGCCCGGGCCGCGGTCGCGCCGCCGTCCGTGGCGCTGCCCTCCGAATTCGGCAACCTGCCGGTCGGCTTGCCGCCGTTGCTGGGGCGCGACCAGGACCTGGCGCAGCTGCGCGGCCTGGTGCGCGAGCATCGGCTGGTCAGCCTGCTGGGCGCGGGCGGCATCGGCAAGACCAGCCTGGCGCTGGCGCTGGCCCGCGACCTGGCGCACCGCTTCCGCGATGGTGCCTGGATGGTCGAGCTGGCCCATGTCTCGGACCCCGGCGCCGTACCGGGCGCGGTGGCGCGCGCGTTGCGCATCGGCCTGCCCGGCCACGCCGACCCGGCGCGCGAGCTGGCCGAACGCCTGCGCGGGCGCGAACTGCTGCTGCTGGACAACTGCGAACACCTGATCGAGCCGGTCGCGGCGCTGGTCGGCCAGCTGGGGGCGGCGCTGCCCGAGCTGCACATCCTGGTCACCAGCCAGGAGCCGCTGCGGCTGTCGGCCGAGCGCTCGATGCGCCTCGGCACGCTGGCCGTGCCGGCCGACGCCGAGGTGGCGGACGCCGCGGCGCACGGCGCGGTGGCGCTGTTCGCCGCCCGGGTCGCTGCGGTGCAGCCGGGCTTCCGGCTCGACGCCTCGAACCTCGAGGCGGTGGTGGCCATCTGCCGCGCGCTCGACGGCATGCCGCTGGCCCTGGAGCTCGCGGCCGCCCGGGTGCCGCTGCTGGGCGTGCCGGGGGTGCGGCAGCACCTGGGCCAGCGCCTGCGGATCCTCAACAACGGCGCCCGCGACGCACCGTCGCGCCATCGCACCCTGCGCGCCACGCTCGACTGGAGCCATGCGCTGCTGAGCCCGCTCGAGCGCACGGTGTTCCGCCGGCTCGGTGTCTTCGTCGGCGGCTTCGGGCTCGAGCTGGCGCAGCAGGTGGCGGCCGACGACGGCATCGATGCCTGGGCCGTGGTCGACCTGCTCGGCAACCTGATCGACAAGTCGATGGTGGTGCTGGAGGCCGGTGCCACGCCACGCTACCGCCTGCTGGAGAGCGCCCGCGCCTATGCCCGGGAGCAGCTCGAGGCGGCCGGCGAATGGGAGCGCCTGCGGGCCTGGCATGCGCGCTGCATGCGGGCGGCGATCGACCGTCCGGAGCGCGCCGGGTGCATGGGCTTCGAAACCATGGACCAGTGGGTGATGACCTGCATCCCCGAGGTCGACAACCTGCGCAGCGCGATCGAATGGGCTTGCGGCGAGCGCGGCGACCCGGCGCTGGCGCTCGAGCTGGTGAACACCGCCGCGGTGCTCATGTACCAGGCCGGTCGCTACGGCGAGGGCGTGCGCTGGATGCGCATGGCCGAACCGCTGGTCGATGCGCGCACCGCCCCTTTCGTGGTGGCGGATTTCTGCGGTGGGCTGGCCATGATCGGCCTGCACGGCGGGGTCAACGCCCAGGAGCGGGAGAAGCTGCTCGAGCGCTCCCGCGCCATCTTCGAGCAGGAGCAGGCCCACGGCCGGCTGGTGATCGCCCTGTGCATGAGCGCCTACGTGTCGGCCGTGACCGCCGACTTCGAGAGCGCCGAGCGCCACCTGGCGCAGGGACGCGCGCTGATCGAAGCGCCGGCGATGCACGGCTTCCGCGGCCTCTGGCTCTACAACTGCGGCATGGTCCGGCGCTACCAGGGCCGCACCGAGGAGGCGCTGGCCGCCTTCGCCCAGGCGCTGCCGCTGGTGCGCAGCGGCGGCGATGCCCGCACCCGGTTCTACGTGCTCAACAACCTGGCGGCGCTGCACCAGGAGATCGGCCACATCGATGAGGCGGTCGACCAGTTCCGCGCCGTGATCGAGCATCTGCGCCGCTCGCCGCTGACCGATGCCCAGATGCTGGCCTTCGCCCACAACTGGTACGCCCATGCCCTCACGGTGCAGGGCTCGCTGGCCGAGGCGCAGGCCCAGGTCATGCTGAGCCTGCCGCAGTGCCGGCGCACGCTGGGCATCCGGCACTTCTCCGGCATGCTGGCGCTGTTGGCGGCGCGCCAGGGACGGCTGCGCGATGCCGCGCTGCTGATCGGCTGCGACGACGCGGCGAGGGCCCGCCGCGGCGAGGTGCGCAGCCGGGCCGATACCCGCATGCTCGAGGCCACGCTGGCGCTGGTCGGCGTCGTTCACCCGCCGTCCGAGCTGGCGGCGTGGCGCCTCGAAGGCGCCGGCCTCGACGAGGACGCCGCGATCGGGCTGGCCTCGGCCGGCCTCAGCGCGCTGCCGGGCTGACACTTTCGAGCTGCGCGATCAGCGTCGGGAAGACGTCGCGCGCGGCGTTGCGGCCGACGAACAGGTCCATGTGGGCGTAGCCTTCGAACACATGGCGGGTGTAGAGCGACGGGTCGTTCAGCCGCGACAGCCAGGCCTGGGTCCGCAGGCTGCCCTCCGGGAAGAACAACTGGTTGTCGGCCCCGGCCACGAAGCAGATCGGCAGCGCCAGCCGCGGCGCGTTGGCCGGCGTGACATACACATCCCGGCCCGCGCTGTCGACCGCCTTGGCGCGCTGCATGATCAGGCTCAGGTGCTCGAAGGGATGCAGCGCCACGCTGCCGAACATCTCCGCCAGCGCGGTGTGGGTGGCGTGGTTGAGCTGCGCGTGCGCATAAGACGCGCCGAAGATCGAGAACACGCGATGGCACAGCGGGTTGTTGCACTGCTCGCCGTCCGGCACCGGCACCTTGAAGGCCAGGGTGTCGATCTCGCGGTCGAGCTCGGTGCTGCCGGGCACGCTGTCGAAGCGGCCGTCGAGCGGGGCGTAGCTTTCGAGCACGCGGGCCAGGCCGATGTCGGCCTTGGCATCGTTGAGCCAGCCCGTGACCGGGTGCAGCGTGAGCTGCGAGGACACCAGCGAGCGCACGCCGGTCATGCCGTCCAGCAGCGCCATCAGCAGGCTCATCGAGCCGACGCAGTGGGCGATCGCCTGCAGGTCGGCGGCGCCGGTGGCCTGCAGGACGAAGCGCACCGCGGCCGGCCAGTCGGTGCGCGCGATGTCGTCGATCGTGTAGGGCGCGATCGGGCTGCCGGAATCGGGGCTGGCCCGGTAGTCGAACAACCAGACGTCGTAGCCGCGCGCGCACAGCGCCTCGACCAGGTTCTGGTCCACCGTGTCGGTCGCGAACGACGAGGCCCGGACCGAGAAGCCCGGCGCCAGCACCACCGGCCCGAGCGTGCCGCCGGCGTAGCGCGTGAGCCTGATCCTGAAGCCGTCGCCGACCTCGACGCTGTGTGCCACCGGCGCCGGCGCGCGAAGGGCGCGGCGCGGCAGCTGCGCCAGGTCGAGCGCCGGGAAGTTGTGCAGGTCGGCCAGCAGCCCGCCGTAGGCCCGGAACAGCGTCATGCCGAAGAAGGCGCCGAAGCGGGCGAGGTAGGCGCTGGCAATGGCGCGCTCGGCCGCCGGTACATGCGCTTCGAGCACGCCGGGGAGGCTGGCCGGCGGCTTGACCTCGACCGTCGAGGCCTGCCACAGCAGGTCCTCGAGGTCGAGCGTGAGGATGCCCTGGGCCACCATCCGTCCGGCCATGCCGTCGCCGTCGTAGACCCGCACGAACAGGGTGGTGGTGTCGGTCCAGGGCGATGCGCCGGGCCGCTGGTGCAGCACCTTGTGGCCCTTGAAGCGCAGCCGCGAGTCGCCGCGCCGCAGCACCATCTCGTAGGTCATGGTCCAGGTCTCGACCCGCTGCGCATCGGCCGGCAGCAGGTGGAACACGCCGCTGGCCACCGGCATCGGCTCGCTCCACAGCGCCGGACAGGTCACGCTGCCTGAAATGGTGGCCGGGTGGGTCGGGTCCGACACCATCTGGTGGAGGTCGGCGGTGTGGATCGTGAGATCGAAGCGCATCGCCTGGCCCCGGGCCTTGCCCCAGGCGCAGGCGACCTCGTAGTCGCTCGCCAGCCGCTGCTGCGGGCCGCTGCGCGGCAGCACCGCGTCGGTGCTGATCCAGCCGTGCATGGTCTCGGTGAACTGGAAGCTCGGGCTCAGCAGCGCCGGGTCCTTGCGGATGAGCGCGCCGATCGCCTCCTTGGCGAGTTCGACGGCGCCGGCCTCGACCTTGTCGATGGCTCGCCGCAGCAGGCCCGATGGCGGCGCCCCGGCGCCGGTCGACGCCGGCATCGGTCCGCGCGGCGCCATCCCGAGGTCCAGGGTCCAGCCGCGCCGGTCGCACAGCAGCTGGCAGGCGCGCTCGGCCAGCGCGCTGATCGTCAGCAGCGGATTGACGCCCGCCGCCCCCGGCAGCACCGCGCCGTCGCAGACCAGCAGCCCCTCGTGCACCGCCTGCCCGTCGCGCCCCGCGAACACCCGGCCCTGGTGGTCGACCACGCCGTCGGCCGCGCTGTCGCCCATGCCGCAGCCGCCCAGCGGATGCACGGTGATCAGCTTGTGGCCGAGCGGTTCGCTCCAAAGCGGGTTCGGAATGAACTGGCCCTGGACCGCCTCGTTGGCGGCCCGCAGCCACTGGTGGTCCTTGGCGATCACCGGGCGGGTGCCGGCGCCCGGCCAGTCGATGCGCAGCCGGTCGTCCTGCAGGTGCAGGCGGCCGCCGGCATCGTCCACGCTCATCACCAGGTAGGTCTGGGTGCGCGCCACTGCGCCGCCGTAGGCCGCCGCCGCCAGCTCGCCGGGGTGCTGCACCGCCTCGCCCATCGCCTGCGCATCCTGCAGGCGCGACTTGGCCTGGGCCGCGCCGTAGGCGAATTCGCCGCCGGTCATGGCGTCGGCGAAGAAGAGGGCGGGCGTCAGCATCGACGCCAGGGCGCCGGGGATCACGCCTTCCTCGATCACCAGGCCGTCGCCGACCTCGGGCGCATCGCGCAGGTCGATCACGCCGGTGATGCAGGGCCCGGGCAGGTCGGCGGGGGCCAGCTTGTTGCGGCCGGTGCCGACGCCGTTGATCGGGCTGCGGACCGTGTTGCCGGCGGCGCCGGTGCTGGCCTGCCAGTCGTTGTCGTAGCCCAGCGCCAGCACGTCGCCGTTGCCCGAGAAGCGTGTGCCCAGCCGGTCCGACAGCGCCAGCCCGCGTTCCCTGGAGCGCAGCAGGATCTCGGTCGAGCCCAGCGCGCCGGCGCCGAGCATCACGATGTCGGCCGTCACGCTGCGCGGCGCGTCCGCCGCCGGCGCGCTCTCGCCGCGCAGCGCCACCGGGTCGAAGACCACGCGCCAGCGCTCGCCATCGCGCTCGACGTGGCTGACCCGGGCGCCGGTGAAGATCTCGGCGCCGTGGTTCGCCGCATCCGGCAGGTAGTTCATCAAGGTCGTGTTCTTGGCGCCGACGTTGCAGCCGCTGGTGCAGTCGCCGCACAAGGTGCAGCGCGGCTGCGGGACGCCGAAGGGGTTCAGCTGGTCGGCGAAGTTGACCGCGATCGGCGGCCGCTCGAACGGGCGCTTCATCGCCCGGGCCGACTTCTCCAGCGCCTGCAGCTTGTTCAGCGGCGGGTAGTCGTCGGGGTAGGGTGAAGGGTCGAGCATCCGCCGCGCACGCGCGATGTAGGGGTCGAGCAGGGCCGGGTCGTTGCGGAACGGCGCCGGCCAGGGCGTGGCCTCGAACAGCCGGGGGTCGATCTCGAGCGCGACGTTGGCGTTGATCAGCGAAGTGCCGCCGAGACCGCAGCCGACCATCGCGAGCATGTCGTCGTTGAGGTGCAGGTTGTAGAGGCCGTCGGCGGCGCCGAGCTTGCCGCGGGCGCCGTCGACCTGCATGTCGGCCCGGGCGCCGGCCATGTCGTCCGGGTAGTCGCCGGGCAGTATTTCGCGGCCGCGTTCGAGCACGCAGACCGACTGGCCCGCGCGCGCCAGTCGCGAGGCGGCGACGCCGGCGCCGTAGCCGGAGCCGACCACGACCACCGTGTAGTGAGAGGCCAGCTGGGACAGCGGTCGGGCGATTCGCTTCATCATGGGGCGGTCGCCGGGTTGCGGCCGGGAACGTGGAAGAACTTGTCGAGCAGCCGGGCGGCGTGCGCCTCGGTGGCCGTCTGCGCCGAGCGCGAGAAGACCTGCCAGGCCGGCGCCGTTCGTTCGATCCCGGCGGCCAGTGCGGCCAGCATCGGGTTGTCGCGGTCGCCGAAGCCGCCCACGCCCTGCGCCTGCACCGGGGCCATGCGGCCGTTGACCGGATCGTTGAAGAGCCGCAGCGAGGCCAGGTTCAGGGCCTCGTCGATGAACACCGCCGCGGCCCCCTGGGTCGAGGTCATGGTCGGCTGGTCCATGACCCAGCCGCCGGTGTTGAAGACGCGCACCGGCTGGCCGAAGCCCGCCACCGGCAGCTCGTCCTGGAACGGCTTGTGGGTGTGTCCGAAGACGAAGGCGAGATCGAGGCCGGACGGCTCCAGGCCGGCGCGCTCGAGCTCCAGCTTGACCGGGCCCGACAGGAACCAGCGCAGGTCGGCGACGTCGCCGGCGGTCATCAGGGCGAGGTAGCTGTCGCGCTGCGACTCGGCGCCCCGGCCCAGCGTCGCGTCGAGCAGGCCGAGCAGCAGCTGGTCGAGCGTGATGCCCTGCAGCATCGGCATGCTGCCGCTGAGGCCGAAGCGCGTGCCGAGCCGGGCCACCAGCAGGGCCGACAGGCGTTGCGCGAAGCGCTGCGAGGCGCCGCCGTCGCGCATGACCTCGTACAGCGTCGTGGCCGCCGTGCCGGTCAGCCCGGCGCTGCCGAGGTCCGACCAGAGGAAATCGACCCAGGCGCCGTTGCGCGCTTCGAGCTGCGCCATCGTGGCCGGGCCGCGGCCGTGGAGACCCGGCGCCTGGGCATCGAGCGCGGAGACCAGTCGGTACATCGGGTCGACGTAGTGGCCGTGGTGCAGCACCACGCAGCGACGGCGCCCGGCGTCGATCAGGCCGAGGTTGGGATAGGCGATCTCGACCCGGGTCTCGCTCAGCGCCGGATGGCGGTGGATCAGGCCGGTCAGCATCGGCGACGGGATGCCGCTGGCATCGGGATCCTGGAACAGCGCCGTGTGGGCGATCAGGTCGCTCTCGATGCGGCCCTCGCGCAGGCTGTCCTGGAAGTGCTGGTCCTGGGCGATGCGCCACAGGTGGTGGTCGTGGTTGCCGGGCACGCACAGCACCCGCGGCGCGAACAGCGGCCGGTCGCCATCGAGCATCACGGCCTGGACGAAACAGTCGAAAGCGGCCGCGACGCTGCCCATCGGCGACAGGCCCATGTCGAGCACGTCTCCGAGCAGGACCAGGGTCGGCGGCGGCCCGTCGCCGAGCGCGGGCAGCAGTTGCCGCAGCGCCAGGCCCAGGGCCGTCAGCGTGGCGCTGGGCCGGGTCGGGTCGGGACGGCCTTCGGCGTCGGTCGAGGTGAGGGTGCTGTAGCCGGCGCCGAGATGCAGGTCGGAAAGGCAGACGTAGCGGGGGGTGCTCAAGGCGGGGCTCCTGGTGATGTGCGACTGTGCCTGCTGGCGCGCGCGGCGTCCTGAAGCCGTCCTGAAGCGTCCTGAATCTCCCGCGCGAGCGCAAGGGCAGGCGTGCGCATTCAGCACGCTTCAGGACGCCTTAAGGACGGGCGGGCTGGCCGGCGCGAAGCTCGGGACTCCCTTTCACCAGCCCCGCCGAAACGCCATGCGCCAAGTGCCCACCTCTCCCGCCGTCGCCATCGCCGCGTCGCTGCGCGCGGTCGGTCATCCGCGCAGCGCGACCTTGCGCAACGGCGCGCCGGCACGGATCCGGCCGCTGCGCACCGAAGATGCCCAGCGCTTCGGCGCCTTTGTCGGCCAGCTGTCGGAGGGGTCGCGCGGTTGCCGCTTCCATGCCGGCATCGGCGACTGCGAACCGGCCGCGCTGCAGCAACTGGTCAGCGTCGACGGCGTGCGCCAGGTGGCCCTGGTCGCCACCTTGCCGCTGGTCGACGGCGAGGCGCTCATCGGCGAGGCCCGCTATTGCGTCGGCGAGCCGCCGGGCAGCGCCGAACTGGCGATCGCCGTCGCCGATGCCTGGCAGCGCCAGGGCGTGGCCGACCACCTGATCGACTGCCTGCTCGAAGCGGCCCGCGACGCCGGCCTGCGCCGGCTGTACGGCGACGTGCTGGCGTCCCACACCGGGCTGATCGGCTTCCTGCACCGGATGGGCTTCCAGACCTGCGCCCAGGGACCCGGCGGCGGCCTGCTTCGCCTGGAGCGTGGTGTGGCGCCGCGGCCGCCGCAGCCGGAGCGGCGCCCGCTGGGCGCCCTGCGCCGCTGGCTGGCCGGCCAGTTCGTGCCGCGGCCCTAGCGCACCCGGGCTACAGCCCACCGGCCGCCTGCTTGCGCTGCACGATGCGGTTGCGGGTCGCGTCCTCCGCATGGGCGAAAGTGACCTGCCCGTTCTTCACCGTGCCGACGACCAGCATGTTGGCGCTCAGCGCTTCCTTGTCCTGGCTGCCGAAGGGCTTGTCGTAGGTGGTCACGACGCCGTAGTAGGGGCGCTTGGGCGCTTCGAGCGCCGCCTTGATGCCGGGCCCGTCCAGCCGGTCGCCGGGCAGGCTCAGCACCGCGTGGGCCAGCAGGTAAGTGGCGTCGTAGGCTTGCGCGGCGGCCATCGGCACCGGGATGCGCGGCCCTTCGAACTTGCGCGCATAGCGCGCGAGGAAGGTGGCGCGCCGCTCGTTGGTCGGCTCGGCGACGAAGCTCAGCGCCATCAGAGAGCCTTCGGCGGCCTCCTTGGCGCCGTCGATGAAGAGCGGGAACGACAAGGCCCAGGCGCCGACCTGGGGCACCTTCCAGCCCAGCGCGTGGCGGCCCTTGGCGATCACCGCGTTCTGCGGCGCGATCGTGTAGATGAAGATCACGTCGGCACCGGCCTTGCGCGCTTCCTTCAGCTGCTCGGTCACGTCGGTCACGCCGAGGTCGAAGCGCCCGACATAGGCCGGCTCCAGCCCCTTCTTCGCCAGCGCACGGCGCACGTCCTGCAGCCCGCCTTCGCCGTAGCCGGTGGTGTCGGCGAAGACCGCCACCCGGGTCCAGCCGCGGGCCACGATCTCGTCGACCATGAAGGGCGCCTGGATCGCGTCGGGCGGCGCGTTGCGGAAGATGTAGCTTTCGGCCGGCGGGAACCGGGTCGTCACCGGCGTGCCGGTGGTGCACGGAACGATCAGCGGCGTCCGGCTGGCCTGGAAGACGTCGATCGACTTCATCGCCACGCCGGTGTTGCAGAAGCCGATAGTGGCGATCACCTTCTCCCGGACCAGCTCCTGCGAAAGCTTGAGCCCGAGCTCCGGGTTGGCCTGGTCGTCCTTGATCACCAGTTCGAGCGGCCGCCCCAGGTAGCCGCCGAAGGAGTTGATCTCGTCGATCGCCAGCTTCACGCCGTTGAGCATCGGCAGGCCGAAATCGGCCGAGGGGCCGCTCAGCGGACCGATCACGCCGATGCGGATGGCACCGGTGGTGCCCGGCGTGGCCTGCGCGGCGGCGGGGGCGGCGAGCGCCAGGGAGGCGAGTGCGAAGACGAGTGCGAAGACGGCGCTTTTCATGTCTCTGTCCTTTGTTCTGTGGTGGATTCGGCCGGGCGCATCGTGCGGGCCGGGTCGGCGCCGGAGGTCCGTGTTTGTCCGGGGTGCGATGCGTTGCCGGGCGCGATTCCGTGCGGTTTTGCACGGCCAGGCGGCAGAATCGGGCACCTTCACCCCCAGCGCCCCGGCATGAAGCCCCCCACCTTGCCTGTCCTGCCCACCGGCCGCCGCCTGCTGTACTGGCTCCTCGGCGTCGCCGTCCTGACCGCGCTGGGCTGGGCGATCGTGGGCGACATCAGCCCGGCACCGCCGCGTTCGCTGGCGATGACCACCGGCGTGCCCGACGGCGCCTACCACCGCTTCGGCGAGCGCTACCAGGAGATCCTGCGCGCCAACGGCATCCGGCTCGAGCTGCAGCCCTCGAGCGGCGGTGTCGAGAACCTGCAGCGGCTCAACGAAGGCAAGGTGTCGGTGGGCTTCGTGCAGGGCGGCACCGGCCTGCTGGCGCAGGACCCCGACGCGCCGCCCGAGGCGACGCCGCTGAGATCGCTGGCCACCGTCGCCTTCGAGCCGGTCTGGATCTTCAGCACCGCCCTCGACCTGTCCAGCGGCCTCGGGCCGCTGGCCGGCAAGCGCATCGCGGTCGGCGTTCCCGGGAGCGGCAACTTCAAGGTCGCGACCGAGCTGCTGGCGGTCTATGGCGTGACCGACGGCGGCCCGCCCGCCACCCGCTTCGTCAGCGAAGGCGGCATGGCGGCGGCCGACCTGCTGGCCCGCGGCGAGGTCGACGCGGCCATCATGATCGCCGCGCCGGAGGCCCCCGCGGTGCAGCGGCTGCTCGCCGACAGCAGCGTCCGGCTGGCCTCGCTGGACCATGTGCAGGGGCTTGCACGGCGCTTTCCGTTCTTCCAGCCCGTGAGCCTGAAGCGCGGTTCGGTCGACCCGAAGCGCGACCTGCCGCCCCAGGACATCCAGCTGCTCGCCACCACCGCGAACCTGGTGGTGCGCGACGAACTGCACCCGGCGCTCGCCTACCTGCTGCTCGAGGCGGCGCGCCAGGTGCACCGGCAACCCAGCATCATCAGCCGGCCGGGCGAATTCCCGAGCCCGACCGGCACCGATTTCCCGCTCTCGACCCAGGCCGAGCGCTACTTCAAGAACGGCCGCCCGTTCCTGCAGAACTACCTCCCGTTCTGGGCCGCGAACTATGCGCAGCGGCTGCTGCTGCTGCTGGTTCCGCTGGCGGCGATCCTGGTGCCGCTGGTCCGCGTGCTGCCGGAGCTGATCGGCTGGCGCCGCCGCAGCCGCCTGTACCGCCGCTACGGCGAACTCAAGTTCCTCGAGCAGGACCTGGCCTCGCGAAAGCTCGACGACCAGGAGCGGCGCGAGGCAAGGGCGCAACTCGACCGGATCGAGGAGGAGGTCGTCCAGACCAAGTTCCCGCTTGATTTCACCGACCGGGTCTACACGCTGCGCCAGCACGTGGACTATGTGCGGGCGCAGCTGCGGCGGCAGAGCGAGCCGGACGCGAAGGACTGAATCGGACTTGCCCTGGAGAAAATCGGGACGCTTCTCGCAGACCTGCAGGGGCTGCCTTCATAGACTGCCGAGCGCCTCAGAGGCTGGCCCTCGGCCTGAGCCTTCCCTGCATTTCGTCTCCTCCAGTTCAATGATCCTCACTCGACTTCCGCCTGCCGCCGCCATGGCCGCCCTCTTCGCGCTGGCCGGCTGCCAGACCACCGACATGCAGATGGGCAGCCAGTCGGCCAAGACCGTGGCCACCGGCAGCGCCGCGGGCGGCAGCAGCAGCGGCGCGAGCAGCCAGCTCGAGCGATGCGACTCGCCGTTGGGCACGGTCTCGCTGGTCGAGAACCAGTCGGCCGGTTGGTACACCATCCTGCGCGACCAATACAAGCTGCCGCCCACGGCCAACCTGCTGCGCCTGCTGGTGCAGCAGTCGAACTGCTTCATCGTCGTCGAGCGCAGCGCCGCCGGCATGAACGCGATGGGCCGCGAGCGGGCGCTGATGGATGGCGGCGAGATGCGCGGCGGCAGCAATTTCGGCAAGGGCCAGATGGTCGCCTCCGACTACGGCATGACACCCGAGGTCATCTTCAACAACAACGATGCCGGTGGCGCCGGCGCCGCGATCGGCGGCCTGGTCGGCGGTCGCTACTCCGGCTTGATCGGCGCCATCGGCGGCAGCCTGAAGACCAAGGAAGCCTCCACCCTGCTGACCTTGATCGACAACCGCTCGGGCGTGCAGATCGCGGCCTCCGAAGGCAGCGCATCGAAGACCGATTTCGGCGGCTTCGGTGCCCTCGGCGGCATGAGCGGTGCCGGCGGCCTCGGCGGCTACACCCGGACCGCCGAAGGCAAGGTGATCGCGGCCGCCTTCATGGACGCCTTCAACCAGATGGTCGTCTCGCTGCGCGACTACAAGGCGCAGACCGTGCAGGGACAGGGCCTGGGCGGCGGCGGCCGGCTGGGCGTCGACGGCGCGGCTGCCCCGTCGCAGACCTCGGCACCCGGCGCCAAACGCCGACACAAGTAGGCGCAGCCCCGCGCGGCCTCGCTTCAGAGCAGGCGCGAGATTTCCCGCGCCGCGGCCAGCAGCGCCGGCAGCATGCTGTCCTGCATCACCTTGGCGCTGGTCCGGTTGGCCTGGCCGCTGATGTTGAGCGCCGCCACGGTGCGGCCGGCGCGATCGACGATCGGCGCCGCGATCGAGATCAGCCCTTCCTCCAGCTCCTGGTTCACCAGGCACCAGCCCTGCCGCCGTGCCTGCGCCACCTTGGCGAGCAGCGCGCCCACATCGGTCACCGTGTGCTTGGTGAAGGCTTCGCGCGGCGAGGCCTCGAGCCGCGCACGTCGTTCGTCTTCGTCGAGGTCGGCCAGCAGCAGCCGTCCCATCGAGGTGCAGAAGGCCGGCAGCCGCGAGCCGACGCCCAGGCTGATGCGCATGATCTTGTGGGTCGGCACCCGCAGCACGTAGACGATGTCGGTGGCATCGAGCACCGCCGCCGAACACGATTCCTGCACCTGCTGCACCAGCGCCTCCATCACCGGCTCGGCGCGGTTCCAGATCGGCATCGACGACAGGTAGGCAAATCCGAGATCGAGGATTCGCGGCGTCAGCGCGAAGAGCTTGCCGTCGCTCGTCACATAGCCGAGCGTCTGCAAGGTCAGCAGGATGCGGCGCGCGCCGGCCCGGGTCAGCCCGGTGGCGGCCGCCACCTCGCTCAGGGTCTGCCGCGGCGCGCCGGCGCTGAACGATCGGATCACCTGCAGGCCGCGGGCAAAGGACTGCACGTAGCTGTCCCCGGGGGCCGGGACGGAGGGGGATTGCTGCTGTGTTGCCATGCGGGGTGGATTTCTCTAGAATTCATTATACGAACAGATGTTCGGCATACGAACAAATTTGACGGCCATCGAAGTCATTCCGGTGGCCGGGTTCGTCCTTTTTCTTCCACTCCGGGGACAGATTCCATGATCGACAAGATCGCACGCTCGGTCGCCGACGCCATGGCCGGCATCCAGGACGGCGCCACGGTGCTGATCGGCGGCTTCGGCACCGCCGGCATTCCGAACGAACTGATCGACGGCCTGATCGAGCAGGGCGCCACCGACCTCACGGTGGTCAACAACAACGCGGGCAACGGCGAGACCGGCCTGGCGGCGCTGCTGAAGGCGGGCCGGGTGCGCAAGATCATCTGCAGCTTTCCGCGCCAGGCCGACAGCCAGGTGTTCGACGGCCTCTATCGCGCCGGCAAGATCGAGCTCGAATTGGTGCCGCAGGGCAACCTGGCCGAGCGCATCCGGGCCGCCGGCGCGGGCATCGGCGCCTTCTTCTGCCCGACCGGCTTCGGCACCCAGCTGGCCGGCGACCGCGAGACCCGCGTGATCGACGGCAAGAACCATGTGCTCGAATACCCGATCCGCGGCGACGTGGCGCTG
Source organism: Variovorax sp. J31P179 (assembly GCF_030316985.1). Lineage (NCBI taxonomy): Bacteria > Pseudomonadati > Pseudomonadota > Betaproteobacteria > Burkholderiales > Comamonadaceae > Variovorax > Variovorax sp. J31P179. Next base: position 308,905 of record NZ_JASZYL010000006.1, on the reverse strand, counting down.
ATCAAGGCCGAGCAGGGCGACCGCTGGGGCAACCTGGTCTACCGCAAGGCGGCGCGCAACTTCGGCCCGGTGATGGCGATGGCCGCGGCGCGCACCATCGCGACGGTGCACGAGATCGTCGAACTCGGCGCGCTCGACCCGGAGCACATCGTCACCCCAGGCATCTTCGTCAGCAAGATCGTGAAGATCGACCGCGTGGCCACCGAGGCCGGCGGCTTCAGGAAGGCAGCATGACCATGAGCACCACCTACACCCGCCGCACCAAGGACCAGCTGGCGGCCCGCGTCGCCCAGGACATCTTCGACGGCGCCGTCGTCAACCTCGGCATCGGCCAGCCGACCCTGGTCGCCAACCACCTGCCGGCCGGCCGCGAGGTCATCCTGCACAGCGAGAACGGCATCCTCGGCATGGGCCCGGCGCCGGCCGCCGGCGCCGAGGACTACGACCTGATCAACGCCGGCAAGCAGCCGGTCACGCTGCTCGCCGGCGGCGCCTTCTTCCACCATGCCGACAGCTTCGCGATGATGCGCGGCGGCCACCTCGACATCTGCGTGCTCGGCGCCTTCCAGGTCTCGGCCACCGGCGACCTGGCCAACTGGAGCACCGGCGAGGAGGGCGCGATCCCGGCGGTCGGCGGTGCCATGGACCTGGCCATCGGCGCCCGCCAGACTTGGGTCATGATGGACCTGCTCACCAAGAAGGGCGAGAGCAAGGTCGTCGCCCAGTGCAGCTATCCGCTGACCGGCCTGGGCTGCGTGAAACGGGTCTATTCCGACCTTGCCACGCTCGAATGCACGCCTGCGGGCTTGAAGCTGATCGACAAGGTCGACGGCCTCGGCCACGCGGAACTCGAACAACTGGTCGGCCTGCCGATCGCCATCTGAACCCACTGCGGAGACATCACCATGAGCCAGCAAGCCTTCATCTGCGACGCCGTTCGCACCCCCTTCGGCCGCTACGGCGGCGCCCTCTCGAGCGTGCGCACCGACGACCTCGGCGCGGTGCCGCTCAAGGCCCTGATGGAACGCAACAAGAACGTCGACTGGCAAGCGGTCAGCGACGTGCTCTACGGCTGCGCCAACCAGGCCGGCGAGGACAACCGCAACGTCGCGCGCATGGCGGCGCTGCTGGCGGGCCTGCCGATCGAGGTCGGCGGCGGCACCATCAACCGCCTGTGCGGCTCGGGCCTCGATGCCGTGGGCACGGCGGCGCGCGCCATCAAGGCCGGCGAGTCCGGCCTGATGATCGCCGGCGGCGTCGAGAGCATGAGCCGCGCCCCCTTCGTGATGCCCAAGGCCGAAAGCGCCTTCAGCCGCAACAACGCGGTCTACGACACCACCATCGGCTGGCGCTTCGTCAACAAGCTCATGAAGGCGCAGTACGGCGTCGACTCGATGCCCGAGACGGCCGAGAACGTCGCCACCGACTACAAGATCGAGCGCGAGGCGCAAGACCGCATGGCGCTGGCGTCGCAGCAGCGCGCCGTGGCGGCCCAGAAGTCGGGCTTCTTCGACAGCGAGATCGTGCCGGTCAGCGTGGCGCAGAAGAAGGGCGACCCGGTCATCGTCAACAAGGACGAGCATCCGCGCGAGACCAGCCTCGAGGCGCTGGCCAAGCTCAAGGGCGTGGTGCGCCCCGACGGCAGCGTGACCGCCGGCAATGCCAGCGGCGTCAACGACGGCGCGGTGGCGCTGCTGCTGGCCGACGAAGCCAGCGCGGCGAAGCACGGCCTGACGCCGCGCGCCCGCGTGGTCGGCATGGCGACCGCCGGCGTGGCGCCGCGCATCATGGGGATCGGCCCGGCGCCGGCGACCCAGAAGGTGCTGCAGCTCACCGGCCTGAAGCTCGACCAGATCGACGTCATCGAACTCAACGAGGCCTTCGCCGCCCAGGGCCTCGCCGTGCTGCGCCTGCTCGGGCTGAAGGACGACGACGCGCGCGTCAACATCAACGGCGGCGCGATCGCGCTGGGCCATCCGCTGGGCGCCAGCGGCGCGCGCTTGGCCACCACCGCGATCAACCAGCTGCACAAGGGCGGCGGCCGCTATGCGCTGTGCACGATGTGCATCGGCGTCGGCCAGGGCATCGCGCTGATCCTCGAACGCGTCTGAGCGCGTTCGCCCCCGGAGCCGCGCTCGCGCGGCCCGCATTGAAAGTTCTGGAAGCAAGATGAGTCAACAAGAAGCCGCCCTGGTCACGGGCGGCAGCTCCGGCATTGGCCGGGCCACCTGCGAGGCACTGCTCGCCCAAGGACGCACCGTCGTCAATCTCGACTACAAGAAGCCCGACTGGGGCCATGAGCGCCTGGTGTCCTTCCAGGCCGACCTGACGCAGGAAGCGCAGACGAAAGCGGTGGCGCACGAAATCACCTCGGCCTATGCCGTGACGGCGCTGGTCAACAACGCGGGCGCGACGCGGCCCGGCACGATCGACACGGCCTCGATGGCCGACCTCGACTACGTCGTCGGCCTGCACTTCAAGGCCAGCATGATCCTGATCCAGGCGGCGCTGCCCGCGCTGCGCGCCTCGGGCCGGGGCCGGATCGTGAACGTGTCGTCGCGCGCGGCGCTGGGCAAGCCCGAGCGCATCGTCTACTCGGCCACCAAGGCCGGCATGATCGGCCTCACGCGCACGCTGGCGATGGAACTCGGCGGCGACGGCATCACGGTCAATGCGGTGGCGCCCGGTCCGATCGCGACCGAGCTGTTCCGCCAGAGCAACCCCGAAGGCGCACCGCAGACCCGCCGCATCATCGACAGCATCGTCGTGAAGCGGCTCGGCACCGTGGACGACGTGGCCCGCGCCACGATGTTCTTCCTGTCGCCCGACAACGGATTCGTCACCGGCCAGGTGCTGTACGTGTGCGGCGGCACCACGCTGGGCGTCGCACCGGTCTGATCCGGACGCCGTCCCTCTCGATTCTTCCTTTTCCCAGTTCTCCAAGGTTTCCCATGTCCCGTTTCCCTTCCGACGCCGCGCTCAAGCGCCGCAGCTTCGCCATGGCCGCCGCGGCTGCCACCGCCGTCCTGGCGCTGGCGCCTCTCGCCGTCCACGCCCAGGCCGCGTTCCCCAGCAAGCCCATCACGATCATCGTGCCGTTCTCGGCCGGTGGCACCACCGACATCCTGGCCCGCGTGGTCGGCCTGTACATGAGCCGCGATCTCGGCCAGCCGGTCGTGGTGGACAACCGGGCCGGCGCCGGCGGCAACATCGGCGGACAGGCGGCGGCACGCTCGCCGGCCGACGGCTACACGCTGTTCATGGGCACCGTGGGCACGCACGCGATCAACCAGAGCCTCTACAAGAAGATGCCCTTCGATCCGATCAAGGACTTCGCGCCGCTCACGCGCGTGGCCATGGTGCCGAACCTGCTGGTGGCCAATCCGTCGCAGCCCTTCAAGAGCGTGAAGGAAATGATCGCGTACGCCAAGGCCCACCCGGGCAAGATCAACTTCGGTTCGTCGGGCAACGGCAGCTCCATCCACCTGTCGGGCGAGCTCTTCAAGCAGATGGCCGGCGTCGACATGCAGCACGTGCCGTACCGCGGCAGCGCGCCCGCGGTGTCGGACCTGCTCGGCGGCCAGATCGCGATCATGTTCGACAACATGCCTTCGGCCATTCCGCACGTGAAGGGCGGCAAGCTGCGCGCCCTGGCCGTGACCACGGCCAAGCGCTCGCCGGCGCTGCCCGACGTGCCGACCATCGCCGAAGCCGGCGTGCCCGGCTACGAAGCCACCTCGTGGTTCGGCCTGCTGGCCCCGGCGGGCACGCCGGCGCCGGTGGTCGCCAAGCTCAACGCGTCCATCCTCAAGGCACTGGCCGATCCGGAAGTGAAGAAGAAGCTCGCCGAGCAGGGCGCCGAGCCCCATGGCGAGAAGCCGGAGCAGTTCGCGGCCTTCATCGAGAGCGAGACGCTCAAGTGGGGCAAGGTCGTGAAGGAATCGGGCGCCAGCCTCGACTAAGCCTGCCAGACGAGTGTCGCGGCGGCGAGGTCTTCCAGCGCGCTGCCGACGGCCTTGAAGACCGTGCGCTCGGCGGCCGAGCGGCGTCCCTGCCGCTCGCCCCGGCACAACTGCGCCAGCGTGCCCTGGATCGTCGCCAGCGACACCGCGCCGGCGGCGATGGCGTCGAGCAGGTCGCCGGCCTTGGTCGGGGCCTCGTCGGTGTCGATGTAGACGCGGGCGCCGGCGAAGCAGGCCGCATCGGCCTCTTTCATCGCCGGCGTGAAGCTGCCGATCAGGTCGAGGTGGCTGCCCGGCGCCAGCCATTCCCCGCGCACCAGCGGCGCGGTCGCGAGCGTCGCGCAACTGACGATGTCGGCGGCCGCCACTGCCGTCGCGAGATCGTCGACCGGCTGCGCGTCCCAGCCCGCTTGGCGCCATTCCGCGGCCAGGGCCTGCGCGCCTTCGGGGCGGTGGTTCCACAGCCGGACTTCGCGGATCGGCCGCACGCTCGCGTGGGCGGCCGGCAGCAGGCGCGCCACCCGGCCGGTGCCCAGCACCAGCAGCCTCGAAGCCTCCTCGCGGGCGAGAAAGGCCGCGCCCAGCGCCGAGGCGGCCGCGGTCCGGTGGGCGGTGATCTCGTTGCCGTCGAGCTGCGCCAGCGGCACCCCCGTGTGGGCGTCGTAGAGCACGTAGGTCGCGTGCAGCCCCGGCAGGCCGCGCGCGCCGTTGCCCGGAAAGATGTTGATCGTCTTGATGCCGAGGAAGCCGGCCTCGCTCCAGGCCGGCATGATCAGCACGGTGCCGCGGTCGTCGCCCGCGGCGACCGAATGCACGTGGCGCGGCGGCACCGTCGCTTCGCGCGCGAAGGCCTCGCGCAGCGCCGGCACCAGGCCTTCGAAGGCGAGGTGGCGACGGGTCTGGTCGGCGTCGATGATCTTCATGGCGGGCGTTGGAAGCGTGCGTGGACAATGTAGCGCCCAGGCACCCGACTCTTCCCCCTCGTTTTGAATTTCCCGATCATCACCGACCCGCAGTTCTATGCGGTCGCCGTTCCCGCCGTGCTGCTGCTCGGCGTCAGCAAGAGCGGCTTCGGAGCCGGCTTCGGCTCCCTCGCCGTCCCCTTCATGGCGCTGGTGGTCAGCGTGCCGCAGGCCGCCGCCATCCTCATGCCGGTCCTGCTGCTGATGGACCTGCTGGGCCTGGCGGCCTTCCGCCGCGACTTCGATCCGCGGCTGCTGCGCTTCCTCATTCCGTGCGGGCTGCTGGGAACCGTGATCGGGGCCTTGCTCTTCAAGGCGCTTCCGGCGCACACGGTGGCGGGAATCGTCGGCGTCTTCACGCTGCTGTTCCTGGCCCAGCGCCTGCTGTTCCCGCCGCGCCCGAACGATCCCATGCCGTCGAAGCTGGGCGGCGCGCTGCTGAGCACCATCAGCGGCTTCACCAGCTTCATCGCCCATGCCGGCGGGCCGCCGGTCAACGCCTACGTGATTCCGCTGCGGCTCACGCCGGTGGTCTACACGGCGACGATGGCCTACTTCTTCTTCGTCGTGAACCTGAGCAAATGGGTGCCCTATGCCTGGCTGGGCCTGCTCGACTGGCGCAACATGGCGACCTCGGTGGTGCTGCTGCCGATCGCGCCCTTGGGCGTGTGGGTGGGCATTCGCATCGCGCGCCGCATCGATCCGGTCTGGTTCTACCGCTTCGTCTACCTCGGCATGCTGCTGACGGGCCTCAAGCTCAGCTGGGATGGCTTCCTGGCTTGATGTAAGGCAAACCTCTACGATTGCCGACGCCGCGCGCGATGGGCAGAATTTCGGCATGTCCGAACCGTCGACCGCACCCGGCACCCTGCAGGACGAGGAGCTCCAGAGCCTCGCGACCGAGTGGCGCATGCGCGCGATGCAGGGCGACCAGCTGGCGCATCGCATGGCCCGGGCCCTCGAAGCCGAGCAGCGCCGCCGGATCCGCGATTCGGGCCTGCAGATCCTGGTGCCCGAGGCGACGCGCGCCACGGCGCCCTGGTGGAAATTCTGGTGATCTGCCGCGCCGACGGCCAGCCGGTCGGGGATCTCCCGCAAAGTTCAGTGATAGATCTTCTGCAGCAGCCTGATGAGCGTCTCGCGCTCGCGCTGCGTGAGGCGGGCGCTGGTGTCGGCCTCGAGCTGCATCACGGTCTGTTCGGCCTCGCGCACCAGCTGTTCGCCGGCCGGTGTCAGGTGCAGGCCGATCGCACGGCCGTCATGCGGATGCGGCCGGCGCTCGATCAGGCCGCGGCTGTCCATCGAGGCGATCAGGCTCACCAGGTTGGGCGGCAGGATGTCGAGCGTCGAGCACAGCTGGCGGGAGGTCGCGCCCGGGTTGTGCGCCAGCAGCGACAGCACCGAGAAATCGGCCTGCTTGAGTCCGTAGGGCGCCATGCGTTCTGCGAACACCTCGGTCACGACCAGCCAGGCGCGGCGTGCGTTGTAGCCGACGAAGGTCTCCAGCACGCGGGTGTCGAGGCGGTCGGGGCGCGCCGCTGGGCCGTGCGTGGCGGAGGGGGTTTTCTTGCGCGAAACTGCCATGGTGCAAGCGTAACCGGCTTGGTCGCCCGCGTCCTGCCGATCAGGCCGGCGCGCGCTGCGCGGTGACGGCCTCGCAGGCCCGCTTGACGATGCCGAGCCGCATCTCGAACTCGGGCAGCACCCAGCGGCGGAAGGCCGCCTCGGGCGCCGCCCAGCGGGCGTCCTGCGGCGCGTCCCGGCCGATGCGGGCCCAGGCCCATGCCAGCAGCGCGATCATCACCACGCGCAGGTAGTCGTCCGCCACCTCGTAGGGCAGCGCCGGGTCGGCCGCCGCGGCCATCGCCAGCGTGGTCGTGAGGTAGCGCAGCTGTGCCAGGCGCCGCTGCGCGTCGGCGTCGATGTCGCGCGAGGCCTCGAGCTCGTCGCGCACCTCGACCAGCAGGGCCGACATGCCGGCGCCGCCGTCGGCCAGCACCTTGCGCACCAGCAGGTCGATCGCCTGGATCTCGTTGGTGCCCTCGTAGATCATGGTCACGCGCGAATCGCGCACCACCTGCTCGATGCCCCATTCGCGCACGTAGCCATGGCCGCCGAACACCTGCAGGCATTCGCTGGCGCCATGGAAGGCCTGCTGCGTGCAGGCCGCCTTGAGCACCGGCGTGACCAGCGCGCACCAGCGCTGCGCCCGCTCGCGGGCCTTGGGGTCGGCGTCGTGGCGTGCAATGTCGAGCTGGACCGCGGTCCGGTAGGCGATCAGCCGGGCACCGTCGATCCAGGCGCGCTGGGTGTCGAGGATGCGGCGGATCGCCGGATGCTCGGCCACCAGGTCGGCGGCCTCGCTGCCGCGGCTGGCGGGGGCCGGGCCGGGCGCGCGCATCTGGCGGCGTTCGTGGGCATAGGCGTCGGCCTTCTGCCAGGCGGCGTCGAGCAGGCCGAGGCCCTGCAGCGCGACGTGCAGCCGGGCCGCGTTCATCATCACGAACATCGCCGCCAGCCCGCGGTTCGGCTCGCCGATCAGCCAGCCGGTGGCATCGTCGAAGCGCATCACGCAGGTCGAGCTGCCGTGCAGGCCCATCTTCTCTTCGATGCGCTCGCAGTGCACCGCATTGCGCGCGCCGTCGGGCAGCCGCTTGGGCACCAGCACCAGCGACAGGCCCTTGGGGCCGGCCGGCGCGTCGGGCAGGCGGCACAGCACCAGGTGCACGATGTTGTCCGTCAGATCGTGCTCGCCGCCCGAGATGAAGATCTTGCCGCCGGCGACGCGGAAGCTGCCGTCGGCCTGCGCCGTGGCGCGGGTGCGCACCTGGCCCAGGTCGCTGCCGGCATGGGCTTCGGTGAGGCACATGGTGGCCAGCCATTCGCCGGTGGCGATCTTCGACAGATAGCGTTGCTTGAGCTCGTCGCTGCCATGGTGCCGGATGCACTCGTAGGCGCCGTGCAGCAGACCCGGTGCCATCGTGAGCCCATGGTTGGCGGCGCTGAGCCATTCGTACAGCACCGCCTCGAGCACCGCGGGCAGGCCCTGGCCGCCATCCTCGGGCGCCGCCGACAGGGCGGGCCAGCCGCCGTCGACGAAGGCCCGGTAAGCGTCGCGGAAGCCCGGCGGCGTGAGCACCTCGCCATTCACGAAGCGGCAGCCGATCTCGTCGCCGTCGCGGTTCGGCGGCGCGATCACTTCGGCCACGAACTTGCCGGCCTCGTCGAGCACCTGGGCCTGCAGCGCCTCGTCGACCTCCGCGAACGGTGCCAGGGCGCCCAGGCGCGCGGGGGCGCCGAGCACGGTGTTCAGCAGGAAGCGGACGTCGTCGGGGCGGGGGCTGTAGGTCGTCATCGCGGGGATCTCAAGGCGCGCGGCAGGCGAAGCTGGCCGCGGATTCGGTGTCGCCGCCGGTGTAGACAGCGACTTGCGGGTACGGGCACAGCGGACGCGTGCGCCGGGCCGACCAGCTGGCCGGCACTTCGGGGTTGACGCTCGCCGTGCCGGGGCCGCGAGCGCTCGCCACCACCGACTCGGGCGCCCGGCCTTGCTCGACCCAGTCGACCAGCGCGCTCAGCATGTCGAACTGGTCGGTGGCGGGGCCGCCCGCGCAGTGGTTCATGCCCGGGACCGGGAAGTAGCGCGCGAACGCCGCGGCGTCGCCGCCATGGGTGGCCTGCAGCCGCTCGTACCAGGCGGCGGTGTCGTCGGACGAGAACACGGGGTCGCTGGTGCCGTGGTAGACGATCAGCTTGCCGCCGCGGTCGCGCAGGGCCGTCAGCTTCGAGGCGTCGGGCGGCGACATGAAGGCCATCGCCGATTCGCGATAGACCGGGTCGGTGGCGTCGATCAGCGGCGCATCGCGGTCCATGTCGAAGCCGAGAGCGAAGGCGAGGCCGCCCGGCCGCGTGGCCAGCGGCGGAGATGTGAAGATGAAGCCCACCGCGCCCGGGTCACGGGTCTGGGAGCTCGAGAACTTCCATTCGCGCCAGTTGCTGCCGCCGATCCCGGCGTCGAAGGGGAAGCTGCTGTAGATCGGCTTGCCGGCGCTGTTGCGGGCGCCGGTGAACACGTTGGCGAGCGCGCTTTTCTGCGCCGCCGTCAGGCACTGGCCGTCGCGCGCGCCGCTGCAGCTCGGCACGTCGCGCTGCAGGTCGAAGTTCGCCTGGCAGGCCTTGACGTCGGAAACGATGCCGTCCGCCAGGCCGTCGAGCGCATCGCAGCGGGCCAGCACGCGGTCGGACACCAGCTGCAGCTCGGCCGGCGTGAACGCGCTTTGAAGGTCCGGCAGGCCTGCCGGCGTGGCCGCGGTCGCCACTTTGGCGTACTGCTGTGCGCCATAGAGCTGCGCCACCGCGGCGCGCGGCAGGTTGTAGCCGGGGTCGCCCGCGAGGATGCCGTCGTACTGGCTGGACGCGCGGGCGGCGGCCACCATCGCGTGCCTGCCGCCGTTGGAGCAGCCGCCGAAATAGGACCTGTCGGGGCCGCGGCCGTAGGCCTGGGCGATCAGGTTCCTGGCCATCGGCGTGAGCTGCGCGACCGCGTTGTAGCCGTAGTCGAGCCGGGCCTGCGGATCGAGGCCGAAGGTGGGGCCGAGCGAACCGGGATGGCCGGCGTCCGAACTGATCACCGCGAAGCCCATCTGCAGGGCGTTGGTCACCGGCGCACCGCCGCCGATGCCGCCGACCGCCGGCACGACCACGCCGTCGAGGCCGCCATTGGCCTGGTAGAAGAAGCGGCCGTTCCAGGCCACCGGCAGCCGCATCTCGAAACCGATCGCGTAGCGCTTGCCGTCGACCGGGCCGATGCGCTCGTTCATGCGGCCCTGGACCAGGCAGTGGGCCGGAACCGGCACGCTGGCGTTGCCCAGCGCGACCGTGCCGGCCGGCACCGCCACGGCCTGGGTGTACAAGGTGCCGGGCGGCGCCGCGCTGGCCGCGAGCGCGCTGCACGACAGCAGCGTGCCGGGCCGGGCCGCGGCCAGCGGCGCGGTCGGCGCAGTCCGGCCGACACCGGCACAGGCGGCGAGCAGGGAAGCGCCGGCCAGCGCCACGGCGCCGAGCTGGAGATGGCTGCGGGTGGGGGTCTTCATCGTGTCTCCTGCTGGCCGGTCGCTCAGGCCCGGGCCGCGCCCAGGTAGGTATCGATCACGCGCGAATCGCCGGCCAGCTGGCGGGCCTCGCCTTCGGCGCTGACGCTGCCCATCTCGAGCACGTAGCCGTGGTCGGCGACTTCGAGCGCGGCGCGCGCATTCTGCTCGACCAGCAGGATCGTCACGCCGGTGGCGCGCAGCGCGCTCACGGTGCGGAAGATCTCCTGCACCACCAGCGGCGCGAGGCCGAGGCTGGGCTCGTCGAGCATCAGCAGCGTGGGCCGCGACATCAGCGCCCGGCCGACCGCCAGCATCTGGCGCTCGCCGCCCGACAGCGTGCCGGCCAGTTGCATCCGGCGTTCCTTCAGGCGCGGGAACAGCGTGTAGACCTGCTCGATCTGGTCGCGCCAATCGCGGTTGCGCAGCCGCACCTGCCGGAACGCGCCGAGCACCAGGTTGTCCTCGACCGGCATGGTGGCGAACAGCTCGCGCTTTTCGGGCACCAGCGCGATGCCGAGCATCACGCGCTCCTCGAGCGACAGGCCGCCGATCGGCTGGCCGCGGAACTCGATGCCGCCCTTGGCGGGCAGCACGCCCATCAGCGCATTGAGCAGGGTCGACTTGCCGGCGCCGTTGGGGCCGATCACGGTCACGACGCTGCCTTCGCCCGCCTGCAGGTCGATGCCGTGCAGCACTTCGGCACGGCCGTAGCCGGCGCGCAGGTCGTGGATTCGGAGGAGGGGAGCGCTCATGTCAGTGTTCCGTGCCCAGGTAGGCGGCGCGCACCTTCGGGCTTTGCTGCACCTCGGCGGGCGTGCCCTCCATCAGGTGGGTGCCGAATTCCATCACCACGATGTGGTCGCAGATGTCCATCACCAGGTCCATGTCGTGTTCGACCAGCAGGATGCTCATGCCCGAGGCGCGCAGGCTGCGCAGCACGTCGGCGAGCGCCTGCTTTTCCTTGTGGCGCAGGCCGGCGGCCGGCTCGTCGAGCAGCAGCAGGGCCGGGTCGGCGCACAGGGCGCGCGCGATCTCCAGCAGCCGCTGCTGGCCCATCGCCAGGTTGCCGGCCAGCTCGTGCATCCAGTCGCCCATGCCCACGCGCTGCAGCTGGCGCTCGGCCTCGCGCAGCAGCTCGCGCTCCTCGGCGCGGTCGGTGTGGAGCATGGCCGCGATCGCCCCCTTGCGGCCGCGCAGGTGGGCGCCGAGCGCGACGTTCTCGAGCACCGTCATGTCGGGCACCATCTTCACGTGCTGGAAGGTGCGCGAGACGCCGCGCTCGGCGATGGCGCGCGACGACAGCCCGCCGATCGCCTCGCCGCGAAAGCGCACGGCGCCGCCGCTCAGGCCCAGCACGCCGGTGACCAGGTTGAAGGTGGTCGACTTGCCGGCGCCGTTGGGCCCGATCAGGCCGACCACCTGGCCGGCCCGGGTCTGGAAGCTGATGTCGTTGACCGCCACCAGCCCGCCGAAGGTCTTGCGGATCGCCTGCACGTCGAGCACCACCTCGCCGGCGGCCGGCTTGGCGCGCGCCGGGAGGTCGGGCGCATCGCGCCAGTCGACCGGGCGCTGCGGGCGCGGCAGCCGGCGGTCGATGAAGTCCCACAGGCCGTCGGGCAGGTACTTGAGCACCAGCACGATCAGGATGCCGAAGACGATCAGCTCGTAGCTGCCGCTGGTGCCGATCAGCTTGGGCAGCAGCACCTGCAGCTGGTCTTCGAGCAGCTTGACCACGCCGGCGCCGGCGATCGCGCCCCACACGTGGGCCGCGCCCCCGAGCACCGCCATGAAGAGGTACTCGATGCCCATCTTGAGGCCGAAGGGCGAGGGGTTCACGGTGCGCTGGAAATGCGCGAACAGCCAGCCCGAGAGCGACGCCAGCAGCGCCGCCAGCACGAAGATCCCGACCTTGAAGCGCAGCGTGTTCACGCCCATCGCCTCGGCCATCTGCGAGCCGCCCGCCAGCGACCGGATGGCCCGGCCGCTGCGTGAATCGAGCAGCCGGATCACCGCGAAGCAGGCGAGCAGCGAGAAAGTCCAGACCACCGCATAGAACACCCGCTGCTGGCCGACCTCGAGGCCGAAGAGCGTGAGCCCCTTGACGCCCAGGATGCCGTCGTACTTGCCCAGCGCCTCGAGGTTGCCCATCAGGTAGTAGAGCGCCAGCGCCCAGGCGATGGTGGCGAGCGGCAGGTAGTGGCCCGACATGCGCAGCGTGATGCCGCCGATGATCGCGGCGCTGAGGCCGGTCAGCGCCAGGCCGACGAACAGGGTGAGCCACGGCGAGAGGCCGAAGTTCACGCTCAGGTAGGCGGTGGTGTAGGCGCCGATGCCCACGAACGCCGCCTGGCCGAAGGAGGTCAGTCCGCCGACGCCGGTGAGCAGCACCAGCCCCAGCACCGGCAGCGTGTAGATGCCGATGTAGTTGAGCTGGATGATCCAGAAGTTGGGCAGCGGCAGCAGCGGCAGGGCGACGAGCACCGCCACCAGCGCCAGCGGGCCCCAGGTGCGCAGGCGGCTCTTCGCGGGCGGCTTGGCCGCTGGAGGATTCAAGGTGGCTTCCATGTCAATGCTCCTCGTCCGAGTGGGCGCTGGTCAGCGAGCGCCACAACAGCACCGGCAGGATGATGGTGAACACGATCACCTCCTTGAACGAGCTGGCCCAGAACGAGCCGAAGGACTCGATCACGCCGACCGCCAGCGCGCCGAGCAGCGCGCCCGGATAGCTCGCCAGGCCGCCGATCACGCCGGCGACGAAGCCCTTGAGGCCGATCAGGAAGCCGGAGTCGTAGAAGATCGTGGTGGTGGGCCCGATCAGGAGGCCCGACAGCGCGCCGATCAGCGCCGCCATCGCGAAGGTGAGCTGGCCCGCCGCCTGCGTGGAGATGCCCATCAGCCGTGCACCGAGCCGGTTCACGGCCGTCGCCCGCAGGGCCTTGCCGTAGAGGGTGCGCTCGAAGTAGAGCCACAGCATCACGATCAGCGCCGCCGAGGCGAGGAAGATGATCACGGCCTGCCCGTTGACGTTCAGCGGGCCGACCGCAAAGCGGTCGTCCCAGAACGACGGGTTGCGAAAGCCCTCGGCGCCGAAGAACAGCAGGCCCAGCCCGGTCATCGCGAAATGCACGCCGACCGAGACGATCAGCAGCACCAGCGAGCTGGCGCCGGCGAGCGACTGGTAGGCGACGCGGTAGACCAGCGGCCCGAACGCCGTGACGATGCACAGCGTGAGGAAGGCCTGGACCGCCAGCGGCAGGTTGCGCGGCGCCGCCCACGCCGACACGGCGCAGACCGCCGCCGGCAGCACGAACATGCGCGCGGCGGCCAGCAGGGCCGGCGCGGCCCGGCCGCGGTGGCGCCAGGTGCTCACCAGTTCCATGAGCGCCGCGACGGCCGCGAGGATCAGCAGCAGCCAGACCGTGCCGGGCACCTTGCCGGTCTGGAAGATGGCGAGCGTGAGCGCGCCATAGGCGACGAACTCGCCCTGCGGAATGAAGATGACGCGGGTGACCGTGAACACGAGCACGATACCCATGCCCAGCAGCGCGTAGATCGCCCCGTTCGTGAGTCCGTCCAGCGTCAGGATGCTGGCGATTGAGATATCCATGAGGGCTTCGCGGCGCGCGTTCTCCGTGTTCTTTTCTCTTCGTGGAACACCGCGGAACTGGCTTCGCCAGGCCGCTGGTGTTGCCCCCGGTAGGGGGTGGGCGCCCGACACGAAGTGCGGGCAACCTGGGGGCGAGCTACGGTGCTTCGACCTTGAACTGGCCGCCCACGACCTTCAGCATGACGCCGGTCTCGTTGGTGTAGCCCCAGTGGTTGTCGGGCGTCCAGTTCAAGACGCCGTGCGCGAGCACCGTGCGGCCCATGGTCTCCATCGCGTCGCGCAGCGCCGCACGGAACTCCGGCGTGCCGGGCTTGCCCTTCTTCAGCGCGATCGGCACCGCCTTCTCGAGCACCGTCAGCGCATCGGCGCCGTGGCCGGCGAACTGGTTGCGCGAGCCCGGGCCGTAGGTCTTCTCGTACTGCGTGACAAAGTCGACCGCGGCCTTCTTCGAGGGATGGCTGTCGGGCAGCTGCTCCGCCACGGTGGCCGGGCCCGAGACGACGAAGGTGCCTTCGGCATCCTTGCCGGCAGTGCGCATCAGGTCCTGCGTGGCGGCGGCGTGCGTCTGGTAGACCTTGCCCTTGAAACCGCGCTCCATCACCGCCTTCTGCGGCATGCCGGCGCCGCTGCCCGAGGCGACGATCAGGATCGCGTCGGGATTGGCCGAGGTCAGCTTCAGCACCTGGGCGGTGACACTGGTGTCGGCCCGGCCGAAGCGCTCGGTGGCGACGACCTTCATGCCGTTCTTCTCGGCCTCGGCGGTCAGCGCCTTGAGCCAGAGTTCGCCGTAGGCGTCGGTGTAGCCGAGGAAGCCGATGGTCTTGACCTTCTGCGACTTCATGTGCTGGACCACGGCGTAGGCCATGACGTCGTTGGACTGCGGCAGCCGGAAGGTCCACTTGTCCTTGCCCGGCGGCAGCCCGGCCGGCGAGGCGGCGAGCTGCACGGTGCCCGATTCCGCGGCCACGTCGGCCATCGGGATCGCGACCGGCGTCGCGGCCGAGCCGATGATGACGTCGACCTTGTCCTCGGTCACCAGCCGCTGCGTGTCCTTGACGCCCGTGGTCGGGTCGGTGGCATCGTCGAGCACCACGACCTTGAGGTTCTCGCCGGCGATGGTCTTGGGCCACAGCGCGATCTGGTTCTTGACCGGGATGCCCAGGCCCGAGGCCGGGCCGGTCAGCGGCAGCACGACGCCGACCGTGAGGTCGGCATGGGCGGCGCCGAAGAGGCCGGCGGCCAGCGCGGCGGCGAGGATGCTTTTCTTGATGTTCATGATGTCTCCTGGAGGGGCGAACGAAAAAACGGGGTGGCGGCCGGCTCAGCGCGGCGCCATGCGCAGGGCGCCGTCGAGGCGGATCACCTCGCCGTTGAGGTGGCCGTTGGTGACGATGTGGCAGGCCAGCGCGGCGAACTCCGCCGGATCGCCCAGCCGCGGCGGGAACGGGATCGAGGCGGCAAGCGACTGCTGGATCGGCTCGGGCAGGGTCTTCAGCAGCGGTGTCGCGAACAGGCCCGGCGCGATCGTGCAGACGCGGATGCCGTGCTGCGCGAGGTCGCGCGCCATCGGCAGCGTCATGCCCACCAGCCCGCCCTTCGAGGCGCTGTAGGCCTGCTGGCCGACCTGGCCGTCGAAGGCCGCGACCGAGGCCGTGAACAGCATCACGCCGCGCTCGCCGCCTTCGTTCGGGTCCAGCTTGGCGCAGCGCGCCGCATAGAGGCGGCTGACGTTGTAGGCACCGATCAGGTTGATGTTGACCACCCGCACGAAGTCCTCGAGCGGCGCGGCGCTGCCGTCCTTGCCGACGATTCGCTTGGCGCTGCCGATGCCGGCCACGTTCATGAGGATGCGGGCCGCACCGTGCGCGCCCTCGGCCTTGTCGAGCGCGGCGTTGACGCTGTCGGTGTCGGTGATGTCGCAGACGCAGGCGACGCCGCCGATCTCGGCGGCGACCTTCTCCGCCAGGCCGGCATTGACGTCGAGCACTGCGACCTTGGCGCCGAGCCGCGCGAGCTCGCGCGCCGTGGCTTCGCCGAGGCCGGATGCGCCGCCGGTCACGAGTGCGGCTTGTCCTTGGATGTTCATGCGAGTCTCCTTGTGGTTTGTCAGTGAAAACGGCCTATCGGGGCTTGAGCGTGAAGCCCAACGTGCCGTCATGCAGGGCCTCGGCCAGCGCCGCACGGTGCTTGAGCACGGCGCGCTGGTTGATCGAGCCCTTGTCGGTCACTTCGCCCCTGTCGATCGAGGGCGGCTCGGAAACGATGTGGGCGCGTGCGATGCGGTTGGCGCTGCCGGTGCTGGCGGCGGCGAGCCCGTCGAGCAGCTGCTGCAGCCAGGCCTGCACCGGCGCGCTCTCGACCACCTGCTGCAGGCTCGCCTCGGGCGCCAGGCCGGCCAGCGTCCGGATGGCCGGGGTCGGGAAGATCAGCGCGCCGACCTCCTTCAGGTTGATCCCGGTCAGCACCGCGTCGTGCACGTAGGGGGCGCCGGCGGTGTTGATCTTCGCGCGCAGCGGTCCGACGCTCACGAAGGTGCCGGTGGCGAGCTTGAAGTCCTCGGCGATGCGGCCGTCGAAGCGCAGGCCGCGGTGGATGTCGGCGTCGTCGATCCAGCGCACGGCATCGCCGGTGCACAGGAAGCCTTCCTCGTCGAAGGCCTCGCGCGTGGCTTCCGGCGAGCGCCAGTAGCCCGGCGTGACGTTGGGGCCGCGGTAGCGCACCTCGACCTTGCCGTCGACATCGATCAGCTTGAGCGTCATGCCGGGCGTCGGCACGCCGACGTCGCCGGCGCGCACGTCCGGGCTGTTGATGAACATCGCCGAAGGGCCGGACTCGGTCATGCCGAGGCCGGTCGCCATCACGATGCGCTCGCCGATCTCGGCCTCCTGGATCCGGTGCAGCAGGTCCCAGATCGGCTGCGCCAGCGCGGCGCCGGAGTAGAAGAACATGCGTACCCGCGAGAGCAGCGTCCGGCGCAGCTGCGCATCGGTCTCCATGGCCTGCGCGATGGCCTCGAAGCCGGTCGGCACGTTGAAGTAGACGGTCGGCGCGATCTCGCGCAGGTTGCGCAGCGTCTCCGCCATGCCCGCCGGCGTCGGCTTGCCGTCGTCGATGTAGAGCGTGCCGCCGTGGTAGATCGTGATGCCGACGTTGTGGTTGCTGCCGAAGGTGTGGTTCCAGGGCAGCCAGTCGACCAGCACCGGCGGCTCCTCCGCGAGGGCCGGCATCGACTGCGCGATCTGCACCTGGTTGGCGCACCACATGCGCTGGGTGTTGACCACCGCCTTGGGCATCTTGGTCGAGCCCGAGGTGAACAGGAACTTCGTGATCGTGTCCGGCCCGGTGGCCGCCATGGCGGCGTCGACCGCGTGCGTGGCGGGCGTGGCGAGCAGGCTGTCGAAGGCGGTGAGGGCGCGGCCGGCCAGCTCGGGGGCGGCCGTGCCCGGATCGCCGGCACCGCCGTGGCCGCGCTGCAGCACCACCTCGACATCGGCCGGGACCGCCGCCGCGATGGCGCGGCCGTAGCGCGCGCCGTCGCTCGCGAACACCAGCCCCGGGGTCAGCGTGTCGACGATGTGGCGCAGTTTCTCGTAGTCCTGGCTGACGGTCGAGTAGGCGGGCGAGGCTGGGCAGTACGGAACACCGGCGTAGATGCAGCCGAGCGCCAGCTGGGCATGCTCCAGGCTGTTCTCGCTCAGGATCATGACCGGCCGCTCGGCGTCCAGGCCGCGGTTCAGCAGCGCCTGGCCGATGCGGCGGGCGTCCTGCAGCGCCCGGGCGTAGCTCAGGTGCTGCCATTCGCCGGTGCTGCCGTCGGGCAGTTGCTCGCGGCGGGCCATGAAGCTGCGGTCGGGCTCGGTCTCGGCCCAGTGCATGAAGCGGTCGGTGATGCGTTCGGCGTAGGGGCCGAGCGGCTCGGCGGCCTCGAGGTAGCGCACGCCCGCCGCGCCCTCGCGCACGTTGACGCGGCGCACGCCGAAAGTCACGGGCCGATAGCGTGGCGTCTGGGTCGTCGGACGGGGGGCTTGCATGGGGATTCCTCGGTGAGTCTCAGCTTTTCTGGACCTTGGCCGCCTTGCCGTCCAGGAAGGCGCGCACGCGCTCCTTGGCGTCGGGCGCGGCCTGCGCGATGCCGGCCATCAGCGCCTCGGTGAAGAAGCCGTGGTCGGCCGGCTGCTCGGCGATGCGCGGCAGCGCGTGCATCAGCGCGTAGTTGGTCAGCGGCGCGTTGGTCGCCACGCGCTTCGCGAGCTCCAGCGCCTTGTCGAAGGCCGTGCCTTCGGGCACCAGGTACTGGGCGAAGCCGGCGCGCTCGCCCTCCTCGGCGTTGTAGACCCGGCCGGTCATCATCATGTCGGTCATGCGGGCGGCGCCGATCAGCTTGGGAATGCGCACCGAGCCGCCGCCGCCGACGAAGATGCCGCGCGAGCCCTCCGGCAGCGCATAGAAGGTGGTGCTGTCGGCCACCCGGATGTGGCAGGCGCTCGCCAGTTCGAGCCCGCCGCCGACCACCGCGCCGTGCAGCGCCGCCACCACCGGCACCGGGCCATGCTGCACCAGCTCGAGCGCCGCGTGCCACATGCGCGAATGCCGCAGGCCCTGGCCGGCGTCGCGCTCCTTCAGCTCGGACAGGTCGAGGCCGGCGCAGAAATGCGGACCCTCGCCATCGATCACCGCGGCACGCACGGTGGAGGGCAGCTTTTCGAAAGCGTCGCGCAGTGCCAGGATCAGGCCGTCGGACAGCGCGTTGCGTTTGGCACCCCGCGTGAGGCGGATGATGGCGATGTCGTCCTGGATGTCGAGGTGGAGGTCGTTGGAGGTCATGATTGCATTCCGGAGTACGATCGATTATGGTTATGAAAAATAATCAATTCAAGCCGCATGACGCTGTGTGGCGTAAGGATTTACCCTAGGCTTCAAACCGTTCGGAGACAACCCCCATGGACCACCAGAACCTGATCGCGATCGACACTCACACGCACGCCGAGGTGAGTTGCTGGAACCCCTTCGACAACTATGGCGAAGAGTACGACCGCGCCGCCGACAAATACTTCAAGTCGGGCCGCCGCCCGACCATCCAGGAAAGCATCGACTACTACCGCGAGCGCAAGATCGGGCTGGTGATGTTCATGGTCGATGCCGAGTCGAACATGGGTCGCCGCCGGATCCCGAACGAGGAGATCGCCGAGGCCGCGCAGAAGAACTCCGACATCATGATCGCCTTCGCCAGCATCGACCCGCACAAGGGCAAGATGGGCGCGCGCGAGGCCCGCCGGCTGATCGAGGAATACGGCGTCAAGGGCTTCAAGTTCCACCCGACGGTGCAGGGCTACCACCCCTACGACAAGATGGCCTGGCCGATCTACGAGGTGATCGCCGAATACGCGCTGCCGGCCGTCTTTCACACCGGCCACAGCGGCATCGGCTCGGGCATGCGCTGCGGCGGCGGCCTGCGGCTCGAGTACAGCAACCCGATGCACCTGGACGACGTCGCGATCGACTTCCCCGACATGCAGATCGTGATGGCGCACCCGAGCTTCCCGTGGCAGGACGAGGCGCTCAGCGTCGCCACCCACAAGCCGAACGTCTGGATCGACCTGTCGGGCTGGAGCCCGAAGTATTTCCCGAAGCAGCTGGTGCAGTACGCCAACACGCTGCTCAAGGACCGGGTGCTGTTCGCCAGCGACTATCCGCTGATCACGCCCGACCGCTGGCTCAAGGACTTCGAGGACGCCGGCTTCAAGCCCGAGGTGATGCCGGGCATCCTCAAGGGCAACGCGGTGCGGCTGCTCAAGCTCGACCAGTAGGCACCGGGTTCAGGGCAGGCGCTCTTCCTCGACCTTGTCGCGGTCCCAGTGGGCGCCGCTGCGCTGGCGCCGTTCCTCGCGTTCCCGCGCCATCTGCTCCTGGAACTGCTGGCGGCCCTTCTTGGCCACCGCGATCAGCTGGGCGCGGTCGCCCTTGTAGTGCGGGTAGGTCTCGAGCATCAGCTCGATGTTGCGGCGCCGGAAGCGCATCGCGTCCTCGCGCGCCTCGTGGGCCGGCCAGCCGATGGCCTCGAGCACCGAGCGGGCGCTGCGCAGCGAGGACTCGAAGAGCTCGCGCTCGACGAACTCCACCTTGCGGTCGAGCAGCTGGTAGTAGTGCGTGACGTTGCGCGCCCGCACCACCAGCCTGGCCTGCGGGAAGTGCTTCTGCGCCAAGTCGACGATCTTGAGCGACTGCTCCATGTCGTCGACCGCGACCACCAGCACCCGGGCCGTGCCGGCGCCCGCGGTGCGCAGCAGGTCGAGCCGTGTGGCGTCGCCGTAGAACACGCTGATGCCGAATTCGCGCAGCGCCTCGATGGTGTCGGGGTCGTGGTCGAGCACCGTGATGCGCACGCCTTGCGCGGTCAGCAGCCGGCCGATGATCTGGCCATAGCGCCCGAAGCCGCAGATCACCACCTTGGCGTCCTGCTGCTCGGAAATCTCCTCCATCGTCGTCGGCTTGTGGGCGCCGAAGCGCGGCAGCACCCATTTGTCGATCGCCACCAGCAGCAGCGGCGAGACCAGCATCGAGAGCGCCACCGCGGCGATCAGGAACGAGGCGACGCCATGCGGCAGCACGTCGGGGCCGGCGGCCTGGAACACCACGAAGGCGAATTCGCCGCCCTGCGCCAGCAGCAGCGTGAACACCGGCCGCTGCTGGTAGGGCACCCCCATCGCCTTCGCCAGTGCGTAGATGACGACGAACTTGACCGCCAGGAAGGCGATCACCACCAGCGCCATCAGCGCGGGATGTTCCAGCAGCACGCCGAAATCGATGCTCATGCCGACCGCGATGAAGAACAGGCCGAGCAGCAGGCCCTTGAAGGGCTCGATGTCGGTCTCCAGCTCGCGCCGGTATTCGCTCTCCGCCAGCAGCACGCCGGCCAGGAAGGCGCCGAGCGCCATCGACAGGCCGACGAACTGCATCAGCGCGGCGATCGCCACCACCAGCAGCAGCGAGGTCGCGGTGAAGATCTCGGGCGTGTTGCTGCGCGCGATCCAGCGCAGCAGGGGGCGCAAGGCGAGCCGGCCGCCGACCACGATGGCGGCGATCACGCCGACGATCTTCAAGCCCTCGAAGGTGCGCTCCCAGCCGGTCATGGCCGGCCCGGCCGCCGAGCCGACCGCCAGCAGCGGCAGCAGCGCCAGGATCGGGATCGCCGCCACATCCTGGAACAGCAGGATCGAGAAGCCGGCCTGGCCGCTGGGCGCGAGCAGCAGGTTGCGCTCGGCGAACACCTGCAGCGCGATCGCGGTCGACGACAGCGCCAGCCCGAGCGCCGCGACCAGCGACACGCGCCAGTCGGCGCCCGCGGCGCAGCCGACCAGGAACAGCACCGCGGCGCAGGCCAGCACCTGGGCCGAGCCCCAGCCGAAGATCGGCCGCCGCAGGCTCCACAGCCGCTTGGGCTCGAGCTCGAGGCCGACCAGGAACAGCATCAGAACGACGCCGAACTCGGCGAAATGCAGGATGTCCTCGACGTTGGTGACCAGGCCCAGGCCCCACGGCCCGATCGCGATGCCGGCCACGAGGTAGCCGATGATGGCGCCGAGCCCCAGTGCCTTCGACAACGGCACCACGAGCACCGCGGCGCCCAGGTAGATCAGCGTATTGATGAGCCAGGCGGGTGCGTGCTCCATGCTCAGCTTTCCTCCTGGGCCGTCGGTCGGTCGATCTCGGGCACCGGGCAGCTGACGCAGACGTCGAGCCCCTCGAGTTCCGGCCAGTCCGGATAGCGGAGGAGCCGCTCCTTGAAGACCTCGACGTGGGCCGTGACCTCGGCCGCGGGCGCGCTGCGGGCGCCGTGGAACAGCAGCGGCGGCAGGAAGCGCATCCCGCACAGCGCCGCGGTCTGCTCGTAGGGCGGCAGGAAGGCGTCGAAGAAATAGCGGTTGTAGCTTTGCGGGTGGTAGCTCGCCTCGGGGCCGCCGGTGGTCGCGACCAGCCAGCAGTCCTTGCCCTCCAGGGCCCGGCCGCCGGTGCCGTAGGCCCAGCCGTAGTCGAGCACGTCGTCGATCCAGAGCTTCTGCAGCGCCGGCATCGAGTACCACTGGATCGGATGCAGCAGCACCAGCAGGTCGGCGCGCGCCAGACGGGCCTGCTCGACCTTGACGTCGATGGCGTAGTCGGGGTAGGTGTCGTAGAGATCGTTGACGTCGACTCCTGGCGTGGCCCGAGCGGCTTCCAGCAGACGGCGGTTGACGCGCGATTCGCGCCAATGCGGATGGGCGGCCACCACGTAGATGCGCGCCGGACTGTTGTTGTTGGTGTTTGTCGACATGGCGCGAACATTAGCGCACTCCGGGGTGCTTCGCGCGCGGCTACCATGACGCCTTTGTTCAGCCTGTCGGAGTCCAACATGCCGGTAGTCCTGGTCGCCAATCCCAAGGGCGGCGTCGGAAAATCCACCCTCGCCACCCACATCGCGGGCTACATGGCCAGCCGCGGCCATGCCGTGATGCTGGGCGACATCGACCGCCAGCAGTCGTCGCGGCTGTGGCTCGGGCTGCGGCCGCCGCAGGCGCGGCAAATCCTGAGCTGGGAGGCGTCCGAGGACGGCAGCGTGGTGCGGCCGCCGCGCGGCACCACCCACGCGGTCATCGACACCCCCGCCGGGCTGCACGGATCGCGTTTCAAGGAGGCGCTGGCGCTGGCCGACAAGGTGCTGGTGCCCTTGCAGCCGAGCATCTTCGACATCTACGCCACGCGTGATTTCCTCGACAAGCTGCTCGCCAACCGCCACGCGGGCAAGACCCAGATCGCCCTGGTGGGCATGCGGGTCGACGCCCGCACGCTGGCCGCGGACCGGCTGCGCGAGTTCGTGTCCGGGCTCGGCGTGCCGGTGCTCGGCGAGCTGCGCGACACCCAGAACTATGTCCAGCTGGCGGCCCGCGGGCTGACGCTGTTCGACATCGCGCCGGGGCGGGTGCAGCGCGACCTGGAGCAATGGCAGCCGATCATCGACTGGCTGGACGTCCGGGAGCCCGCCCGGCCGGCCTGAGCCCGTGTTTACCCCGAGCCCCGATGTCTCGGCGTGGACAGGGGCCGGGTCGGCGCGCCGCTACAGTGAAGCGATGAAAAAGACCTTCCAGACCCTCCAGGAACTTGCCGCGTGCGTCGGCCAGGAAGTCGCGGTGAGCGACTGGATCACCATCACCCAAGAGCAAGTCAATCAGTTCGCCGAGGCGACCGGCGACCACCAGTGGATCCATGTCGACGTCGAGCGCGCCAAGGCCGGCCCCTTCGGCGGCCCGATCGCGCACGGCTTCCTGACCCTGTCGCTGCTGCCGCGGCTCTATGAAGTGGCCTTCGAGGTGGTCGAGTCGCGCATGGGCGTGAACTACGGCCTGAACCGGGTGCGTTTCATGTCGCCGGTGCCGGTCGGAGGCCGGGTACGCGGCCGCATGAAGCTGCTGAGCTCGGAGCCGATCGCCAACGACGGGCTGCAGATGACCTGGGAAACGACCATCGAACTGGAAGGTTCGCCGAAGCCGGCCTGCGTCGCCGAGTCGGTCGTTCGGCGGTACAAATAGCTCAGCCGAAGCCGTTCTGGCGCCAGGCTTCGAACACCGTCACCGCCACCGCGTTCGACAGGTTGAGGCTGCGCTGACCCTCGCGCATCGGCAGCCGCAGCCGCTGCGGCGGGGCGAAGCTCTCGCGCAGCTCGGGCGCCAGGCCGCGGGTCTCCGACCCGAACACCAGCCAGTCGCCGGGCCTGAAAGCCACGTCGTGCACGCGCTGCGTGCCGCGCGTGGTGAGCGCGAACATCCGGTCCGGCGGCGGCTGCTGGGTGTCGAGCAAGGCCTGCCAATTGGCGTGGCGCAGCAGGGTCGCGTACTCGTGGTAGTCCAGTCCGGCGCGGCGCAGCAGGCGGTCATCCATCGAGAAGCCCAGCGGTTCGACCAGGTGCAGGGTGCAGCCGGTGTTGGCCGCCAGCCGGATCACGTTGCCGGTGTTGGGCGGAATCTCGGGTTCGACGAGAACGATATGGAACATGGCGCGATTGTCGGTCGCCGCCCGAATCAGTCCGGCGCGTCGGTCCGCGCCAGCACGATGGCGGTGATGCGGGCGGCGCCGGCGGCCCGCAGGACTTCGGCCGCCGTACAGCGAGGCGCCGCTGGTCATGACGTCGTCGACCAGCACCAGGCGCCGGCCGTGCACCGCCCCGGGGCGCCGCGGATCGAGCGCGAAGGCGCCGCTCAGGTTGTGCAGCCGGTCCTGCCGCGCGAGGCCGCTCTGCGGCGCGGTGTCGCGGGTGCGCAGCAGCAACCGGGGATCGCACTTGTCCGGCGCCAGCCGCCGCGCCAGCTCGTACGCCTGGTTGAAGCCGCGCTCGCGCAGGCGGGCCGGCGCCAGCGGCATCGGCAGCACGGCGTCCGCCTGTTCCAGCGCCGGCTCGACCCAGGGTGCGCTGCGGAGCAGCGCCGCCAGGGGTGCCGCGCGCCCGGCATCGCCACGGAACTTGAAGGCCGAGATGCATTCGGGCCACGGCCACGCATAGGCGCAGGCCGCCAGGCAGGCGTCGAGCGGCGGCGGCCGCCGCTGGCAGTCGAGGCAGCGGGTGTCGCCCGGGCCCAGCGGCAGCGCGCACGTCGGACAGCGTGCCACCGGCGCCGCGAAACGCGCCACGCAGGCCTCGCAGATCGACGCCGCGGGCCAGGCGCGGCAGACCGCGCACTGGCCCGGCAGCTGTGCCGCCAGGGCCGAGAAAGGCCGTGCCGCCCAGGGCTTGAACATCCGTCAATATACTCAGCGCCCCATGCCCACCGACTCCGCACAGCGCCCGCCGACCATCGATGCCACGGCGGCCGGTCGCTGGAGCCGGCTGGCGCCGGCTTCGCAATCCCCCTGGCTTCATGAGGAAATCGGCCGCCGGATGGAAGACCGGCTGCAATGGATCACGGCCAAGCCGCGCCACTGGGCCGACTGGTCGCCCCTGCGCGGCGGCCTGGAGGCTCACGGCCTGGTCGCGCGCCGCTACCGGGATGCCACGCCCTACGTCATCGAACCGGATCCCGTGCTGGCCGCCGCCACCGCCCGGTCGCTGACCGCGCCGTGGTGGACCGCGCGCCGCTGGCAGGGCGCCCGGCCCAGCTTCGATCCGCCGCCCGAGGACGGCGTCGACCTGCTGTGGGCCAACATGGCGCTGCACATGGCGGCCGACCCGCAGGCGCTGATCGCGCATTGGCACCGGGGGGTCGCCACCGACGGCTTCCTGATGTTCTCCTGCTTCGGGCCCGACACGCTGATGGAACTGCGGGCCCTGCACCGGCAGCTCGGCTGGCCGCCGGCCAGCCACGAGTTCACCGACATGCACGACTGGGGCGACATGCTGGTCGGCGCCGGGTTCGCCGAACCGGTGATGGACATGGAGCGCATCGTGCTGACCTGGACCAGCCCCGACGCCGCCCTGGCCGAGCTGCGCACCCTGGGGCGCAACTTGCATCCGGCTCGCTTTCCGGCCTTGCGCGGCAGGGACTGGCGCCGCGCGCTCGGCGCCGCCCTGCCCGAGCTGGCGCCGGCCGAGGAGGGCGGCGGGCGGATCGGGCTGACCTTCGAGATCATCTACGGGCATGCCTTCAAACCGGCCCCCCGTGTCGCGCTGTCTGCGGAAAGTGCAGTGTCCTTGCGGGAAATGCGTTCCATGCTGCAGCGAGGTCGTGTAGGCAACTGAGACCCGCTCGGTTGACCCGCTACAATTCGGCGCTGCGTGAACTCCCGGGTATTGTCCCGTGATCGAGGCCTGTCCGATTCATTTTTGACAGTCGTCGACGCACCGATTTGCTGAACTCGCCCGTGTCGAATTCCGTGTTTCGTTTTGCCACTGTTTCTGGCCAGAGCATCCACTGGTTCCTGAAGCGCAACTGCTCGGTCACGCCGAGCCAGCTCGGCTGGCTCTACGCGTCGCTCTGCGTGGTGTCGCTCGGCATCGGGACGGTCTTCTGGCTGAACGGCGCGCGGCTCGTGTTGCCGTTCGCGTGGCTCGAACTCGCCGCGGTCGGGTTCGCGTTCGTGCTTTATGCGCGGCACGCGACCGATGGCGAGAAGATCGCCTTGCAGGGCGGCAGGCTGGTGGTCGAACTCGAGAACGGCGGGCACTACGAGCGCACGGAATTCTTGCCGCACCAGGTGCGGGTCGAGCCCCAGGCCAGCGATCGTTCGCTGATCGAGGTCTCGGGTCAGGGTCGTTCGGTCAGGGTGGGGCGCTATGTGCGTCCGGAGTTGCGCGCGGCGCTGGCGCGCGAGATTCGCATGGCATTGCGGGCCGCCTGAGGGGGCGCGCG
Organism: Variovorax sp. J31P179; assembly: GCF_030316985.1. Lineage (NCBI taxonomy): Bacteria > Pseudomonadati > Pseudomonadota > Betaproteobacteria > Burkholderiales > Comamonadaceae > Variovorax > Variovorax sp. J31P179. The sequence goes on along the minus strand of NZ_JASZYL010000006.1, from coordinate 282,967 downwards.
CAATGACGCACCGTGGGGACCGGTGGGGTTAACAGGAAAATGAAGAAGTGAACACGATGAAGAGCAATTGGCGGAACAAGATCTGGCCGGCGAATCTGCTGCTGGCGGCCGGCGCGGCGTTCAGCGGCGCGGCGCACGCAGTCAACGACCTGCCCGGCGGTCCGTCGGTTCGTCAGTTGAACCTGCCCATCGGCGTGACCAAGATCTCCCAGGAGCAGCACTTCCTGCACACGGTGATGATGGTGCTGTGCACGGTCATCTTCGTGGCCGTCTTCGCGGTCATGTTCTATTCGATCTGGAAGCACCGCAAGTCGGTCGGCCACAAGGCCGCCAACTTCCATGAATCGGTGGTGGTCGAGGTGATCTGGACCATCGTGCCCTTCCTGATCGTGATCCTGATGGCGCTGCCGGCGACCCGGGTGCTGGTGGCCCAGAAGGACACCACCAACTCCGACCTCACCATCAAGACCACCGGCTACCAGTGGAAGTGGGGCTACGACTACCTGAAGGGCGAGGGCGAGGGCCTGTCCTTCATCTCGACGCTCGACAGCTCGCAGCGCGCGATGTCGAACGCCGGCGCCCGCGGCGAGATGCCCGACGACTACCTGCTGAAGGTCGACAACCCGCTGGTGGTGCCGGTCAACGCCAAGATCCGCATCATCACCACCGCCAACGACGTGATCCACGCCTTCGCGGTGCCGCAGCTCGGCGTCAAGCAGGATGCGATCCCCGGCTTCGTGCGCGACACCTGGTTCCGGGCCGAGAAGGTCGGCGACTACTACGGCCAGTGCCAGGAGCTCTGCGGCAAGGAACACGCCTACATGCCGATCCACGTGAAGGTGCTGGCCGCGGCCGACTACACCGCCTGGGTCGATGCCAAGCGCAAGGAAGCCGCCGCCAAGCAGGACGACCCGACCAAGGTCTGGACCCTGCCCGACATGCTGGCCCGCGGCGAGAAGGTCTATGCGGCCAACTGCGCGGCCTGCCACCAGGCCAACGGCCGCGGTGCCGGCCCGATCAAGGCGCTCGACGGTTCGCCGACCGTCCTCGACGCCGACCACCAGAAGCAGCTCCACGTGGTGCTCAACGGCCAGAACAACGGCGCGATGCCGGCCTGGAAGCAGCTGAGCGACACCGACATCGCGGCCGTGGTGAGCTTCACCAAGAACGCCTGGTCGAACAAGACCGGCCAGCTGGTGCAGCCCTCCGAAGTGCTGGCCGAGCGCGCCAAGGCCAAGTAAGCCGGCGCCCACGTAGAGTTTGCAAGGAAAACCAAGATGAGCGCAGTCCTCGACCCCCACGGCCACGCACCAGGTCACGACGACCATGCCCACGACGACCACCACGGCGCACCGGCCGGCTGGCGCCGCTGGGTGTTCGCGACCAACCACAAGGACATCGGCACGCTGTACCTGCTGTTCTCGTTCACCATGCTGATGGTCGGCGGCGTGCTCGCGCTGCTGATCCGCGCCGAGCTGTTCCAGCCCGGCCTGCAGCTGGTCAACCCCGAACTGTTCAACCAGTTCACCACCATGCACGGCCTGATCATGGTGTTCGGCGCCATCATGCCGGCCTTCGTGGGCTTCGCGAACTGGATGATCCCGCTGCAGATCGGCGCATCCGACATGGCCTTCGCGCGCATGAACAACTTCAGCTTCTGGCTGCTGATCCCGGCGGCGCTGATGCTGGTCGGTTCGTTCTTCATGCCCGGCGGCGCACCGGCCGCGGGCTGGACGCTCTACGCGCCGCTCACCTTGCAGATGGGCCCCTCGATGGACGCCGGCATCTTCGCGATGCACATCATGGGCGCCTCGTCGATCATGGGCTCGATCAACATCATCGTCACCATCCTCAACATGCGCGCCCCCGGCATGACGCTCATGAAGATGCCGATGTTCTGCTGGACCTGGCTCATCACCGCCTACCTGCTGATCGCCGTGATGCCGGTGCTCGCCGGCGCCATCACGATGACGCTGACCGACCGCCACTTCGGCACCAGCTTCTTCAACCCCGCCGGCGGCGGCGATCCGGTGATGTACCAGCACATCTTCTGGTTCTTCGGCCACCCCGAGGTCTACATCATGATCTTGCCGGCCTTCGGCATCATCAGCCAGATCGTGCCGGCCTTCTCGCGCAAGAAGCTGTTCGGCTACGCCTCGATGGTGTACGCCACCTCGTCGATCGCGATCCTGTCGTTCATCGTCTGGGCGCACCACATGTTCACGACCGGCATGCCGCTCACCGGCCAGCTGTTCTTCATGTACGCGACCATGCTGATCGCCGTGCCCACGGCCGTGAAGATCTTCAACTGGGTCGCCACCATGTGGCAGGGCTCGATGACCTTCGAGACGCCGATGCTGTTCGCGGTCGGCTTCATCTTCGTGTTCACGATGGGCGGCTTCACCGGCCTGATCCTGGCGGTCGCGCCGATCGACACCCAGCTGCAAGACACCTACTACGTCGTCGCCCACTTCCACTACGTGCTGGTGGCCGGCTCGCTCTACGCGATGTTCGCGGGCTACTACTACTGGGCGCCCAAGTGGACCGGCGTGATGTACAACGAGACCCGCGGCAAGGTCCACTTCTGGTGGTCGCTGATCTCGTTCAACATCACCTTCTTCCCGATGCACTTCCTGGGCCTGGCGGGCATGCCGCGCCGCTATGCCGACTACCCGATGCAGTTCGCCGACTTCAATGCGGTGGCCAGCGTCGGCGCCTTCGCCTTCGGCCTGGCGCAGGTTTACTTCTTCTTCTTCATCGTGCTGCCGACCATGCTCGGCAAGGGCGAGAAGGCCCCGCAGAAGCCGTGGGAAGCGGCCGAAGGCCTCGAGTGGGAAGTCCCCTCGCCGGCGCCGTTCCACACCTTCGAGACCCCGCCGCGGCTGGACCCCACCGCGACCAAGGTGATCGGCTGAAGCGCGCCTCGACATGACGCCCGAGCAGAAAAGGAACAACCGCCGCATGGGGCTGACGCTGGCCTCCATCGCGCTGCTGTTCTTCGTCGGATTCATCGTCCGCATGGTCTGGATCGGCCGCTAGGCCGCAACGAGGGCACGGCATGGGCATCGGTCAACGCATCCGCCGCGAGAACGTCCGCATGGTCGGCAAGCTGGCCGTGGTCGCGGCCGGCATGTTCGGCTTCGGCTATGCACTGGTGCCGATGTACCGCGCGATCTGCGAAATGACCGGCATCAACATCCTGGCACTGTCCGAGCTCCAGGTGCCGGGCGGCGCCAGCGGCGGCGACCAGGTGCGCGTGCCCGACAACACCCAGGTCGACATGAGCCGCACCATCACGGTCGAGTTCGACGCCAACGTGCGCGGCCTCTGGGACTTCAAGCCCGCCCAGCGTTCGATGGAAGTGCACCCGGGCCAGCTCAACACCGTCATGTACGAGTTCCAGAACGTCCAGAACCGCCGGATGGCGGCGCAGGCGATCCCGAGCTACGCGCCGCAGCAGGCCGCGCCCTACTTCAACAAGCTCGAGTGCTTCTGCTTCAACCAGTACACGCTCGACCCGGGCGAAAAGAAGCAGTGGCCGGTCGCCTTCGTGATCGATCCGAAGATCTCCAAGGACGTCAAGACGATCACGCTGTCGTACACCTTCTTCGAGGTCGGCGGCAAGACCCCGCCGGCCCCGGTGGCCGCCAACGGCGCGGTGGCCGTGCCTGCAACGGAGCCGCGTTCGTGAGCGTCGCGCCGTTGTCTCGCAAGGCTTCGCTGTGGCAGACCGTGAGGGCAGTCTGCTGGTCGTTCTTCGGCATCCGCAAGAACAGCGGCTACCAGGACGACCTCGCGAAGCTCAATCCCCTGCACATCATCGCGGTCGCCTTCGTCGCCGTGGCGCTGTTCGTGGCCGCGCTGATCCTGCTGGTGCGCTGGGTGGCCGCCTCCTGAATCAAGATCCCACAGAAATCGAAGCTAGAGAAGAAAACCAGGACCTGAAATGAGCTCAACCACCCACGGCACCACGCCTTACTACTTCGTGCCCGGGCCATCGGCCTTCCCGGTCATGGCCGCGACCGGCCTGCTCTTCGTCATCCTGGGCGCGGCCCAGTGGATCAACGGCCACCAGTGGGGCATGTGGTCGCTGCTGGCCGGCATGATCATCTGGCTCGGCACGCTCTACGTCTGGTTCAGCGCCTCGATCCGCGAAAGCGAAGGCGGCCTGTACGGCCACAAGGTCGACCTATCGTTCCGCTGGAGCATGAGCTGGTTCATCTTCTCCGAAGTGATGTTCTTCGGCGCCTTCTTCACCGCGCTGTGGTGGGCCCGCACCCACGCGCTGCCGGCGCTCGGCAGCCTCGACAACGCGCTGCTGTGGCCCGACTTCAAGGCCGTCTGGCCGACCACGGCGGCTGGCGTGACTGGTTCGCCCGCCGGCATCGTCGAGCCCTTCCAGACCGTCGGCCCGTTCTGGCTGCCGACCATCAACACCGCGCTGCTGCTGAGTTCCGGCGTCACGCTGACCATCGCCCACCACGCGCTGCGTGCCGGCCATCGCGCGCAGAGCGTGCGCTTCATGTGGCTGACCGTGCTGCTGGGCTTCACCTTCCTGTGCGTCCAGGGCTACGAATACCACCACCTGTACACCGAACTGAACCTCAAGCTCAGCTCCGGCGCCTATGGCTCCACCTTCTTCATGCTGACCGGCTTCCACGGCCTGCACGTGTTCATCGGCATGCTGATGCTGTTCTTCATCACCATGCGGCTGCGCCGCGGCCACTTCACGCCCGAACGCCACTTCGGCTTCGAAGGCGCCGCCTGGTACTGGCACTTCGTCGACGTGGTGTGGCTCGGCCTCTATTTCCTGGTCTATTGGCTTTGAGCATCGGCGACGGCACGACAAAAAAGCGCCGCAAGGCGCTTTTTTCATGGATCTCGTGGAACGAGCACCACCTACTTGCCGATCGGGAGGCCCCCTGGCTGGATGTAGCCGAGTTTCCACGCGAGGAGCACGCAGAGGAACAAAAGCACCGACAACCCGATCCGAACCGTGAGCGCGCGCACCATGCCGCCGCTCTTGCCGCGGCCGTTGCGCCCGTCCCTCAGCATGAAGAACAGCGCCACTGCGAGACTCGCCAGGATGCCCAGGAAGGCGAGGGCGACCAGATATTTCATGACCCCCATTATCGGCCGCCAGCGCCGCCTCCTGCCGTGAATGCGCAACCGCTCCAGACCTCTCGTCCCCGCCGTGCCGGCCGCTTCTGGTTCATCACCGCGGTCGCCCTGCTGATCCTCGCCGCCACCGTCTCGCTCGGCCGCTGGCAGTTGTCTCGCGCGGCCCAGAAAGAGGCCCTCCAGGCTGAGATCGAGGCCCAGGAGAACCTGCCGCCGCTCGACCCGCAGGCCTTCCTGGCGCTCGCCGACGCGACCACCGCGATGCACCGGCCAGTGCGCCTGCGCGGGCTCTGGCTGGCCCCGCACACCATCTATCTCGACAACCGCCAGATGCATGGCGTGCCGGGCTTCTACGTGCTGACGCCCTTCGCGCTCGAAGGCACCGAGCAGACGGTCCTGATCCAGCGCGGCTGGATCCAGCGCAATTTCACCGACCGCGCCAAGCTGGAGCCGATCGAGACGCCGAGCGGCCTGGTCGAGGTGACGGCCCGGATCGCGCCGCCGCCCGCCCATTTGCTGGAGCTGGGCAAGGGCGATGGCGCGGCAGCGCCCGCGCCGGCCGCTTCGTCCCCGGCCGCCCCGACGGCCGCGGCCACGCCCGATTCCGTGGGGTCTTCGCGCATCCGGCAGAATCTCGCCCTGGAAGCGTTCCGCGCCGAAACCGGCCTGCCCCTGCGGACCGACGTTTCCCTGCAGCAGACCGGTCCGGCCTCCGAGGGCTTGCAGCGCGACTGGCCGGCCCCCGCGCTGGGGGTCGAAAAGCACTACGGCTACGCATTCCAGTGGTTCGGCCTCGCGGCCCTCGTGGTACTCCTCTATGTCTGGTTCCAACTCATCGCCCCCTTCCGCCGTGCACGCCTTGCCCGCCGCGGCTGACGAGCCGCTCGGCCTGACCGTGCATTCGATGCCGTCGCCGCGCCAGGCCCTGGCGGGCGCCGAGGGCCGGCGCACGGTCCAGGGCCGCTGGAAGATGATCTTCGTGCTGCTGTGCTGCGCGGCCCCGGTGATCGCCTCCTACTTCACCTACTACGTGGTGCGCCCCGAAAGCCGCAGCGTCTACGGCGAGCTGATCGACCCGCAGCGTCCGCTGCCGAACATCGCGGCGACGCTGCCGGACGGCACCACCCAGCGCCTGCCCTCGCTCAAGGGCCAGTGGCTGCTGCTGACCGTGGCCGATGCCGGCTGCGATGCGCTCTGCGAACAACAGCTGTACCTGCAGCGCCAGCTGCGCGAGAGCCTCGGGCGCGAAAAGGACCGGCTCGACCGCGTCTGGCTGGTCAGCGACGACAAGCCGCTGCCCGAGCGGCTCGCCAACGGCCTGCGCGGCGCCACCGTGCTGCGCCTGCCGGCGGCCGAGATCGCCAAGTGGCTGCCGGCTGCCGCCGGCCATGCGCCGGCGGAGCACCTCTTCGTGGTCGATCCGCTGGGCAACCTGATGATGCGGTTCCCGGCCCGCATGGACGCCGCCGGCGCCAGCCGCGGCAAGCGCGACCTCGACCGGCTGCTGCGCGCCTCGTCTTCGTGGGACGAAGCCGGCCGCTGATCAACGCCATGGACACGACCTCGCTCTACGACCTCAAGCCGATCGCCTGGCTGCTGGCGGTCGGCGTCCTGCTGGCTCTCGGTCCGCTGGTCTGGGTCTGGCGCCGCAACGCCGGCGCCGCTGCCGCGCGCCGGCTGCATGCGCTGACCGTCCTGACCCTGTTCCTGACCTTCGACCTGACCCTGTTCGGCGCCTTCACCCGCCTGAGCGATTCGGGCCTGGGCTGCCCCGACTGGCCCGGCTGCTACGGCAACGCCAGCCCGGTCGGTGCCCGGCACGACATCGCGATGGCGCAGGCCGCCCAGCCGACCGGGCCGGTGACGCACAGCAAGGCCTGGGTCGAGATGGTCCACCGCTACCTCGCCACCGGGGTCGGCTTCCTGATCCTGGTGCTGGCGATCGCGACCTGGGTCGCGCGCCGCCGCCAACGCCGGCCCGACCACCGCGGCGAGCGTGCGCTCAGCGCCTGGTGGCCCGCGGCCACGCTGGCCTGGGTCTGCCTGCAGGGCGCCTTCGGTGCCCTGACCGTCACCTGGAAGCTGTTCCCGGCCATCGTGACGCTGCACCTGATGGGCGCCGTGGTGCTGCTGGCGCTGCTGTGCATCCAGGCCGTGCGCTACCAGCAGGCGGCGACGCAGCGCCTGCCGATGCCCCTGCCGTCGCCGCTGCGCGGCCTTCTTGTCGCCACCACCGCCTTGCTCGCGCTGCAGATCGCCCTGGGCGGCTGGGTCAGCACGAACTATGCGGTGCTGGCCTGCACCCAGTTCCCGACCTGCCAGGACAGCTGGTGGCCGCCGATGGACTTCGCCCAGGGCTTCCAGGTCTGGCGCCACCTGGGCGAGACCGCCGCCGGCAGCCCGATCGATTTCGCGGCGCTCACCGCCATCCACTACGTGCACCGCCTGATGGCCTACCTCGTGTTCGTCGCCATCGGGCTGCTGGCCTGGCGGCTGCGCCGCATCCGGCCGCTGCGTGCCCAATCGCGGTGGCTGGCTGGCCTGGCGCTGCTGCAGCTCGCCAGCGGCCTCGGCAACGTGCTGCTCGGCTGGCCGCTCGCGGCGGCCCTGCTCCACACCGGCGGCGCCGCCGCGCTCGCGGTGGTGCTGACCTGGACCCTCTGCGAAAGCCGTCGCGAAGGCGCGCGCAGCGCGGCCGGCGCCGGCGCCCGTGTTCCCAAAATGGAGGTGGCCCGATGAGCGCCCCCGTGTCTGTTCCCGCCCCGACCACCGCCAGCGTGCTGCGCCAGTTCTATGCGCTGACCAAGCCGCGGGTGGTGCAACTGATCGTCTTCTGCGCCCTGATCGGCATGGTGCTCGCGGTGCCCGGCGTGCCGTCGCTGGCCGATCTGCAGCAGGGCGCACTCGCCTGCCTCGGGATCTGGCTGGTTGCCGGCGCGGCGGCCGCCTTCAACTGCCTGGTCGAGAAGGGCATCGACGCCAAGATGAAGCGCACCGCCTGGCGGCCGACGGCGCGCGGGCAACTGAGCGACAAGCAGGCGCTGATCTTCTCGGCCGCGCTCTGCGCCGCCGGCTCGGCGCTGCTGTGGTTCACCGTGAACCCGCTGACCATGTGGCTGACCTTCGCCACCTTCGTCGGCTACGCGGTGGTCTACACCGTCATCCTGAAGCCGCTGACGCCGCAGAACATCGTGATCGGCGGCGCCTCGGGCGCGATGCCGCCGGTGCTGGGCTGGGCCGCGATGACCGGCGACGTCGGCCCCGAGGCGCTGATCCTGTTCCTGATCATCTTTCTGTGGACGCCGCCGCACTTCTGGGCCCTGGCCCTGTACCGGGTCGAGGACTACCGCAAGGCCGGCCTGCCGATGCTGCCCGTGACCCACGGCAACGAGTTCACGCGGCTGCAGGTGCTGCTCTACACATTCATCCTCTTCGCCGCCTGCCTGATGCCCTTCATCTACGGCATGAGCGGCTGGCTCTATCTGGTGGTCGCGATCGGCGTCAGCATCGGCTTCACCGGCTATGCCTTCGCGCTGTGGCGGAACTATTCCGACGCGCTGGCGCGCAAGACCTTTCGCTTTTCACTGATCCACCTGAGCGTGCTGTTCGCGGCGCTGCTGGTCGACCACTACCTCCAATGACCGAATCCATGAACAAGCGCCAAGCACTCCGGACCCTGGCCTGGGTCGGCGTCGCCGCGGCCGCGGGTGTCCAGCTCGCGGGCTGCACCGAGGCCAAGCCCAGCTTCAATGCGGTCGACATCACGGGCGCCGACTATGCCCGCGACTTCTCGCTGACCGATGCCGACGGCAAGGTCCGCACCCTGGCCGATTTCAAGGGCAAGGCGGTGGTGCTCTTCTTCGGCTACGCGCAGTGCCCCGACGTCTGCCCGACCACCATGAGCGAGATGGCGCAGGTCAAGCAGCAGCTGGGCGCCGATGGCGACAAGTTGCAGGTGGTGTTCGTCACGGTCGACCCGGCGCGCGACACGCCCGAGGTCATGAAGGCCTACATGGGCGCCTTCGACCCGTCGTTCGTGGCGCTGATCCCGACGCCGGACCAGCTCGCCGCGGTGGCCAAGGACTTCAAGGTCTACTTCAAGAAGGTCGAGGGCAAGACGCCGACCAGCTATTCGATGGACCACTCGGCGGCCAGCTTCGTCTACGACCCGCAGGGCCGGTTGCGGCTGTACGCGCGCTATGGCGCCGGCGTGGCGCCGATGGTGTCGGACCTCAAGACCCTGCTCAAATCCTGAACCCGTGGCGTCGGTCGACCACCTGAAGCAGCGCAAGGGCGCCTTCCGTATCGCGTTGATCCCGCCCGAGGTGCTGGACGCGCTCAACGACGGCCTGCTCGAGACCGTCAACCTCAACGAATTCATGGCGCTGGAGCTGCCGCGGCTGGCGCGCAGCGTGGCAGCGCAGATCGGGCTCGACCCGGCCAGCGAACGGCTGGCCGACACCTGCGCCATGCTGCCCGCCTTCAAGCCGATGCAGCGCCACGGCCACATCGCCCGGGCGTTCTACGACCTGGCCGGCGCCCACCCGGAGCGCGATGCCGTGGCCCACCGCCTGGCCACCCATGCGAGCGACGTGGCGCGCTGCTGGGCGACCCAGTGGCTCCCGATGTCGGGGCTCGCGCTGCCCGAGCAGCTGGCGGCGGTGCGCCGCTTTGCCGCCGATCCGCATTTCGGCGTCCGCGAGATGGCCTGGATGGGGGTGCGCGAGGCGACCATCCGCGCGCTCGATCAGGCGCTGGCCCTGCTCCAGCCCTGGACCGCCGATCCCGATCCGAACATCCGCCGCTTCGCCAGCGAGCTGACCCGTCCGCGCGGGGTCTGGTGCCCCCAGATCGAGCGGCTCAAGGCCGAGCCCTGGCTGGCCCTGCCGCTGCTGGAGCCGCTGCGCGCCGACCCCAGCCGCTACGTCCAGAACTCGGTCGCCAACTGGCTCAACGATGCCAGCCGGACCCAGCCGGACTGGGTCGAAGCCACCTGCGAGCGCTGGCTGGCCGACAGCGATGCCGCCGAAACCCGCTACATCGCGCGCCGGGCCTTGCGCACGCTGGCCAAGCGGCCGCCCGAAGAAGCGGCCTGACAACGAAAAAGCCCGGCGCGGGCCGGGCTTGTTTCGGGGGGCGGAGGCGCTCAGGCGTATTCGGCCAGGGCCTTCTTCATCTTCTTCATCGCGGCGACCTCGATCTGGCGGATGCGCTCGGCGCTCACGCCATAGACCGCGGCCAGGTCGTGCAGGGTCATGCCGCCCGAACCGTCGTCGTTGACCTTGAGCCAGCGCTCCTCGACGATGCGGCGGCTGCGGTCGTCCAGCGCCTCGAGCGCGGTCGAGATGCCGTCGGTCGACAGGCGGTCGCGCTGGCGCGATTCGATCTGCGCGGTCGGCTCCTGCGTGGCGTCGGCCAGGTAGGCGATCGGGCCGAAGCCTTCGTCGCCGTCGTCGGACGGGCTCGGGTCGAGCAGCACGTCGCCGCCCGAGAGCCGGGTTTCCATCTCGAGCACTTCCTCGGGCTTCACGTTGAGCCGGGTGGCCATCTGCGACACCTCGTCAGGGCTCAGCGTCTCGCGGTGGGTGCCCGCATCGGCGGCGGCCGAATCGGCCTTGAAACCCTGTTTCATGGAGCGCAGGTTGAAGAAAAGCTTGCGCTGGGCCTTGGTCGTCGCGACCTTGACCATGCGCCAGTTCTTCAGGATGTACTCGTGGATCTCGGCCTTGATCCAGTGCATGGCGTAGCTCACCAGCCGGACGCCCTGGTCCGGATCGAAGCGTTTCACGGCCTTCATGAGGCCGACATTGCCTTCCTGGATCAGGTCGCCGTGCGGCAGCCCGTAGCCCAGATATTGGCGGGAGATAGACACAACAAGGCGCAGATGCGACAAGATAAGCGCACCAGCAGCTTCGAGATCGTTGTTGTCGCGCAGTTTGCGCGCAAAGCCCTGCTCTTCTTCGAGCGTGAGCAACGGCAGGCGGTTGGCTGCCGAGATGTAGGCGTCCAAGTTACCCAGCGGCGGGACCATCGACCACGGATTGGCGACGGCGAGCTGGTTGGCAGAGGCTCCAGACAGTGTTGTCATTCGGGGAACTCCTTCTTTCATGGCCATATTAGCACTCGGTTGGAGGGAGTGCTAAGCTAAGGGTTCCCACCTATTTTCTATGGGGGCGATAGCCTTTTCCCGCGCCTACCAGCGAATGCCGAGGCGAGAAAAAAGCAGCGACAGCACGAACAAAGGGCCGACCCAAAGGTATTGGATGTCCTCGAAGAAGGAAGGTTTCCGCCCTTCGATCTTGTGGCCGATGAACTGGAAGATCCAGGCCACCACGAAGATGGCGGCGGAAATCGGCAGCACAAGGTCCCCCATGGCGTGGACCAGCGCCAGTGCGGCGGCCGTGGCCGCGAGCATCGCCACCAGGAAGACCGGCGCCCGCAGCCCGACGTAATAGACCGCGCTGGCCGCCACGAAGGCATAGGCCACCCAGGGATGGAGAGCGAACAGCAGCCCGACGATGCTGACCATGATCGCTGGGATCGCGACCACGTGGATCGCCTCGTTGGTCGGGTTGCGGTGGCTCTCGCCATAGTGGGCGAGCAGGCGGTCGACCTTGCGGTCGGCGCCGGCGAGGGGGGCGGAAGCGGTGTTCATGCGGGTCTCCGGGGCCTCTTGGCGGGCTCCGGCCATGATGCCAGAGCGCCCCGCGGCGCACAAATTAGCCGAGGAGGGCCTGAGCGAACTCGCGCGCGTCGAAGGTTTCCAGGTCCTCGAGCTTCTCGCCGACGCCGATGAAATAGACCGGGATCGGCCGTTCGCGCGCGATCGCGCACAGCACGCCGCCCTTGGCCGTACCGTCGAGCTTGGTCACGACCAGCCCGGTCAGGCCCAGCGCCTCGTCGAAGGACTTGACCTGCGCCAGCGCGTTCTGGCCGGTGTTGCCGTCGATCACCAGCAGCACCTCGTGCGGCGCCGTCGGGTCGGCCCGGTTGACCACCCGCTTGATCTTCTTGAGCTCGTCCATCAGGTGGATCTGGGTCGGCAGCCGGCCGGCGGTGTCGACCAGCACCACGTCCTTGCCGCGCGCCTTGCCGGCATTGACCGCGTCGAAGCTCACGGCAGCCGGATCGCCGCCCTCCTGGCTGACGATCTCGACCGTGTTGCGGTCGGCCCAGACCAGCAACTGCTCGCGCGCCGCGGCGCGGAAGGTGTCGGCCGCCGCAAGCAGCACCGAGGCACCCTCGTTGGCCAGGTGCTTGGTGAGCTTGCCGATCGAGGTGGTCTTGCCGGCGCCGTTGACGCCGGCGACCATGATCACGGTCGGCGTGTGCTCGCCGATGACCAGCGATTTCTCCAGCGGGCGCAGCAGGTCGGCGATGGCGTCCGCCAGCAGCAGCTTGACCTGTGCCGCGTCGCTCGCCATGGTGCTCTTGACGCGGCGGCGCAGGTCCTCGAGCAGGTGCTCGGTGGCCTTGACCCCGGTGTCGGCCATCAGCAGCGCTTCCTCGAGTTCTTCGTAGAGTGCGTCGTCGATCTGGGCGTTGACGAAGGTGGCGGCGATGCTGTTGCCGGTCTTGCGCAGACCGTTCTTTAGCTTGCCGAGCCAGCCGCTGCGCGCGGGTTCGGCCGCGGGCGGGGGAGGGGGAGGTGGTGGAGGCGGGGGCGGCGGTTCGGGCACCGGCGGCAACGCAGCGGGCAGGGCCGGCGCAGCCGCGGAAGGCGCGGGCACCGGGGCCGGCACCGCGACGGGGGCAGGAGGTGTCGGCGCAGCCACGGGGGCTGGCGGCGGCGGCTCCACCACAGGCGCCGCCTTGCCGCCGAACCAGCTGGAGGGCGAAAAGACCGATTTGGGGGCGGGCGCGGGCGATTCGGCCGGCGGGGCCGCCGGCTCCGGAGCCGGCGCCGGGCTCTCGACCGCAGGTTTTTTCTTGAAGAAACTGAACATTGGGCGCTTTTTACAATCCGAGCCATTCTATGAAACACCCCTTGCCACGCCGCGCTGCGTCGGTCGCGGTGCTGGCTTCGGTGCTGTTGGCACTGCCGAGCCTGCCTGCGCTGGCCCAGTCCGCCCATTCGCCCACCGCCGAGACGGCCGCGCCCACGGCGCCGGTTCCGGCCCGGCAATTCACGCTTTCCAACGGCATGACCCTGATCGTCAAGCCCGACCGCCGGGCGCCGACCGCGGTCCAGATGCTCTGGGTCCGGGTCGGGTCGGTCGACGAGGTCGACGGCACTTCGGGCGTCGCCCACGTGCTCGAGCACATGATGTTCAAGGGCAGCAAGCAGCTCAAGCCGGGCGAGTTCTCGCGCCGCGTGGCTGCGCTCGGCGGGCGCGAGAACGCCTTCACCACCCGCGACTACACCGGCTACTACCAGCAGATTCCGGCCGGCCAGCTGGAGCAGGTGATGAAGCTCGAATCCGACCGCTTCGCCAGCAGCCAGTGGCCCGACGACGAATTCAAGCGCGAGATCGAGGTCGTCAAGGAGGAGCGCCGGATGCGCACCGACGACCAGCCGCGGGCGCTGCTCGGCGAACAGCAGAACGCGGCGATCTTCACCGCCTCGCCCTACCACCGCCCGGTGGTCGGCTGGATGAGCGACCTCGAAGCGATGACGCCGGCCGATGCCCGCGCCTTCTTCCAGCGCTGGTACGTGCCGTCCAATGCGGCGATCGTGGTGGCCGGCGACGTCGATGTCGACCAGGTGCGGGCCTGGGCCGAGAAATACTACGGCTCGATCCCGACCCGCGCCGTGCCGGAGCGCAAGCCGCGCACCGAGCCGGCGCAGCGCGGCGTGCGCCGGGTCGAATTCAAGGCGCCGGCCGAGCAGGCCTATGTGTCGCTGGCCTTCCGCGCGCCGCAGATCGCGACCGGCGACGCTTTCGGCGCCGCGGCCGACAGCGACGCCTATGCGCTGGTGGTGCTGGCGGCCCTGCTCGACGGCTATCCCGGTGCCCGGCTCGACCGCGCCCTGACGCAGGGGCCCGACCGCGTGGCCGATTCGGCCGGCGCCTATGCAGGCTTCATCGGCCGCGGGCCGCAGATCTTCGGGCTCGACGGCGTGCCAGCCGCCGGCAAGACGCCCGAGGCCGTGGAGGCCGCGCTGCGCGCCGAGGTCGCCAAGGTGGCGCGCGAGGGCGTCGGCGCGGCCGAACTGGCCCGCGTCAAGACCCAGTGGGTGGCCAGCGAGACCTACAAGCTCGATTCGGTGATGGCCCAGGCCCGCGAGCTCGGCAGCAACTGGGTGCAGGGCCTGCCGCTGGACGCCAGCGAGCGGATCATCGCGAAGCTGCAGGCGGTCACGGCCGAGCAGGTGCAGGCGGTGGCGGCGAAATACTTCGGCGACGACCAGATGACGGCCGCCGTTCTGCGGCCGCTGCCGCCCGAACCCAACCGCCGCCCGCGCGGTTTTGCAGCGCCTGCCGGCGATCTGCGTTGAAACGAGGTTGCATCCCCATGTTTGACACACGACAGTTCGCGCTGCGCAGCCTGCTGGCCGGCGCCGCGCTTTTCATCGGCGCCGCCGCCCAGGCCGCCATTCCGATCCAGCACTGGAGCCTCGCGAACGGTGCCAAGGTCTACCTGGCCGCCACCAACGCGCTGCCGATCGTCGATGTCCAGGTCGACTTCGACGCCGGTGGGCGGCGCGACCCTCCGGCCCAGGCCGGCCTGGCCTCGATGACCGCAGGGATGGTCGAGAAAGGCATTCGTGCGAACGGCAGCGACCCCGCCTTGGACCAGAACGCGTTGGGCGAAGCCTGGGCTGATCTCGGCGCCAATTTCGACGCCGGTGCCGGCTCCGACCGCACCAGCTTCACCTTGCGCACGCTGTCCGATCCGGTGCTGCTCGACAAGGCGGTGCGCCTGGCCGCGCGCGAGATCGGCGAGCCGGCCTTCCCCGAGGACGTCTGGAAGCGTGAGCGCGAGCGCATCGGGGCCTCGATCCGGGAAGCCAACACCAAGCCCGCCACCCGGGTCGAGCGGGCCTTTTCGCAGGGCGTCTACGGCAGCCATCCCTACGGCCTGGAGACCACCGAGGCCACGCTGGCTCAGATCGACGTCGCCGCGATGCGTGCGCGCTATGCGCAGCTGATCGTGCCCTGCCGCGCCAAGATCAGCATCGTCGGCGCCGTCACGCGGGCGCAGGCCGACGGCATCGCCGCCACGCTGCTGTCGCGGCTGCCCGCCGGGGGCGCTTGCGCCGCGCTGCCGGCGGTGCCCGAAGTGCAGCCGCTGGCGGCGCCCAAGGACGATCGCATCCCTTTCGATTCGGCCCAGGCCCATGTGCTGATCGGCCAGCCCGGCTATCGGCGCGCCGACCCCGACCACTTCGCGCTCACGCTCGGCAACTACGTGCTCGGCGGCGGTGGCTTCGTCTCGCGCCTGACCGAGCAGGTGCGCGAGAAACGCGGGCTGGCCTACAGCGTCTACAGCGGCTTCTCGCCGGGCCTGCATGCGGGCGCCTTCCGCATCGGTTTCCAGACCCGGCCCGACCAGGCCGATGAAGCCGTCAAGGTCTCGAAGGACGTACTGGCGAAGTTCGTCGCCGACGGCCCGACCGAGGCCGAGCTCAAGGCCGCGAAAGACAACCTGATCGGCGGCTTTCCGCTGCTGCTGGACAGCAACCGGAAGCTGCTCGGCAACGTCGCCAACATCGCCTGGAACGACCTGCCGCTCGACTACCTCGAGACCTGGACCGCGCGCGTGAACGCGATCACCGTGGCCGACGTCAAGGCGGCCTTCGCGCGCAAGCTCCAGCCGGAGAAGATGGTGACGGTGGTGGTGGGCGGGCAACCTTGAAGGCCCGGTGCAGGCGGCTGCCGTTAAGCTCCCGGGTGTGAAACCAAAGTCCCGAACACCCGCCCCCGCGGCACCGGCCAAGCCGGCCAAACTCGCCAAGGCACCGCATTTCGTCCGCATCATCGGCGGCCAGTGGAAGCGAACCCGCCTCGCGGTCGCCGACAAGCCCGGCCTGCGCCCGACTCCCGACCGGGTGCGCGAAACCCTCTTCAATTGGCTCGCCAGCCTGGCCGGCGTCGGCGGCGGCGAGCTGCCCGGCTGGCAGTGCGTCGATGCCTTCGCCGGCACCGGCGCGATCGGCCTCGAAGCCGCCTCGCGCGGCGCCGCCTCGGTGCTGCTGTGCGAGCAGGACCCGACCCTGGTCGCCCAGCTCCAGGGCCTGAAGGCCAAGCTCGGCGCCGACGCCGTGCGCGTCGAGCGCGGCAACGGCGTCACGGCGCTCGAGCGGGTGCCGGCCGGGAGCCTGCATGCGGTGTTCCTGGACCCGCCGTTCGAGAACCCCGCCTTGTACGAGCCGGCCCTGCGTGCGGCCCTGCGGGCTCTGCGGCCCGAGGGCGTGGTCTACCTGGAGGCCGCCCGGCGCTGGAGCGACGACGAGCTCGCCGCGCTCGGCCTTTCGGTCTTCCGCTACCTGAAGGCCGGCGCCGTGCACGCCCACCTTCTGCAGGCCGCGGCAAGCCCCGCTGCATAATCCGCCGAACCTGGCCGACGGCGGCCGAATCAGGAGGAAAGAAGCATGTCCAGCAACGTGATCGCCGTATATCCCGGCACCTTCGACCCCATGACGCTCGGTCACGAGGACGTGGTGCGGCGCGCGACCCAGCTGTTTTCGCGGGTCATCGTCGCGGTGGCAGCGGGACACCACAAAAAGGCCTTGTTCACGCTGCAGGAGCGCATCGACATGGCGAGCGACGCCGTCAAGCCCTACAGCGACCAGGTCACGGTCGAGAGCTTCTCGGGCCTGCTGCGCGATTTCGTGGTCGCCCGCGGCGGCAAGGCGATGGTGCGCGGCCTGCGCGCCGTGACCGACTTCGACTACGAGTTCCAGCTGGCCGGCATGAACCGTTCGCTCATGCCCGAGGTCGAGACCGTGTTCCTGACGCCGAGCGACAAGTACCAGTTCATTTCCAGCACCTTCGTTCGCGAGATCGCGATGCTGGGCGGCGAAGTCGACAAATTCGTCTCGCCCAACGTCCAGGACAGCCTGCTCGCCAAGGTCCGCGGCCTCGTGCGCGAATGAGCCCCCGCCCGGCCGCTCCGAAGGGGGCTCGCACCGCAGTGCGAAGCACGGAGGTTTTCAAATGAGCCCCCGCCCGGCCGCTCCGAAGGGGGCTCGCACCGCAGTGCGAAGCACGGAGGTTGCCGTTTGACCCCCCAGCCGCTTCGGCTGCATTCTCTGGGCGAGGCCGCCTTGCTGTGCGAGCTGCCGGCGCCGGCGACGCTGGTCCAGCAGCAGCGCATCTGGGCACTGGCCGCGGAAGCGATGCAGTGGCGCGGCGTGCAGGAGGTGCTGCCGGGCATGAACAACCTGAGCCTGCTGTTCGATCCGGCGCAGATCGATGTCGTCGAACTCGAGATGCAGGTGCTGTCGGCCTGGCCGCAACTGGCCGCGGCCGGCATCCAGGGCAGGCAGGTCGAGATTCCGGTCGCCTATGGCGGCGAGTCCGGCCCCGACCTGGCCGAGGTCGCCCGCCACACCGGCCTGTCGCCGGCCGAGGTCGTGAAGCGGCACAGCGCGGGTCATTACGTGGTGTACCTGCTCGGCTTCCTGCCGGGCTTCGCCTTCATGGGCGGCCTGCCGCCGGAGCTGGCGACGCCGCGGCGCAAGGAGCCGCGCCTGGCCGTGCCGGCGCGTTCGGTGGGCATCGGCGGCGAGCAGACCGGCATCTACCCGCTGGTCTCGCCGGGCGGCTGGCAGCTGATCGGCCGCACCTCGCTGGAGATGTTCGATCCGGGCGCGGCCGAGCCGACCCGCCTGCGGCCGGGCGACCAGGTGCGTTTCGTGGTCGAAAGCATGGAAGCCTGATGACGGGCGCTTCCGGGCTCACGGTCCTGCGACCGGGCATGCTGGCCTCGGTGCAGGACCTCGGGCGTCCGGGGCACCGCCAGCTCGGCATCTGCCCGGGCGGCGCGCTCGACACGCTGGCCCTGACCCTCGCCAACCGGCTGGCCGGCAACCCCGACGGCGCCGCCGGCCTCGAACTCACGATGGGCGGCTGCGAGATTCGCTTCGAGGTCCCGACCCGCATCGCGCTGGCCGGCGACGACTTCGGCGCCACGCTCGACGGCGTGCCGCT
Source organism: Variovorax sp. J31P179 (assembly GCF_030316985.1). Lineage (NCBI taxonomy): Bacteria > Pseudomonadati > Pseudomonadota > Betaproteobacteria > Burkholderiales > Comamonadaceae > Variovorax > Variovorax sp. J31P179. The sequence goes on along the minus strand of NZ_JASZYL010000006.1, from coordinate 264,749 downwards.
GTGGCCGTGCTGGAGCCTGCCAGTGGCCGCGGGGCAGGTGCTCAAGCTGGCCGGCGCCAACCGGTCGGCACTGAAGGCCGGGCTGCGCAGCTGGCTGGCGGTGGCCGGCGGGATCGATGTCCCGGTGATCCTCGGCTCGCGCAGCACCGACCTCAAGGCCGGTTTCGGCGGCCACCACGGTCGGGCCCTCAAGAAGGGCGACAAGCTGGCGCTCGGCACGACGGCACTGGACGCGCAGCAGCTGGCGCGGCGGCCCTTCGGCGTGCGCAGCCCCGATCCGGGCCGCGGCAGCGACGGCGCGACCGTGCTGCGGGTGATGCCCGGCCCCGAGTTCGAGCAGTTCACGATCGCGTCGCGCGAGGCGCTGTGGGGCGGGTCCTGGCGCCTCACGCCGCAGAGCAACCGCATGGGGAGCCGGCTCGAGGGCTTCGAGCTCAAGCGCCGGCGCGCCGTCGACATGCTGTCTTCGGGCGTGATCCCGGGGACGATCCAGGTGCCGCCCGCGGGCCAGCCGATCATCCTGATGGGCGATGCCCAGACCACCGGCGGCTATCCGCGCATCGGCGTGGTGATCCGCGCCGACCTCTGGAAGCTGGCGCAGGCGCCGCTCAATGGCCGGCTGCGGCTGCAGCAGGTCGATTCGGCACAGGCGCTGGCGGCCTGGGACGAGCGCCGGCGCTATCTCTCGCAGGTGGCGCAAGGCCTGGCGTCGGCGGGGTGGATCGCACCGGCGCAGAATCCTCCCCAAGGAGAAAGCGATGCAGATTGACCTCAACGCCGACCTCGGCGAGGGATGCGACAACGACGAGGCCCTGCTCGGGCTGGTGAGCTCGGCCAACATCGCCTGCGGCTGGCACGCCGGCGACGCCCGCACCATGCAGCAGTGCGTGCGCTGGGCGATCGCCAACGGCGTCGCGATCGGCGCCCACCCGAGCTTCCCGGACCGCGAGAACTTCGGCCGCAGCACCATGCACCTGCCGCCCGAGGAGATCGTCGCCGGCGTGCTCTATCAGATCGGCGCGCTGGCCGCGATCGTCAAGGCCGAAGGCGGCCGGCTGGCCCACGTCAAGCCACACGGCGCGCTCTACAACCAGGCGGTCAAAGAGCCGGCGCTGGCCGAGGCGATCTGCGAGGCCGTGCGCCGCTTCGATCCCTCGCTGCGCTATTTCGGGCTGGCCGGCAGCGGCATGATCGGCGCCGCCGAGCGCGCCGGCCTGCGGCCGGTCGAGGAGGTCTTCGCAGACCGCGGCTACATGCCAGACGGCAGCCTGGTGCCGCGCAGCCAGCCGGGCGCCCTGATCGACGACGAAGAAGCCTCGCTGGCCCAGACCCTGTCGCTGGTGCGCGACCGGCAGGTGCGCGCCATCGACGGCAGCCTGGTGGCGGTGAATGCGCAGACGGTCTGCCTGCATGGCGACGGCCCGCATGCGCTGGCCTTCGCGCGCCGCATCCGCGAGCGGCTGGCGGCCGAAGGCATCGCGGTCGCGGCGACGTGAACGTCCTGCTGACCGGCTTCGAGCCCTTTGACCGGGAGACGGTCAATCCGTCCTGGGAGGCCGTGCGCGCGCTCGACGGCTGGCGCCAGGGCGCTGTCGTGGTGCATGCGCGCCGCATCCCCTGCGTATTCGGTGCCGCGCTGCGGGCGCTCGACGCGGCGATCGACGAACTGCAGCCGCAGCTGGTGCTCGCCGTCGGCCAGGCCGGCGGCCGCAGCGAGTTCACGCCCGAACGGGTGGCGATCAATGTCGACGACGGCCGCATCGGCGACAACGTCGGCCACCAGCCGATCGACCAACCGGTGGTGGCGGGCGCGCCCGCGGCCTACTTCTCGACCTTGCCGATCAAGGCCATGGTGCGCGACCTGCGGGCCGCGGGCATCCCGGCCGCAGTGTCGAACAGCGCCGGCACCTTCGTCTGCAACCACCTGTTCTTCGGGTTGATGCACCGGGCCGCGACCCGCCCGGTGCCCGGCATGCGGGCTGGCTTCATTCACGTCCCGTACCTGCCCGAGCAGGTGGCGCGACTGCCGGGGCAGCCGAGCATGGCGCTGGCCACCATGGTCGCCGCGCTGCGCGTCGCGATCGCCACGTCGCTCGCGGTCGGCGAGGACATCCGCGAGACCGGCGGCCAACTGCACTGATCGCGGTTTCCGAAAGTCCGGGGGTGCGTGCCGTGCGGTGCTGCCGAGGATGAACCGTCGGCGTGAGCCCACTCCGAACAACGGACCTATGGCGCGACCAGCAGGCGCTGCAGCCAGGGCCCCAGCGTGGCGTTGACCAGCTCCGGCCGCTCCATCGTGAGCATGTGGCCGCATTGCGGGACCCAGACCAGCTCGGCCTGCGGCACCAGGCTCGCGATCTCGCTCGAGCACTCGGGCGGCGTCAGGCGATCACCGTCGCCGCACATCACCAGCACCGGACAGCGCAGCGAGGGCAGGTGGGGGCGGGCGTCCGGGCGCGCCATCAGGGCCCGGTTCTGCCGCACCAGCTGCGCCGCGCCGGCATCGAGCACCAGTTCGACGTAGCGCCGCAGCAGGGGGGCATCGCCGCCGCGCGAGCTGTGGAAGGCGAAGCCGGCGTTCAGCTCGATCACGTCGCGGGCCTCGCCGTTCTCGAACAGCTCGATCGCCGAACGCCGCAGTTCGAACATCTCGGGCGTTTCGGCGCGCGCGTTGGTGCCGAGCAGGGCCAGCCCGGCGATGCGCGCGGGCGCCTGCCGGGCGACCTCCATCGCGACCATGCCGCCCATCGAGGCTCCGCAGAGGATCAGCGAGCCCGGGTGGTCGGCCAGCACGGCGGCGGCCATGGTCTCGATGCGGTCGCAGCGCATGTGGGCGTCGCTCACGCGGACATCGAGCGCCGGGGGCAGGACCGGCCGCTGGGCCTCCCAGAGGCGTTCGTCGCAGGCGAGTCCGGGGAGCAACACGAGGCTTGGCATGCCCGGATTCTCGGTGAAGCCGCGAACGGTCGCGTGCCTGACACCGGCTGCGGGGAGAATAGACCCTGCCTATGTCCACTCCCACCGAACTCATCCTGATCCGCCACGGCGAGACCGACTGGAACCGCGAGCTGCGTTTCCAGGGCCACATCGACGTGCCCCTCAACGACATGGGTCACGAGCAGGCGCGCCGCCTCGGGCTGCGCCTGGCCGGCGAACCGGTGCAGCAGCTGATCAGCAGCGACCTGATGCGGGCGCAGCAGACCGCGGCGCCGGCCGCGCGGCAGCTCGGGCTCGAGATCCTCACCACCGTCTCGCTGCGCGAGCAGAACTTCGGCATCGTCGAGGGGATGCGCGCCGACGAGATCCAGGCCCGGCATCCGCGCGCCTGGGAGGACTGGCTGAAGTTCAGCGAGGACCATGCGATGCCCGAAGGCGAATCGCCGCGCCAGTTCCACGCCCGCATCATCGAGGCGCTGGGCCGCATCGCGACCGCCAACACGGGGCAGCGGCTCTTGGTGGTCACCCACGGCGGCGTGCTCGACATGGTCTGGCGCACCGCGCGCGGGCTGGGACTCAACGGGCCGCGCCAGAGCGACATTCCCAATGCCGGCTTCAACCGAATCCGCATCGCCGAGGCCGCGAAGCCCGACCAGATCGAGATCGTCGACTGGGCCGATACGCGGCATCTGGCGGACCTGCCGGAGCAGCCTACGTACGACCAGCGGCGGCATTCCTGAGACCTTGCGGGACAGACCAAGAAACTGCGCAGCAGTTTTTGCTCTGTCCTCGACCTCGTGAGACCTTGTGGGACAGACCAAGAAACTGCGCAGCAGTTTTTGCTCTGTCCTCAACTGACTAGAGGAGCCCGCCCCCATGCCCTACGCGACCACCCGCGAACTAGTCGCAGCCCTCCAATCCGGCAAGACCTCCGCCGCCGCCCTCCTGGCGGATTCCATCGAGCGAATCAAACAGTTCGACCCGGCGCTCAATGCCGTCGCAGTGCGCGATTTCGAGCGTGCCCGCGTGGCCGCGCTGGCCGCCGATGCCGCGCTGGCGCGGGGCGATCGCCGCCCGCTGCTGGGCGTACCGGTCACGGTCAAGGAGGCCTTCAACGTCGAGGGCCTGCCGACCACCTGGGGCATCCCCGGCACCGGGCAGCCGCCCGCGGCCGAGGACGCGGTGCTGGTGCGCCGGCTCAAGGCGGCCGGCGCCATCGTCATCGGCAAGACCAACGTGGCGATGCAGCTGGCGGACTGGCAGTCGAGCAATCCGGTCTACGGCCGCACCAACAATCCCTGGGACCTGGCGCGCACGCCCGGCGGCTCGTCGGGGGGCGGTGCGGCAGCGCTGGCGGCGGGCTACGTGTCGCTCGAGTTCGGTTCCGACCTGGTCGGCTCGCTGCGCGTGCCGGCCCATTTCTGCGGCGTCTTCGCGCACAAGCCCACGCACGGCCTGGTGCCGATGCGCGGCAGCGCGCCGCCGGGCACGCCGGCCCTGTCGGCCGACCCCTGGGTCGACCTCGCGGTGGTCGGCCCGATGGCGCGCAGCCCCGCCGACCTGGCGCTGGCGCTCGACGCCATCGCCGGCCCGGACGATGCGCAGGCGATCGCCTACCGGCTGGCGCTGCCGCCGTCGCGCCATGCCGCGCTGGCGGATTTCCGCGTGCTGTTGCTCGACACCCATCCGCTGGTGCCGACCTCCGCGGCGGTCCGTTCGGCCTTGCAGCGTCTGGCCGACGGCCTGGCGCGCGCCGGCTGCCGGGTCGAGCGCGGCAGCCCGCTGCTGCCCGACCTGGCGCGGGTGGCGTCGCTCTGGGGCCAGCTCTTGTGGGCCCAGCTCGGTGCGGACATGCCGGGCGCCGAAGCGGGGATCAGCCATCGCGACTGGATTCATGCCGACCGCATGCGTGCCGCCACGGCGCACCGGTGGCGCGCCTTGTTCGCCCAGTGGGACGTGGTGCTGTGCCCGGTGTCGCCGACGCCGGCCTTCCCGCACGATCCGGGCGAGATGGAGACCCGGCGGCTGCGGATCGACGACCACGAGATCGCCTACAAGGACCAGTCGCCCTGGTCGAGCCTGGCGACGCTGACCGGGCTGCCCGCGACCGCGATGCCGATCGGCCTGAGCGAGGAGGGGCTGCCGGTCGGCATGCAGATCATCGGCCCGTACCTGGAGGACCGCACGACCATCGCCTTCGCCGAGGCCGTGGAGCGCGCCTTCGGCGGCTTCGTCCCGCCGCCTGGCTACGACGGCTGAACTGCCCATAATGGGCGCCTCCACGAGGTGCACACATGGCGCAACTGTCCGCACGAGAGATCGCGCAGTACCAGTCCGAAGGCTGGGTGATCCCGCAGTTCCGGCTGCCCGAGGCGCGGGTCGCGACGATGCGCGAGGCGCTCGACGAACTGATCCGCAACAACCCCGGCGTGCGTCCCGAGAAGCTGGTCTCGGCACATGTCGAGGGCGACAACGGCGAGGGCGTGCGCGGCAGCCGGCGCTTTCTCGAACTGGCGATGGACCCCGAGATCGTCGAACTGGTGTCGGGCGTGATCGGCGACGACGTGATCCTCTGGGGCTGCCACGTGTTCTGCAAGCCGGCCGCCGAAGGCTACGAGACCCCCTGGCACCAGGACGGCCACTACTGGCCGATCCGGCCGCTGGCCAACTGCACGGTCTGGGTTGCACTTGAAGCGTCGACGGTCGAGAACGGCTGCCTGCGCGTCATCCCCCGCTCGCACCGTGGCCAGGTGCTGCACGAGCACCTGCATGAAGATCGCACCGACCTGACCCTCAACCAGCGCCTGGCGGCGGGCAGCTTCGACGAGGCCTCGGCGGTCGACCTCGAACTGCAGCCGGGCCAGATGTCGCTGCACGACGTCTACATGATTCACGGCGCCCAGGCCAACACCTCCGCGAAACGCCGAACCGGCGTCGCCCTGCGCTACATGCCCGCGACCTCGGTGTTCCAGCGCGATCTGCGGCCGGTCGACGGCAAGAGCGGCGTGGCGGTCGATTTCGCCCGCCGCCCGCTGTGGCTGCTGCGCGGCACCGACCGCAGCGGCCGCAACGATTTCGAGATCGGGCACCGGGCGATGGGGCTGGATCGGTAGCGCTACCGCGGGCCTAGAATCCGGGCCATGAGCAATGAGGAGCCTCCGGTTCGACGGGCCCGCCGCGGCAGCGGCGCGGTCACGCTGCACGATGTCGCCAAGCTCGCCGGCGTCGCGCCGATCACGGCTTCGCGCGCGCTGAGCAGTCCCCGGCAGGTGTCGGCCGAGGTGTTGCAGAAGGTCACCGCGGCCGTCGAGCGCACCGGCTACGTGCGCAACGTGCTGGCCGGCGGGCTGGCGTCCACCCGCAGCCGGCTGGTGGCGGCGGTGGTGCCGACCATCGCCGGCCCGGTGTTCCTGCAGACGGTCCAGGCGCTGACCCAGGCGCTGGCCGAGCGCGGCTACCAGTTGATGCTGGGCCAGAGCGGCTACGTCGATTCGCGCGAGGACGCGCTGCTCGAGACCATCATCGGCCGCCGACCCGACGGCATCGTGCTGACCGGCATCATGCATTCGACCGAGGGCCGCAAGCGCCTGCTGGCGGCCGGCATCCCGGTGGTCGAGACCTGGGACCTGACGCCGACGCCGCTCGACATGCTGGTCGGCTTCTCGCATCCCGCGGTCGGCCGCGCGGTGGCCGAGTTCCTCCATGTCCGCGGCCGGCGCCGGCTGGCGGCGATCGCCGGCGACGACGAGCGCGCGTTCCGCCGGCTGCAGGCCTTCCAGGACACCGCGCGGGCCATCGGCCTGCCCGAGGTGGCCGTGGTGCGGGTGCCGGCCCCGACCACCCTCAAGAGCGGCCGCGCGGCGCTGGCCGAGCTGCTGCGCGACGCGCCGGGCATCGACGCCGTGTTCTGCAGCTCGGACCTGCTCGCGCTCGGCGTCATGACCGAGGCGCAGGCGCGCGGCATCGCGGTGCCCGGGCAGCTGGCGGTGGTCGGATTCGGCGACCTCGAGTTCGCCGCCGATCTCCACCCGGCCCTGACCACGGTGCGGATCGACGGCACAGCCATCGGCCGGCAGGCGGCGCAGTTCATCGTCGAGCGGGCCGAAGGCGGCCAGCGCGGCCCGCGGGTGGTGGACATCGGCTTCTCGATCATCGAGCGGGAGAGCGCCTGATCGGTACAAACCCCTAGTGGGTGTTTCGGATAGGTAGCGCTATCATTCGGCATCTGAAGGTAGCGCTACCATTTCCATTCATCCGCAGGAGACAGACATGAAACGATTGCTCGGCACCCTCGCGCTCGGCCTCGCGGCCCTCGGCGCCCAGGCCCAGGACTGGCCCCAGAAACCCGTGACGCTGGTGGTCCCGTTCCCGGCCGGCGGATCGACCGACATGGTGGCGCGTGCCATCTCGCCCCGGCTCGGCGAGAAGCTGGGCCAGTCCTTCCTGGTCGACAACAAGGCCGGGGCCACCGGCACCATCGGCGCCACCTTCGTGAAGCGGGCTACGCCCGACGGCGCCACCTTCCTCGTGACCTCCCTGGGCCCGCTGGTGATCGCGCCGCACCTGATCAAGGGCATGCAGTACGACGCCCTGAAGGATTTCGACCCGATCACGGTGGCGGTGCAGGCGCCCAACGTGCTGGTGGTCCCCGCCAAGTCGCCGTTCAAGACGGTGGCCGAGGTGATCGCCAACCTGAAGGCGCATCCCGGCAAGATGACCTTCGCGTCGTCGGGCAACGGCTCCAGCGACCATCTCACGGCCGAACTGTTCTGGCAGCAGACCGGCACCCAGGGCCTCCATGTCCCCTACAAGGGCGGCGCGCCGGCGATCACCGACCTGCTCGGCGGCCAGGTCGATGCCTCGTTCCAAAACGTCAACGCGGTGGTGCAGAACATCAACGCCGGCAAGCTGCGGGCGCTCGCGGTCACCGGCGACAAGCGTTCGCCGGTACTGCCCGACGTGCCGACCACGGCCGAGGCCGGCGTCAAGAACCTCGAGGTGTATTCGTGGCAGGCGATCGTCGCGCCCAAGGGCCTGCCGCCGGCGCTGCGCAGCAAGGCGCATGATGCGATGACCGCGGCGCTGAACGACCCCGCCGTGAAGCAGCAGTTCACCGCCATCGGCCTGGAGGTGGTCGCCAACACGCCCGAGCAGTTCGCCAAGTTCCAGCAGCAGGAGTCCGCCCGCTGGAAGAAAGTGATCGAGACAGGCAAGATCACTATCGACTGAGAGACCCGCCATGTCCCACTCCACTCCCCTCGTCACCGATTTGCGCGTGATCCCGGTCGCCGGCCGCGACAGCATGCTGCTCAACCTGAGCGGCGCCCACGGCCCCTTCTTCACCCGCAACCTGCTGATCCTCAGCGACAACGCCGGCCGCACCGGCGTCGGTGAAGTCCCTGGCGGCGAGAAGATCCGCCAGACCCTCGAGGACGCCCGCGACCTGGTGGTTGGCCAGTCGATCGGCAACGCCCAGCGCGTGATGCAGCAGGTGCAAAAGCAGTTCGCCGACCGCGATGCCGGCGGCCGCGGCCTGCAGACCTTCGACCTGCGCACCACGATCCATGCCGTGACCGCGATCGAGTCGGCGCTGCTCGACCTGCTGGGCCAGCACCTGGGCGTGCCGGTCGCGGCGCTGCTCGGCGAAGGGCAGCAGCGCGACGCGGTCGAGATGCTGGGCTACCTGTTCTATGTCGGCGACCGCGACAAGAGCGACCTGCCCTACGCCCGCGAGCCCGAGGCCGACAACGACTGGTTCCGCCTGCGCCACGAGAAGGCCATGACGCCCGAGGCCATCGTGCGGCTGGCCGAGGCGGCGCGCGACAAGTACGGCTTCAACGACTTCAAGCTCAAGGGCGGCGTGCTGCGCGGCGACGAGGAGGTCGATGCCATCGTCGCGCTGCACGAGCGCTTCCCCGAAGCGCGCGTGACGCTCGACCCGAACGGCGGCTGGCTGCTCAAGGATGCGATCCGCCTGGGCCAGCGGATGCGCGGCGTGGTCGCCTATGCCGAAGACCCCTGCGGCGCCGAGGAAGGCTTCTCGGGCCGCGAGGTGATGGCCGAGTTCCGGCGCGCCACCGGCCTGCCGACCGCCACCAACATGATCGCCACCGACTGGCGCCAGATGAGCCACGCCCTGGCGCTGCAGTCGGTGGACATCCCGCTGGCCGACCCGCATTTCTGGACCATGGCCGGGTCGGTGCGCGTGGCCCAGACCTGCCGCGACTGGGGCCTGACCTGGGGCTCGCATTCGAACAACCACTTCGATGTCTCGCTGGCGATGTTCACCCAGGTCGGCGCCGCCGCGCCGGGCCGTGTCACGGCGATCGATACGCATTGGATCTGGCAGGACGGCCAGCGCCTCACCAAAGACCCGCTGCAGATCGTCGGCGGCCACGTGCAGGTGCCGAAGAAGCCGGGCCTGGGCGTCGAGCTCGACATGGTCGAGGTCGAGAAGGCGCACCAGTTGTACAAGCAGCACGGCCTGGGCTCGCGCGACGATGCGATGGCGATGCAGGCGCTCATTCCCGGCTGGAAATTCGATCCCAAGCGGCCGGCCTTCGATCGTTGAAGACTTTGCGGGACAGACCAAGAAACTGCGCAGCAGTTTTTGCTCTGTCCTCGACTGACTGAGACCTTGCGGGACAGACCAAGAAACTGCGCAGCAGTTTTGCTCTGTCCTCGACTGACTGAGACCTTGCGGGACAGACCAAGAAACTGCGCAGCAGTTTTTGCTCTGTCCTCAACTGACTAGAAGGAGCTGTTCATGAGAGAAAACCGCCTGCGCACACTATGGAAATCGGGAGGCGCCGCAGTCAACGGCTGGCTCGCGATCCCCAACGGCTTCTCGGCCGAGACCATGGCCCACCAGGGCTGGGATTCGCTGACCATCGACCTGCAGCACGGCGTGGTCGACTACCAGTCGATGATCCCGATGCTGCAGGCGATCTCCACCACCGACACGGTGCCGGTGGTGCGCGTGCCCTGGCTCGACCCGAGCGCGCTGATGAAGACGCTCGATGCCGGCGCCTACGGCGTCATCTGCCCGATGATCAGCACCGCCGACGAGGCCGCCAGGCTGGTCGCCTACACCCACTACGCGCCGCGCGGCACGCGCAGCTTCGGCCCGGTGCGCGCGCTGCTCTACAGCGGCGCCGACTACGCCCAGCATGCCAACGACACCATCGTCACCTTCGCGATGATCGAGACCGCGCAGGCGCTGGAGAACCTCGACGCCATCATGTCGGTCGAGGGCCTGGACGCGGTCTACATCGGGCCCTCGGACCTCTCGCTGGCGCTCGGCTGCCGGCCGGTGTTCGACGACGTCGATCCGCCGGCGGCGCAGGCGATCGACCACATCCTCGAGCGCGCCAAGGCGCACGGCCTGGTGGCCGGCATCCACAACGGCACGCCCGAGGGCGCACTGGCGCGCATCGCCAAGGGCTTCCAGTTCGTCACCGTGAGCTCGGATGCGCGCCTGATGGCCGCCGGCTCGCAGCAAGTGCTTTCCAAGATGCGCGCCGCACCGGCCGCGCCCGGCTCCTCCACCTACTGAAAGGGAACATCACATGAAGATCGGATTCATCGGCCTCGGCATCATGGGCGCGCCGATGGCGCAGAACCTCATGAAGGCCGGCCACGAGATGGTCGTGCGCACGCGCAGCAAGGTGCCCGACGCCCTGCAGGGCGCCACCGTCTGCAAGACCAACGCCGAGGTCGCGCGCGCGGCCGAGGTCGTGATCCTGATGCTGCCCGACACGCCGGACGTCGAGCAGGTGCTGTTCGGCGAGGACGGCGTGGCCTCGGGCCTCTCCAAGGGCAAGACCGTGATCGACATGAGCTCGATCGCGCCGATGGAGACCAAGCGCTTCGCCAAGAAGATCAATGAACTCGGCTGCGACTACCTCGACGCGCCGGTGTCGGGCGGCGAAGTCGGCGCCAAGGCGGGCAGCCTGACGATCATGGTGGGCGGCGACGAGGCCGTGTTCGAGCGCGCCCGGCCGCTGTTCGAGGCCATGGGCAAGAACATCACGCTGGTCGGCGGCAACGGCGACGGCCAGACCACCAAGGTCGCGAACCAGATCATCGTGGCGCTCAACATCGCGGCGGTCGGCGAGGCGCTGCTGTTCGCGAGCAAGGCCGGCGCCGACCCGGCCAAGGTGCGGCAGGCACTGATGGGCGGCTTCGCGGCCAGCCGCATCCTCGAGGTGCACGGCGAGCGGATGATCAAGCGCACCTTCAATCCGGGCTTCCGCATCGCGCTGCACCAGAAGGACCTGAGCCTGGCGCTCGCCGGTGCCAAGGAGATGGACGTGTCGCTGCCCCAGACCGCTTCGGCGGCGCAGCTGATGCAGTCCTGCGCCGCCCATGGCTGGGACCAGCTCGACCATTCGGCGCTGGTCAAGGCGCTGGAGCAGATGGCCGCGCACGAGGTGGCGGCGGGCTGATCAGCCGAACGCGGGCAGGCCCAGCCGTGCGCAGACCGCGGCGGCCTGCTTTCTCAAGCGCAGCGACTCCGGCTGGCGGTTGACCTGCTGCTGCAGGATGCCTTGGGCGCCGGCCAGCGAAGCCTCGGTGCCGAGGCGCACCAGCGCATCGAGGTACACCTGCTCGAACAGGTCGCGCTGGGCATGGCTGCCGCCGATCTCGACCAGCCGCGGCAGGGCCAGCCCCAGGCCATCGATCGCCGCCGCGAAGTCGCCGCGGGCGTGGGCGCGCAGCCCGTGCGCCGCCGGCACGCAGACCCGCTGCCAGGCATCGCGGCTCGAAGGCGGCGCATGCGGTGCGAAGGATTCGATGTTGCGCAGCAGCAGGTCGGCCTCGTCCCGGCCCGCACGTGCCAGGCCGTAGAGGTATTGCAGGTCCAGGAAGGGCAGCACGTGGTCGTCGAGGCGCCGCGCGAGGTGGTTGGCCAGGTCCTGCCAGCGATCTTCGACCGGAATGCCCGCAAGCTCGAAGCGCGCCAGCAACGACACGGCGCCGATCTGGTCCTGCGAGTAGTCCTTGACCACGCCCCAGACCTCCCGGTCGTAGACCTCGAGCGCCTCGGCGTCACGGCCGAGGTCGATCAGGAACAGCGCCACGTGCCACCAGTTGTGCGTGACCATGAAGGAGTTGAGCCCGACCCAGGTGTCGCTGAGCGCGCGCATCACGGCCAGCCCTTCGGCCAGGCGCCCCTCGGTCAGCATCACGTGGCCGAGCGCGTGGTGTGCCCACGGCTCCTTGCGACGCATCATGATCGCGCGGCGCGCGCTGGCCTCGGCCTCGCGCATCAGGTGGCATTGCTCGTAGCCGAAGGCGGCCATTCCGTGCAGGTACGCGACGTCGCCGGCCGCCGGCAGCGCGGCCAGCGCGAGCCGCAGCATGCCGGGGCAGTCGCCGCTGTTGAAGCAGTGGTACTGGCCGAGCTTGAGCGAGGCCAGGTCGCGCGGATGCTCCAGTGCCTGCTCCTGGTGCAGTGCGATCGCGCGCGCGATGTCGCCCGCGGCCCAGGCGGCGACCGCGTCGATGTAGCGCTGCTCGCGCGGCGTGGCGCGCGACGCGCCGGCCTGGGCGCGCTCGAGGAAGGGCCGCGCGTTGGCCACTGCATCCTTCGATTCGGCGAACAGGTGCAGGGTGGCGCAGTAGGCCTGCACCAGCGGGCTCGGGTCATGAGCGGCGGCCAGCGTGTCGACCGCCCGGGCCTCGCAGGCGATGAAGCCCTCGACGAAGGCATTGACCGCCGGCAGGCTCGCCGCGTCCTCCAGCGTGACCGGATTGCCGAGGCTGTCGGTGCTGCGCATGGCGTCGCGCCGCTCAGTCGCGCGGCGGTTCGGGCCAGGGCCGCTGCGGGTCGCGGATCTGCTCGAAGGCGCGCGAGACCTTCAGCACGCCCAGGTCGTCGAAACGCCTGCCGGCGATCTGCAATCCGATCGGCAGTCCGCCGCTGCTGTAGCCGCAGTTGATCGAGGCCGCCGGCTGCTCCGACATGTTGAACGGCACCGTGAAGCCGATGTGCTCCAGCGGGCGCAGCGGATCGTTGGTGGGCGACGGCGCCTCGGCCGCGGCCGGCAGGTTGGGTGCGGTCGGCGAGATCACGTAGTCGTAGCCTGCGCAGGCCGCCACCGCGGCGACGCGGGTCGCGTGGAACTGGCTGAAAGCCCTGAATACGTGCTCGCCGCTGAAGCCCTCGGCGCTGTCGGCCCACTGCCGGATATAGGGCAGCACCTTGGCACGCTGGTCGGGGCGCAGTGCGTTCATGTCGACCCGCGAGCGCATGCGCCACAGGTGGTCCATGCCGTCGAGCATGGTCTGCGTCATGAAGGGCTGCATCGGCTCGACGATCGCGCCCGCGCGTTCGAAAAGCCGTGCCGCATGCTCGACCGCGGCGCGGATCTCGGGCTCCACCGCCAGGCCGCAGCCGGCGTCGAGCAGCAGGCCGATGCGCAGGCCGCGCAGGTGTTCGACCCCGACGTCGAAGCCGGACCAGTCGATCGCCTCCGGCGGCAGGCTCATGCTGTCGCGCGCGTCGGCCAGCGACAGCGGCGCCATCATCAGCGCCGCGTCGGCCACCGTGCGCGTCATGGGACCGGCGGCGCGCCCCATGTAGGGCGGGTCGATCGGGATCCGGCCCAGGCTGGGCTTGAGCGTGAAGATGCCGCACCAGGCGGCCGGCAGGCGCAGCGAGCCACCGATGTCGGTGCCGATGTGCAGCGGACCGTAGCCCGCGGCCGCCGCGGCGCCGGCGCCGGCGCTCGATCCGCCCGGCGTGCGCGACAGGTCCCAGGGATTGCGCGCCAGCACATGGAAGCTCGACAGGCCGGAGGACAGCATGCCGTAGTCGGGCATGGTGGTCTTCGCCAGGATCACCGCGCCGGCTTCCTTGAGCCGGGCCGCGGGCGGCGCGTCGACCGCCGCCGGCCGCAGGTCGGTGGCCGCGGTGCCGGCCGGCATCGGGTCGCCGCGGGTCGCGATGTTCTCCTTGATCGTGGTCGGGACGCCGTCGAGCGGGCCCAGTGGCTCGCCGCGGGCCCAGCGCGCCTCGGCCGCGCGGGCCTGTTCCAGCGCGGCCTCGGGGCGCAGCAGCCAGGTGGCCTGCAGCCGCGGCTCCCAGCGCCCGATGTGGTCCAGCACCGACTGCGTCACCTCGACCGGAGAGAGGCGCTTGGCGTGGTAGCCGGCGATCAGTTCGCGCGCCGACAGGTCATGCAGCGCGCCCCTCACGACCAGGACAGCGCCGACAGGTCGTTGACGAAGATCGGCATGTCCTTCCACAGCCCCCGCACGCTCTTCTTCGCGACGGTCGGCCATACGGGCTGGAACAGGAAGCCGTTGGCCGCATCGTTGGCCAGCAGGCGCTGGGCGTCGCCGAGCAGCTTGTTGCGCTCGGCCGCATTGCCGGTGGTCTTGATCTTGTCGAACAGCGTGTTGAAGTCCTTCGACTGGTAGCCCCAGTAGTAGTCGGCCTTGGCATAGTTGCCGAGGTCGAAGGGCTCGACGTGCGAGACGATGCTGAGGTCGAAGTCGTGGCCGCCGCCGTAGGTGCCGCTGAGCCACTGGGCCCACTCGACGTTCTGCACTTTCACGTTGATGCCGATCTTGGCCAGTTGGGCCACGATCATCTCGCCGCCCTGGCGCGCATACGGCGGCGGCGGCAAGGTCATCGTGAGTTCGAGCGGCGTCTTCACGCCGGCCTCGGCCAGCAGCGCCTTGGCCTTCTCGATGTTGAACGGGTTTACGCCCGTGGTGTCGACATAGCCGGCGGCGCCCGGCACGTAGTGGCTGCCGATCGGCACGCCGAAGCCGTCGACTGCGCCCTCGATCAAGGCCTTGCGGTCGATCGCCATCAGGATCGCGCGCCGCACGCGGACATCGTCCAGCGGCTTGCGCTTGTTGTTGATCGCCAGGATGGTCTTGGCCCGCGAACCGCTCAGGATGACCTGGAACTGCGGGTTGTTCTTGAACTGCGGCACGACGCGCGTGCCGATGCGCGGGAAGGCGTCGACGTCGCCGGCCAGCAGCGAGGCGGCCTGGGCTGCGGGGTCGGCAATGAAGCGGAAGCTGACCTTGTTGAGCTTGGCGGCGCCCGGGTTGCGAAAGCCGTCCCATTTGGAGAGCACCAGCGAGCTGCCCTTGTTCCAGCTGTCGAGCTTGTAGGGGCCGGTGCCGACCGGCTTGGTGGCGTTGGTGTCGGCGCTCTTGGGCTCGACGATGACGGCGGTCGCCTGGCCCAGCACGAAGGGCAGGTCGGGGTCGATTTCCTTGTTGATGATCACCACCGTGTGGTCGTCGACCACCTGGGTGCTGATGTTGGCGAAGGTGCGCTTGTCCTTGTTGGTGCTCTTCTCGCCGCCGGCGCGGTCGAACGAGAACTTGACCGCCTGCGCATTGAAGGGCTCGCCATTCTGGAACTTGACGCCGCGGCGCAGCTTGAAGGTGTAGGTGCGCAGGTCGGGCGAGACCTCCCAGCTCTCGGCCAGCAGCGGCGTGACGCTGCCGTCGGAGTTGATCTTGGTCAGCGTCTCGAGGATGTTGTAAAGAACGATCTCGCCGATCGCCGAGGCGGCGCCGGCGGTCGGGTCCAGGCCCGGCGGCTCGAGCGCCATGCCGATCACCATCGCGTCCTTTCGGCCCTGCGCCAGTGCGGCCTGCGGCAGCGCGAGCGGCACGGTGGCGAGTGCGGCGGTGGTCAGGAGGGTACGGCGATTCAGCATGGTTCAGGGCTCCAGGGAAAGGCGGATGGGAAATACAGTGTTACATCATCGCGAACCGGCGCCCGCGCCGCAAGCATTTGCTCATGCGCGATCATGCCGAAGCCAGCGGCTCGGCGCGCGGCACCGCGTCCAGCAGTGCCCGGGTATAGGGATGCTGCGCGTGCGCGAAAAGGTGCCGCGGCGCGCCGCGCTCGACCACGATGCCGCGATGCAGCACGCAGACCTCGTCGCACAGGTGGTTGACCACCGCCAGGTCGTGGCTGATCAGCAGGTAGCTGATGCCGAACTGCTGCTGCAGGTCCTGCATCAGATTGAGCACCTGGGCCTGCACCGAGACGTCGAGCGCGCTCACCGGCTCGTCGGCCACGATCAGCTTCGGCCGCGTGATCAGGGCCCGCGCGATGGCGATCCGCTGGCGCTGGCCGCCCGAGAACTCGTGCGGGTACTTGTGCAGGTCGGTGCTGCGCAGGCCGACGGCGGCCAGCGATTCGCCGGCCCGTTCGCGCTGCTCGGCCCGGCTGGTCTCGGCCAGCGCCTCGAGTGGCTCGGCGACGATCCGCGCGACCGTCTGGCGCGGATCGAGCGAGCCATAAGGGTCCTGGAACACCATCTGCACATCGCGGCGGGCGGCGCGCAACTCGTCTTTCGGCAAGGCGTGCAGGTCGCGTCCCAGCAGCTTGACGTGACCGGAAGTCGGCCGGTCGAGCGCCATCACGAGCCGCGCGATGGTCGACTTGCCCGAGCCCGATTCGCCGACGATGCCCAGGCTCTGGCCCGGCCGGACGCTGAAACTCACGCCGTTGAGCGCCTTCACCATCGGCGCCGGGCCGAACAGCCGCTCGCGCGGCAGCGTGTAGTGGCGCACCAGGTCCGTGACTTCGAGCAGCGCGGCCGACTTCGGGTCCGGATCGAACTGCGTCATGCGGCGGCTCCCGCAACGGCCGCGATCTCGTCGAGCCGTATGCAGCGCACCCGGTGGTCGCGCGGCAGCGAGACCGCCGGCGGGCGCGTGGCCTCGCAGGCGTCGACCGTGTAGCGGCAGCGGCCCGCGAACGGACAGCCCGGCGGCAGGTCGACCAGTTCCGGCACGCTGCCGCGGATGGTCGCGAGCTTGAGGCCGCGCGGCGCGCCGAGCGCCGGGCGGGCCGCGAACAGGCCTTGCGTGTACGGATGCGCCCGCTCGGCGAAGACCGCCGCGGTCGGCCCGCTCTCGACCACGCTGCCGCCATACATCACGAGCATCTTCGAGACGCTCTCGGCGATCACGCCGAGGTCGTGCGAGATCAGGATCAAGGCCATCCCGCGCTCCGCGACCAGGCCGCGGATCAGCTCGAGGATCTGCTTCTGGATCGTGACGTCGAGCGCGGTGGTCGGCTCGTCGGCGATCAGCAGGTCGGGCCCGCAGGCCAGCGCCATCGCAATCCCGATGCGCTGGCGCTGGCCGCCCGAGAACTGGTGCGGATAGGCGTCGAGGCGCGAGGCCGCATCGGGGATGCCGACGCGCTCGAGCAGCGCCAGCGCCTCCTTGCGCGCGTCGGCGGCCGAGAGGCCGCGGTGCAACCGCAGCGGCTCGCCGACCTGGCGGGCGATCGTGTGGACCGGGTTCAGCGCGGTCATCGGCTCCTGGAAGATCATGCCGATGCGATCGCCGCGCAGCTTGCACATCTCGCGCTCGGGCAGGCCGACCAGTTCGCATCCCTCGAAGCGGATGCTCCCGCTGACCTTGGCGCTCGCCGGCAGCAGGCCCATCAGCGATTGCACCGTGATCGACTTGCCGCAGCCGGATTCGCCGACGATGCCCATCGTCTCGCCGCGCTCCAGCGTGAAGCCGATGCCGCGCACCGCCTCGGCCGGGCCGCGCTGCGTCTGCAGCTGCACATGAAGGTCGTTGACTTCGAGAAGAGGCATGGGAGCTTCAGCGGGCGCGCGCAAGGCGGGGATCGAGCAGGTCCCGCAGGCCGTCGCCCAGCAGGTTGAGGCCCAGCACCGCCAGCGCGATCGCCATGCCGGGGAACACGGCCAGCAGGGGGGCCTGGAACATCATGGTCTGGGCCTCGCTCAGCATGCGGCCCCACGAAGGCTGCGGCGGTTGTGTGCCCAGGCCGAGGTAGGACAGCGCCGCCTCGGCCAGGATCGCGACCGCGAAGCGGATCGTGATCTGCACGATCAGCACCGCCGAGATGTTGGGCAGCACGTGCTGCATCGTGATGGCGAACGCGCCCTTGCCGCAGGCGCGGGCGGCCGCCACGTACTCGCGCGACCAGATCGCGTTGGCCGAGGCCCGCGTGATGCGCGCGAAGGTCGGGATGTTGTAGATGCCGATGGCGACGATCGCGTTGACGATGCCGGCGCCGAACACCGCGGTCATCATGATCGCCGACAGGATCGCCGGGAAGGCCATCGTGAAGTCGGTCAGGCGCATGATCGCCTCCTCGACCCAGCCGCGGCGAGCGGCGGCGAGCAGGCCGAGCGCGGTGCCCACCGTGAGGCCGATGCCGACGGCGATCACGCCGACCAGGATCGAGGCGCGGGCGCCCACCAGCAGCAGCGAGGCGACATCGCGGCCGAAGGTGTCGGTGCCGAGCCAGTGCGACCAGCTCGGCTTCTGCAGCTTGCTCGCGAGGTCCATCTCGTAGGGCGACCAGGGAGTCCACACCAGCGACACCGCGGCCGCCGCCACCAGCAGCAGGCTGAGCACTGCGCCGATCGTGAAGCTGCGGTGCCGCAGCGCGCGGCGCCAGAAGCCGGGGACTTTGAAGGCGGCCGCGCTGGGCACCGCAGCGGGTACTGCGCTCATGCGTGCCCCCGCGCTCGGCACTTCGTGTCCTCGCTGCCCCCCGAGGGGGCGCGAGCTTGCTTGGGGCGGCCCGGCGCTGCGCTCATATGTCGGAAGCCTTGATGCGCGGGTCGATCACGGCATACAGCACGTCGACCACGAAATTGACGATGACCACCATCGCGGCCAGCAGCATCACGCAGTTGCGCACCACGATCAGGTCGCGGTTGCTGATGGCCTGGAAGATCAGCCGGCCCAGGCCGGGCAGGTAGAACACGTTCTCGACCACGATGGTGCCGGCCAGCAGTTCGGAGAACTGCATGCCCATGACCGTGACCACCGGGATCATGGCGTTGCGAAGCACGTGGCCCCAGAGCACCGCCCGCTGCGACACGCCCTTGGCGCGGGCGGTGCGAACGAAGTCCTCGCGCATCACCTCCAGCACCGCCGAGCGCGTGATGCGCGCCAGGATCGCGGCCTGCACCACGGCCAGCGACAGGGCCGGCAGCAGCAGCGACTTGAGCCCGGACAGGATGCCCTCGCCCCAACCCTCGAAGCCGCCCGCCGAAAACCACTGCAGCTGGACCGAGAACACCAGGATCAGCAGGATCGCGAACCAGAAATTCGGGATCGCGATGCCGACCTGCGTGAGGCCCATCAGCCCGACGTCGCCGAGCTTGTTGTGGCGGGCCGCCGCCGTCACGCCGACCGCCAGCGCCAGCACGGTGGTGAAGGCCATCGCCAGCAGCGCCAGCGGCACGGTCAGGGCGAGCCGCTCGAGGATCAGGTCGAGGACCGGCGAGCTGTAGGCGTAGCTGTCGCCGAGCTGGCCGGTGAGCAGGCCGCCGATCCAGTGCCAGTAGCGGCTCCAGGCCGGCTGGTCGAGCCCCAGCTTGGCGGCCAGCGCGGCCACCGCCTCGGGTGAGGCGTCCGGGCCCATGAGCATCTGGGCGGCATTGCCGGGCAGGATCTCGAGCACCAGAAAAACGATGACCGAGGCGCCGATCAGGGTGGCGATCAGGGTCAGGAAACGCTTGAACAGGAACAGACTCATAGGGCGGGGCGCAGCATAACCCGACACGCAACGTCCGTGCCCGAGAGCATCGATAATCGGGCCATGGCCTTGATGATCACCGACGAATGCATCAACTGCGACGTCTGCGAGCCGGAGTGCCCCAACGACGCGATCTACATGGGCGAGGAGATCTACGAGATCGACCCGCACAAGTGCACCGAATGCGTGGGCCACTTCGACGAACCGCAGTGCGTGCAGGTGTGCCCGGTCGCGTGCATCCCGACCAATCCCGCGCATGTCGAGACGCGCGAGACGCTGTGGCAGAAGTTCGAGCGGCTGGCAGCCGAGAAAGCGGCCAGGGCCGCGGCGCAGCCCGGGCCGGTCCCGGCGCCCTAGTCTTTCGCAGGGCGCTTTTTCTTGGGCGCTGCCGAGGGATCCCGCGGGCTCAGGTACTGCGGGTCCTTGCGCGGCTTGCCCTTCTTCATCGAAACATCACGGGGTTCCGGCGCGGCCGCCCGGGCGCGTGGCGCGTTGTCGATCAGGATCGCCTGCCCGGGACCTGCGCGGCTTCGAGCCGCAGGCGATCGCGCTCCATGCGCTGGGCCTCGGCGCGGGCTTCGCGCGTCGCCTGGTCGGCTTCTCGTTTTCGCGCCGCGCCCGGCGCCTCGTCGAGCGGCAGGGCCCGGCCGGTGTCGCAGGGCTGATCGGTGTAGCTGTTGCCGCAGCGCCAGATGCCGCTGGCGCCCTGTGCCGTGGCGGCCCAGTGCAGGCAGGCGCCGGCCAGCAGCAGGCTGCCGCGGGTGGCGATTCGTGCTTGTGACAGACTCATTTTTTGTTGTCTCCCTTTCCTTCTTCTCGCTTGCTTCCGCTAGCCCGCGGCGGGTGTACCCCCGTCGCCGGGCTCGCGCCGCGGTGGTTTGGGGCGCGGCGGTTTGCTCGTGTGGATGAGCAGGGTCGCCTTGTCCATCTCGCCGGCCACCAGGGCCGGAAAAGCATGCAGCGAGCGCACAATTGCATCCTCGATCGCCTCGCGTTGTTCCTTCAGCGGCTTCTTGAGCACCCAGTTCACGACCTCGGACTTGACGCCCGGATGGCCGATGCCGAGCCGCAGCCGCCAGTAGTCGCCGGTGCCGAGTTGCGCGTGGATGTCGCGCAGGCCGTTGTGGCCGGCGTGGCTGCCGCCGAACTTGAGCTTGGCCTGCCCCGGCACCACGTCGAGCTCGTCGTGCGCGACCAGGATCTCGCTGGGCTCGATCTTGAAAAAGCGCGCCAGCGCGGCGGTCGACTTGCCCGAAAGGTTCATGAAGGTCTGCGGCTCGAGCAGCCAGAGCGGCTTGCCGCCGACCTGGGTGCGCGCCACCAGCCCGTGGTAGCTGCGCTCGGGCGCGAGCGTGAGCTTGAGGTCGCGGGCCAGCGCGTCGATCCACCAGAAGCCCGCGTTGTGGCGCGTGGCCTCGTATTCAGGGCCCGGATTTCCGAGGCCTACAAACAGCTTGATCATGAGGACGGATTGTGACTTGGCGCGCCAACGAAAACGGCCCGCACTGGGCGGGCCGTTCAGGCGCGATCGCGAAGCAGAATTACTTCTTCTTCGCGGGTGCCTTGGCGTCGGCCTTGGCGGCCGGTGCGGCAGCACCTTCGGCCGGAGCGCCTTCGGCGCCGGCTGCAGGCTCTTCGGCGACCAGCGGCGGCACGGCCGAGACCACGACCGGGTTGATCTTGCCGTGGCTCACGAACTTCACGCCCTTGGGCAGCTTGATGTCGTTGACGTGCACGGTGGCGTTCTTGGTCAGGCCCGACAGGTCGACTTCGATGAACTCGGGCAGGTCGGCCGGCAGGCAGCTGACTTCGAGTTCGTTCATCACGTGGTTCACGAGGTTGTGGTCGAGCTTGACGGCGGTCGACTCTTCTTCACCCTTGAAGTGCAGCGGCACCTTGACCGTCATGCGGGTGCGGGCATCGACGCGCTGGAAGTCGACGTGCTGCACGAGCTGGCGGAACGGGTGGTATTGCACGTCGCGCAGCAGCACCTTGGTGGTGGCGCCGGCGAGTTCCATCTCGAGGATCGACGAGTGGAAGGCTTCCTTCTTGAGGGCGTGCCACAGCGCGTTGTGATCGATCTCGATCAGTTGCGGCTGGCCTTCGCCACCGTAGACGATACCGGGCGTCTTGCCCGTGATGCGGAGACGGCGGCTCGCACCCGTGCCCTGCTTGGCGCGCTCAAAAGCGACGAATTTCATGGATAACTCCTGTGGAAGCCGACCGCGACCAGTGCGGCTCCGGTTTTCAAAATGGGCTTCCGCTGCGGGAAGCCCGGCTCTTTGCTCAGAACAGGTTTTCCTGGTCCGAGAACAAACTCATCACCGACTCGCCCTTGGCGATGCGCTGGATCGTTTCGGCGATCAGCGGCGCCACGGACAGTTGGCGGATCTTGGTGCAGCCCAATGCCGCATCGCTCAGCGGGATCGTGTTGGTCACGACCACTTCGTCGAGCGCCGAGCCCTGGGCGATGCGCTCGATGGCGGGGCCCGAGAAGATCGGGTGCGTGCAATACGCATAGACCTTCTTAGCGCCGCGTTCCTTCAGGACTTCGGCCGCCTTCACCAGCGTGCCGGCGGTGTCGATCATGTCGTCCATGATCACGCAGTTGCGGCCGTCGATCTCGCCGATCACGTGCATGACTTCGCTCACGTTGGCGCGCGGGCGGCGCTTGTCGATGATCGCGAGGTCGCAATTGAGCTGCTTGGCCAGCGCCCGGGCACGCACCACGCCGCCGACGTCGGGCGAGACCACGATCAGGTCTTCGTAGTTCTTCTGGCGCAGGTCGCCCAGCAGCACCGGCGAGGCATAGATGTTGTCGACCGGAATGTCGAAGAAGCCCTGGATCTGGTCGGCGTGCAGGTCCATGGTGAGCACCCTGGCCACGCCCACGGTCTCGAGCAGGTTGGCCACCACCTTGGCCGAGATCGGCACCCGGCTGGAGCGCGGACGGCGGTCCTGGCGCGCGTAGCCGAAGTAGGGGATCACGGCACTGATGCGCTCGGCCGATGCGCGCTTGAGCGCGTCGACCATGATGAGCAGTTCCATCAGGTTTTCGTTGGTCGGGGCACAGGTCGACTGGACCACGAACACGTCGCGGGCGCGGACGTTCTGGTTGATCTCGACGGTGACTTCGCCGTCGGAGAAGCGCCCGACCCGCGCGGCGCCGAGCGACGTGCCCAGGTTGTGCGAGATCTCGGCGGCAAGGCCCGGATTGGCGTTGCCGGTGAAAACCATGAAGTCAGGGTGTTGAGCCTGCATGAGTGCGTCCCGGCAATGCGAATTGGCTCTTTCGGGAGAGCCGCCAAAATTCTCGTGAGTGAATTTGGCAGGGGAGAAAGGATTCGAACCTTTGCATGCTGGAATCAAAATCCAGTGCCTTAACCAGCTTGGCGACTCCCCTACACGGGTCGACGACCAATGTCGCCAACCGATATATGTCGCATCAGATCGCGTGAGCGACCTGATTATCTTCTCAGACCGCCCAACCCACGAGGGGGTGAACGGCCAGGTTGCTGCATTTGCGAACCTGCCAGCCCTCGGGGGCCTCGGCCAGTTCCGCGTCATGCGGCATCGCTGCAAATACCGAACTTCCCGAACCGGTCATCCGCGCTTCGAGTCCTTGGTGGCCGAGCCATTCGATGGCTTCGGTGACCGCGGGACAAAGCCGCTGGGCAACTGGCTGCAGGTCGTTTCTGCCAAAGCCCCATCTTTTTTCGATCTGGCCCTGACGCGATTCGCTATGTGCAGCAAAGCCCGAGATTATAGCAGTAGGAGTTGCGCGTTGCAGATCCTCTGCTGAAAAAATCTGTAGCGTACCGAGTCCCTCGGGCGGTTTCACGACCGCGAAGCAGCCCGGCGGGAGCTCGACGGGCGTGATTATCTCGCCGATTCCCTCGACCCAGGCGTTGCGTCCGCGCAGGAAGAAAGGAACGTCGGCGCCCAGTGCGAGGCCGATGCGCTCGAGCGTCGCGAGCGGCAGGTCCAGCCCCCAGAGACGATTGAGGGCCAGCAGGCAGGTGGCCGCGTCGGAGGAGCCGCCGCCCATGCCGGCCTGGGCCGGCACCTGCTTGGCGACCCCGATGTGGGCCCCCAGCGGCGTTCGCGCCTCGGCTTGCAAGGCCCTGGCCGCGCGCACGACCAGGTCGTCGGCCGGCAGCGGGGTGGTCAGGTCCTCGCGGGTGATCACTCCATCGGCGCGCTGCTCGACATGCAGCGTGTCGCACCAGTCGATCAGCATGAAGACCGACTGCAGCAGGTGGTAGCCGTCGGCGCGCCGGCCCGTGATGTGCAGGAAGAGATTGAGCTTGGCCGGTGCCGGCAGGTCGTAGAGCGCCTTCATGCGCGTTCGAAGACGATCCGCAGGTCGGCCCGGGGCCTCGGTGATTCGCGCGTCGCCTGCAGGCGGCCCGCAGCCACTTGCGAAAGATCCGGCCGCCAGCCGGGCACCTGCTCGTCGCGGCCGGCCAGCCAGGCGAACAGGGCGCCGACCGGGATCGCGGCGCCGGTGGCGGCCTCGATCAGCGCATCGACCGAATCGTAGCGGCGGGTTTCGCTGCCGTTCCTGAGCACGGCCTCGCCGGGTGCCCAGTGGAGCTGGGCCAGGGTGCTGCCGATCGGGCTCGTGAGGATCAGGTCGCCGGCCCGCGGCGCACCGCGCAGTTCGAACAGCGCCGAGAAGCTCTGGCTGGCGTCGCCTTCGAGGCGCAGCGACAGGCGCCCGCTCCAGGCCTCGCTGGTGGCGCCGGGTCCGGGCGCGCCGCCCGGACTCGCACAGCCCGCCAGCACCAGCAGGCCGGCGCCGCCGGCCAGCAGCAACCCACGCCGGTTCAAAGCTTCACGTGCAGGCGCTTGAGCGTTTCCTGCAGCGTCTCGTTGTCCGCATCCGCGAGCGACGCTTCCTTCCAGATGCTCACCGCGCGATCGCGCTGGCCGGCGGCCCACAGCACCTCGCCCAGGTGGGCGCCGATCTCGGGATCGGGCCGGCGCTTGTAGGCATCTTCGAGGATGCGCATCGCCTCGGTCGTGTTGCCGAGCCGGTACTCGACCCAGCCCAGGCTGTCGGCGATGAACGGGTCTTCGGGCGCCAGCTGCACGGCCTTCTGGATCAGCGTGCGCGCCTCTTCGAGCCGCACCTTTCGATCGGCCAGTGAATAGCCGAGCGCGTTGTAGGCGTTCTGGTTGTCCGGCTTGAGCTCGATCACCCGGCGCAGCAGGCGCTCCATCTCGTCGAGGCGATTGAGCTTCTCGGCCACCATGGCCTGGTCGTAGATCAGGTCGACGTCGTTCGGTGCGGCGGCGCTGGCCTGGGCCAGCATGTCGAAAGCGGCCTGGTATTGCTTGGCGTCGCGCAGCAGCTGAACTTCGGTGAGGAACTTCTGCTTCTTTTCGTCGGCGGTGCGTTCGGGCAGGCTGCGCACCAGTTCGCGGGCCTGCGGCAGCTTGCCCTGGCGGGCCAGCAGCGCGGCGCGGCGCGCCTGGGCGCCGACCAGGTCGTCGGTGCTGTCGATGCGGGCCAGCCAGCCGTCGGCAGCGGTGAAATCCTTGCGCCGCTCGGCCAGCTGCGCCATCAGCAGGTAGGCCTGGGTCAGGCCGCGCTCGCGCCCTTCCGGGTCGCGAATGTCGGGCGCGAGCGAGATGAAGCGGTTGAGCGAGGTTTCGGCCGCCTTGTCCTGGCGCGCCTGGGTCTGCAGGCTGCCGAGCAGCAGCCAGGGTTCGGGCAGCTCGGGGCGGGCCGCGGTGAGGGCGGCGAGTTCGCTCGAGGCCTCGGCATAGCGGCGGCCCTCGACCAGGGCGCGGGCGTAGCCGACGCGCATTTCGGGCAGGACCTTGGGGCCGGCGAGGTAGCGCTTGACGATCGGTTCGGCCAGCGGCTGGCTCGGATCCATGATCTCGAGCGCCAGCATGGCCGGGCCTTCGGAGGCCGGATCCAGCTGCTGGCCCTTGATGGCCGCATCGAGCGCGCCGGAGGTGTCGCCGGCGGCCAGCCGCAGCCGGCCGACGGTGGCCCAGGCGGCGCCCGCGGTGGCGGGGTTCGCCAGTTCGTCGGCCAGCGCCTGCTCGACCACCGAGGCGGCGAGTTTCTTGTCGGTGGCCCGCGAATAGTTGCGGGCGATCACGGCGAAAAGGAAGGGACGCTCGATCTGCGGCGTGGCGGCGATCTCGGCCCGCAGCGGCTCGACCGTATCGGCGATGCGGTTCAGCGCGATCAGGATCTGCAGCTCGACGCGGCGCGCCTCGCGCGACTCGGGCAGGCTGTCCTTCCAGGCCCGGGCGGCTTCCAGGGCCGAGTCACCGGAGCGCGACTGCAGTGCGATCTCGACCGCGCGCTGGAACAGCTTGCCGTCGCGGGAGCGGCGGGCGGCGTCGAGCACCAGCCCGTAGGCGGCGCCGGGATCGGAGCGGGCGCTGAGCTCGCCCAGCAGCACTTCGTAGAACAGGTCGGCGGTCATCGCCGAGGGCTGGGCGGGGGCGCTGGACTTGGCGGATTCCGGCGTTGCCGCAGCTCGTGCCGGATCGACGAGAGGGGCGGGGGGCGAGGTCTGGCCTTGCGCCGCAAGCGCGATCAGGGCCAGGAAAGCGGCCGCCGCAAGGCGGGATCGGCGGAGCGTGAAGGTCATCGCAGCCATAATAATCCAAGGCTTTTGCGCCATGGGACGTGGGGTCTCAACGCCGGCGTTTTTTCGTGTCAGCCTGCCCGCCCATGCCAGAACTCCCCGAAGTCGAAGTCACCCGCCGCGGATTCGCGGATCGCATCGCGGGCGCCCGGATCGAGGCGGTGCGGGTCGGCAAGCCGCTGCGCTGGGCGCTGGCGGTCGAGCCTGGCGACCTGGTGGGGCGCAGCGTGCTCGGCGTGCGCCGGCGCGGCAAGTACCTGCTGGTCGACCTCGACGCCGGCCTGCTGCTGATGCACCTGGGCATGTCGGGCAGCCTGCGCTTCGACACCGCCTTGCCGGCGCCCGGCACCCATGATCACTTCGACCTCGTCACCAGCCGCGGCACCTTGAGGCTCAACGACCCGCGCCGCTTCGGCGCCGTGGTCTACGTCGAGGACGAGGCTTCGCCACTGGCGCGCAAGCTGCTCGGCGGACTCGGCATGGAGCCGTTGGGCGACGGCTTCGACTTCGAGGCCTTCCATGCCGGCCTGCGCCGTCGCCGGGCCCCGATCAAGCAGGTGCTGCTGGCCGGCGACGTGGTGGTGGGCGTGGGCAACATCTACGCCTCGGAAGCCCTCTTCCTGGCCGGCATCCGGCCGACCTTGTCGGCCGCGCGCATCAGCCGGCCGAGGGCGTTGCGCCTGCATGCGGCGGTGCGCGACATCCTGGCGCGAGCGGTCGCGCGCGGCGGCAGCACGCTGCGCGATTTCTCCAACGTCGACGGCCAGAGCGGCTATTTCCAGCTCGAGGCCACGGTCTACGGGCGCAAGGGCGAGCCGTGTCGGGTCTGCGCGACACCGGTGCGGATGATGCGCCAGGGCCAGCGGGCCACGTATTTCTGCCCAGTGTGCCAAAAGCACTGAATCCCAACGGCGAATGACGCGGTACGCAGCCTGCGATGCTATATTTTGTAAGTCGCCCTTACAAACCCTGCTTTGACCGATTCCTTCAATCAGCAATTCGACAAGCACGGCGCTTGGCGGCGCAATTTCGCGCACCGCCTCAAGTGGCTGTCCCGCTGGCTGAACGAAAACGACCTGCTGAACCAGAGCGTCGCCGAGCGGCTGCGCGACCTGGAGTCGCAGTTGCGCACCAGCAAGGTCATGGTGGCTTTCGTGGCCGAGTTCTCGCGCGGCAAGTCCGAGCTGATCAACGCCATCTTCTTCGCCGGCTACGGGCGCCGGATCATGCCGGCCAGCGCCGGCCGCACGACCATGTGCCCGACCGAGCTGGGCTACGACCCGGCGCTGCAGCCGAGCCTGCGCCTGCTGCCGATCGAAACCCGGCTCGAGGCCCATTCGCTCGCCCATTGGCGCGACGAGCCCGAGCGCTGGACCGAGATCGCGATCGACGTCGAGAACGCCGAACTGCTGTCGCAGGCGATGGGCAAGGTCGCCGAGGTGCGCTGGGTGCCGCTCGAGGAAGCGCGCGCGCTCGGCTTCTGGAGCGACGACGTACCCGACGACAACCCGGTGCCCGATGCCGATGGCCGGGTCGAGATCCCGCGCTGGCGCCACGCGGTGCTGAACATGCCGCACCCGCTGCTGGAGCAGGGCCTGGTGATCCTCGACACGCCCGGACTGAACGCGATCGGCGCCGAGCCCGAACTGACGGTGAGCCTGATTCCACAGGCCCATGCGGTGGTCTTCATCCTCGGTGCCGACACCGGCGTGACCCGCTCCGACCTGGCCATCTGGCGCCAGCACCTGGTCACCGAGGGTGACCTGAGCGAAACCCGCATCGTGGTGCTGAACAAGATCGACACGATGTGGGACATCCTGAGCACGCCGGCCCAGATCGATGCCCAGATCCAGCGCCAGCGCAAGGGCGCGGCCGAATTGCTGGGCGTGCCGCTGACGCAGGTGCTGCCGGTGTCGGCGCAGAAGGGGCTGCAGGCCAAGATCCGCCGCGACGTGCCGCTGCTGCAGGCGAGCCGGCTGCCGGCGCTCGAGGCCGTGCTCGGCGAAGGCCTGCTGGGCAAGCGCGAGACCATGCTGCGGCTTGCCGTCGACGCCGGCATCGTCGCGCTCAGGACCGAGGCGGCGCGCATCCTCAACGTGCGCCAGCGCGACCTGTCCGAGCAGGCGCTGGAGCTGCAGGGCCTGCGCGGCAAGAACGGATCGGTGATCCGCCACATGCGCAGCCGCATCGAGGCCGAGCAGACCGAGTTCGAAGGCAGCAACACCCGCATCCTGGCGCTGCGCTCGGTGCAGGGCAAGCTGCTGCGCGAGGTCTACGCGGTGCTCGGCAGCACCGCGCTCAAGGCCGACATGGGCCGCCTGTCGGCCGCGCTGAAGCGCCGCGGCATCAAGTTCAGCGTGCGCAAGGTGTATGGCGAGACCTTCGAGTCGCTGCGCAACAACCTGCGCGAGGTGCAGGCGACCAGCGCCGAGATCCAGTCGATGCTGCACGCCACCTTCCGGCAGCTCAACGCCGAACACGGCTTCACGCTGCAGGCGCCGCCCGAGCCTGACCTGTCGGGCTTCGAGCAGCAGCTCGACCAGATCGAGCGCAGTCATATCCACTACCTGGGCGTGGGCAACATGCTCAAGCTGGCGCAGCCCGACTTCTGCGACAAGCTGGTGCGTGCGCTGGCGAGCCGGCTGCGGGTGGTCAACGAGGCGGCCATGACCGAGGTGGAGCGTTGGAGCAAAGGCGCCGGCGCCCAGCTCGACGCCCAGCTCAAGGAACGGCGCCGCAATTTCACCAAGCGCATCGAGGCCGTGGAGCGCATCCAGGGCGCGGCGGGCAATCTCGACGAGCGCCTGGCCGAGCTGTCGGCGCAGGAAGCCAACCTGGGCGAGCTGCACCGGCGGCTGGCCGAACTCACCACCCTGCTCGCGAGCAACGAAGCGCCGCACGCCCCCGCGGCGCGGACCGAACTTGTCGCCTGAAGATCCGCAGGGAAGAGTCGTGGACTTTGCCGGGCGGATCGTCGCCTGGCAGGCCAGCCACGGCCGCAGCGAACTGCCGTGGCAGAACACCAGTGACCCCTATCGCGTCTGGCTGTCCGAGGTGATGCTGCAGCAGACCCAGGTGAGCACCGTGCTCGGCTACTTCGCGCGCTTTCTCGACCGGTTTCCGGACGTGGCCGCGCTCGCCGCGGGCACCGAGGACGAGGTGTTCGGACTCTGGAGCGGGCTCGGCTACTACAGCCGCGCGCGCAACATGCACCGCTGCGCGCAGGAGGTGGTCTCGCGCTTCGGCGGCGAATTCCCGCGCAACGCGGCCGAGTTGCAGAGCCTGCCGGGCATCGGCCGCTCCACCGCCGCGGCCATCGCGGCCTTTTGCTTCGGCGAGCGGGTTGCGATCCTCGACGGCAATGTCAAGCGGGTGCTCACGCGGCTGCTGGCCTTCGACGGCGACCTGTCGTCGGCTGCCCAGGAGCGACTGCTGTGGAACGAGGCCACCGGGCTGCTGCCGCCGGCCGAGGATCGAAAGGCCATCGCCCGCTACACCCAGGGGCTGATGGACCTGGGCGCCACCGTCTGCCTGCCGCGCAAGCCGAGCTGCATGATCTGCCCGGTGAGCGACCTGTGCGCGGCGCGCAAGCAGGGTGCGCCCGAGCGCTACCCGGTCAAGACCCGCAAGCTGCGGCGCAGCGCGCAGTCGCTCTGGATGCTGCTGGCGCACGACGCCGATGGGCGCGTGTGGCTGGAAAAGCGGCCCCCGCGCGGGATCTGGGCCGGCCTCTACAGCCTGCCGGTGTTCGACAGCCGCGAGGCGCTGTTGGAGACGCTGGGTGCCCGGGACCGCGCCGGCGCCCGCGACGAACCGGCCTTCGTGCATGTGCTGACTCACAAGGACCTGCATCTGCATCCGGTCGCCGTCGAGAGCCGCGGCGTGCGGCCGCTGGCGGACACGGGCGGCTGGTTCGCGGGCGCCGAGTGGCGCGGCCTGGGGCTTCCGGCGCCGGTGCGCAAGCTGCTGGGCAGCGAGCCCGGCTGAGGCTGGACGCTCAGGCCCCGTCGAGTTCGCGATGGCGCTTGAGCGCCGCCCAGCGTTCGCCGAAGCCGCGCGCCAGCTGCTCGACCAGGAACACCGACCGGTGCTGGCCGCCGGTGCAGCCGATCGCCACCGTGACGTAGCTGCGATGGTCGCGCGCCAGGGCATCGAGCCAGCGCTGCAGGAACTGCTCGATGTCGCCGTACATGCGCGCCACGTCCTCGTGCTCGCGCAGCCACTCGATCACGGGCGTGTCGCGCCCGGTCAGGGCGCGCAGGGCCGGCACGTAGTGCGGATTGGGCAGCATGCGGACGTCGAACACGTAGTCGGCATCGAGCGGCACGCCGCGCTTGAAGGCGAAGGACTCGAACACCAGGGTCAGCGCGCTGTCGGGCGCCGAGATCAGCGCCTTGACGTAGCTCTGGAGCTGCGGCGGCCGGATGATGCTGGTGTCGACGACGTCGGCGCCGTCTCGCAGGTCGGCGAGCAGCTCGCGTTCGAGCTCGATCGCCTGCATCAACACGCGCTGCTGCTCGGGCATGTCGGTGCGGCCTTCCTGGCGCGACAGCGGATGGCGGCGCCGCGTTTCGGAATAGCGGCGCACCAGCGCATCGGTGGTGGCGTCGAGGAACAGCGAGCGCAGCGAAACGCCCTGCTGGCGCAGCGCCTCCAGCTGCTGCGGCACCAGCGGCAGCGAGACGCCGCTGCGCACGTCCATCGCGATCGCCACCTTGGTGGCCTGCTGCTGCTGCTGCAGCGCGATGAAGGGCGACAGCAATTCGGGCGGCAGGTTGTCGACGCAGTAGTAGCCGGCGTCCTCGAGCGCGTGCAGCGCGACGGACTTGCCGGAACCGGACATCCCGGTGATGAGGACCAGTTCGAGGTTCATGATGCCGCGGCCTCCGTCTTCTGGCCCAGCATCTCGCGCGCATGGGCGAGCGAGGTGCGCGAGACGCGTTCGCCGCCGAGCATCCGTGCGACTTCCTGGGCCCGGCCTTCGGCGTCGAGCACCGCGACGCTGCTTTCGGTGCGTGCGGCGGCCTGACCCTTGGCGGCGGTCTGCCGCTTGGCCACCACGAGATGGTGGTCGGCGCAGGCCGCCACTTGCGGCAGGTGGGTCACGGCCAGGACCTGGCGGTCGCGGCCGAGCTGCTTCATGAGCCGGCCGACGGTCTCGGCCACCGCACCGCCGACGCCGGCATCGACCTCGTCGAAGATCAGGGTCTGGGCGGCACCGAGTTCGCTGGTCGTGACCGCGATGGCCAGGGCGATGCGCGACAGCTCGCCGCCGGACGCCACCTTGCCGATCGAGCGCGGCGTGCTGCCGGCATGGCCGCTGACCAGGAAGGCGATCTCCTCGAGGCCGGCGCGGCCGGGTTGCGCCAGGGGCTGCAGCGCGACCTCGAAGCGGCCGCCCTTCATGCCGAGCTCCTGCATCGCCTGCGTGACCGCCTGCGAGAGCTTCGGCGCCGCCTGCTTGCGGGCCTTGGCCAGTGCCTTGGCCTCTTTCAGGTAGGCCTGCTGCGCCGCTTGCTCGGTGCGCTCCAGCGTGTCGAGGTCGCTTTGCGCATCGAGGGCCTTCAGTTCGGCCTGCCAGCCCGCCAGCAGGGCCGGCAGCTCGGCCGGCGGACGCCGGTAGCGGCGCGCCAGCGACATCCAGCTGCCCATGCGCTCGTCCAGTTCGGCCAGCCGCTCGGGATCGGTGTCGGCCTGGCGCAGGTAGCTGTGCAGCGAATGCGCGGCATCCGAGGCCTGCGCCACGCTCGAGGCCAGCACTTCGCCCAGCGCCTTGAATTCGGGCTCGATGTGCTCGCAGTTCTGCAGCAGCGCGACGGCGCGGCTCAGGGCCGCCAGGGCGCCGCTGTCGTCGTCCTCGAGGGCGCTGGCGGCGCCTTCGGCGGCATCGATCAGGGCCTGGGCATTCGAGATCCGGGTGTGGCTGGCCGACAGCTCTTCCCATTCGTCCTCGCCCGGCGCCAGCTTGGCGACCTCGGCGACCTGCCACTGGAGGCGCTCGCGCTCGCGCTGCAGCGAATCCTGGGCCGAACGGGCGGTTTCGAGCGCGCCGATCGCCTGCCGCCAGGCCTGCCAGGCGCTGTCGAGCGCACCGGTGTCGACGCCGGCATAGGCATCCAGCAGGCCGCGCACGGCCTCGGGGCGGGTCAGGCTCTGCCAGGCGTGCTGGCCATGGATGTCCAGCAGCCGGTCGCCGAGCTCCCGCAGCTGGGTGGCCGTTGCCGGGCTGCCGTTGATCCAGCCGCGGCTGCGGCCCTGCAGGTCGACCGTGCGGCGCAATAGCAGGGCGTCGCCGGCCTCGAAGCCGCCTTCGTCCAGCCAGCCGGCCAGGTCCGGGTCGGCGTCGAACTCGGCGCTGACGTCCAGCCGTTCGGCACCCTCGCGCACCGCGCCGGCATCGGCCCGGTTGCCGAGCGCCAGCTGCAGCGCATCGATGAGGATCGACTTGCCGGCACCGGTCTCGCCGGTGAGCACCGTGAATCCGGCCGAGAAATCGAGTTCGAGGGCCCGCACGATCACGAAGTCCCGCAGCGCAATGCGCCTCAACGCCATCTCAAGATCCCCCTTCGTTCCAATGCAGTTTCTTGCGCAAGGTATCGAAATAGCTCCAGCCCTTGGGGTGCAGGAAGCGCACCCGGTAGTCGGAGCGGCGCACCATCACCTGGTCGCCGATGGCCAGCGAGGCCAGCGACTGCATGTCGAAATTGGCGCTCGCATCGCGACCGCCCACCAGTTCCATCGTGACCTCGTCGGCGTCGGGCAGCAGCAGCGGGCGGTTCGACAGCGTGTGCGGCGCGATCGGCACCAGCACCCAGCCGCGCACCGCCGGATGCAGCAGCGGCCCGCCGGCCGAGAGCGCATAGGCGGTCGAGCCCGTGGGCGTCGAGATGATCATGCCGTCGGCGCGCTGGTTGGCGACGAAATGGCGGCCGACCGTGACCCGCAGCTCGACCATGCCCGAGGTGGCGCCGCGGTTGACCACCACGTCGTTCATGGCCAGGGTGTCGAACACCGACTGGCCGTCGCGGATCACCTTGGCCTGCATCAGGGTGCGCAGGTCTTCCTCGTACTCGCCGGCCAGCATCGGGATCAGCGTCGCCTGGTAGTTGTCGAGCGAGATGTCGGTGATGAAGCCGAGGCGGCCGCGGTTGATGCCGATCAGCGGCACGTCGTGCGGCGCCAGCTGGCGGCCGATGCCCAGCATCGTGCCGTCGCCGCCGACCACCAGGCCCAGGTCGCATTGCTGGCCGATCTCCTCGACCGTCAGCGCCGGGTAGGGGCCGGTTTCGACCGGCTGGGTCTGCGACTTCTCGACGAACACCTTGCAGCCCTGCGATTCGAGGAAGGTGCCGATGCCTTCCATCACGTCGTCGTGCGCGCCGCACTGCGCCCGGGCGCCGGAGGCCTGGTATTTACCGATCAGTGCGACATGCCGAAAGCGGGAGCTCATTCACAAATTACAACATTAAAATCATTCGATGCTGGACGACCGTGCCAAGTTGCTGTTGAAGACTCTCGTCGAGCGCTATATCGCCGACGGGCAGCCGGTCGGCTCGCGCACGCTTTCCCGTGCGCCGGGCCTGGATCTGTCGCCGGCGACGATCCGCAACGTGATGTCCGACCTCGAGGTGCTGGGGCTGATCGCAAGCCCCCACACGTCGGCGGGTCGGATCCCGACCGCGCGCGGCTACCGCCTCTTCGTCGACACCATGCTGACCGCCGAGCGCGAGCAGTTCGCGTCGGCGCCGAGCCTGGCCGCCGACCAGCCGCAGAAGGTGATCGCCAATGCGGCCCACCTGCTGTCGAACCTGTCGCAGTTCGTGGGTGTCGTGATGGCGCCGCGGCGGGCCTCGGTGTTCCGGCAGATCGAGTTCCTGCGGCTGTCGGACCGCCGGCTGCTGGTGATCATCGTGGCGCCCGACGGCGACGTCCAGAACCGGGTCATCTTCCCCGAGGTCGACTACACGCAGTCGCAGCTGGTCGAGGCCGCGAACTACATCAACGCCCATTTCGCCGGGCTGTCGATCGAGCAGGTGCGCGACCGTCTGCAGTCCGAGGTCGAGCAGCTGCGCGGCGAGATCGCGGCGCTGATGCAGGCCGCGGTGCAGGTCAGCTCCGAAGTCATGACCGAGGCCCAGGACGAAGTCGTCATCGCCGGCGAGCGCAACCTGCTGGCGGTCACCGATTTCTCCAGCGACATGGGCCACCTGCGGCGCGCCTTCGAGCTGTTCGAGCAGAAGACGCAGCTGATGCGCCTGCTCGATGTCTCGAGCCAGGCCGAGGGGGTGCGCATCTTCATCGGCGGCGAAAGCCAGGTCGTGCCCTTCGACGACCTGTCGATCGTCAGCGCGAACTACGAGGTCGATGGCCAGGTGGTCGGCACGCTGGGCGTGATCGGCCCGACCCGGATGCCGTACGAGCGAATGATCCAGATCGTCGACATCACGTCGAAGCTGGTCACCAACGCGCTGAGCCACCGCAAGTAGGGAAGGGCGCCGGGCCCACTAGAATCCCTGGCGCGTGGGCCGTTAGCTCAGTTGGTTAGAGCAGCGGACTCATAATCCGTTGGTCCCTGGTTCAAGCCCAGGACGGCCTACCACCCGACTCCTCGCGACGCATGGGTTAGACTCCGTGCGCGATCGAGAGTCTTCGCAGACTCGGTCTTCCCCGGTGACAGCCCGGGACGAACCGTCCGCATGTCGTTGAGCTTCATTCCGGCTTCTGGCTGGAAAGGTAGCTGAAATGCATGCTATAATCGCAAGCTGTGCGGCTGTAGCTCAGTTGGATAGAGTACTTGGCTACGAACCAAGGGGTCGTGGGTTCAATTCCTGCCAGCCGCACCAACTCTCAGTAAGCCCCTGATTTTGTTAAAGAAATCAGGGGCTTTCCTGTTTCACGCAGCACCCTCATCCAAAGGGTGCATCCGTACAGAATCTCTTTCGCTATTGTCATCCCCTCGGTGGGCGGCGCTCCATGGCCACAGGAATTCTGCCCGCGCAGGTTCTGGCTGCCAGAGAAGCGCAGCGGGCCAACGTGCGCCCCAAGACACCCGCGGCGGCAGATACGCATCTCAAGCTCGCGGAGGTCGACGACGAAGTTCTCCGCCGGTTTAGAACCGAAGCGCTCTCCACGTTCCTTGCATGCGAGAACCACGCCCGCATCAAGTATTCGACGCGCTCTATGAAAGAACCGATCGCAGCGGTGACTGCGGCGGGTGACAACTGGCCGATCATGAGCAAGCCGCGCATCGTCGCTCAGATGGCGGCGCTGCGTGCCGGTGACTTTGCGCACGAAGTGCCATGAAATGGTATTGCTCGCCTCCAAGGCGGTGACTCAAGCATTAAGAATGTGAACTTCCGTATTGTTTCTTGAGCGCGATCGGTTATAACCGCCGCTACCGAATTAACGTCTCGATACGTTTCTCGTCGAAACTGCTCGCG
Source organism: Variovorax sp. J31P179 (assembly GCF_030316985.1). NCBI lineage: Bacteria > Pseudomonadati > Pseudomonadota > Betaproteobacteria > Burkholderiales > Comamonadaceae > Variovorax > Variovorax sp. J31P179. Next base: position 229,233 of record NZ_JASZYL010000006.1, on the reverse strand, counting down.
CAGTCACTTCCATATGCCCATTGGGTTCTTTCAATGCTGACCTTCATCGTGCCTGTACGACATCCGCAAAATGCGCGGGACTGGTCGCGTGTCAAACAGGTACTCAAACAAACGGCCACCTCAATCGCTGGTCAGGAGTCAGATGAGTGGCGCGCGGTCGTGGTCGCAAATACTGGCTCGGACTTGCCGCCTTTGCCGCCGCGATTCAGCGTGGCTTGGGTCGATTTCCCGCCAAATCCGGCGCATGACGTGAATGTTCCGACACCGGAGGACAAGTTCGAAATATTCAGGTACGACAAGGGCCAGCGCGTCGCAGCGGGCTTGGTACACGCCCCCGATAGTGACTACTACATGGTGGTTGATGACGACGATTTCGTGTCCTCGCGCTTGGCAGGGTTCGCTGCGCGCCATCCAGATGAACACGGGTGGTATATCGGAAACGGTTATTGCTGGTCGGAAGGGAGCCAGTGGACTTTCGCCCACCCGACGCTCCACAAGGCCTGCGGTACGACCCACATCTTGCATCGGGACTTGATGAAGATTCCACTGTCGGTGGCTGATGCGCCACGGCCACATGTGCGCTGGTTAGGACAACACGGTCAAACTACGGAAGATCTCGTCGCTGCGGGGACACCGCTCCAACTCTTGCCGTTCCCTGGATCCGTGTATCGCATCGGGCACGGCAACGCTCACAGCTTGTCGCGTTCCATCTGGCGAACATTCATTTTGCGCAAGAATGTGCTGATGCGACCCTACTTGCTGGTTCGCAATTCGCTACGCCTGAAACGCCTGACACCAGCGTTGATCCGCGAATTCGGAATGGGCGAAGCAGTTGGCAAGAGCCGTTGACCTGAAGTATGGATTGTGGCGGAGTCGTCGGGCTGTTGATGTGTTGATGTCGCCGGGGGTGGCCATCGTGAAGTCCGGATAAGTTTGGGGTGCGACCCACCAAACCTGTCCATAAAGGAAATCACAATGACCAACATGGCATCAGCCGAGCTGGCCGAGAAGTGAGCGGACGTCGACGTGCTGCGCCAGATGGTTCGGTTCATGGCTCAGCGCCTGATGGAGCTCGATGTCGAAGGCCGCTGCGGCGCGGCCTACGATGAGAAGAATCCCGCCGAGCGCCTCAACAGCCGCAACGGCTACCGCGAGCGCACCCGTCGCGGCGGCGACGTCGGGGGACGGTCAGGTTGTTGTGGGATGGGGAGACACCCCCGATGGTGAAGTCGCGTATCTTCACTCGCGGGTCGCCACCCGCCGACTCCCTGCCCCTCGACCCTTTGCCATCCGCCTGCCATCCGACGACACTGCGCAGCACGTCGTGCGCGACAGCCATGATGAATTCGAGGAGAGCATCCGAATGCGCATCGTCAACGACAGCGAGCACTGCCGCCGCTGGTGGGTTGGCTCCCGGGCCGGCGACGCCGTCCAGCGGGCGCTCGACGCCAACGCCGATGGCGCCATCACCCTCGGCGATTTCGTCGCCTGGGCCGTCTACATCTTCCATCTCCCCGCCTACACGGGAATGATCATCGTCGACAGCTTTCCGCTGGTGGCGCAGTTCTTTGCCGTCGACTGCAGGACCGGGTTCGGCTGGGGCGGAACGCTCTTCAGCCTCGTCGCCTGGGCCCTGCTGGCCACCAGCGTCGCAACGCCATCGAAGGCCACCGACGCCAGGATCCGGAACCAGCCCTGAATTTGCTGCTTTCGGAGGCACCGTGTCGCAGGCCCCGCCAGGCAACGATCTCGACCGAAGTCGGCACGGTTTTCCCCAGCATTGTCCCCAGGAATAAGGGAAAACCCGGGACTGGCCGATATGCCATCGCGGCCCGGCCGGACGGCTTATGGGCCACGCCAGGTGCTGCGGCCAGAATCAGCGGATGGAGTCGATGAGCGATGAAGAACTCGCCGCAGCGGCGTATGTGCAGCGAAAGCGGGCGGAGCTTGGCGATCCCGATGCCTTGAAGGCGGCGCATCGCCTGGAGGCGGAGTTGCGAAGGCGGCTCGGGTCGACGCCGTCGGGCCACGGGCCGCTCGAGCCGGAGGTCCGGCCGGCACGGCCCTGGTGGCGCTTCTGGTAGGCGATGCCTGCGCTCTTCGTTTGCCTTGGCAACTCGGCCGGTTGGCGGCAGACTGCGCATCCCAATTTCCGACCGGGAGTGGCACGCGATGTTCTCGCATGTCTTCGTGAGCGTGAGCGATTTCGAGCGCGCCCTGGGCTTCTATGGTCCGCTCATGGAGAGCCTCGGTGTCGCGATGCGCTTCTGCGAGCGCGAGCGGCCCTGGGCCGGCTGGCATGCCGCGGGTGGCGTGCGGCCCTTCTTCGTGATTTGCAAGCCGCACGACGGCCGACCGCATGCGCCCGGCAATGGCCAGATGGTGGCCTTCGCCGCCGCCGACCGGGCGAGGGTGCGCACCTCCCACGCGATCGCGCTCGCCCATGGCGGCCGTTGCGAAGGCCCGCCCGGCCTGAGGCCCGAGTACCACCCTCACTACTACGGCGCCTACTTCCGCGATCCCGACGGCAACAAGTTCTGCGTTGCCTGCCACGACCCCGAGCCCGGGGCGCCCGGCAGCGCCTGATCCGGTCAGTGCAGCGTCGACCAGCCGCAGAAGACGAGCAGCACCACGGCGGCGAAGAGGTCGGAAACCATCGCCAGGTTTTCCTTGGCGTTGCGGTGCCGCTGCAGGGCGTGGTTGATGCCGGCCAGGCCATAGAAGAGGCCGCCCACCAGCGCCGCCGGAACGACCCAGCCGGCGAAGAACAGGCTCAGCGTGCCGACGACGCCGATCGCGAGGTTGCCGAAGCCCAGCTCGCGCACCAGCAGCAGCGCATCGTCGCCCTTGATGCCGAGGATGGTCTCGGCGGTGTAGCGCGGCTGAAGGATCTGCCGAATGCCGGCCAGCAGAAGCCGCAGGCCGACGGCCCAGAACACGTACCACTTGCCGATCAGCATGATGCCGAGGGGCGCATGTCCCGCGCTGGCCTCGATCGCGATCGAGAGCAGCGGAAACACCAGCATCAAGCCCGCGACGCTGAAGAAGTACATGGCGCCTCAGTGTGAATCCGCGCCGGACGCGGGCGCCGGATAGCGCACCGCCAGCACCTCGACCTCGTGCACGCCGCCAGGGGTCGCGAGCTTGACCACGTCGCCTTCCCTGGCCTTGAGCAGCGCCCGTGCGATCGGCGAGATCCAGCTGACCTGGGCCTCGGCGCTGTTCGCTTCGTCGATGCCCAGGATGGTCACTTCGCGCTCGTCGCCGCTTTCGTCGGCGTAGCGCACGGTCGCCCCGAAGAAGACCTGGTCGCGGCCATGGTGCACCGAGGGATCGGTGACTTCGGCCACTTCGAGCCGTTTGGTGAGGAAGCGGATCCGCCGATCGATCTCGCGCAACCGCTTCTTGCCGTAGAGATAGTCGCCGTTCTCCGAGCGGTCGCCGTTCTTGGCCGCCCAGTGCACGGCCTCGACCACCTTCGGTCGCTCGTTGTCCATGAGATCGAGCAGTTCGGTGCGCAGGCGCGCATAGCCGGCCGGCGTCATGTAGTTCTTGCCGCCCGCGGGCAGCGGCGGCAACGCGGCGCCACCGTCATCGTCGTCGCTGTCGGTGTCGCTCTCCTTCGTGAATGCCTTGCTCATGGGCCGAAGGTTGTATCACAGCCAAAATCTCGACCCACGCACCCGGGCGAGGTGCGTGCGTCAGGATGCCAATGGATACAAAAGATACCGGCGTTCGAACCCATGTCGGCGTCGGGCGAGCGCTCAGCCGGTCTGGGTCTGCGCTTCGGACGGGGTGTCGAAAGCCTGCTGTTGCACCTGATCGGGCCCCGTCGCGAGGGCGGCCCGTTTGCCGAACCCGCCGGGCACGATGCCGCGGACCAGGTGCCTCGGCAGGCGGTGCGACTTCTGCAGCAGAGCCAGGGCCTCGCTGCGTGCGGGCTCGGATGCCGGCAGGAACATTTGCAATGAGCTCATCGTGATCGCCCCATCGAGCGCCAGGATTCGGAACCGGCCCCTGGCTTGGCCGAGGGCGGATTATGGGCGTCTCGGGCGCGGCCGTCACAGGGCGTCCACCCCGGCTGTAGTGTTGATGGTTGCCGCCCGTTACAGATGGGCAGGCCGGCCCTTCAACGGGGTGCCGGCCCCGCGCCCGCGGCGGCGTCGCGGCGCACAATCTCCTCCACCAGGGCGTTGAACTGCCGCGTCATCACCCGGCGCATCACCGCTCTCCCGACCACCGGCGGCAGCGGGAATTCGGGTTCCAGCAGGCCGGCATAGGAGAGCCGCACCTCGCCGCTGGCGAGCACTTCCAGGGCGTAGCGGCCCTCCATCTGACGGAGATTGCCGCTCACCGCGCGGGCGACGATGTGCTGCCGCGGCGACTCGACGACCTCCAGCCGGACGGCGACCGCCTGCTGGAAGAAAAGAAAGCCGAAGTGGCCGGCCTGGTCGACCAGCAGCCGGTCGCCGTCGCGCCGCACCACCCGCGAACTCTGCATGTCCGGGATGAATTCGGCCAGGTGGTCGTAGTCTGAGATCACGCTCCATGCCGTGCGCGGGTCCACCTGCATGTCGGCGAACGCGGTGACCACGACCCCTTCGCCCTGGCTGGCGGACTCGATGCGCACCTGCTGCGCCTCGGCCGCCGTCCAGGTGCACGGCGTGCAGCCCAGTGCGACGAGCGAGGCGGCGTTTCGTCGGTTCATGGCGACGGCGCGGTCGCCAGGATGCTGAAGCGCAGGCTCAGCCGATCCTGCACCTGGATGGCGCCGCCCAGGATCGAGAAGGGCGCGATGCCGAAATCGGACTGGTTGAACTCCAGGGTGCCGGCGACGCTGATCTCGCCGGGGCTGCGGGCGACCGGGGCCGGCACGGTGAAGCTGCGGCGCACGCCGTGCAGCATGATCGCGACGGCCAGCGGCCCATCCGGTACGGGCCGGTCGACGCGGAGGGTCGCGAAGGGGAAGCGCTGCACCTCGAGCACCTTGTCGAGCATGTTGGAGCGGGTGCCGGCGATGTCGGACTCGCTGGGCTGGGTGTCCAGGCCCGCCTCGGCCCGCAGCGCCGGCTCGTCGACCGTGAGTTCGGCCAGCGGGATGAAGAGGTCGGCACGGCCTTCGCGCGGCGCGACATAGCCCTGCACGGCGCGGCTGGCGACGATGTGGTCGTGGCCGAGATGGCCCAGCGATCCGCCGCGCCGCACGGTGATGGCAACCAGCGACCGCGCGCTGTCGATGCGATAGACCGCCTCGCCCCGCGCGTAGTGCTCGGCGGGAAAGCCCTCGGGCACGGCGCCCTTCGCGGCCGCGGCCGGCGGCGCGGTTTCGCGCACCAGCGGCGCGCAGGCGGCGACCGCCAGTACGGCCGCGACGGCCCCCGCGGCCAGCCATGCGATGCCCGCGGTGCGCGGCGCGGCCACTTCAGCGGGCCTCGCGCAATTGAACGTGGAACTTCACGTTCACGTCGGCGCCGATGACGCTGGTCGCCGCCCACTCGCCGGTCCCGATTCCGAACAGGCTGCGCTTGACGCTGAACTCGCCGTCCAGCGTCGCGCCGCCGGCCGCCGCGGTCCAGGCGAGCGGCACCTCGAGCGGCTGCGTCACGCCCTTGAGCGCCAGCGTGCCGCGCGCGATGAAGCGCCCGGCTGGCGAGCCCGCCGGCGCGCGCCGGATCTCGGTGGCGTGGAATTCGGCCACGGGATGGTGGGCGACATCGAACCACTCGGCGCCGGCGATCGCCTTGTTGATGTCCGCGCTTGCCATGTCGGCGCTCGCGATCCGGATCGTGACGTCGAGGCGCCCGCCCGCCGGGCTGTCGCCGTCGAGCCCCAGGCGGACGTCGAAATCCTTGAAGACGCCCGGCGCCGGCGTCTTCTCGAACTGGGCGGCGAATTCGAGCCGGCTGCCGGCGGGCTCCATCTTCCAGTCGGCCGCCCGGGCGGGCTGGAGCGCGGCGAAGGCCAGCGCCAGGACGATCGAGCCGGCGATCGGGTTCATGTGCGAGCGGTCCTGGCGGGCAGCATCCGGGTCAGCACGTCGTCGCGCTTCGCGAAGTGGTGGCGCAGCGCCGCGGCGATGTGCAGCACCAGCAGCGCGACGAGGGCGATGCCGAGCGCGAGGTGAACGGCCGCGGCGAGCTCGGCGGTGTGCCGGTCGGGCGCGACGATGGCCGGCAGCGGGAGGCGCCAGAAAATGCGGAACGGGACGCCGGCGGCGGCACTGACGATCCAGCCGCTCAGCGGCAGGGCCAGCATCAGGCCGTAGAGCAGCGCATGGCTGGCGTGCGCGGCCGCGCGTTCCCAGGCCGGCATGCCGGGCGGCAGCGCCGGAGCGCGGGTCGCCAGGCGGTTCAGCAGGCGCAGAACGACCAGCGCCAGGATCAGCATGCCGACCGATTTGTGCCAGACGAAGAGATCGAGCTTGGTGGGCGACAGCCGCCAGCTGGCCGCCAGCCAGCCGAGCACGAACTGCAGCAGGATCAGCGCGGCGACGCTCCAGTGGAAGGACTTGGCCGCGGGGCTCCAGGCCAGGGCGGGGGAGCTTCCTGGTCGCGCCATGCGTGCAACCCGTTGGAGGCGCTGGTCCGGCGGGGCGTCGAAGCCGCCGGCCTCAGGGCGCGGGCACCATGCGGGCCGCCGCGAGCACCGACGGGGTGCGCCGCGCCGCGCGCAGCACGGCATCGAGATGGTTGCGGTCGCGCACCGCGATCACGAAGCGCAGGTCGGTCGAATCCTGCGGCGTCTCGTCGGCCATCTCGACGTGCGTGATGTCGGCTTCGGCGTCGGCCAGCGTCGCCGCCACCCGTGCCAGCACGCCCTTGTCGTTGCGCACCGTGACCACGACGCCGGTCTCGAAGGTGCGCACCGGCTCGTCGGCCCACTCGACCGCGAAGAAGCGCTCGCTGTCCTTGTAGCGCAGCCGCTGGCCGACGCCGCATTCCTCGGTGTGGACCACCAGGCCCTCGCCGTGGCCCAGGTAGCCGACGATCGCATCGCCCGGGATCGGCCGGCAACAGAGCGCAAAACGCACCGAGGAGTTCTCGCTGCCGTCGAGCGTGACCGCCCCCTGCGAGACCGCTTCATGCGCCGTGAAGCGCTCGCGGCTCAGCATCAGGGCATCGGGCTTCTCGCCGCGCTCGGCCAGGAGCGCCATCAGCCGCTTGGCGACGATGCTCGCGATCCGCTTGCCCAGGCCGATGTCGGTCAGCAGTTCGGAGCGGGTGCGGTTGCCGGTGAAGCGCAGCAGCTTCTCCCACAGCGCCTGGTGCTCGGCGTCGTCGTCGGGCAGCTTGCCGAGGCCTTCGGCGCGCAGCGCCTGCGCCAGCAGCTTCTCGCCCAGGCCCTCGGATTCGGCATGCGCCAGCGTCTTCAGGTAGTGGCGGATCTTGGAGCGGGCGCGGCCGGTGCGCACGAAGCCGAGCCAGGCCGGATTGGGCGTGGACACCGGCGCCGTGATGATCTCGACCACGTCGCCGTTCTTGAGCTCGGTGCGCAGCGGGACCTGGTCGCCGTTGATGCGGGCGGCCGAGGTGTGGTCGCCGATGTTGCTGTGGATCGCGTAGGCGAAATCGACCACGGTGGCGCCGCGCGGCAGCGCCATGATCTGGCTCTTGGGCGTGAAGACGTAGACCGCGTCGGGGAACAGGTCGACCTTGACGTGGTCCCAGAATTCGGCGGCGTCGCGGGTCTCGTCCTGGATGTCGAGCAGCGACTGCAGCCACTTGGCGCCGAGCCGCTCGCTGGTGGCCGCGGCCGGCTCCTGCGCCTTGTAGAGCCAATGCGCCGCCACGCCCGACTCGGCCACCACGTGCATCGCCTCGGTTCGCAGCTGGAACTCGACGTTGACGCCCGACGGGCCCACCAGCGTGGTGTGCAGGGACTGGTAGCCGTTGAGCTTGGCGATCGCGATGTGGTCCTTGAACTTGCCAGGCAGCGGCTTGTACATCTGGTGCAGGATGCCCAGGCCGGTGTAGCAGGCGATCACGGTCGGCACAATCAGCCGGAAGCCGTAGATGTCGGTCACCTGGGCGAAGCTCAGGTGCTTTTCGTCCATCTTGCGGTAGATGGAATAGAGCGTCTTCTCGCGCCCGGCGATGCGCACGCTCATGCCGGCGGCGGCAAAAGAGGTCTCGACCTCCTGCTGCACCTTCTGGATCAGGTCGCGGCGCCGTCCGCGGGCCTTCGCCACCGCCTTGGACAGCACCGAGTAGCGCCATGGCCGGAGGTGGCGGAACGACAGGTCCTGCAGCTCGCGGTAGGTCTGGTTCAGGCCCAGCCGGTGGGCGATCGGGGCGTAGATCTCGAGCGTCTCGCGCGAGATGCGGGCCCACTTCTCGCGCGGCGCATCGTCCAGCGTGCGCATGTTGTGGGTGCGGTCGGCCAGCTTGACCAGGATCACCCGGACGTCGCGCGCCATGGCGAGCAGCATCTTGCGGAAGGACTCGGCCTGGTTTTCCTCGCGGGTGTTGAAGCGCAGCTTGTCGAGCTTGGTCAGGCCGTCGACCAGCTCGGCCACCGGGGCGCCGAAGCGCTCGATCAGCTCGGACTTGGTGACGCCGCAGTCTTCGATCGCATCGTGCAGCAGGGCCGCCATCAGCGCCTGGGCGTCCAGCTTCCATTCGGCGCATTGCGCCGCCACGGCGATCGGGTGGGTGATGTAGGGCTCGCCGCTGTTGCGCAGTTGCCCCAGGTGGGCCTCGTCGGCGAAGCGGTAGGCGCGGCGGACCAGGTCGATGTCCTCGGCGCCGAGATAGTCGAGGCGGTCGGTCAGGGCGGCGAAACTGGCGGCGGCCGCATTCAGCGCCGCGGGACTCGGCCGCAGGACAGGGGATGCCCCGGTCAGGGGCTTGACGACCGCGCTCATGGGTACCACTTTAGCGTGGCCGCCGAATCGTCGCATTCAGCCACAAAAAAAGCACCGCGTACGGTGCTTCCTTGTTGCATGTGAGCATCAACTTCTCAGCCGGGGACCTTCTTGAGCATCTCGAGGCCGATCTTGCCTTCGGCGATTTCGCGCAGCGCGGTCACGGCCGGCTTGTTCTTGCTTTCGATCTTGGGCGCATGGCCCTGGCTCAGCATGCGCGCGCGGTAGGTGGCGGCCAGCACGAGCTGGAAGCGGTTCGGGATGTGAACGAGGCAATCTTCGACGGTGATGCGGGCCATGAGGATCTTTCGGTGCGGACTTTGGGGTCGTTTCAGGGGATGTTCAGCGCGGCGAAGGTGTCGGCGCGTGCGCGGCGCTGTGCGGAGTAGCGCAGCCGCTGAGCGTGGACGATCGCTTTCAGGTCGAAAAGTGCGCGCTCAAATACCTCGTTGATTATAACGAAGTCGAATTCGGATGCACGCGCCATCTCTTCGGCGGCATTCTGGAGCCGCAATTCGATGATCGAGGCGCTGTCCTCGCCGCGCCGTTCGAGTCGCGAGCGCAGTTCTTCCCAGCTCGGCGGCAGGATGAAGATCATCACCGCGTTGGCGAAGGTCTTGCGGATCTGCAGCGCGCCCTGGAAGTCGATCTCGAGGATCACGTCGGCGCCCTGGGCGATGCGTTCCTCGATGGCCTTCTTGGAGGTGCCGTAGCGCTGGCCGTGCACATGCGCCCATTCGACGAAGGCGTCGGCCTCGACCATGGCGTCGAATTCGGGGTGGGAGGCGAAGAAGTACTCGCGGCCGTGCTTCTCCTGGCCGCGCGGCGGGCGGGTGGTGTGGGAGACCGAGGGCTGGACGGCCGAGTCGAGCTCCATCAGCGCCTTGACCAGGCTCGATTTGCCGGCGCCGCTGGGCGCTGCGACCACGAAGATGTTGCCGGGGTAGTCCATGGATTCTTTGTTCGATGCCCAGCCGGCCCAGGCGCGAAGCCGTCCGAAGCGGGCGTCAGCGGCTGGATGCGGGGGTGTCGTCGCGTTGGCGGGAACCCGGTAGTTTATCAGCCGGGGTCGCCGGGGCCGGCGGCCGGTAGCCCGGCGCCAGCAGCGCGTTGGCCGCGCCGTAGAGCACCAGCGGGTCGCGCAGGCCGAGTGCGTACTCCGGGCCGCGCAGGCTGAGGTCGGGCGAGCAGTCGACGTTCCAGCGCCGCAGCATGTAGCCGGCGTTGGCGGCCCGCACCCGGATGCGCAGCACCCCGTCGGGCATGTCGTAGTCGCGCCGGATGACGTCGGGGCGGGGGTGTGAGGGGTGCGGCAGCAGTTCGAGCTCGACGATCCGGCTCCACTGGACATCGTGCTCGGCGCTTTCCCGGGGGCCGACCGCGCTGTCGGCGAGCACCATCGGCGACTCGATCCGGGTCAGCACGAAATCCCGGAACTCGGCCGACTTGCGGTCGAAGGCACGGACGTGCCAGCGCACGCCTGAATCGACCAGGGCGAAAGGGACCAGTTCGCGCTCGCCCGGCGGGCCCGACAGCGAGTGGTAGACCAGCCGCACGGCCTTGCCGCAGTGGATGGCGCGGGTCACGGGCGCCAGCACGTCCATGCGGGGCCGGCTGAGCGCGGTCGGAATCTCGCAGCGCAGCAGCGGCGACAGGTCTTCGGCCGCGCCCTGGCCGAAGCCCTGCGACAGGGCGCTCAACACGCGCTGGGGCGCGTGCTCGAACAGCGGCCTGAACGTGGCGCTCGGCAGGTAGAGCTTGCGGGTGCCGTCGAAGTCGAGGTTGCCGGGGGCGGCCTCGCGGTACTGCGCGATGTCGCGGGTGGCCCCAGCCGGGCCCATGCCGAAGCGGGCGACCAGGTCGGAGCGCCGCAGCTCACCCAGGAAATAGAGCCGGAAGTCGATGTACGACAGGCGTTCGAGCTGGGCGCGGGGAATCGGCGGCATGGCCGGATGGTAACCTGATCGTCACCATAAAACATCAAAAAGCTGATTTGATGTGATCAAAATGATGATGTAATAGCGAAAAGGGACTCCGCACCATGACTCGCTTCCTGCATACCGCCGATTGGCAGATCGGCCGCCAGTTCGCCACCTTCGACCCCGAGCACGCACCGATCCTCGCCGAAGCCCGCATCGCCGCGGTCGAGCGGCTGGCGTTGCTGGCCACCGGGCACCAGGTCGATGCCGTGCTGGTGGCCGGCGACGTCTTCGACGCCCAGACCGTGTCGGAGCGCACCCTGCGCCGCCTGTTCAACGCGCTGGCGGGCTATGCCGGGCCGTGGCTCATGATCCCCGGCAACCACGACGCCGCCCTGGCCGAGAGCGTCTGGACCCGCGCCCAGCGGCTGGGCGTGGTGCCGCCCAACGCCCATCTGCTGCTGGCGCCCGAGCTGCGGCTGTTCGAGGCGCAGGGCTTCGCGGTGCTGCCGGCGCCACTGACGCAGCGTCACACCTACAACGACCTCACGGCCTGGTTCGACGCCGCCGAGACGCCGGCCGGCCTGCTGCGCATCGGCCTGGGCCACGGCAGCGTGCAGGGCATCCTGGCCGAAGGCATCGATTCGGCCAATCCGCTGGCGCCGGACCGCGCCGCCAGCGCCAGGCTCGACTACCTGGCGCTGGGCGACTGGCACGGCTGCAAGCGCATCGACGTCCGCACCTGGTATGCCGGCACGCCCGAGCCCGACCGCTTCAAGGCGAACGACGCCGGGCAGGCGCTGCTGGTGGAGATCGCCGCGCCGGGCGCCCTGCCGCAGGTCACGCCGCTGGCGGTCGGCCAGTTCCATTGGCATCTGCTGGCGACCCAGCTGCATGTCGCGAGCGATCTCGACGCCCTGCTGCATGAACTGGCCGGGCTCGGCGCGCAGGACGTGGTCGACCTGCGGGTCCAGGGGCGCATCGACCTGGCGGGCCGGCAGCGGCTGCAGGCCGCGATCGGCAGCGCCGAGGCGCGGGCGCGCCACCTGCAGGCCGACCTGTCGGCCCTGCAGCTGGTGCCGACCGAGGAGGACATCGCCGGCCTGCAGGCCGACGGCTACCTGGGCGAGGTGATCGCCGAGCTGCGCGAGGCCCAGGGCGGCACCGAACCGCAGGCGCGGATCGCCCAGGAGGCGCTGGCCCTGCTGACCACGGCGCTGGTGCAGCGCGCCCCGGCGGTGGCCATCGTCCCGATCGAGGCGGCGGCCGCATGAACCTCCAGATCACCCGGCTGCGCGTCGAGCAGCTGCGGCGCTTTCGCAAGCCGCTGGAACTGCGCGGCTTCGAGCCCGGACTCAACATCCTGACCGCGCCCAACGAGGCCGGCAAGAGCACCTTGGTGCGCGCCATCCGCGCCGCCTTCTTCGAGCGCCACCGCTCCACCGTAGTGGACGACCTGCGCCCCTGGGGCGAAGGCAGCGGGGCGGCTCCGCAGGTCGAGCTGGACTTCGTGCTCGACGGCCAGCCGCACCAGCTGGTCAAGAGCTTCCTCGGCAAGAAGCGCTGCACCCTGCGCATCGGCGTGCGCACGCTGGACGGCACCGAGGCCGAAGACCACTTGGCCCAGCGCTTCGGCTTCGCCTTCGCCAGCAAAGGTGCCAGCAAGCCCGAGCACTGGGGCATTCCGGGCTTGCTCTGGGTGGAGCAGGGCACTGGCCAGGAACTCAGCGTGGACCCCGCGCGCGACCACTTGCACGATGCACTGCAGGGGCAGGTCGGCGCCGCGGCGGGTGCGCTGGCGGCCACCGGTGGCGACGAGCTTCTGGACCGGTTCCGGGCCCAGCGCAACGAGCTGCTGACCAGCACCGGCAAGCCGCGCGCGGCTTACCTCGAGGCCGGAGAGTCGATCGCCGCCTGGCAGTCGCAGGCCGAGGCGCTCGACGTCCAGATCGCCAGCTATCGCCAGCAGGTCGACGCGCTGGCGGCGCTGCGGCTCCAGCATCGGGCCGACGAGGCGGCGCGGCCCTGGGAAACGCTTCGCGAGGCGTTGGGCGACGCCCGGCGGCGCCAGCAGGTCCTGGAAGAGAGCCAGGCCCGGTTGCAGAACGACCGGACCCGGCTGCTGCAACTCGACGGCACGCGCGGGCTGCTCGTCAAGGAGCTCGAAGGGCTGGCACGGCAGAAGTCCGACGCCGCCCAGCGCGAGCAGGCGCTGGCCCAGGCCGCCGAACAGCTGCAGGCGGCGGATGCCGCGGCCGCCACGGCGCGCGCGCACGCCGAATCGGCCCGCTCGCGCGCCCACGCGGCCCGCGAAGCCTCGCGCGTCGCGCGCCAGGAGGACCAGCGCGGCAACCTGCGCCAGCAGGTGGCGCAGGCCCAGGCCGAATTGGCCCGCAGCGAGGACGCGCTGCGGCGGGCCGAGGAGGCGCAGCAGCGCCTGGCCGCGCTGCGCGATGGCGCGGCCGGGGTACCCACCATCGCCAAGGCCCAGGTGCAGCTCCTGATCGAGCTCGACCGAGCCGAACGCGACGCCTCGCTGCGGCGCCAGGCGGTCGCCACCCGGCTGCAGTTCGCGCTGCCCGAGGGTGTGGTCCTCGGCTTGAAGACGCATGCGGGAAGCGGGGAACTGCAAGCCCGCGGTGAACGCCTGCTCGACGCCCCCACCACATTGCGACTTCCCGGCGGCGGCGAGCTGGTCATCACGCCGGGCGGCGACGACCTGGCGCAGCTGGCCCGCAGTCACGACGAGGCGCAGCAGGAACTGCGCGCGGCCTTGCAGGCACAGGGCGTGTCCGACCTCGCCGAAGCGCAGGCGCGGCTCGGCGCGGCGGCCGAGCGGGAGGCCCAGCTGCGGCTGGCCGAGCAGGCGCTGGCCATCGTCGCGCCAAAGGGGCTGGAGCCTCTGCGGGGTGCGCACGCCGTGGCGCAGTCGCGCATCCGCGGCGCGCAGGAGGCGCTGGCACGGCTGCCCGAAGTGCCGTCCGAGGCCGTGCTGCCGGCCGACCAGGCCGAAGCTGCGCAAGACGCGGCGACCGCCACCGAACGAGCGAGCGCCACCGCTCTGGCGCAGGCGCAGCGCCGCCAGGCAGCCGCGCAAAGCCTGCGCGACACCGCGCAGCACGAGCATCTCGCGGCCCAGGCGGCACTCGCCGATCCGGCCCGCACGCAGCGCCAGTCCGAGGCGCAGGCGCAACTGCTGGCCACCGGCGCCGAGCACGCCGCGCTGGCTGCGCGGATCGAGGAAGCCAACGCCCAGGTGCGCGAGGCCCGGCCCGACATCGTGGCCCAGGACATCGACCGCCTGCAGCGCAGCATCGAACAGATGACGCGCGGCCATCAGCAGCGGCGGGAGGACATCCTGCTGCTCGAGAACACGCTGCAGCAGGCCGGTGCCCAGGGGCTGGAAGAGCAGCGCGACACCCTGGCCGGCCGGCTCGGCCAGGCCCGGCGCCGCCACGCCGAATTGCAGCGCCGCGCCGAGGCGCTCGACCTGCTGTGCAGCAAGCTCGACGCCAAGCGCCAGGCCACGCTGGCGCGCCTGCAGGCGCCCTTGCAGGCGCGGCTGCAGCACTACCTGCCGCTGCTGCTGCCGGGGGCCACGGTGCAGATCGACGCCGGCCTCGCCCCGGGCATCCTGGTGCGCTCGCAGGCCGACGGCGCTACCGAATCGGGGCAGGTGCAAGACCTGAGTTTCGGCGCCCGCGAACAGCTCGGCCTGATCAGCCGCTTCGCCTACGCCGACCTGCTGCAGCAGGCTGGCCGGCCGACCTTGCTGATCCTCGACGACGCGCTGGTGCACAGCGACGCGCCGCGCCTGACCCAGATGAAGCGCGTGCTCTTCGACGCCGCGCAGCGCCACCAGGTGCTGCTGTTCACCTGCCACCCGCAGAATTGGCAGGACATGGGCGTGGCGCTCCGCCCGCTGGCCTGACATCTCGCAATGACCGACACCGCTCTCTCTATCGGCTTCATGGCCGTGCACAGCAACCATCCGGAAGCGCTGCGCGACCTGATGCTCGCCTGGATGGCGCGCCATCCGCTGGCGCCGCTGGAGGACGAGTGGGTGCTGGTGCAGAGCAACGGCGTGGCGCAGTGGCTCAGGCTGTCGCTGGCGCGCGATCCGGCCCAGGGCGGCATCGGCATCGCTGCCGCGCTGCAGACCGAACTGCCGGCCACCTTCATCTGGCAGGCCTACCGGGCGGTGCTCGGCACGCAGGCCGTGCCTGCGGCCTCGCCCTTCGACAAGGCCCTGCTGGTGTGGCGGTTGATGCGCCTGCTGCCCTCGCTGCTCGAAGAGGAGGTGTTCGCGCCGCTGCGCCGCTTCCTGGCCGACGACGCCGACCTCCGCAAGCGCCACCAGCTGGCCGAGCGCCTGGCGGACCTGTTCGACCAGTACCAGGTCTACCGCGCCGACTGGCTGGCCGGCTGGGCCGAGGGCCACGACCGGATCGTCGCCAGCCGTTCGGGCGAGCAGCCGGTGGCCGACGAACTGCGCTGGCAGCCGCGCCTGTGGCGGGCGCTGCTGGACGACGTCGGCCCGGCCGGCGCCGCCCACGGCCGGGCCGCCGTGCACCAGCGCTTCATGGCCGCGGCGGCAGGCTGGCAGGGCGAGCGCCCGGCCGGGCTGCCGCGCCGGCTGGTGGTGTTCGGCGTCTCGTCGCTGCCGCAGCAGTCGCTCGAGGTGCTGGGCGCGCTGGCGCGCTGGATGCAGGTGCTGATGTGCGTGCACAACCCCTGCGAGCACGACTGGTCGCACATCGTGGCCGACAAGGACCTGCTGCGCGCCGAGCGCCTGCGGCAGCGCCGGCGTCCGGGCGGCGAGGGCGTGATCGCCGAAGAGAACCTGCACCTGCACGCGCAGCCGCTGCTGGCCGCCTGGGGCAAGCAGGGCCGCGACTTCATCCGCCTGCTCGACGCCCACGATGCGCAGGAGTCCTATGCGCAGCACTTCGACGCCATCGGCCAGCGCATCGACTGCTTCGACCCCAACCCGCAGGACACGCTGCTGCGCCAGCTGCAGGACGACATCCGCGACCTGCGTCCGCTGGCCGAGACCCGCGGCAGATGGCCGGCGCTCGACGCGCGGGCCGATCGGTCGATCCGCTTCCACGTCACGCACGGTCCGCAGCGCGAGGTCGAGGTGCTGCACGACCAGCTGCTGTCGGCCTTCGCCGCCGACACGACGCTGCGGCCGCGCGACGTGATCGTGATGGTGCCCGACGTGGCGGCCTATGCGCCGCACATCCAGGCCGTCTTCGGCCTGCTCGGCGCCGACGATCCGCGCCACCTGCCCTACACGCTGGCCGACCAGGGCCAGCGCCATCACGACCCGCTGCTGGGGGCGCTCGAGAAGCTGCTGGCCCTGCCGCAATCGCGCATCGCGGTGAGCGACCTGCTCGACTGGCTCGAAGTGCCGGCCCTGCGGGCCCGTTTCGGCATCGACGAGAACCAGCTGCCGCTCCTGCACCGCTGGATCTCGGCCGCCAACATCCGCTGGGGGCTGCATGCCGAGCAGCGCCGCCAGCTCGACCTGCCCGGGGCGCTGGCCCAGAACAGCTGGGACTTCGGCCTGCAGCGGATGCTGCTGGGCTACGCGGTGGGCACCGGCGAGGCCTGGGAAGAGGTCGAGCCGCTCGACGAAGTGGGCGGGCTCGACGCCGCGCTGCTCGGCCCGCTGGTGCAGCTGCTGGCCGCGCTCGAATCGCATTGGCGCACGCTGGCCACGCCGGCCGCGCCCGCCGAGTGGGGCGTCCGGCTGCGGGCCTTGCTGGCCGACTTCTTCGCCGCCGACGAGGACAGCGACGGCTTCACGCTGAAGCGGCTCGAGATATCGCTCCAGCAATGGCTCGACGCCTGCGCCAATGCGGCCATGGCCGAGCCGGTTCCGCTGTCGGTGGTCCGCGAGCACTGGCTGGCGCAGATCGACCAGCCGACGCTCAACCAGCCCTTCTTCGCCGGCGCCGTGACCTTCGCGACCCTGATGCCGATGCGCGCGATCCCGTTCCGCGTGGTGGCCCTGCTGGGCATGAACGACGGCGACTATCCGCGGAGCCGCGTGCCGATGGATTTCGACCTGATGGGCCATGACTGGCGGCCCGGCGACCGCTCGCGGCGCGAGGACGACCGCTACCTGTTCCTCGAGGCCCTGCTGTCGGCGCGCGAGCAGCTGCACATCAGCTGGGTCGGTCGCAGCATCCTCGACCACTCGGAGCGGCCGCCCTCGGTGCTGGTGGCCCAGCTGCGCGACCACCTGGCGGCCGGCTGGCTGCTCGCGGGCGACGAGGAAGCGCCGGTGCCCGAGGCTGGCCAGCGGCTGCTGCATGCCCTGACCGTGGAGCACCGCCTGCAGCCTTTCCATCCGGCCTACTTCACGCTCGGCGGCGATGCGCGCCTGTTCAGCCATGCGCGTGAATGGCGGGCCGGCCTGGCGCCCCGGGGGACGGAGCAAGCCGATGCCGACGCACTGCCGCCCTGGCGCTTCGACGGCCCGCTCACGCTGCGCCTGCTGGCCGACTTCCTCAAGGACCCTGTGAAGAGCTTCTTCCGCCAGCGGCTGGGCATCCACTTCGAGGCCGACGATCCGGTCGGCGAGGACGAGGAGCCCTTCGCCATCGACGCCCTCGAGAACTGGCAGCTGCAGAACGAGCTGATCCAGGCGCAGCGGGCGGCCATCGAGGCCGGCGGCTCGCGCGAAGAGGCGCTGGGCAAGCAGCTCGCCCGCATGGCGCGCCGCGGCGACCTGCCGGCCGGCCACTTCGCCGCCCTGGTGCAGGAGCGGCTGGCCGAGCCGATGGAAAAGATGTTCGCCGAATACGAGAAGGCGCTGGCCGAATGGCCCGAGCCCTTGCCGGATGCCGCGCTGGACTTCCTGCCCGAGGGCCTGCCCGAGCCGCTGCGCCTCGCGGACTGGCTCGGCGGCCTGCGCGCGAACGCGAATGGCGAGCGGTGCCGCCTGCTGCTGGACAGCGGCAGCCTGGTCAAGGACCGAAGCTACAGGCTCGACAAGCTGGTGCCGTTCTGGATCGCGCACGTGGCGGCGCACCTGGAGGGCGGATCGATCACGAGCCGCATCGTCAGCAAGGCCGGCAGCGTGACGCTGCCTCCGCTGTCAGCGTTACAGGCCCGGGCCTGGTGGGCGGTGCTGCTGGATGCCTGGCAGCAGGGCCTGGACCGGCCGTTGCCGCTGGCGCTGCGCAGCGCCCTGGCCTGGCTCGGCAAGGGCGGCACGCAGGCCGACATCGGCGCCGGCGCGCCGCGCGAAGCCGCGCGCGCCTGCTATGAAGACAGCGACCCGGCCTACGGCAAGTTCGGCGAGTGCGACGGCAACGCCTATTTGGCCCGCGCGTTCCGCGATTTCGAATCCTTGTGGGCCGGCGGCGAGTTCGCCCGCTGGGCGCTGGCGCTGCTCAAGCCGATGAGCGATGCGGTCGGCCGGGCGCCGGCGAAGGAGGCCGAATGACCTTGCCTTCCTTGCTGGACCCCCTGCGTTTTCCGCTGCGCGGCAGCCGGCTGATCGAGGCCAGCGCCGGCACCGGCAAGACCTTCACGATCGCCGCGCTGTACCTGCGGCTGGTGCTGGGGCATGGCGGCGAGGCCGCCTTCACGCGGCCGCTCGCGCCGCCCGAGATCCTGGTCGTCACCTTCACCGAGGCCGCCACCAAGGAGCTGCGCGACCGCATCCGGGCCCGCTTGGCCGAGGCGGCCGAGGCCTTCCTCGCGGATCCCGCGACGGTGCCGCCGCAGCCACCGGGCCAGGACCTGCTGCACGACCTGCGCGCCGGCTATCCGCCAGCGCAATGGCTGGCCTGCGCCCGCACCCTGCGGCTGGCCGCCGAGTGGATGGACGAGGCCGCGGTCTCGACCATCCACGGCTGGTGCAACCGCATGCTGCGGGAGCACGCATTCGACAGCGGCAGCCTGTTCACACAGACGCTCGAGACCGACCAGCGCGAGCTGCAGGCCGAGGTCATGCGCGACTACTGGCGCACCTTCTTCACGCCGCTGGCGCCCGCCGACGCCCAGCAGGTGCACGGCTGGTGGGCCACGCCCGACGCCTTGCTGAAGGCGGTCGAGAAGCTGGTCGGCCTGAGCGAGGTGCTGGGCGAGGGCTTGCCGCCTGCCATGGCGCTGGAGCGCGCGCGCGAGCAGCAAGGGCATGCGCTTGCGGACATCAAGGCACCCTGGGCCGCTTGGGTGGATGAACTCCAGGCCCTGATCGAATCAGCGACCGCTGCCAAGCAGGTCGATGGCCGCAAGCTGCAAGCTCGGCACTACCAGCCCTGGCTTGAAGGGTTGCGGGCCTGGGCGGCCGACGATTCGGTTTCTCCGTTGCCCAAAGAAAGCACGGGCTGGACTCGCTTGACGCCTGAAGGACTTGCCGCTGTTTTCAAGGACGGGATGTCGCCGCCCACTCACCCCGCTCTGGACGATATGCGCACGCTTCCGGGAAGGCTGCAAGTCCTCCCCGACGGCCGCCAGGACCTGTTGCGCCATGCGGCCCGCTGGTCGGCCGACCGGCTCGCCGCCGAGCAGGCCCGGCGCGCGCAGATGGGCTTCGACGAACTGCTGACCCGGCTCGACGCCGCCCTGCAGGGCCCCAACGGCGAGCGTCTCGCGGCCCTGATACGGCGCCAGTTCCCGGTCGCGCTGATCGACGAGTTCCAGGACACCGATCCGCTCCAGTACCGCATCTTCGACGCCGTCTACGGCATCGCGGCCAACGCGCAGGACACAGCCGTGGTGCTGATCGGCGACCCCAAGCAGGCGATCTACGCCTTCCGCGGCGCCGACATCCACACCTACCTGGCGGCGCGGCGCGACACCCTGGACCGCCACGCCACGCTCGGCACCAACTTCCGTTCGACGCCGGCGATGGTCGAGGCCGTCAACCAGGTCTTCCTGCAGGCCGAGGCGCGCGAGACGGGGCAGGGGGCCTTCCTGTTTCGCGCCGATGGCGAGAATCCGCTGCCCTTCCTCCCGGTCCAGGCCCGGGGTCGCAGCGAGCGCTGGACCGTCGCCGGCCAGCCCGCCCCGGCGCTGACCTGCTGGACGCTCGATGGCGATCCCCCGCCCGGCAACGGCGAGGCCCAGCGCCTGCTGGCCGCCGCCTGTGCCACCGAGATCGTGCGGCTGCTCGCCGGCGGCCTGGCGGGCCGCACCGGCTTCGCCAAGGCAGGCGAGGCGCTGCGCCCGGTGCAGCCGGGCGACATCGCGGTGCTGGTCAACAGCGGCCGCGAAGCGAGCGCCGTGCGCCAGGCACTGGCCACGCGCGGCGTGCGCAGCGTCTACCTGTCCGACAAGGACTCGGTGTTCCAGAGTCCGGTGGCCGCGGAGCTGCAGCGCTGGCTGGCCGCCTGCGCCGAGCCCGACGACGACCGGCCGCTGCGCGCCGCGCTCGGCAGCGCGGCACTGGCGCTCAGCTGGCCCGAACTCGACCGGCTCAACCACGACGAGCTGCAATGGGAAGCCCGGGTGCTCCAGTTCCGCCGCTACCAGCAGACCTGGCGGCGCCAGGGCGTGCTGCCGATGCTGCGCCACCTGCTGAACGACTTCGGCGTGCCGCAGCGGCTGCTGGCGGCGGGCGACGAGCGCATGCTGACCGACCTGCTGCACCTGGCCGAACTGCTGCAGCAGGCCAGCGCGCAGCTCGACGGCGAGCACGCGCTGATCCGCTGGCTGGCCGAGCAGCGCGAGGACAGCGCGAGCGAGAACGAGGCCCGCAAGCTGCGTCTCGAAAGCGACGCCGACCTGGTCAAGGTCGTCACCGTGCACAAGTCCAAGGGGCTTGAATATCCGCTGGTCTTCCTGCCTTTCGGCACCGCCTTCCGCGCCGCCAAGGCCGACGACCTGCCGCTCAAGTGGCACGACGCGCAGAGCCACCTGGTGGTGGCGCTGCAGGCCGACGCCGATGCGCTGGCCAGGGTCGACCACGAACGCCTGGGCGAAGACCTGCGCAAGCTCTACGTGGCGCTGACCCGAGCCCGCCATGCCACCTGGGTCGGCGTGGCGCCGCTGGCCGGCGTCGAGCGCAGCGCGCTCGGCTACCTGCTGGGCGGCGGGGCGCCGCTCGCGGCATCGGCGCTGGCCGATGCGCTGCGCGACTGGGCGAAGACGTCCGCGGCCATTGCGGTCGACGCCGCCCCCGAGGCCGACGATGCGCGTTACAGCCCGGTCGCCGATGCGCTGCAGCTGGCGCCCGAGCCGGCCCTGCCGTCGGGTCCGCGCGAACGCTGGTGGGTCGCCAGCTATTCGGCCCTGAGCCGGGCCGGCGACCTGCTCGACGACGAGGCCGCGCTGGCCCTCGGCGAGCCCGCGACCCGGCTGGCGCTGCCGCCGACGCCGGCCAGCGCCGCCGAAGACATCTACGCCGACAGCCGCGGCGACGCCATCGCGCCCGACGACGATTTCGGCACCCCGGCGCCCAGCACCGGCAGCCTGCACGACTTCCCGCGCGGCGCCGGCCCGGGCAGCTTCCTGCATGGCCTGCTCGAATGGGTAGGCCGCCAGGGCTTCGGCCGCCTGCAGTCCGATGCGGCGGCACAGGCCGACCTGGCCGACCTGATCGCCCGCCGCTGCAACCTGAGCGGCTGGAGCGCCTGGACCGAGAGCTTGCGCGACTGGCTGCTGGGCTGGCTGGCTGCGCCGCTGGACCTCGGCGCGTGGCTTCCCGGGGCCGGCGCGGTCGCGCCCGCGGCGCTGGGCCGGGTCCAGATCGAGATGGAGTTCTGGTTCGGCGTCCGGCAGGTCGACCTGCGCGCGCTCGACGCCCTGGTCTGCCGCCACACGCTGGACGGTGCGCCGCGCGCAGCGCTGCTGCCGCAGCAGCTCAACGGGATGCTCAAGGGTTTCATCGACCTGGTGTTCGAGCACGAGGGCCGCTACTACGTGGCCGACTACAAGTCCAACTGGCTGGGCCCGCGCGATGTCGACTACACGCCCGCCGCGCTCCGCGACGCCGTGCTGCAGCACCGCTACGAGCTGCAGTACGCGCTCTACGTCTTCGCGCTGCACCGGCTGCTGCGTTCGCGGCTCGCCGACTACGACTACGAGCGCCACGTCGGCGGCGCGGTCTACCTGTTCCTGCGCGGCCATGCGGCGCCGGGCCAGGGGCTGCACTGCGAACGGCCGCCGAAAGCGCTGATCGACGCGCTCGATGTCTTGTTCAGCGGCGCGGCGCTCGCTCCGGCGGAGCAGCCGTCATGAAAGCCCCGACCGTGGTGTCCACCGACGTCTTCCTCGGCGCGCCGCCCGCGCGCCATGCGCCCCTGCTCGCCGACCTCGACCGCTGGGTCGCCGAAGGCTGGCTGCGCGCGCTCGACCGCAGCTTCGCCGCCTTCCTGGCGCAGAAGGCGCCCGAGGCCGACCCGTTGCTGGTCCTCGGCGCCGCGCTGGCCAGCCACCAGCTCGGCCGCGGCCATGCCTGCCTCGACCTCCAGGCGGCGCTGGCCGATGCGGGCCTGGCGCTGTCGATGCCGCCCGAAGGCGCGGCGCGCGCGGCGGAGGATGCCGCGCCCATCACCGCGCCCTCGGCCTTGCTGGCCGGCGTGACGCTGGCGCGCTGGACCAAGGCCTTGACGCATCCGGCGCTGGTCGGCGACGGCCCCGGCGCCACGCCGCTGGTGCGCATCGGCAGCCGGCTGTACCTGCGCCGCTATTGGCAGTACGAGCAGTCGGTGCGGGCCGCGATCGGCGAGCGCGTGGCGCGGCCCACCGCGGCGGCCGCGCCCGAGATGCGCGCCACATTGGCAGCGGCGCTCGACGTGCTGTTCCCGCACCGCGACGGCGCCGCGGCCGACTGGCAGAAGATCGCCTGCGCCTTGGCCGCGCGCCAGCACTTCGGCATCGTCACCGGCGGCCCGGGCACCGGCAAGACCACCACCGTGGTGCGGCTGCTGGCGGTGCTGCAGCACCTGGCGTTGGCCGGCGGAGAGAGCCGCCGGCTGCGCATCCGGCTGGCCGCGCCCACGGGCAAGGCGGCGGCGCGGCTCAACGAATCGATCGCCGGCGCGGTCGCCCGCCTGCCGCTCGAAGGGCTGGCCGATCCGGCGGCGGTGCGCGCGGCGATTCCGACCGAGGTCACGACCGTGCACCGGCTGCTCGGCAGCCGCCCCGACACGCGGCACTTCCGCCACGATGCGCGCAACCCGCTGGCGCTCGATCTGCTGGTGATCGACGAAGCCTCGATGCTCGATCTCGAGATGATGGCCGCCGTCTTCGCCGCGCTGCCGCCGCATGCGCCGCTGATCCTGCTCGGCGACAAGGACCAGCTCGCTTCGGTCGAGGCCGGCGCGGTGCTGGGCGACCTCTGCCAGCGCGCCGACGCGGGCCACTACAGCGCCGACACCGCCGCCTGGCTCGAGGCCGTCACCGGCGAGCTGCTGGAGCCCGAGCTGTGCGATGCCGCCGGCAGCCCGCTCGACCAGGCGGTGGTCAAACTGCGCATCAGCCATCGCTTCAGCGCCGCCAGCGGCATCGGCAAGCTGGCCGAGGCGGTCAACGCGGGCGACGCCGGTGCGGTGCGGCGCGTCTTCGATCGCGGCCATGCCGACCTGTCGCAGCAGCGCAGCCTGGACGACGCGGCGCTGCGCCGGCTGGTGGTCGATGGCGCGCCCGAGGGCTTCGCGGGCCAGGGAGCGGGGCGCGTCGAGGGCGGCAAGGCCGTGCCGCCGCCGGCCGGCTACCGCCACTACCTGGCTCGGATGAGCCAGGGCAAGCCCGGCATCGATGCCCCGCAGGCCGACTTCGACGCCTGGGCGCGCGAGGTGCTCGCGGCCTATGGCCAGTTCCAGCTGCTGTGCGCCCTGCGCAGCGGCCCGCAGGGCGTCGCGGGGCTGAACCAGCGCATCGCCGGCCTGCTGCGCGCCGAGGGGCTGCTGGAGGCCGACCATGGCGGCTGGTACCCGGGCCGCCCGGTGCTGGTCACCCGCAACGACTACGGGCTGGGCCTGATGAACGGCGACGTCGGCGTCACCTTGGCGATGCCGGCCTGGGTGCCCGGCGAGCAGCGCCCGCGCTGGACCCTGCGCGTGGCCTTCGCGGCCGGCGACGGTCAGGGCGGCATCCGCTGGGTGCTGCCGAGCCGCCTGCGCGCGGTCGAGACCGTGTTCGCGATGACGGTCCACAAGTCGCAGGGCTCCGAGTTCGCGCATGCCGCGCTGCTGCTGCCCGAGCGGGCCAGCCCGGTGCTGACGCGCGAGCTGGTCTACACCGGCATCACGCGGGCCCGCCACTGGTTCACGCTGGTGGCGGCGCCCGAGGTGATGCAGGGCGCGGTGCGCAAGCGGGTCGAGCGGGTCGGGGGGCTGGGCCTGCGCACCCCCTGAGCCGGGCTACTTCGAAGCGGCGGACTTGGCGAACCAGGCTTCGAAGCCGATCGATCCCAGCCACGGGTTCTTGCCGCTCGGCACCAGCGTGTCGTCTTCGAGCCGGGCGCCGAAGTAGCGCGCCTGCGGATCGGCCACGACCTGGCGCGGGTCTTTCGTCGCGGCGAGGTAGCGCTGCAGCAGCTCGGGCATTCGCACGCGCTCCGGCCCGGCGATCTCGACCACGCCGTTGAGCGGTGCGCCCAGCGTGTACTCGGCCATTGCCGCCGCCACGTCGTCGGAGGCGATCGGCTGCACGAAGGCCGGTGACAGCTTCACGGTCTGTCCGTCGGCGCCCGACTGCGCGATGCCGCCGAGGAATTCGAAGAACTGCGTCGAGTGGACGATCGTGTAGGGGATCGAGCCCTCGCGGATCAGCTTCTCCTGCGCGATCTTGCCGCGGAAGTAGCCGCTTTCGGCCAGCCGGTCGGTGCCGACCACCGACAGCGCGACATGGTGCTTCACGCCTGCCCTGGCCTCCGCGGCCAGCAGGTTGCGGCCCGCGGTCTCGAAGAATTCCAACACCGCCTTGTCCTCGAAAGAAGGCGAGTTCGCGACGTCGACCACCACTTGAGCGCCGGCGAGCGCTTCGGCCAGGCCTTCGCCCGTGATCGTGTTGACGCCCGAGGCCGGCGAGGCCGCGAGCACCTCATGGCCGCGCTGGCGAAGCTTGGCGACGAGCTTGCTTCCGATCAGGCCGGAGCCGCCGATGACGACGATCTTCATGGTCATTCCAATCCTGCCTTGTCGAGGCCGTAGGCCTTGTCGGCCGAGCCCGGCACGGTCGTGAAGCCGACATTGAGCCGGTTCCAGGCATTGATCGCCATCACGGAGAAGGTGAGGTCGGAGAGTTCCTTTTCAGACAGTTGCGTGCGTACGCGGTCGTAGACGTCGCCCGGCACGCCGTGCTCGGGCAGGCGGGTCAGGATCTCGGTCCAGGCCAGGGCGGCGCGTTCGCGCGGGCTGAACAGGGTCGATTCGCGCCAGATCGGCAGGTGGTAGAGGCGCAGTTCGCGCTCGCCGTGCAGCTTGGCTTCCTTCACGTGCATGTCGAGGCAGAAGCCGCAGCCGTTGATCTGCGAGGCGCGGATGTGCACCAGGTCCAGGGTCTTCTGCTCGATGGCGCTGCTCTTCTCGAGCATGCTGAATTCGACGAACTTCTTGAACAGCTCGGGCGATTGCTGCATGGCGTTGATGCGTTGGGTCATGGTCACTTCCTGAGGGCCCCAGAACGGCTGAGGCATCCGTTTGCGAGAAGTCGCTGCATGGACGGATCTTTTGCATCCATGCCCACAAGACGCGCCAGCTCGCCGGTTTGTGACAGACCCCGCCTCAATGCCCCTGGAAAGCCGCCGCCAGCCGTGCCAGTTTCTCGGGGTTGCGCTGCACGTGGATGCGCGTGATGCGCTCGCCGTCGGTCTCGTACGACTGCGCGGATTCGAGCACCCCGTCGATGAAGCGCAGCAGCGCCCATTCGCCGTTGATCATCGCGAGCTCCACCCGCACGCCGCTGCCGAAGCGCAGGTGGGCGGCATAGAAGAGCTGCGCGATGCGCTGGCCGCCCAGCAGCGGCTTGCCGAAGCTCGGCACGATGCCGCCGCCGTCGCCGATCAGCTCGGCGTTCTCGGCCAGCATGCCGTTCATGGCCGCGAAGTCGCCGCGCGACAGCGCCTCGGCGAAGCCGCGCATCAGCTGGTGGTGGGCATCGCGCGAGACCGTGAAGCGCGGCCGCTCCTCGCGCAGCTGCGTCTTGGCGCGGTGCACGATCTGGCGGCAGGCGGCCTCGCTCTTGCCGACGGCCTTGGCCACTTCGTCGTAGTCGGCATCGAACACTTCGCGCAGCAGGAAGGCGGCGCGCGCCTCGGGCGCCAGCCGTTCGAGCATGAACAGGAAGGCGACCGAGACGTCGTCCGACAGCTCCTTGGTCTGCTCGGGCGTCGAGGGCCCATCGGTCAGCACCGGCTCGGGCAGCCAGTAGCCGACGTAGTGCTCGCGCTGCACCTTGGCGGCGCGCAGCCGGTCGATCGCGATCCGCGTCGTGATGGCCACCAGCCAGGCCTCGGCGTTGTCGATGCCGGTCTGGTCCGCTTCGTGCCAGCGCAGCCAGGCGTCCTGCACCACGTCCTCGGCCTCGGCCACGGAGCCGAGCATGCGGTAGGCGATGCCCTGCAGGCGGGGGCGGAGGCGGTTGAAGGTGGTGGTGGGGTCTGGGGTGGTCATTTGAACCCTAGACGTTGGGCAATCCGATTCTGTGACAGGGATCGATGCTCCCTTGATACGCTTCAAGGTCGAAGGCCTCCTGGTCCAAGAAGCGGCCGCTCTGGCGCATCAGCGGAAGCAGGTGTTCATCGGCGTGGCTGCAGCCGGTCCGACCAGGGTCGATCTGCAATTCCTTGCCCGCTTGATCCGGCGCGTGACCGCCACCGTGTGCCAACGCATGGGCGAGGGCATCGTAGCCCCGTACCCAGGCTTGTGCATTCGGAAAGACCTCGCGCAGACTGGCAAGGATCTGCATGCCGGCGAAATCGAGGTCGCCGAAGAAGCACACGGGGCAATCGCCGTTTTCGAACAGCCATGCTTCGATCTCGCGCAGGGTCAACGGGGGTGGAGTCGATGCGCGCACATACAGCCGACAGCTCTCGCGCATGCGCAGGCGCCTGGCGCTGCCCTTGAAGCCTGCTGCATAGACGAGGAGGCTCCGGGCCCACTCAGGCCCGCGCCGATCGGCCATGCGCTCGAAGCTGACCAGGTTCTCGATGAAAAGAACCTCCTCGAACACCGGCGTCCCCTCGGGCAGCGCAACGAGAAGCTGGATCGGCGCCTCGCTGAACTGCCCAGGTGCGGCGCCCATCAGGCGCAGCAACTCCTCCCGGCTGTCCAGCACTTTGGAGCGTCCCTGGAAAACCTGTGCCGATGCCTCGCGCAAGCGCATCGGACGCTTTGATAGGCACAACGCGCGCAAGGCGTCGAGGCTGCGCGTCGCTTCTTCGAGGGGCAAGCCCTCGACCGGCGTCAACGGACTTCTTGCCAGGTAGTCGAGAACGGCGTGCGGGTCCGTTGGCACTTCGGAGCTCGGCTTGGCCCAATGGGCCGCCAGATGGTCCAGCCATTGCCGTTGCCAGCGCCGGGCCTGCGGCGTGTAGCCAGCCCAGGCGGAGAGCGCCTCGAAATCCTGCAATTCGAGCCGGGGATTGCGGTCGGTGAAGCCAGCAAAGTCCCGGGGCGGGTTCAGTCGCATCGCTACCCAGCCGGTGACGCACAGGTCCTCCAGCAGCATCAGCCAGAGCTGCAGGATCTCGGCGTCGGCCTGCGCGTACAGTTCCGGCGCCGATCTGCGATCCAGCGACAGGCGAACCGGACCTGTGCCCGTGCTGCGCTCGGCCTTCTTCAGCAGATCCACGGCCAGACGCTGCAGGAAAGGGTGAGGCTGCACGGAAGCGGTGTGCGACATGGTCAACCTGGCGATCCCGCGTCAGGTGCGGCGGTCCCCAGCGCCTCTCGAGCCCACCGGTGCTCGGCCTCATACGCGGCGCGGGCGGCTTCGCGCGCCTGGGCCGCATGGGCATCCCACAGCCGGGCCAGCGCCTGGCGGTTCAGCGTCTTTTCCTGCGCTTCGCTGATGAAGAGCTCTTGCCCACCGCGATTGGCCGTGACCTTCGAGAACGTGAACTCCTTGTCGAACTCGGGCTTGACGGCGCCCGACTTGGAGGTGGGCATGGCGACCACGAGTTGCAGGCCCAGGGTTTGCGACAGAAAGCGCAGCACGCTGCGCGAACGCGATTCGTCCATCTTGGAAAAGGCCTCGTCGCTGAGCATCAGACGAAGCGCAGGAGATTCCCGCCGCTCGCGACCGAAATGACCCAATGCATGGGCCAGCACGGCCGAGCGCACAACGTAGAACGGCGTCTCCAGTTCGCCACCCGAACCCGTGCCCCAGGTCGATAGCTTCGTCTGTCCGACCGGACTCGTGCGCACGATGTCGTAGCGGCGATAGTTGCGGTAGTCCGCAAGTTCCTTCAGTGCGCGTTCGCTGGCGCCCTGGTCGTTGGAAAGCAGCAACCTGCGGATCTCCTCCGCCGTCGCGCGCTGTTCTTCGTCGAGCCGGGTCGATGCGAAGATCGAGCCGCGTTCGCGCTCGAGTCCTTCGACGACGCCTTCGACCGCTTCGAAGAACTCGTAGACTTTCTTCATGCGCGGGATCCAGTCCCATTCGAGCGTGAAGGTGTCGCTGCCGAAGCGGATGCCCTGCAAATGGCGATTGAGCCGCTGCAGCGTGACCGCGCCCTGCTTGACGTCGTCCCGCAGCTTGAAGCAGAAGCTGCTGGTGAAGACGTGATTGAAACTGGCTTCGGCTTCCTGCAGCGACTTGGCGTTCTCGGCCAGCCCAATGGCGCGTTGGCGCTGTGTCTGCTCCGAAATGGCATGGCGGGTCATGAACACGAGGGGCAGCAGCTCGTCCAGCCGGTCGATGCTGCGCGGCGGGTCGGTCCAGGCGAAGCGCTCCGCGTCATCGCGCGCGCCGGACAGGTAGGTGCCGACCGCCTGCGCTAGTTCCCGCAGCGTGCGAGGAAGGTTGTCGCGCAGCGTCTGTGCGCGGTGGCGCAGGGCGTCCAGGCTGGTTTCGGATTCGGTCGCCAGGGCGTCGGCGTCGGCCAGCAATTGCGAGGCCGTGGCCAGCTCGGGCGCTGCGCCGGCGAAGCGCGATGCCCAGACCGCGGCGTTGGTGCAATCGATATCCAGCGCGGGCAGGCGGGCACTGAGTTCGGACTCGCGTCGATGCAGGCCGCCGAGCGCCTGCTTGGCGGCACCCACTTGTTCCGTCTCTTCGCCTTGCTGCGTCCTGACGGCGGCGATTCGGGCGTTGAGATCGATACCTTCCTTCAGCAGCGCTTCGATGGAGGACAGGTCCAATGCCTTCAGCGCTTGTTCGGCGTGGGCATGCTGAACCTGGCTTTCCAGCACGGCCAACAGAAGCGGCGTCAACGGCGTGAAGGCGGCGCCGTTGAACATGCGCGCCACCAGGCCGAGCGACAGGCGCAGCGCCTTCAGCGTCCCGGTCTCGTGTGCCAGGCGCCGCAACTCCTCCTCGCACCATTCCCGGCGCCGCTGGCGGGCCGCCTCGCCGAAGGCCAGCTCGCCGTCCGACGCCCGGCACGAGAACATGCCATAGCCGCGACTGCCCAGGCCTTGCTCCATCAGTCCCTGCGGGGTGCGAGCCAGTTCGTCTTCGCTGTCGACCTTGCGCACGCGGCCGTACTGCGCCATCAGGAAGGCGTTGGCCACCGAATGCTTGCATTGCAGCTCGTGCAGCACCGCGCGGGCCTCGAGCTGACGGCCTTCAGTGTCGTCCATCGCCTTGCGGCCTTGCACCACCTTGGGCGAGCGCACGGGATAGCGCTGCTTGACCAGCCGAGCGCAACGCGCTTCCAGCCCAGCCTCGACGATGATCGCGAATCGATCGCCTCCCATGTAGCCCTCGATCGCGTTCTGCCAGCGTGTGCCGACGCGGGGCTCGACCAGTTGCGCCAACAGGTGCGGATGGGCCTCGGGCAGTTCGCGTTCGATCAACGCCACGGCGTCATGCGCTTCGCGCGGCCCCAGGCTCCGTCCGGTCTGCAGCAGGCGCAGTTCGGCATCGCGCTGCTCGGCTTCGTCGTCCATCGTCCTCAATCGGATGCTCACGTCGGCCAGCGCCTGCACCACGGCGCTCTGTACCGAGCCCTCGCCCTCATGGATGCCCCGCTGCAGCGCAGCCAGGTGGATATCGAAGCTCTCCAGTTCGAAGGCGGGCAGCTCGACGTCGAGTTGCGCGTCGCGCGCGTAGGCCTTGGCCATGGCGGGCCAGGGCGCGAGCACGGCCGTGGCCGCCGGGCGCAGGCGCGCCACGGCTGTGGCCAGCGCGGGCACGGTGGACAGATCGAGCGCCAGCAGCTGTTCGAGCTGCGCCACCATCGCACCGATGCCACGCGCGGCCTCCTGCACGCGGGACCAGTGCAGCCGGAACTGGTCGGCCTGCAGCTGGATCTGGTTGTCCAGCATGGCTTTTTCTCGTGCGACGTCGCTTTCTTCGAGCCGTTTGTCGACCAGCTTCAATTGCTCGCGCAGCTGCGTCTCCTGCGCTTCCAGTGAAGCCAGCTTCTCCAGCAGCTGCGCCTGACGCTTGTCCTGCGCCGCGATCTGGCGCTGCACCGACTCCCGCTCGTCTTGTGCGTCACTGCGTGCGCGCAAGGCGTGGGCGATGGTCGTCACGACGAAACGGCGTGATTCGTCCAGCGCGTTCTGGGCACTCTCCGAGGCGGCTTTCAGCCGTTCGAGGTTCAACGCCAGCCGATCGGCCTCCGCCTTGAGTGCGGCGATCGAGCGCATCAGTTCGCGCATCTTGTCCAGGTCGCGGCTGAAGTCGTGCGGCTCCAGGATCTCGTCGCGCACCAGATCGTTGACGTTGCCCAGTTCCTTGTAGGCCATCGCCCGGACGATCGACTTCGCGGCGCGCACGGCGTCGTTCTCGCCGACCGCGGTCTTGCCCATCAGCGCGCCATACAGGTGCTGCAGATAGCCGCCCTTGTCCGGGAAGCGCTGCACCACGGTGTCCTTGCCGGACCGCAGCCGATGCTGCAGCTCCACATAGAGTTCCTTGAGGGACAGCGGCGATCTTGGGAGCGACTCGCCCGTGCGCCGGGCCAGGTGCTCGAACGACAGCGCCCGGCGCACGATGAAGAACTGGGGCGTGCCTTGCAGCACGGCGCGCCGCGCGTCCTCGAACGCCTCGACCCCCACCAGCGCCGTGAACGGTTCGGCTTGCTCGCCGGCGCCTTCCGAGGCTTCGAACACGATGCCGGCATAGCTGCTGGAGCGCGAGCGCAGGAAGACGCCGTCGGCCTGCTGGCCAAGAGCGTAGGCGGCCAGGGTGCGGGGCTCCTTGCCGCCGCGCCTGCTCTGCGTCGATTCGTCCTGGCCGATGTTGAACTGCACCAGATGCTGGTGCGCGGCGGTCAGCACGGTCTGGATGGCGTCGAGCAGCGTGGACTTGCCGGAGCCCGATTCGCCGGTCAGAAGCACCGTGTCGGCGAACAGCCATTCGCGGTCCTCCAGCGATCCCCAGTGCCAGGTCAGCAACTTTGCGATCTTCATGCGGTGCCTTCTTCTTCGTGTGCCGCCGATGGCAGATCGCGCCCGGCCAGGCGCAACGCATCCTCCAGCGCCTCGTCACTGACGAAGCTCATGACCGGCCGCAGCACCGCCAATCCCATCTGCATGTCGCCGGCGTCGTCGCCTTCGATGAAATGCACCACCCGATGCTTGCGCAGATCGCGCAGCAGCGCCATGCGCTCCGTGACGGATACCGGCAACCGATGCGCCAGCAGCGACACCACCGATTGCGACAGTTCTTCCAGGCTGATGGCCAGGCGCTCGTCCACCAGCGGACGCCGGCCGGTGAGCGCTTCGGTGTAGAGGAAGCGCAGTGCGATCACGGCGGCGACGAAGTCGCGAGACAGGCGGGCGCGCAACTTGCGCACCCCATCTTCTTCGTCACCCGCACCGCTTTCGCCGGGCGGATATAGACGCAGCAGACGCGCATCGGTGTCGTGGACAAGGACGAAGCCGATGCAGCTGAACCATTCGCGCAGGAGTTGTTCGCATTGCACCGCGTCGTCGTACAGCGCCGCTTCGGGTCGCGAATAGTCGCGCCAGAGCACGCCTCCGGCCATCAGGCGGCCAGCCAATTCGCCGAAGCGCGCAGGCTTGATGTTGCCTGCACCTTCGGTGCTCAGGCGCTGTTCGATGAACTGGGCGATCGACTGCAGCATGATGGGCGTCAGTGTGATGGTGGCGGCTGCGATGCCTGTGCATCGGCCTCCAACTCGTAGTTGTCGGCTCGGAAGAAGGCGTTGTGCATCTGGTCGGCGGTCTTGCGAGCCCGCATGAGCCGCCGGCCCTCGGTCGAGCGCGCCGCGCCCACGGCATGCAGCACACGGACGGCGTCCGCAGCCGTCGCCACGGGGAGCGCGGCCAGCGTCACGGGGCCGTTCGCCAGATAGGGCAGCAGGCCGCGCAGCACGTCCTGGTCGCTGAAGGCAAAGGCTTCGGCTTCGGCGCGGCGCAGGGCCGCGTTCAATCGGCTCTTATCGTCCACCACCAGCGGCGCCTGCTCGGCCTGGGCTGCCTCGCGGTCGCGAACGGTCCAGCGCAGCACGCCGCCCGGCAAGCGGACTTCGCTGGTCGCCAGACGTTCGGCCAACGCGTCGAGCAGGAGGTCGTGTGCGGATGCCGGCCGGTCCTTGAGCCAGGCCATGGTACGACCCAGTGCCGATTCGGCGCCGTAGTCCAGCGACAGGGCCTGGCGCAGCAGGCTCGTGAAGCGGCGCACGTAGTTGTTCATCTCCGAGCGCAGCATCGGAAGCTTGAGGCCGCAGGCGGCCTCGACCATGCTTTCGATGCGGTCCGCGAGCCACAGCGTGGGACTGCGGTCTTGCACTTCGCGTTCCAGCCACGGCGCGAGTTGCAGCAGGTTTGCATCCGTCTGGATGCGCAAGTCGTCGGCCAGGGCGCGAACTGCGTCCAAGGTCTCGACGATCTGCCCGCGATGACGCTCGGCAGAATCGGCCACCAGGCGGACCGCGTATTCGCGGGCGAAGCGCTTTTCGATGAATTCGTTGAATTCGCCCCAGGCGACCTTCTGCTCAAGCGCCTCGCGCGTGAGGCTCTGGATCAGGTTTCGAAAATACTCGATGTCGTCCTGCAGGTCCTGCACCACACGGCTGGCGAACTCATGGGCGTCCAGGAGCTCGTCCGGATCGCGTGTGGCGAGGAAAGCCGCCAGCGCTTTGCGTGCCGAACGCATGTTGCGCTGGCGCGTCTTGGCGCGCGAATCGTCCAGGTTCGCGAAGGTCTCGCTGAAAGCCTTGCCGGCCCGGCTGAGCTTCAGTGTCGGCCTCAGGTCGATCGGATCCCGATAGTCGTCGAGCCAGCCGTGCTCCTTCAGCTTGCGCAGCAGTTCGCCGGCGTAGCTGCGTTCTTCCTCGGCAGGTACCGCTCGTCCTTCATCGAAGGCCAGCGGCCGCAAGGCGGGATCGGTCAGTGTTCGCAGGATGACTTCCAGCACGACCTCCCGTGTCAGCGCTTCGGCATAGTCGGCGTTGGCGCCATGGACTCGCTCGTGCAGATGCCGGAGCACGACCGCGCACAACTCGCGGTTGTCATGGACGAGCGGGCGAAAGAAGTGCTCGCGGGGAGGGGCGAAAAACTGCACGACCGGTCGGGTATCCATCAGACGTCCTCTCCATGGCTTCATCCGCCAAACCGGAAAGGGTCGCGCGCGCCTCGGTTGCAAGGTCGGCTGCAGCGATGGATATGTTCGACTCCCCAATCCCTGGTCGGATTTTTTGCATCATAAGTCGCTCGCCTTGCCCCTTTTCGCTTCCCCGTTCGCAATCAGGTCCGATGCCGATGCCGATGCCGATGCCGATGCCGATGCCGACGCAAACGCATACCAGGCACCTCGGCCCGCCCCGTGAGCCGCAAGATGACCGCGTTCCACGAGTGCCCGGAAATGCTGTTTGAGCGTGTTTCGATTGCCGCCTGTGAGCCGAAGCGCATCGGCCATCGTGATGCGCCCGTGTTCGCGTGCGAACTCGACGATCTGCAAGGAGAGATCGGGCAGCGGGGCCAGGATCAGTTTTTCGCGCTCGACCTTGCGATGGAGGCGGCGTACCTGTTCCGCCAACGCGCGCAGAAAGAACACGAGCCAGGGCTGCCAGTTCGGAGACTCGGTCCGGATCGTGCCTTGCGTCTGCCGCAGGGCAAGGTAGTAAGCCTCCTTGCTCAACTCGATGACACTTTCGAGCGAACTGTAGGGCACGTAGGCGTAGCCGGCTTGAAGCAGCAACAAGGTGGTCAGCACCCGGCTCAAGCGTCCGTTGCCGTCCTGGAAGGGGTGGATTTCCAGAAAGACCACGACCCAGATGCCGACGAGCAGCAGTGGATGCAATCGCGCTGCGTCGCGTTCCTCGTTGAACCAGGTCACCAGCTCGGCCATGAGCCGTGGCGTGTCGAAAGGCGTCGCGGTTTCGAACACCACGCCCAACGACTTGCCGTTCTCGTCGAACGCGACCACGCTGTTCGTGGAGTTCTTGTAGTTGCCCCGGTGCCAGGCGTCCGTGTCGCTGTACGTCAGGAGGTCGCGGTGCAGTTGCTTGATGTGGTTCTCGGTCGGCGCGATGTGCTGCCAGGATGAAAAAACCAACTCCATGACCTCGGCGTAGCCGGCCACTTCCTGCTCGTCGCGAGTGGCGAAACACTTGATCTGCAGGTTGGACAGCAGGCGCTCGACCTGCTGGTCCGACAGCTTGCTTCCTTCGATGCGGGTCGACGAACCGACGCTCTCGATGGTGGCCACGCGACGCAATGCCGACAGTCGGTCCGGCGCCAGTGTGCCCAGTGCGCGCCAGGCGCCCTTGAACTCATCGACACCTGCGATGAGGTTCAGGATTTCAGGCGTGATGCGGACAGCTTCAGCGGAGATCATCTCCAATGTTATGTCCATTTACACCCAATTGGCGAATTTGGCACCCAATGACACCCATTTTCGACTTCGAGTTCAGCAGGAGGCCTGGCTGGTCGCAGCGGACATCGGCTGCTGATCAGATTCGACTGGGAAGTCGAACACTTGGCCGCGGATTTGCGCGTTGCGACGCAGACGCAGCCGCAAGCGCCTGAAACGGTGCGGCATCAGCGCCAAGATTCAGCCGTGGCTCTTCGACGGCGTGGCCATCGTCGATCCGGAGTTCGAGCCGCGCCGGACTCGTCGAATCAGTGTTCGCCGCCTGGTCGAAGCGGCGATCCATCAGCGAACATGGAACTTCGGCTGACGCCCCGCGCGGCCCTCACTCGATGTTCTGCACCTGCTCCCGCATCTGCTCCACCAGCACCTTCATGTCGACCCCGATCCGGGTCATCTCCAGCATGGCCGACTTCGAGCCCAGGGTGTTGGCCTCGCGATGCAGCTCCTGGATCAGGAAATCGAGCCGCTTGCCGATCTCGCCGCCCTTTTTCACCAGCCGCTCGATCTCGTCCAGGTGCGAATCCAGCCGGGTCAGCTCTTCGGCGACGTCGATGCGGATCGCGAAAGCGGTGGCTTCCGACAGGGCCCGGTCCTGCGCCGCCTCGGGCGCGGTGGCGCCGGCGGCCAGGCCCATCGCCTCTTGCCAGCGTTCGAGAAAGCGGGTGCGCTGCTGCTCGACCAGCTTCGGCACCAGCGGCAGGGCCTGGGCCGCCAGCTTGCGCAGCTGGCCCAGGTGGTCCAGCAGCATCTTGGCCAGCCGGGCGCCTTCGCGTTCGCGCGCCGCCAGCAGGGCCTTCAGGGTCTTTTCGGTCAGTTCGGTGAGGTCCGGCCCCAGGTCGCCGCGCGACGCCGAATCGCCGGCCGCCAGCCGCAGCACGTCGGCCACGCTGAGGTCGCGGGCGCTCGGCAGCCAGGACTTGATGTTGTCCTGGACCCCGTTCAGGCGCTGCAGCAGCTTGGTCGACGGATCGGCGACGCCGGCGCTGGCGGTGTTCTCGAAGGCCACCCGCAACTCGACCTTGCCGCGCTTGAGCTGGCCCGTGAGCAGCTCGCGCAGCGCCGGTTCGTGCTGGCGCAGCTCCTCGGGAAGCTTGAAGGTGAGGTCGAGGAATCGGCTGTTGACCGAGCGGATCTCGACCCCGAGGCGACCCGTGGGCTGGGGCCTGGCTTCGGCGTCGGAGTGGCTGCCTGTGGGGCCGTTCTGGCCGCTGGCATAGCCGGTCATGCTGTAAACTGGCATCGCGCCTCGCTGTGGTTTGTTTGCGTTTCACCGAGGCCTCGGCACCGCGTTCGCTTGCCGCACCATCGCCTTCGGGCGAAACTCCCGGATTATGTCAAAGGTCAAACCGTCGCCCCTGCTTCCCGACACGATGATCGGAGGCTACCGCGTCGTGCGGCGGCTGTCCGCCGGTGGCTTCGGCGTCGTCTACCTGGCCGTCGACACCAGCGGCCAGCAGGTCGCCATCAAGGAATACCTGCCTTCGTCCCTGGCCACCCGCGGCACCGGCGAGCTGGCACCCCAGGTGCCGCCCGAGAAGCTCTCGCTCTACCGCCTGGGCCTCAAGAGCTTCTTCGAGGAAGGCCGCTCGCTGGCCCAGATCTCGCACGCCTCGGTGGTCAGCGTGCTCAATTTCTTCCGCGAGAACGAGACCGTCTACATGGTCATGAACTACCTGGAGGGCGCCACCCTGCAGGATTTCATCGTCACCGCGCGCGACCTCAAGAAGCAGAAAGTATTCAGGGAGTCGACGATCCGCTCGCTCTTCGACGAGATTCTGCGCGGCTTGCGCATCGTTCACCAGCACAAGATGCTGCACCTGGACATCAAGCCGGCCAACATCTTCGTCACCGACGACGACCGCGCCGTGATGATCGACTTCGGCGCCGCCCGCGAGGTGCTGTCCAAGGAGGGCAACTTCATCCGCCCGATGTACACCCCCGGCTTCGCCGCCCCCGAGATGTACCGGCGCGATTCGTCGATGGGCCCCTGGACCGACATCTATGCCATCGGCGCCTGCATCTACGCCTGCATGCAGGGCTATCCGCCCAACGACGCCCCCCAGCGCATCGAGAAAGACCGTCTCGGCCTGTCGCTTTCGCGCCTGCGCGGCATCTATTCCGACAACCTGATCGAGGTGGTCGAATGGTGCATGTCGCTCGACCCGCTGTCCCGTCCGCAGTCGGTGTTCGCGCTGCAGAAGGAGCTCAGCCGCGAAGGCGAGCGCCGCTACACCAAGCTCACGGTCGGCGAGAAGGTCAGGCTTTCCATCGACAACATGCGCTCCTTCGAAAAGAAGGGGCTGCCCAAGGCCGCAGCGCCCACCACACGCCCCGCATGAAATTCTCGGTATTCCAGGTCAGCCGCAAGGGGGGCCGCCTCAAGAACGAAGACCGCATGGGCTACTGCTACACGCGGGAGTCCGGATTGTTCGTGCTGGCCGACGGCATGGGCGGGCACCCCGAAGGCGAGGTCGCGGCCCAGCTCGCGCTGCAGACCATCGCGGCGCTCTACCAGCGCGAGGCGCGGCCGGTCGTCAAGGACGTCAAGGCCTTCCTGACCGCCTCGGTGATGGCCGCGCACCAGCAGATCATGCGTTATGCCGGCAACAAGGGCATGCTCGACACGCCCCGCACCACCGTTGTCGCGGCCGTCATCCAGGACAACGCCGCCAGCTGGATCCACTGCGGCGATTCGCGGCTCTACGTGATCCGCGACGGCGAGCTGCTGACCCGCACCCGCGACCATTCGCACGCCGAGCGCCCGCGCGCCAATGCCGGCCCCGAGGCCGTCAACCGCAACCTGCTGCTGACCTGCCTGGGCTCGCCGACCACGCCGCTGTTCGACGTCTCGGCGCCGCTGCAGCTGCAGCGCGGCGACCGGATCATGCTGTGCTCGGATGGCGTCTGGGGCGTGCTCGACGACAGCGTCATCGTCCACATCCTCTCGTCCGGCAAGCCGGTGTCCGACTCGGCGCCCGACCTGGCCGAGATGGCGCTGCGCAACGGCGGCGCCCACAGCGACAATGTCACCTTGATCGCCCTCGAATGGGAAACCCCCGACGCGCCGGGCCAGAAGCGCGGCGTGTCGACCGACAGCATCAGCGACGGCGTTTTCGCCTCCACCATCCAGGCCGGCATGCCTTCCGACAGCGAGCTCGACGATCTCGACGACGACGCCATCGAGCGTTCCATCGCCGAGATCAACGAGGCGATCAAGCGCTCGGCGGCCCGCAAGACCTAGTCTCCGTCTTTCATTTCCCCCTTTTCCCCATTTCCACGATGACAGTTTTCGTTCGAAGCGCCGGCCGTGCCGCCGACCAGCTGCGCCCGGTGCGCATCACCCGCGGCTACACCATCCATGCCGAGGGCTCGGTGCTGATCGAGTTCGGCCAGACCCGCGTGCTGTGCACCGCCTCGGTCGAAGAGAAGGTGCCGCCGCACAAGCGCGGCAGCGGCGAGGGCTGGGTCACGGCCGAATACGGCATGCTGCCCCGCGCCACCCACACCCGCAGCGACCGCGAAGCCGCCCGCGGCAAGCAGAGCGGCCGCACGCAGGAGATCCAGCGTCTCATCGGCCGCTCGATGCGCGCCGTGTTCAACCTGGCGGCGCTCGGCGAGCGCACCATCCACCTCGACTGCGACGTGCTGCAGGCCGACGGCGGCACCCGCACCGCGGCCATCACGGGCGCCTTCGTGGCCGCGCAGGACGCCGTCGACAAGCTGCTGGCCGCCGGCAAGATCCAGGCGACGCCGATCCTCGGCCACGTGGCGGCGATCTCGGTCGGCATCGTGCAGGGCACGCCGCTGCTCGACCTCGAGTACATCGAGGACTCGGCCTGCGACACCGACATGAACGTGGTCATGACCGGTGCCGGCCACTTCGTCGAAGTGCAGGGCACGGCCGAAGGCGCGGCTTTCACGCGCGACGAGATGAACGCGCTGCTGGCCCTGGCCGAGAAGGGCATCGGCGAGCTGACCGTGCTGCAGACGCAGGCCCTCGCCGCTTGAGGATCGACCCCGCGCACCCGCGCCCCGTGACATGAAACTGGTACTTGCTTCCAACAACGCCGGCAAGCTCGCGGAGCTGCAGGCGCTGTTCGCGCCGCTCGGCGTCGAGCTGGTGCGGCAATCCGAACTCGGCGTCGGCGAGGCCGAAGAGCCTTTCCGCACCTTCGTCGAGAACGCGCTCGCCAAGGCCCGCCATGCCGCGGCCATCACCGGCCTGCCGGCGATCGCCGACGATGCCGGTCTGTGCGTCGACGCCTTCGGCGGCCTGCCGGGCGTCGACACCGCCTATTACGCGACGCAGTTCGGCTACGAGAAGGGCGACGCCAACAACGTGCGCGCCCTGCTCGAGCAAATGGCCTCGGTCGACAACCGCCGCGCCGCACTGGTCAGCACCCTGGTGGCGCTGCGCAGCGCCGACGACCCCGAGCCGCTGATCGCGGTCGGCCGCGCGCCCGGCGAGATCACGCGCGAGCGCATCGGCGACAACGGCTTCGGCTTCGACCCCGTGATGTTCCTGCCGCAGTTCGGCAAGACCTTCGCCCAGCTGCCGACCGACGTGAAGAACGCCAACAGCCATCGGGGCCAGGCCGCCCGGGCGATGCTGGCCCTGATGCGCGAACGCTGGCTGTCGTCGTGAGCATCGTCATCCCGATCGCTGCCGGCGCCGAAGAGGCGGCCGCGGGCGCGGCCGGCGCCAACGACGTGCTGCATCTGATGCGGCCCGGCCCGCTGCAGCTGGCGGCGCTGCCGCCGCTGTCGCTCTACGTGCATCTGCCCTGGTGCCTGCGCAAGTGCCCCTACTGCGACTTCAATTCGCACGAATGGCGCGGCGGCGGCAGCAGCAGCGACGCGCTGCCCGAGCAGCGCTACATCGATGCCCTGGTGGCCGACCTCGACGCCGCGCTGCCGCTGGTGTGGGGGCGCACCGTGCACACCATCTTCATCGGCGGCGGCACGCCCAGCCTGTTCTCGCCGGCCGCCATCGACCGCCTGATCGGCGACCTGCGCGCGCGCCTCAAGCTGGCGCCCGACTGCGAGATCTCGCTCGAGGCCAACCCCGGCACCTTCGAGCGCGACCGCTTCCGCGCCTACCGCGCGGCCGGTGTCACGCGGCTGTCGGTCGGCGTGCAGAGCTTCAATGACGAGCACCTGAAGGCGCTCGGCCGAGTGCACGACCGGGCCCAGGCCATCGCGGCGGTCGAAGAGGCGGCCGCGGCTTTCGACACCTTCAACCTCGACCTGATGTACGCGCTGCCGGGCCAGACCCTCGAAGGCCTCGACGCCGACCTGAGCCAGGCACTGGCGCTGGCGCCGCCGCACCTGTCGGTGTATCACCTGACCATCGAGCCCAACACCTACTTCGCCAAGTTCCCGCCCACGATTCCCGAGGACGATGCGGCATACGAGATGCTCGATCGCATCACGGAACGCACCGCCGCCAACGGCCTCCAGCGATACGAGATTTCGGCCTACGCCCGCACGGGCCATGTCTGTGGACACAATTTGAATTACTGGCAGTTCGGCGATTACCTCGGAATCGGCGCCGGCGCCCACAGCAAATTGAGCTTTGCGCACCGGGTGGTGCGGCAGGTGCGGTTCCGGGAGCCACGCCTGTACATGGACAACGCGATCGCCGGCCGGGCGGTGGCGCAGAGCGAGGAGGTCGGGATCGCTGCGTTGCCTTTTGAATACATGCTCAATGCCCTGAGACTCAAGGATGGGTTTAGGCTTGCGGAATTCGGCGAGCGCACCGGCCTGGCCATCACCAGCATCCAGCGCGGGCTGGAGGAGGCCGAGCGCAAGGGATTGATCGAACGGGATCTGGCCCGTGTCTGGCCGACGACGCGCGGCTTCGACTTTTTGAGCGACCTGCAGTCCATCTTCCTGCCGGACTGAGGGGAACGACGACAAGCGCCATGGAACACAACGAAGACAGCATCGAACACACCGAGGCAGCGACCAAGCGCCGCTCGCGGGGCCGCCCGAGTCCCGAGCAGGCGGCTGCGCTGCGCGAGTCGTTCCTGGCGGCGGCGCTCGAGTCCTTCCTCGAGAAGGGCTATTCGGCCACCAGCATCGAGGCCATCGCACGCGAAGCGGGCGTGGCGAAGATCACCATCTACCGCCAGTTCGACAACAAGGAAGCCTTGTTCCGCGAAGTGGCGCACCGCGCCGTGAGCAATGCCCGCGAGACCATGCAGAACACGCTGGTGCACCGCGGCAGCGACGAGCGCCAGACGCTGATCGACCTGGTCGAGCGCATGTACCTGAGCGCGAGCGAGCCCAAGACGCTGGCGCTGATGCGGCTGGTGATCGCCGAGGCGGTGCGCTTTCCGGAGCTGGCGAAGTCGCTCTACGCCGAGAACAGCTACGTGCTGGCGCCGGTGGTCGACTACCTGGCCGAGGCCCACCGCGCCGGCAAGCTGCGCGTGCCGTCGCCCGAACTGGCCGCCGTGCAACTGTCGACCTTGGCCTTCGGCGGCGTGCGGTTCTTCATCTCGAAACCGTTGGCCGGGCCCGACGAGCGTCGGGTCTGGGCGGAGGATATCGTCGACCTGGTGCTGCGCGGCTGGGCACCGGCCGCGAACGACTAAAATCCCGACCCTGCCACCGCGCAACGCGAACGGCAGCCCTGGAGAGTTGGGTGAGTGGTTTAAACCAGCAGTCTTGAAAACTGCCGACGGGCGACCGTCCGTGAGTTCGAATCTCACACTCTCCGCCGGTCCACCCCATTCCACACCAATCTGTACTCAAACTGACAGTGACCTGTCACGGCCTGTCACTCGGAGAACGGGCCTCCCGGTGTGGATTGTCCGAATCTGCCGTTTCTCTGTCATAATCTGCACTCGGCGTGTGAAGTGTGGAACGGATGTCTGATCCATGCCGCAGCCGGTTTCAGAAATCCGAGAGGTGTGGAATGACGGTGACTATCGAGGCAATCAAGGCATTGGCAGCAGGCGAGAAGCTGGCGCTCGGCGAATCGCGCTATGCGCGGCGCAACAGCGACGGCTCGTGGTCGTTCACGCTGCGCAAGAAGGTGGACGGCAAGGCCAAGGACATCACGCTTGCCCGGGTAGACACCCTGACCAAAGGCACGCTGGCCGACATCAAGGGTGCGGCCAGCGATGCGCGCAAGGCCGTGCCCGAAGTCGTCGAGGCACCCAAGCCCGCGAAGAAGGGCGCGCTCGCGAGCGATGCCACGCTGGGCGACGTCTGGGCGCACTTCCTCTCTGCCGTTGACCGTGGGGGCAAGTGGGCAGAGCGCACGCGCAAGACCAGCGTTGACCGCGTGACCAAGTACCTCGAACCGTCCGACCTCTGGGGCAAGCCCGTTGCCCGCATCGACGCAGCCGACATCGCCGAGTTGCTGGAGCCCGTGCGCCGCGATGCGCCTGCACAAAGCGACAAGGTGCGCGGCTTGTTGAGCCTCACGTTCGCCTATGCCCAGACGCACCGCCTCATCACGGTGAGCCCGGTGCAACAGGCAGGCGCGATGCTGCGCGCGACGACCAAGCGGGCACCGAAGCAGAACTTCCCCACGTTCACCAAATGGGACGAACTGCGCAAGCTGTACGCGACGATCCAGAACTCGGACCTTGAGGCCAGCGTGCGCCACTCGCTGATGTTGCAGGCCATGACGATGACGCGCTCGGGCGAAGCCATCGGTGCACGCTGGGACGAGTTCGACCTCGATGCGGGTACGTGGACCGTGCCGCGCTCGCGGATGAAGACCAAGGACGCATCGCGCGGCGATCACATCCTCCACCTGTCCACGCACACGGTCGCATGGCTCGCCAAGCTGCCGAGGAAGGGCGACTTCCTGTTCCCGGGTCGCAGCGGCAACGACACCATCTCGCTCGACGCGCCCGCCAAGGCGATGCGCTCGACGCTGGGCATGGGCGGTCAGTTCGTCCCCCACTCGTGGCGCTCGGCCTGCTCGACGCTCGCCAAGCGGGCGGTCGGCGAGGACGGTCGCCCCCTGTTCCACCGCGCATGGGTCGAGACGCTGCTGGACCACGAGATTGGCGAGAACGAGGTCGAGGGTGCCTACGACCGGGGCTCGCATCACGAGGAGGCCGGCAAGGTCCTCGAATGGTGGTGCGGCCAACTGCTGGCCTGACAGGGGCTGTCACTCCATCGAGAGGGCGGGTGCCGCGAGGCTCCCGCCCTTTGCTTTTGGCGGGCGGGGTTGGGAAGTTGCGTAGGAGCCGTTTTCGGAGTTTTGGCTACGTGGGTGCCACCCCGGCCCCGATCGCCGGTTCTGGCACAGGCGGCGAGGCTGGAACCAGCCCTCCCGGGCCGGTCAGTTCCCCGGCTGCGGTAGCTGTCGGTCCCCGGGATTCCCCGGCAGCGCCGCGTTGAGCGGGGGCACGATGGTCTTGCCCCAGTTGAAGGCATTGGGCGGGGTCGCCTCTGGACAGCCGTTGGAGAACAGCCAGCGCTCCAGCCGGTCCCTTGCCTGAGACCAGCTTGGCAGCGCCGCCAGTTCATCGGCAACGACGGTGCAGGGATCGGTGTAGGGTGGGAACGTCGCCATGGGATTGGCCTAGACCGGGGACCGGGACAGCGGCGCGGCCTTGGGCCATGCCTGCCAGACTGAATCCGCGGCGGCGGTGCGGGGGTCGTCGTCGGAGAACCTGCCCGCATGCAGCGTCTTCGCGCGCAGCCGGTCCAAGTCGACGCAGCCGTGGCAGTACATCAGCTTGACCAGCAGTCGGGTCTCGGGGTCCCCGATGCCGATGATGCGCAACAACGCGTCGAACCATGGCTGGTCCTCACCCACCACGAGCCGATCGGTGGCAGCGGCGTCGGCATCGTCGGCCACGGTGCCATCCCAAAGGGCTTGGACCACGATCGCCAGAGCAAAAGCCTGAAGTCGCTCGACCGGCGTGTTCGGCAGACCCTTGGGCAGGGGCGAGGGGCTGGGGGTGACTCTCATGACAGGTCTCCCGGGCGTGAAAGCCTGCGGGTCAATTCGGCGGCGACCGACGCGACCTCTGCATCGGCGGGCGAGGGCCGGCGCTGCGGCTCTGGGGGAACGATCTGGTTGAGGCGACGGGTCGATCGTGCCTGTTCCCGTTTCTTGTGTTCGGCAATAAGGCGCTCGGCGG
Source organism: Variovorax sp. J31P179 (assembly GCF_030316985.1). Taxonomy (NCBI): domain Bacteria; kingdom Pseudomonadati; phylum Pseudomonadota; class Betaproteobacteria; order Burkholderiales; family Comamonadaceae; genus Variovorax; species Variovorax sp. J31P179. The sequence continues at coordinate 185,413 of NZ_JASZYL010000006.1, read as the reverse complement.
CGTCGGCCAGCATTGCCGTGCGCTCAGAACTACGGAAACGGAACCCGCTTGCGTTGTCGTTCATGGCGTTGCTCCCATGTGTTCGTTCAACCATGTTGCCTGCTCAGGCGACAGAGGCTCCGACATAGTGGGCAGGGCCTGTCCCGCGACAAATACCGTCTCGCCGCTGGTCTGCGCTGCCGTCAACAAGGTCTGCCACTCGACACTCTCCAGCGCCTGCCCGCCGACGACAGGCCACCAGAGGACAGCGGAGCCCGGGATGTCGCCGCGATTCTGCGGAACCCACGCACCCAATCCCGGGGGCGGGACGGGCTCGGCTGCGATGTCCGACCGTGCAACACCGTTGTAGCCCACGGCGGCGTCGTCGCTGGCAATGCCGACGACGCTGGGCACGGCACCCGGTGCCCCGGTAGGCGGCGGAATGAAAGTGGACCCTTCCCAAGGCATCATGACCTCGCGTTGAGCGCGTCGGCCTGCGCCCTCGTGAGAGGCACGTTCATGCCGGGCAGGACCTCGCCCTCCTTGAACGGCCCGACGATGCCCGCAGCGGCGGTGAGGACGGCTTGGAAGTCGCCCAGCGAGGGGGAGGACTGATCGGTCATGGTGTTGCTCCTTGTGCTTGTTGACTGGCGAGTTGACGACCTACCTGCGCAGCCATCTGTGCGTAGTGCGGATGCTTGACCATCTCCTGGAGGTACTGGATTTGACGATCCAGTGGCAAGCCATCGACCCACTGCCGCACGTTGGGCATCAGGTTCATCGCGCCCAGCATCAGCTTCACGCCACGCTCCGAGTAGAGGGCATGGCCGATGCCAGCAAGCGCCCCGACGCCCGCCACGGCAAGCGGGTGGCCCAAGCTGGCAACGCTGGCAACGCTGCGCGTCAGGCCCCCGGAGCGGCGCGGGTCGATGACCTCCATCGCGGCGTCGTTGAGTTTGCCTCCGCTGATGTCCAGCGCGCCGCCCTTGGCCGCAGCGCGGCGGAACTGGTCCGGCGTCGGAATCTTGCCGCCTGCCCGGTCGAATGCGGTTGCCACCGGGATCATGTTCGCGAACGCCGCATTCGTCGCCTCCAGTTGCGCCTTGACCTGCGGGTTGGCGGCATCGAGCGCGCCCCGCAGGTTCTTCTGGAGTTCGGAAAACGCATCAGCGAGGGCGTGCGTCTCGGGGTTCGCTCCGTTGAACTTGCGCACCAGCGCGCCGATCTGGATGTCCAAGTCACGCGCCAAGCGACCGGGTATCGCGGCGGTGCCCTGCTGGGCAGCGGCATCGAGGAGCGGCTGGACGTTCTGGTTGACCCAGCCGTTGAACCCGGCGCGCTGGGCGTCGTTCATGAGCGGGTTGTGGTCGACGGCACCCCGGCTGACCTGCACGGCGGCGTCCAGCGACTGAGGCGTCCAGTGGGTCAACGGCACGACCTGCTCATAGGACTGCTTCAGCATGTCGTTGGCACGGCGCACCGCCGCGAGCCCCTGCTCGGTGATCTGCGGGGCATTGGGCAGCGCCGACATGGCATCGGCGACCTCGCGGGCGGCGTACTGCTCTCCGGTCCTCAACTGGGCCTTCTGCACAGCCCCGCCATAGCCGGGCAAGTGCTTGCTGGCACCCTCCAGAGCGGCAACGATGCCCGGACCCATGGCCTGCCCCGGCGTCGGCGTGATGCCGGCATCGAGGAGGGCCTGCGCCTCGGGGCGGATGCCCGATGTGAGGCGGTTGACCGCGCCGCGCACGGGGACCGATGCGGCACGAAGGGCGAGCGGAAGGGCGCGGCCCGCAGAGGCACCAGCGCCCGCCTTGAGACCGGACGCCAGCGGGTCCTCCCCGTTGGCGTAGCCCTCGATGGCACCAAGCCCCGCATTGGCAGCGATGTCCGCAACGGCACCGAATCTGGAGACCGGTCCCGCGACGACGGCGGGCAGCACGGCGCGGGTCACGGCAGCGGCGGGGCCGGCCTCCTCGTACATGCGGTCGATGGTCGGCGTGGTCTCGGGCTTGTGGTACTTGTAGAGCCCTGCACGGTAGGCCAGCCGGTCACCCAGCGTGCCCAGTTCGGCAACACCCTTGGCAGCGCCGACGCCCAAGTCCTTCACGAGACCGGCAGCGGTGTCCTGTGCATAGGTGAGCGGCGCGAACACACCCTGCGCGGCCTTGGTGATGGTCTCGCGCAAGCTGGGCTCGGGCGGGGCTGCCGGGGACGGTGCCTGCGTGGGCGCTGCGGGGGCTTGTGTGGCGTCCAGCTTGCCCATGTCGTACCCGTTGGCTTGCAGCTTGGAGCGCAACTGGTCCTTGGTTGTCCCGTCAGGTACGTCCTCGATGACGGTGCCGTCAGGCAGTTCGACGTTCATTTCAGGTCTCCCCACTTCACGGTGTCGCCCGGGTTGGTGCCGGGAGACCCCTTGTTGACGCCGCCGTTGGCGATGAAGTTCTGCCGGTCGGCCAGCGCGGCAGACAGCGACAGCCGGTTGGCGGCGCTGTTGTCCTTCAGCACCCGCACTTGCGCGGCATTCACGGCGGCGTCATGCCCCTCCTTCGTGGTGGGCAGCGCGTTGCCCTTCGGGGCAGCGGGCTTCGCGGGTGGTGGGGTCGCGCCCATCGTGCGGTCGCGCACGATGGGCACCCTGTAGCCCTGATCGTCGGCGAAGTCCTGAATCGTGCGCTGGTGGAACTCGGCTGCCTCCTTGAGCAATGTCAACTTCTCCTTGACCTTTTCGGGACCATCGTCAATGGTGGGGATGAACCGCTGGCGCTGCTCCTCGGACAACGTCACGGCAGCCCCCGAGCGGTCGTGCAGGATGACGGAACTGATGTCCTGAATCAGCGACCGCGTAGGGGTACCGTCCGGGTTGAAATACTCGTTGAGCAACTTGTTTCCCAGCCTGCCCCCCAAGGTACCAACGAAGCCCTTCCAGCCGGTCGCGTTCTGGCCTGCCGGCGTCTCCAGCAGAGCGAGGGTCTTGTTGAGTTTGCCCAACGCGTCGACGTTGCTGTTCCACGCGGTTGCCTGTGCGGAGGGCAGCGGCTTGAGCACGGGCGGAGGCTTCGACGGCAGCGCAGAGCGTTGCTCTCCCGTCGCCGGGTTCTGCCAGATGACGTTCCCCGACTTGTCCGGGTCGGGAGTTGCCGTCTCGTGGAACGTGCCGGTCGGGGGAGGCTTGGGCGTGACGCCCGTTGTCTCCACGGTGCCCGAACGACGACTGCCCTTCTGGCTGAAGTCGCTGGAGAACTGGTAGGTGTCCGGCGGGGTCGTGCCGGGGATGACGCGATAGGTCGGATTGCCGTTGGCGTCCACGCCCGTGCGCTCCATCATGCCGACGCCAGCGACGGCGGAGGGCTTGTTCTCCATCACTGTGTTGTGCCGGGCGGTCTCGGTGCGTGTTGCGCGCTTGTCGTCCTGCTCGACGCCGAACTTCAACCGCTCCCACGCCTTCTGTGCATCGCGTGTCGGGGCGTTGACCAACTGGTCCTCGATGAATTTGTCGGCACTGGCGGCGAGCATGGGCGAACCCTTGAGACGGAGGGCGAATTCGAGGCGGTCCTGAAGGTCGGGCTCCTTCGCCGGGGTGCCGGGGATGTTGACCCCATAGGCACCTAGCGTCTCGGGCACGGCGGGGGTGCCTCGCGGAGCGGACGCAAGACGGCGCGATGCATCGGCGCGCTCGCGGGCGAGGAGGTTGGCCTCGTCCTTGTCGTAGAAGGACTGGGCGATGGAGTTCCCCACCGAGGCAATTCCTGGCGTGAGAAGCGAGGCCGTAGGCGTTGCCAACTGACGCCCGCCGATGTGCGTCCCGGTGACGGCGGAGTTCCACCCCGGAGCGGTGCCCGGCGATGGAACCGGGATGCCAAGTTGTTCGGCTGCGGCCTTCGCTTGGGCAACGAGGACGGCGCGGCGACGTTGCATTGCGGCGTCCTGCGCAAGCAGCGTCTCGTCGTACATCGAGGCGGGCGGCGCGGATGTGGCCCCACGGGCAAGTGCGGCGCTGCGCTGTGCGAGGGCGTCGGGGCTGAGGTCGATTTCGTCGTAGAGGGCCATGATGGTTGTCTCCTTGGGTACTGTGTCAGTCCATGCGCTCGCCGCCCATGCCGTCGCGGCTGGAGAGGGCTTCGTAGCTGGCCTGCACGGTGTCGCGCAGCGTGGGGGCGGACGGCGGCTCGGCGGGGCGGACGTACTGGTCGGCGGGGATGGTGACCTTGCCGTCGGGACTCGTGCGCTCCCATGTGCTTGGCTCGCCGGCCATCTGGGCGATGAGGTCCCGCGTGATCGTGTCGGCCTCGATCTGGTCTGTCGCAGCGACCATCGCCTCGTACGTCGGCGTGCCGGGCAAGCGATCCGGGCGATGCGTCTCCCGGGCGGCGAAAGGGAGTGGGATGAGTGGCTGCGTGGGGTCGCCGTTGTACTCCCCTTGGACAACTCTGTCGTGATTGCGGGCACGCCGGAACTGCCTGAGTTCGACCGCTTGGGAAACGGCCTGATCCATGGACATGCGCCCGCTGGTTATCTCCTCGGCGTAGCGCTGGAGGAGACCCGGCGCGGAGAGGACGGCGCGGGCACTGGCATCCGGGTTCGGCAGCGACGCCTTGTGGGCACGCAGGGCGAGGATCAACGCCTCGTCATAGCTGATCTGGTCGAGTGAGCGAGGGGCGGGCATGGTGGGGGTCCTTAGGAGATGGGATCGGGCCATGGGAGGTCGAGCGGGCAGGGCGACGACGACCGAGGGGGCGTGCCGTGGGTGGGAGAGGGGGCGGGGGCTGGCCGAATAAGGGTGCGCCAGATCAGGGCGGCACGAATTGACGGGAATTGATGCGACGACGACGCCCACGCCGCAGGGGAGTCGAATTGATCGACGTCGAAGCGGGCTGAATTGAAGGGCGGATTTGACATAGCCGGGATTTTCCTACTCTGGTGCAGGAATTCAACTGCCAAATCACCGCTTGGCGGTGATTTGAAAAGCCCGCCCGGCGGGCATTTGAATCGGTGCCCGCTTAATGAGTTAATGAATACGGAATTGCCTAGCTGGGGTCCGAATTTCCCCGCACGCATATATTTGGGTGGACTATTGAGTCATGATCCGCATCTCGCGACCGTTGTAGTCCGCAGGGACAATGATTCTGCTGTTCCACAACTGCAAGTTTGACAATGTCAATGTTGTCCAGGTGGGGTCCGATTTTCTTTTCACATATATCCGAGACGCCTGAGCCGCCGATTGGCATGGGGGGCCTGCCGTAAGCATGCTTAGGCCGGCCAAAGGAGGACCCGCCCGCCTGCCTGCCCGGCTGGGCGTGGGGGCAGGTAGTTGCACAACTTGTAGTGGAAGGCGCGCCGGTCGTCGACCTGCCTGCCGATTCCGAGAGTCCTCCGCCTGTCCGGATGGATGCCCGACCAGTAGAACTGATGGGCTGTGACAGCCACTGTCAAATCGTTGTCTGGAGAGGGAAGGGTGGAGTGTCTGGTGGAACGCGGTGTGGAACGGAGGGGCTGAATAGCCTCTCTCCATTGGATTGTCCGAATCCCGTATGCAGAGTCGGACGCTGGTTAGTCCTGCGCGGGGGTGTGGATCGAGTCCCAGAACCTCGGGGCAGGGGGAGGAACGACCCTCAGGGGCTCGCGGGGACGCGCAGGGGGCGCGATCGGGGGCTCGGCAGGGGGTAGAGGGGGCTCGGGGCTCGATTCGCTCTCCTGCGTGATGTCCGGGGCGATACGCCCGCCCTCCTGATAGGCCAGACGTCTTGCCGTCAGCCATTCGGGCCACTGCTCGGGCGTGATGTCCTCGGGAGGCGTGGTCAGTGGCTCCTTTGCCTGTGCGGGCGAGCCCAACGTGCGGTCGAGGATCGCGATGGAGGCGCGGGACGCGGCGTTGTCATCCTTGCTCTCCAGCGCGATCTTCACGAGACGCCCCAATGCGATCTGCGCAAGCTGTTCGGGCGTGAAAGTCGAAATGGTGCCTATTGGGGTAACGACCTTGGTCCATAACTCCTTGCGTGCCCGGGTGGACACCACTGGAATAGAGACGCCCAGCCGGGCAGCGACCTCGGTCATGGTCATTTCCGGGGTCAATTCCCAGTCCGACCGGGCCAATTTCCACTCAACGGGGTCCGCTTTTGGCACGATTTCACCCTAAAAGTTTTAGCACGGATTTTAGCCCCGACGAGCGGCCCCGCAGGGACCCTCCTCTCCCCCCGCATCTTTCCCAACAATTCTCTCCACGAAACGAATTGCACACTTTTTAAGCACATACTCCCTTTTTTTTAATTCTCTAATATCTTTATAGAAAGATGCGGGGGGTGCGTGGGGTTTGGCAATTTCTCCTCTGAAAAGCGACCCCCCGCATGTACCCCCCGCATGTCCAAAACCCCCCGCACCCCTGCGGGGGGTCGACGTCGCATGCGGGACACTCCCCCCCGCAGGGGTGCGGGGGGTCTGGGGGACATGCGGGGGGTCGACGCGCCCCGCTCCGCGCCTTTCTTCCTTAGCCCCCGACCCTCCAATTCCCCGACCCCTCGGGGCGCTCTGGCAACAAGTCCGCATCCCCCTTGGGCACCCGCTCCATCGTGTACTTCCCGTCGAACTCCGCGAGCGGCATCCACCACAGGCGCTTGATGCCCAGCGGCTCCGCGCTCTGCCCTGCGTGGGTCCATCCACTCTCGCGCAGGATTTCGCTCAACCGTACGGCGGGCGCGCCGCCGCCGCCCAGCCCCATCGACCAGCCGCCGATGTCCTGCATCACGCCCATGAGGTCGGTGAGCATCAGCCCGGCAATGGGGGTGCCCTTGTAGACACCAACCTTGAGCGATGACGCCATGCGCCGCGAGCCGATGGCCGACGCCAGTACGTCCGCGACGGCATCGCTCATCTCGTGTTCCTTCGCGCTCTCCTCGACGCCCTCGAACGTCGCCTGATCCTCGCCGCCCTCGATGGCGATGAGCGCCGCGCCCAGCACGTCATCGCGCCACGCCTCCATCAGCTTGAACTCGAACACATGGCCCCGCGCGCGATGCTCACGCAGGTTGAGGACCGCCATCTTGGTGTTGCCCGTGTGGTCATGGTGGAGGAACTTTGGATCGTTGACGGGGACGTACACATGCGAGCGTCGCTTGTGCCGTGTCTCCCGGGCCGCGTAGGGCATGCGGAAGTCGTCCTCCTGCTGGGAAACGAAGCCCTTGAAACCCTCCGCGCCGAGCCGCTTGATGCCGTTGCCCTCGTCGAACACCACGCACAGCACGCTCGCCGTGAGGATCGCCAGTTCCTTCCCGCCGACGTTGCCCTCGGTCACGATCTTCACGTTGTCGTCGCCCCACCAGACCTTGGGCATCGGCGTCTTGCCGATGTTCGGCTGGCCCACCAGCGCGAAGCCCACGCGCATGTGACACCCGGGGCGCATCGCACGCATCACGCCCATGATGATGTACTTGCGGCCCCAACGCTCGCTCCACTCGTTGTTGGGTGCGCCCATGCACTCGACGGCCCAGCGGTTCAACTTCGCGTTGGCTTGCGCGATGGCCTCGGGTCCCGCAGCGCGCAGCCTCGCGGCCTGCCTGTGTACGTGGTCGTTGAACGGCGAGTATTCGTTGCTTGCCAGGACACTCTTGATGGCGTCCCTGATGCTCGCCGGCTGCGCGGTCTGCGCCCCGCCGCTGAAGCAGAGGTCCCTCTGGAAGTACTCGATGATCGCCATGTCGGAGACGTTCTCGACAAGCTGTTCGTCGCCATACATCGGCCTGTTGTTGTCGATGTTCCGACGCAGGAGCGGTGTCCCGTCAGGAGCCTTGAAGTGCGGGTGTCTTCGCAGGAGCGTCATGTAGTTCGCCATGACCGCTTGAGGGATCGCGATCTTGTCGGCTGTCTTGGTCTTGCGCCCCACCAAGACGACGATCAGGTCATATCGCTCGATGAGTTCCTTTCGTACCGCCCCGGCGTCTGGCAGGACATGGGCGGCATGTGGGGTCGCTCCCTTGGCCTCCTGCGCCTTGAGCTTCGCGATGTGTGCGGCGAGCCCTGCCAGTGCGGCGTCGACCGGGTTGGGCTCGGGCTCGGGCTCGGGGTCCTTGGGTGTGGCCTGCGAAGGCGCCCCATCGTTGGCCGCTGCCCCGACAGGCGCCTCGCGGACCTTGCGCGCGGCCAATGCGTCCTTGATGTCGATGACCTCGCCCGTCGCGGGATCGACGAGGCGTCCCTTGCTGTCGTAGCTGCCGCTCATCATCGGGTTGGGTCGCGGACTCTCGCCGCCGTGTCCGTTGAGTGCCTTCCCGGGCTTCACGCTTTTTGATGCGCGAGGCTTCCGGGGCTTGTCGCCCCCGGGTGCGGGTGTCGTCGTGGTCATCATCTCTCCATAGGTAACCCGCGCCCCTATGGACACTCGCCCCAAACCGCCCCATGATGGGGGTACTTCTTGGTCAGGGCGTGACGTCCATAGGCACGCTGAAGGCCCTCGGTGCGAAAGCCCCGGGGGCTTTCTTTTTGAGGGTCGCGCTTCTTCGATTGATGGTTCTCTATGGCCTGCGATCGTCTCGTCGCATGAGTCCATTCTGGGCCGACGTCGCACTCGACGCCAGCCCTTCTCATGACTTGGGCCGTCGTGCTGCCCACTCGCCAGTCTCGCGATGCCTGTAGACGGTATCGAGCTTGTCGCCGGATACCGTCTCGATCAGCTTCGCACTCGGGAAATGGTGCATGACGAAGGCGATGGTTCCGCGCATGTCGCAGCACTCGCCCTCGGGCAGGTACAGCGTTGCCTTGCCGGTCTTGTAGTTGCACAGGAAGGCATCGAGCCCACACTGCAACCCGTTGATGAGCTTGGAGTCGCGTTCTATGGATGTCATGGTGTTGCCTCCTTGATGTCGTGAAAGATGCGCAGCGCCCTCTGTGTCCACTTCGGGTCGTAGCCAGCACCGCGCAGCATCGCCGTTGCCTCGCTGCACATCGCGACCAGCGCGGCGCGGTCCTCATCGGCAAGCCGCCACTGCCAGCGACAACGCGGAGCCTTCTGCCATGACGTTGCACGCTTGCAGATGGCGTCGAACTCGGGACCCCCGTCGCCGCCGATGTAGTTCTCTCCTCCGCCGGGCTCCATCACGCTGTTGCCTGTGCGGTAGTAGGTGCCATGCTCGCCGAACATCCGAACCTCCAGCCTTGTCGCTACCACGAGAACGAGGTCGTTGTGAGGGATGGGCAACGACAGCACATGCCCAAGGTCGGACAGCAAGCGCACGATATGCCCGAGGCGACGATGCTGCTCAAGGGTCATGCCGCGACTCACGACGTTGCCTCCTTGTTGTGGTCCCTCAGGCGATGGGGTTTGTCGGCCCTGATCGCTTCCGTGAGGGGGTGCCCGTCTGGGCGATGGATCGGGGCGGGCCACGGACCCGACCAATCGCTGTTCAACTTGAAGTTGAACGACATCTTGGCCTCCAGCCCTTTCCCTTTCTTACCCTTGCGAAGTTCATAGCCTAGGTAGGCTGCGGCGGCGTTGACCTCGTGATGCGACGGGTACTGTGGGGGTGTCCCGAGTGGGCGGGGAATGTAGTTCTCCGGGTCCTCGGACCATCGCATCAGGGCGTACCACGCGTCGTACAGCGAGGTCTTCGACCAGTCGGGCGATGGGGTCGAATGCTCACGCAGGAACTCGACAGCGAACTCCAGCGACGACAGGTTCCCCATGTAGATGGCATAGCGAGGGAACCTGTCGAACAGGGGCTTGCATATCTCCTTCTCGCGGGCGCGATATTCAGGGTCATGGGAATTCACAGTGTTGCCTCCATGAGGTTGCTGATGTGCATTGAAAGAGCGCCACCAACGTGGAGGCACCCATGCCGGCAACTCAGGTGAACGCTGCCATGGGGGTGCGTCACGATGTCGCACTGATGCGGGGCTCCGGTCGGGCATTTCATGAACCGGATGACCCTGCCGTCCGCGAGTCGGACACTGCGGGGGTAACACGCTGCGAGCCAGTCGGCGACCCGCGCCCTTGCTGCGGCGTACATGGCATCGCGCCGCATGATTTCCATTTGCGACCGACGCGATTTAGACTTGTCTCTCATCTCTCAAACTCCTTGGGTGATGACGGCGCTGGCAGCGCCGGTTTTGTTGATGACTGCAAACTTGCGCCCGCTGTTGCCTCGGTAGGTACGGCGGGCGTCCTTTTTGACAGTGGCTGTTAGCCATGGCCGAATGCCTTCAGCACAGCGAGGACCAGCGCAGCAAAGCCACCGAACAGCGCAGCGCCCGCACCCATGAGGCCAGCGGCCACGCCGACCGGATGCCAGAACACTTCGCGCCGCGCCTTGCGCGCATCGAGCCGCAGCTTGAGACGTTCCTGCTTCAGCTTCGCGCACTCGGCGCGCAGCTTGTCGAGGTCGACGCTCTCGCGGAGGATTTCCTGATCAGTCATCGCTCTACTTCCACGGCTGCGGCGAGGCCGGTCCTTGGCCGATGCCGAAGTGATCGACGCCTCCTGAGAGACCTCCACCGATCAAGCCCGGATCAGCCCCGGGCACGTTGCCCAACTGAAACCCGGGTTTCACCTTGCGCGACGGCGGTGCCTCGTCGGGGTGCAGCTTCGATACCTCGTCCAGCGCCGAGCGATAGTCCTTGTAGGGCTCGCCGGTCAGGGAGATGTAGTCCTTGCCGACGCGAAGGAGATGGAAGCGGTCGGGCTCCAGTCGGACCAACGTGATCGGCGCGGCGATGCCATCGTCGACCCTCCAGCCGACGACGACGCGCCGGGTCTCGGTTCTCACGCGCTGCCCGGTGATCGGACTGGGCTCGCCCACGCTGATGGAGATGACCTCGCAGTCAATGGTGTTCGGGATGACGTTCATTTCAGATGGCTCCCGGGGCCGGGCCTGCAACGCCGGGGTTGCCACGCTCGGTGTCTTTTTCGAGTTCGCGAAAGACTTGGTGTTGAGCAATGACTGCGGCGGTCTGCGCCTTGTCGCGCTCGATACGTTCGCGGACTGCGGCCTCGTGGCGTGCGCGAGCCTCGGCGTTGCGCCGGGCCTGAGCCTCGGGACGCTTGTCATTGAACGCCCGGAACTGGTCGATGAAGATTTGAGCCAACAGCGTGTCGTACATCCGGTTCCCGCCGACAGTTGACGCGGGAGGCAACGACGGTGCGCCATCGACGAAAAGATCGCGGCTGTCCGAGAGGCCGAGTGACCGCACGATGGCGGCAAGCGGGACGAGTGCCCCGGGAGGCAGTGCGCCTCCGACGACGGGTGGCAATCCTGCGTGGAGTGGGTTGTCCATTACGCGGCCTCCCGCTCGGCAACAGGCCAGACGCCCGACTTGGCGATGTCGTCGAAGTAGCGGACGACCGCATCGCGGCTCCACAGTGCCCGGCTGCGCATGCCTCCGCCAAGGACAGGACGCGGGGCGCTGGGGGCGCGCATGGCCTCCCGCAGGCGGACCTCGCCGACATGGGGCAGGAAGTCCTGAATCCAGCGGAACGGAACCAGCGGCGGGTCCTCGCTGGGGATCGGTGGGGCGACGATGCCCCGGGGCGCAGTTGTCGCTCGCGCATTGCTCTTGCTCATGATGGGTTTCCGGTGTGGGTAACTCACCGCCACGACACAACGACGGCCATGGCGGGCCTGTCTGTTGTTCATGGATGTCCCATAGCCCGACTGGGCCTGCGCAAGCGATGCGCGCCGCTCGGCTTTGCGTCCGAGTTATCTGAGCGCAGCCGGTGTGAGGCTGCGTGCAATCAGTTTAGGTACAGACGGACAAACTACCTAAAGTTGTCTGGCCAAACACTCCTGACCCTTGTGTGTACCCCAGCGAGGGAACTTGTCCGCCAAGGAGTGTGGAACAGGGTGTGGAAGGGGCGAGGAGGCTCCCTCCGTGGCCCTGCATCCTCCGAATCTCACACTCTCCGCCGGAAGGGCAACCAGCGCCGTCCTCTTTCATCCGGCCGGGGCCGTGCGGGCGATCGCGCGATCAACGGCCTCAGCCGGTTCGCCCGTTTCGCAAACCATGAGGCGTGCATCAATCGTCCGCAAGGGCAACCCTTTATAAGGTTCTCTTGGGAGCGGTCAGGGGCCGATAGGGAGGGGGAGGTCTGGGGGCGGACCGCCGACCAAAGATGCGATACTTGGCCTCGGAGGCCGTACAGCACCGGATTGCCGATGCGACACGGGGGAATTTCCTCGTCCTACGGGAGTGAGCATGGGCAAACTTCCGGGACTTTACGGGGCAGCGCGGGAAAGACCAATTTTTGTCCGTCAAGGTTTGCCGCTCATGCTGTTGAAATAACTCTGAACGTACAACGATCTTGAGTGACTCCACTGCTGCGGCCCACTACAGGCCTGAAATAGACGCACTGCGGGCTTTAGCGGTGGTTGCGGTCATCGTCAATCACTTCAACAAAGACATCCTTCCCAGCGGGTATCTGGGTGTGGACATGTTCTTCGTCATCTCCGGGTTCGTCATCACGTCGTCGCTGGCGGGAAGATCGAGCCAGAACTTCGGTGACTTCCTCGCGGGGTTCTATGTCAGACGGATCAAACGCATCATCCCTCCGCTTGTACTGTTCGTCGTCCTGACGGGCGCTCTTCTATGCCTTTTCAATCCAGGTCCTGGCGAATCCATGCGGACCGGCGTCAGCGCTCTCTTTGGCGTGTCCAATCTCTACCTGCTGAAAGGGAGTACTGATTACTTTGCGGTGGCAGCCGAGATAAACGTGTTCACGCACACGTGGTCCCTGGGAGTGGAAGAGCAGTTCTATCTCTTGTTTCCGCTGTTGCTTTGGTGGGCAGGTGTCGGCCGGGTGACCGCCAGTAGGCCTGTGAGGTTGATGTGGGTCACCGGGGCGCTCTCCCTCGTTTCATTGGCTTCCTTCATCTACCTCTACCAGGTGAGCCAGCCTACTGCCTACTTCTCGATGCCGACCCGCTTCTGGGAACTGGCGGTCGGGAGCATGCTCTTCGTGAGCATGAAGGAATTTGGGCCGCACTTCCGCCTTCTCCAGACCGTACCGGCGTATCTTCTCGCCATTTCCTTGCTAGCTGTTCTGTTCACCCCCTTTCAGTTCGCAGTACCGGCAACCGTCGCTGTCGTCATGCTGACTGCATTGTTGATCGCACGTCTCGGCTTGCCGAATGATGCTCTCGGGATCTTCACTCAAAAGTGGGTTGTCAATATTGGGTTGATCTCTTATTCGCTCTACCTTTGGCACTGGGCGGTGCTGTCCCTCAGCCGATGGACCATTGGAATCCACTGGTGGACGGTGCCCTTCCAGGTCGCAGCCATGCTGCTCCTGGCTATTGCATCCTACAGATATGTCGAAACACCCCTGCGCCGTTCCGAGTGGTCCCCTCTACGCTGGAGGTCCATCACCTATGGAGTGAGCGCCACGGTCTGCGCCGCGGGGATCATGACTGGGATCTTTCTCGTCCGAGGCTGGCTCTATACGGGTGAGAATTACATGGGAGCCTCGCTGCAACAGGAAAACCTGATTGAGGGCACTTCCGTCGATCAGACGAACTGCATGCTCGCACCAGGCAATAGTTTCACAGAAAGCAGTTTTGAAGCCTGCCACCTGACGGCGCGAGACGGCAAGCCGACGATCTTTTTCGTGGGGAGCAGCCATGCGATGCATCTGGCCGGGCTCGGGCAGGGGTTGCACGAAAGGGGATTCGGAGTGGCGTTCATGACGACGCAAGGGCACAACTTCTATCCCGAGGGAGGGGCGGACCCCGAGACCTTTGGATTCAAGTCTACCCAGGATAGAGCGATCTTCTCCATCCTTGAGAGCCATGCCGTTCGGGGCAGTGTTGTAGTCGTCGGGAACAGGTATTTCCAGGATGGGTATGAGAAGGAATTCGTTGGTTCCTACTTCGAGGGCCTAAACGCGTTCGCACGCAGGTTCGAACGAAAGGGAGTCACGGTCGTTCATATCCTTCCCCTACCTGAATTCCAGTTTCACGACATCAATCAGTGCGCCCATCAGTGGTTCAACGCGGGGATGAGACGCGCTGGGATCTGCCTGCCGAAGGACCCGCTGACTCGCCTTCGTCAGTCCAAGGATGTTGAGGCGCGGAGTCCTCGCTCCGAAAATTTCCTTCATTACGACCCCGTGAAGGTGCTGTGCCCTTCTGGAATGGCGGAATGTTACCCAGTCAATCCCACAAGCAAACTGCCTACGTTCCGGAACGGCGATCATCTCTCAAACTACGGAGCGTCGTTGCTCGTCGATGATTTCATCGAGTTCATCGGTCGTCATGGACTCCTACCGCCCTGAGTGATATCGCCTCGCGCTTCGGTGCAGATGCCCATGGGTGCCGTCGCTGGCATAAACCAGGGCTCGATCGCCGACTTTCCGCCCACGCCGGTGCCATTGAGTGTTGCAGGCTGCTAGCCGCCGGTGCAAGCAACCGGCGTGGCGCGCCCCATGGCCCACGAGGTGCGTCCCTGCTCGATGAGCATCGTTTGGCGTCCGTTGGAGAACGTGGTCCCCGACTTTCCGATCGCGGGAAGATCGATGGCGGCCGCTCCGTCAACGGAGACCGAGGCGCTTTCTCCCATCAAGCGCACAGCCAGGCGTGTCCCATCGCAAACGTAGTTGCTGACGGGATAGGGATTGCCGACACCGATCGACGGACCGGGCGTCGGTTGCTGGCAGGCCGCCAGTGTCCAGATCGCAAACGTGCCGGCGATCGAACAAAGAATGCGTTGCCACTTGCCTCTCGCGATGTTCGCCACTTCGTTCGGCGGAGTGATGCTCATTGGCTGCGCAGTTCGCACGAAGGGCTCCTCGATTTCGATGGGATGAACCCTACACGCTCGGGCTGACAGCGTCCAGTTGGCGTTTCGCCAACTGCTAGTTCTTCTTGCTGCCCACCGGCTGCAGCGCGTCCCCCTTCAGCGTCACCGCTTGCCCGACCGGCGGCGCAGTGGTGCTCTTGACCGTGCGCATCGAGCCGTCCTGCATCCGCACGCTGACCTCGTAGGCCTGGCTGGTGTTTTTCTTCTTTTCGACCGTGTTGCCCGCGAAGGCGCCGGCGCCGGCGCCGGCCACGGTGGCGAGGGTCCGGCCCCTGCCGCTGCCGACCTGGTGGCCGAGCACGCCACCCACCACGCCGCCGGCCACGGCACCGACGCCAGAGGTCGGCTTCGTGCTTTCGAGCTTGCGCACGGATTCGACCTTGCCGCAGACGGAACAGGGCTTGGAAGGCGCCGCGGCAGGCGCCTGTTCCGCCCCCGAGGCCGGTGGCGCCACCAGCATGGCGGCGGCGAGCATGCAGATCGCTGGCACCGCGGCTGCAGCGTTCGGCCGTCTGGATGAAGTCGATGCCATGGCGGTCTCCCTTCGATCCCCCGATGCGAAGGCACCGGGCGCACTCTGAAGCATCGCCGATGCGCGGCGCCTGTCAATACGGAGTTCGTCCAGCGGGACGTGAAGAAGTCATTGGAACCAGCGAAGACCGGCCCAGAACCTGTCGCCAAGGCGAGCCGCGCCCATGCCGCAGGCGACGACCGCGACGGTGACGAGCATGCACACGGCGAAGATGCCGAGGGGCCATAGCCGGACACACAGGCCCAAGCCGACGACCAGGCCCAGCAGCGCGCCGCAGCAGAACCGCACTCTCTTCTCGAATGCGTCGGGCTGTCTGCCTGCGAGCACGGGGCCTGATTCAGTCTTCATGGGCAATGGCCGGGAGTTCATACCGCGCAAACGAAGTGCCCGCTATCTGAACGACGCTGTGCAGCGTGAAGCCGAAGCCTTCATAGAGGTTTCGCAGTCCCTGGCGGTCCGCGACGCAGTCCAGGCGAAGGTGCGCACATCCAAGCTGTCGAGCGCGCGATCTGGCATAGGAGAGCAGCTCGGTCGAAACCCCCTTCTTCGCCCACGCCCGCCGTACGGCGAGCTTGTGGACGAAGGCCGAGCTGCCCGGCAGAACCTCGGGCCAGAAGCAGGCGTCCTCCAACTCGAACTTCATGACGCCAGCCAGTTGCTCGCCATCGCGGGCCACGTGGAAGAGCCCGGCGCCCGTGTCTCGCAGAACGCGTTCATGGCTGGTCTCGGCTGTCGACCACAGCGCCCTGCCGCCGTTGGCGAGCCACTGTGCCGCCTCTTGCAGAACGAAGGCGATCATCGACGCATCGGAGAGGCGCGCTTGCTGGATTTTCATGGGTGGCGAGGAGAGTGAACGAGTGCCGTGGCGATGGTCCGGTGCTGGCCGGACTGTGCCATAGCGACGAAGACCGTCATCTGTTTCGAGGACGCCAGCGCCTGGACACAGGCGTACCTTGCGTCCAACGCGAAGGCTGCGCAGTGCAAACGTTCGACGACTGGCGCTTTGCGTGCAGGAGCGTGTCATGTGCCCTCGAGTATTTCGTCCCCTGGTGATCGCATGCCTGGTCATTGCGAGTTCCGGGTGTCAGCCGCAGAGGCCGGGCATCCACTCGCAAAACATGGGAAGCGTCCTTGCGGGATACGTGGAGCCGGCAGGAGCGGGCCCGGCTGGAGGGCGCCCCGTCAGCTACCTCGGCGACATGTTCTCGGGAGAGGAAGCGGCGCTGGCGTCCAAGCCTCCGGAGATTGAAGCGCCCACCTTCTGAGCGCGAACACGCTGATCCGCCGACCTACGCTTTCGCCTGCTGCGGAAGCTCGGGCACCGGGCCCACGTAGCGACCGCGCGGGCGGATCACCTGGGTCCCGCCCAGTTGCTCCAGGCTGTGGGCAAGCAGGCCGACGCTGCGCGCGGTGGCGAAGAGGCCGAAGGCCGCGTCGGCGGGCAGCCGATGGTGCGCGACCAGGGCCGCCAGGGCGACGTCGATGTTGGGCCGCAAGCCGGTCTCGCGCGTCACCTTCTCGATGAAGCGCGCGATCACCTTCGGCGGCTCGAACAAGGCCAGCAGGGCAGCGGCGCGCGGATCGCCTTCGGGATAGAGGTGGTGACCGAAGCCGGCCAAGGGCATGCCGGTCGACAGGTAGTGCGCCAGCACCTGGTCCTCGCCCAGCCGCTCCACTTCGCTGAACAGCGCCTGGACGCGGCCCGAGGCGTCGCCGTGCAAGGGGCCCGAGAGCGTGGTCAGTCCGGCCAGCAGGCAGGCCGGCAACGATGCGCCGGTCGACGCCGCGATGCGGGCGACGAAGGCCGAGCTGGTCAACTCGTGGTCGACCAGCAGCACCATGGCCGTGCGCAGCAGCTCGGCCACCCGCGGCGTCTGCTTCCAGCCCAGCGCGAAGCGCAGGTGCAGCGGCTGGCGCCCCGGCTGGGCGCCGAAAGCGTTGGCCAGCAGACCCACCAGGCCCTGGCCCTCGGTGTGCAGCACCCGCGTCAGCCGCCCGCGGATCGAGTGCCCGCTGGCCGCCAGGCCGGCCAGGGCGGTGAAGGCGGTCACCCGCCCGGGCTTGCCCGAACGCATCGGCGTGGCGCACGAGAGATCGGCGGGCTGCTCGGCGTCCCACAACAGTCGCGCCACGTCTTCGAGGTGGGCCGTCCGGGCCAGTTCCACCGCATCCTGGCCGCGGTAGTACGGGCGCTCGCGAAAGAACGCGCAGAGCGCGGTCGGGATGCTGGGCTCCGAGCCGAACAACGTGTTGGCGGCCAGGGTCTCGTGCTTGCGGCCGGCCTGCTTGCGCTTGGCCAGGGTGGCCACGTCCTCGGCGCGGTACAGGCTGCGGCGCGTGTCGGCCGGGTCGGGCGCGACCTCCAGCTTGCCGCGGCTGACGTAGGCGTAGAGGGTCTGAGGCCGTACGCCGAGGAGGCGACAGGCCTCGTCCATCGATATCCAGGAAGCCATGGTCGGAATGAAAAGGGTCTAAATATGTTGATTATATAAATCAATATTGACGCTGATATCAAGCATTAATTAGCATGACCGGCATGAACTCCCAGGTCCTGCAACTCAATCCGATCCTCATCCCCGCGATCAACGACAAGCTCGCATCGCGCTACACCGTCCACAAGTACTTCGAGGCCGCCGACGGCGAAGCCTGGCTGCGTGCCCATGGCGCTTCCGTCGACGCCGTGATCACCGGCGGCCACACCGGCATCTCGCGCGCCATGCTGGAACAGCTGCCCAGCCTCAAGGTGGTGGCGGTCAACGGTGTCGGCACCGACGCCGTCGACCTGGCCTACTGCCGCGCGCGCGGCCTGCCGGTCACGGCGACCCTGGGGGCGCTGACCGAGGACGTGGCAGACCTGGCCATCGGCCTGCTGATCGCCGCCTGCCGGAACCTGTGTGCCGGTGACCGCTTCGTGCGCGACGGCCAGTGGGAGCGCTTTCCCCAGCCGAGCGCCATCCCGCTGGCGCGCCGGTTCAGCGGCATGCGCGTGGGCATCGTCGGCATGGGCCGGGTGGGCCGCGCCGTCGCGGTGCGGGCCGCGGCCTTCGGCTGCCCGGTCAGCTACACCGACCTGCGTGCGATGGACGATGTGGCCCATCGCTTCGTGCCGAGGCTGGTGGATCTCGCGCGCGACGCCGACGCGCTGGTCCTGTGCGCGGCGGCGGACAAGGCCGAGGGCATCGTCGACGCGGCCGTGCTCGACGCCCTCGGCCCGTGCGGCTTCCTGGTCAATGTCGCACGCGGCCGGCTGGTCAACGAGGCCGACCTGGCGGCGGCGCTGACCGCCGGCCGCATCGCCGGTGCGGGCCTGGACGTGTTCGTCGACGAACCCCGCGTCCCGCTGGCGCTGCGCCAGTCCGAGCGCGTCACGCTCCAGGCCCACCGCGCCAGCGCCACCTGGGAGACCCGGACCGCCATGGCCGAGATGGTGCTCGACAGCATCGCCCAGGCGCTGGCGGGCGAGCGCCCGGCGATGAGCCTGACCACCTGATCCCATGACGGCATTCGTCTTTCCCGCACCCGCGCCGGTCACGCTGCCCGTGGCGGGCCGCGCGGCGCTGTTCCCCGTGGGCCGCGTGTTCTGCATCGGCCGCAACTACCGGTGGAGCCCCGACGAGCCGGCGAGGCCGGTGGAGATGCCCGCCTGGTTCATGAAGCCGGCCGGCGCGGTGGTGCCGGCGCAGGGCCTGCTGCCCTATCCCCCGGCCACCGGCGACTTCTGCCATGAGATCGAACTGGTGGTCGCCATCGGCCGCGGCGGCTTCGACATCGACCCGGCCGAGGTCGAGCGGCATCACGTCTGGGGCTATGCCGCAGGCCTGGACCTCACGCGGCGCGACCTCCAGCAGCAGGCCAAGCGCGCCGGCGGCCCCTGGGAGGCCGCCAAGGCCTTCGACCACTCGGCGCCCTGCACGCCGCTGGTGCCGGCGGCCGTCTGCGGCCATCCGCGGCAAGGCGCCGTGTGGCTCGCGGTCAACGGCATCGAACGCCAGCGCGCCGACCTGTCGGGCCTCTTGTGGCCGGTGGCCGACCTGGTGGCGATGTTGTCGCGCTCGGTGACGCTCGCGCCCGGCGACCTGGTCTACACCGGCACGCCCGCGGGCGTGGGCCCGCTGCAGCCGGGCGATGTCGTCAGCGGGGGCGTGGCGGACATCGGCCGCTTCTCCATGACCGTGGGCGACCGCGCCTGATCCAACCCACCCAGGAGTCTCCCTTGAACGCAATGACCCCCCAGAAGATCGCGCTGGTCACCGGCGCCGGCAGCGGCATCGGCCGCACCGTGGCGCTCGGCCTGCTCGACGATGGCTGGGCCGTCGTGCTAGCCGGCCGCCGCAGCGAGCCCTTGAATGCGCTGGCGGCCGAGGCCGAGGCGCGCGGCCAGACCGCCATGGCCGTGCCCACCGACGTGACCGAGCCTGACAGCGTGCAGGCGCTGTTCGACACCATCGAACGCCGCCTCGGCCGGCTGGACCTGCTGTTCAACAACGCCGGCGTCAACGCCCCGGCGGTGCCGATGGACGAGCTGCCCCTGGACAAGTGGTTCAGCGTGTTGAACACCAACGTGACGGGCGTGTTCCTGTGCGCGCGCGCGGCCTTCGGCCTGATGCGCCGCCAGCAGCCGCAGGGCGGGCGCATCATCAACAACGGTTCGGTGTCGGCGCACACGCCGCGCCCCTTCACCGCGCCGTACACCGCCAGCAAGCACGCGGTGTCGGGCCTGACCAAGGCGCTGGCGCTGGACGGCCGTGCATTCGGCATCGTCGCCAGCCAGATCGACATCGGCAATGCGCTGACCGAACTGTCCGAGCGCATGACGCGCGGCGTGCTGCAGGCCAACGGCACGGTCGCGCCCGAACCCATGATGGACGCGAAGCACGTGGCCGATGCGGTGCGCCACATCGCCGCACTGCCGCTCGGCGCCAACGTGCTGAACATGACCGTCATGGCCAGCGCCATGCCCTACGTCGGCCGCGGCTGAAAACCGGTTTTTCGATTCAACCCAAGAAGGAGACATCCATGCCACGCCCATCATCCCTGTTCAAGATCCTTGCCGTTTCGGCGACCCTGGCCGCGCTGCCGATCCTGGCATCGGCCCAGGCCTACCCGACCCATGCCATCCGTGTCATCGTGCCCGCTCCGCCGGGCGGCGCCATCGACACGATCGCCCGCGTCGTGGGCGACAAGATGGCGGCGTCGATGGGCCAGCCGGTGGTCATCGACAACCGGCCCGGCGCCTCCAACAACCTCGGCACCGAGGTGCTCGCCAAGGCGGCGCCCGACGGCTACACGATCGGCATCGTGGGCGGCAGCCACAACATCAACAAGTTCCTGTTCAAGAACCTGGGCTGGGACCCGGAGAAGAGCTTCGAGCCCATCGTCTACACCCACGTGGTGCCGCTGGTGTTCGCCATCTACCCGAAGATCCCGGCCAAGACGCTGCCCGAGTTCGTGGCCTGGATGAAGGCCAATCCAGAGCAGGCCAAGGTCGCCACCTCCGGCCGCGGCAGTGCCCAGGAGATGGCGGCCGAGATGTTCCGCATGGCGACCGGCGTGGACATGCTGCTGGTCCCGTACAAGGGCTCTTCCGCCGCCCAGCCGGACCTGCTGGGCGGCCGCACCGCGCTCTACATCGACACCATCAGCGCCATCCAGACGCAGGTGAAGGCCGGCAACGCCCGGGCGGTGGCGGTGTCGACCCGCAAGCGCGCAGCGACGCTGCCGGACGTGCCGACCGCGGAAGAGCAGGGGCTCAAGGGCTACGACGCCAACACCAACGGCGGCTTCCTGGCGCCGGCCGGCACGCCCAAGGCGATCGTCGACAAGCTCAACGCCGAGATCAATGCCGCGCTCAAGCTGCCCGACGTGCGCGCCAAGCTGGAGGCCGCCGGCATCGAGATCCAGGGCGGCACGCCGCAGGAGTACGCCGCGCTGATCCAGTCCGACCTCGCCAAATGGAGCAAGGTGGTCAAGGCGGCGGGCATCCAGCCGGAGTGAGCCTGCGGGGCGCGCGGCTCCCCGCTGCATACGCCGTCTGCCAGATTGTGCCGAGGGCCTGCCCTGCGCGAAGATGCGCGGCAGGCCACGAGAGGGGCACATGCCAGACGCAACGGAAGAGGTCTTCTTCAGCTATTCGCGCAGCGATGAAGCGCTCGTGCTGAAGATCGCCTCGGCCTTGCGGCGGGACGGGCGCCGCGTCTGGGTCGACCAGATCGACATCGCCAAGGGCGCGCGCTGGGACGACGAGGTCGAGAAGGCGCTGAAGGCCTCCTCCTGCCTGCTGGCCATCCTCTCGCCGGCCGCGGTCGCCTCGCAGAACGTGATGGACGAGGTCTCGTATGCCCTCGGCGAGAAGAAGAAGGTCATCCCTGTCCTGTCGAAGCAGTGCGACATTCCCTTCCGCCTCAAGCGCCTGCAGTTCGTCGACTTCACCGGTGACTACGACAAGGGCTATCGCGAGCTCTCGTCTGCACTCGACGGTGGCGCGGCTCCGCCTCGCAGGGACGATCGCGTGCCGCCCGGCCCATCCAGCCGCCGCACGCAGCAGGCCGTAATCGGAGGCGCTGTCGTGGTGGTGGCGGCGGTCGCGGGCTATGTCGTGCTCGGCCGTCCGACCCCGGCGCCCGCGCCTGCGCCTGCGCCGGTCGTCGTCGCCCCGCCGCCTCCCGCGGTGCAGCCTGCGCCTGTGGTGGTCAAGCGCGAGCCCGAGCCTGCGCCCGTGGCGCCAGCGGTGCAGCCTGCGCCGGTCGCGCCGCCGCCGGCGCCGCCACCGGTCGTTGCTGCAGCACCCGCCCCGGTGTTCGTGCCCCCGCCGGCGCCCGCGCCCATGAAGCAGGCCGTGGCCTCCGACCGCCAGCTCACCGATTTCGTGCACCGGTACATCAGCACCCAGAACCGTTCGAGCCCTTCCGAGCTGGTGGCCTTCTATGCCGACGAGGTCGAGTACTTCAACGAGAAGCACGCCACCAAGGCCTTCATCATGAAGGACCGCTTGAACTTCCAGCGTCGCTGGCCGGAGGTCGACAACCGGCTCGCCGGACCGATCGACATCGACCGGTCTTCAGGCGACGGAACGGCGGTGCTGTCGTACACGATCCGCTACGGGGTCCGCAGCCTGGAACGCGGCGACAGCAAGTCGGGCATGGCCCGCGACGAACTGCGGGTGCGTCCCGTCGATGGCCAGCTGCTGATCGTGGGCCAGCGCCAGAAGATCCTCAACGCGCAGGCGAACTGAGGCGATGCGCACCATCCGCCGTGCGTTGGCGTGGCTCTGGCCCCTGCTGCTGGCCGCGTCGCCCGCCGGAGCCTGCGACAGCGCCGGCTTCGCGATCGCCATCGATCCGGGGCACACCCGGGCCAACCCAGGAGCGACCAGCGCCCGCGGCGTGCCGGAGGTGCAATTCAACGCCCAACTGGCCGAGGTCGTGCTGCGCGAGCTGCGGCGCGCCGGTTTCGAGCAGTCCTTCCTGACGGTCGAGGACCAGGCCCCCATCACGCTGCCCGAGCGCGCCGCGCGGGCCGAGGCGCAGCATGCGCGCCTGTTCCTCTCGCTGCATCATGACTCGGTGCAGCCGCAGTACATGTCGGATTGGGTGTACGAGGGCCGGGCGCAGCGCTACAGCGACAGGTTCAGCGGCTACTCGCTGTTCGTGTCGGCCAAGAACGCCGATGAGGCCCGCAGCCTGCGAATGGCGCAGCTGCTCGGTGCCGAGTTCCGACGCCGCGCGCTGGCGCCCACGCTGCATCACGCGGAACCCATCGCCGGAGAGAACCGGCCCCTGGTCGATCCGGCGCTCGGCATCTACCGCTTCGACGACCTGGTGGTGCTGAAGCGGGCCTCGATGCCGGCGGTGCTGATCGAGGCCGGCTTGATCGTGAACCGGGCGGACGAGTTGCAGCTCGACAGCGCGTCGTTCCGGCAGACGCTCGCCGAGGCGATCACCGCGGCGGCCCGGCAGTTCTGCGACGAGGCGCCCGCCGCGCCGGCCGGCGTGGCCGTCAGGTCGAAGGCGTCTTCAGCCGCTCGAGCGTCGCCAGCAGCTCGGTGACCCGCTGGCGGACCGCCTCGGGCTGGTCCTTGCGCGACAGGCAGGGTTCGAGAACGAAGCGGGCCTGGTTCCAGACCGAATCCCACATGGGCGGCGACGGCACGCGCACCTTCAGGTCGCACAGCGTGGCGATGAGCCGGGGTGCGTCCTGGTCGAGGCGGCCGCGAACCAGCGACACCAGGATGTCGAGTTCGGTCTCGCCGACCACGGACCAGAAATCGGGCGCCTGCGCGACTGCCAGTTGCAGCGCATCGCGCACGTCCTGGATGCGCGCGTCCGCCAACTCGGGCGGCTTCTTGCTCAGCAGCGCCGCGCGGACCTCGGCGTCGAGGTAGTTCTTGGCCGCATAGAAGCGCTTCACACTGCCGCTCGCGCGGGCCGTGTCGTTGGCTTCGCGATAGTGCAGGCTGGCCTGCTTCAGCGCCGCCTTGGCATCGGCTTCCCGGCCCTGGATCGCCGACAGGGCGAGCGTCTTCCGCTTCCAGCCCGAGCCCAGCAGGGTCTGGCGTTCGTAGGTCCGCCCCACCGCCAGCACCTTCTCGAGCAGCATCAGACCTTCGTCGATCAGCGCGATGTCCCCGTTGGCCTCACCGAGGCGGGTGAGCAGATTGCCGAGTTGCTCGGCCGCCTTCAGCGAGGCCGTGCCGTCCTCGGATTCGACGGCCTTGCGGTACCAGTCGACCGCCTGCGTGCGGCGGCCGAGGTTCTCGTTCGCCCTGCCGAAAGCCTCCGCCACGATGCCGAGCCGGCCCCACATCGGGCCGAAGGCCTGCTCCAGGTAGAGCAGCTTGTCGCCAAGGCCCCGCGCGTCCGGCGACCGGTACTCGCCGTCGACCGCGATCTTCTCGAGCGCCAGTTCGAGCGACACCCTCGACGCCACGCCCGCGTACTCGTCCGACGGCGCGCGGCGGGGCGCCTGGGCACCCGCGTTGTCGCCGCGCCAGGTCCAGTCCGGGTCGCCATAGCACTGGTACGCGGCCCAGGTGTTGCCGTTGCGGTCGGTCTTCCAGGCGGCCTCGCGCGCGGCGCCGACGGCCTCGATGAAGCGCGCGTTCTCGAGCAGCCTGGCGTAGAAGGTGGTGGCGAAGGTCGCTGCCGCCTCGTCGTCCACGGCCCAGCCGGCTGCGATCACGCAGCGCACGCCGACCTTGATCAGCGCCTCCGCGATGTTGGCCGCGAACGCGGCGCGGTCGTACGGCTTCGGGGGCGTGAGCACGGTCGATGCGTCGCGGCCCGCGAGGTGGCAGCAGTTGAGGAACACCAGCTGCGGCACCACCCGCATCGCCTCGATCTCGTTCGCGCCCAGGTAGGTGTCGGTGCCCGACAGCACGACGCCGCCGTTCGGCCCGAAGGCGCCATGCCCGGCCACGTGCACGGCGCGGTAGGGCCGGTCGAACAGCGCATTCACCACCGCCTGCGCATTCGGCTGGTCGAGCGCCACCACGGCGCTGGTGGTTCCGGCGGCACTCGCGGATCGCAGGAGGTTGGCCACCGCGGTGGCTTCGCGGCGCGCGCCCTCGAGGCTGGGGTATGTCGTGGGATCGCATTGCGGCTCGCCCACCACCAGGATGGCGGCCTCGGGCGCGGCGTCGCGCGGCTTGGCACGGAAGTCGTCCAGCCGCAGCTTGCGCAGCAGCTTGGTGCGGATCGCCCAGGGCCGCTGGTCGTCGGAGCTCGGGTCGGGGTTGGAGTTGAGCAGCTCCCAGGGGATGCCGGCGGTCTTCGGTTCGAGCTCGATCACCATCTCGCTCTTGCCCCCGAGGAAGGGCTCCATCTCCACCGGCACCAGCAGGTTGAACAAGGTGCGGCCGATCGATGGATCGCGGTTGCCGTCGTTCGAGGCCGTGGCCACCATGTCACGCAGCAGGTTGCCCTGGGCGCGTTGGGCACGGACTTCGGTCCGCGCCCGCCGGGTGTCGAGGGTGTAGGCGATCACCGGGTTCGTGGCGTCGCCGGCCGGGGGCGCCTGCAGCGCACTGATGAGGTCGTAGCTGGCGCCGCGATAGCCCGAGTCGACCATCCGCGTCATGGCGCCGGCGCCGGACTCGACGTGGCCGACCACCTTCAGCCGATCGGGCGTTGCGGTCTGCTGCACGTGCAGCGCGCGCCACGCGTCGCCGGCCCGGTCGAGGAACAGCTCGACCACGAGCAGCCGGCTGAGCTGCGGCCAACCGCTCTTCTGCAGCCGCTGCCTGGCCTCGGCCGCGCCCAGCGCCACCGCGATCGCGGACCCGCCGGTCGTGATGCCCGTGCCGCCGCTGCCGATCAGCGTCGCAGCCAGTTCGAAGTCGGCCGGCGCGCCGCCCGGGTGCTCCGACAGGCGCTGGGCGTAGGCCAGCACCGCCTGGCGCACCGTGAACACCAGGTCCCTCGCCAGCAGCTTGCCCTCGGGCCCGAGCCCGCAGACGATCGCGGCGGCCGGGCTGGCCATGCGCTTCGGGTTCTCGGGGTCGCCGCGCCAGTTGCCGAAGATCTGGTGCGAGCCGACCAGGTCGGGATACAGGCCGGCATCGAGCCCCCGGCTCATGCCCTTGCCGACCAGCCGGTCGATCACGGCCTCGGCGCCGGTCAGCCGCATCGCGCTGTAGTGGCCGACCAGCAGCGCCGGCTGGACGAAGCGGATGTCGGCATTGAGCACCTGCACCTCGAGGGCCGTGGTGGGCGGCGGCCGCTGGTCCGCGGCCGACGAGGCGCCGAAGACATCGGCGTCGGACGACGGCGGCTGCGAACCGAGCAGGCCGCGCGACGGCCGGCTGCGCACCACCGCGGCCAGCGGCGCCGCGCCGGCGCCGCGGCTCGGCGCGGCGAAGGCATCGAGCTGCTTGGTCTTGCCGGTGGTCAGCAGTTCGACATACGCGGCCCATGCCTGCGACACGGCGGGCAGCTTGCCGTGCTCGGCATCGAGCTTCCAGGTGGGCACGCCCAGCTGCATCGCGCTTTCGTAGGTCACGCGGCCGTCGCCGGCGTCGGCCGAACCGGTGTATTCGAGGCCGACGCCGCCATCCAGCGCGTAGCCCGTGGGCGTGAACGGCGCCCGGCCCACCACCAGCACGATCTTCGACTTGGTGTCGCCGAGCGCGGCCACCTGGTCGTCGAGCTTGCGGCGCAGGCTGGTTGCCGCATCGAGCACCTGCTGCGGCGGCGCGCTCCAGTCGTACACGGCCTTCTGCGCTTCGAGCTGGTGCCAGGTGCTGCGGGCCGCCAGGGCGTCCTTGTCGGCCTTGACCAGCGCCTCCCATTTCTCGGCGCTGCCCAGGCCCCAGGCCGGGTCGAGCAGGCCCGCCTGCATCTCGAGCAGGCCCGGCATGCCGGCCATCATCCTGCGTGCCTCGCCGTTGTGGAACAGTGATCCGAAGGCGACCAGCGCATTGCCGAAGTTGTCGTCGCCCGAGAGGATCTGCATCGGTGCCCACGAGCCCCCGTTGGGCACGCCGAGCATCAGCAGGCGGGCGTCGGCATGGGCCATCAGGCGGTTCCAGGTCTTGGGCGACACGATCTGCATCGTGCGCGCCACCAGGCCGCCCATCGAATGCGCGACGATGCGCACCGGCTGCCCGCTGGCCGCGCGCGCATCGAGCTGGGCATCGACCGCGGCCGCCAGCCGCTTCGCCTCGTCCTCGATGGGGCGCCGCCAGTCGAAGGCGAAGGGGAACACGGCGTGGGTCTCGGCGAGACGATCGATCAGGCCCTCGTAGCTGCCCTTGACCGGGCCGTCGGGCTGGACGTTGTCGGCGGTCGCCGGGTCCCAGCGCAGCTGCAGCAGCCCGTTGAGGAAGGCGAAGCCCAGCCACACCCGCTTGTCGCCGACCTTGAGGTTCGAGCCGAGGATCCCAGGCAGCACGAACACCGCCGGGCGCGTGGGGTCGTTGGCCGGCACGCCGCCCCGGGTGCCCTCGGCGCTCTCGCCGCGCCACGACAGCGGACCGATGGCGGCGAAGGCCGGCGGCGCGTTCTCCAGCAGCGCACCGACGATGCCGTCGACGGTGGTCGGATTGGCGAAGTAGTTGAAGTGATTGACCTTGGCGCCGCGGTCGAGCAGGAAGCTGGCGCCGCCCGCCGCCGAGCCGGCGGCCCGCGGCACGCCGCCGTACATCGAGCCGGTCTGCACCACCAGGTCGTTGTCGGCCCAGTAGAACGCGTCGGCCATCAGGGTCTTGACCCAGGAGCCGATCGAGTCGCCCTGCATGTCACCGGCCACCACGCGCAGGTCGCCCGGGATCTGGACGCTGCCCATGTCGAGCCACTTCACGAGCGCGCTCTCGGGCATCATCGCCTCGATGCCGGGCAGCTGCGTCGGATCGGCGCGGCGGCGTGCGACCTCGTGCAGGAAGTCGACCAGCTCCGGCGCGACCGGCACGCTCGCCAGCTTCAGGCCCCACTGCAGCACCGACAGATAGGCATCGAGACGGCCGGACGCCAGCGTGGTGCCGCGGGCCGGGCAGGCCACGCGCACCATGCGCTCGACGCGCAGGCCCTTGACCTGCGCCTCGGCCACCAGCGCCTTCAGGTCCTGTCGCTCATCGCTGTAGGCGTCGGCGGCGAACAGCGCCAGTTCGTCGTCGCCCAGCGCGGCGCCGCCGCAGGCCCGCGCGAGCACCTCGGCCACCAGCCCGCCGCGCGAATGCGTCAGCAGGTGCAGCCGCGCGCCCGCGGGCAGCGCGCGCACCAGCGCCAGCGCGTTGCCGATCGGGCTCTTGCCCACCGTCGGATGGTCGAGCGCATAGACGCGGTTCTTGTAGCGGTCGAACAGCGTGCGCACCTTGTCCGGCTGCAGCCACAGCTTGCCGAAGGTGCTCACCGTGTCGACGAAGGTGCCATGCACCAGCACCAGCAGCGGGCCGCCGTCTTCCGCCGGCTCCACGGCGGCGGCGCGGATCGTGCCCTTCATGAGGGCTTCGGGCTGCCAGTCGGGCGGCAACTTGTAGACCCCCTCGACGACCTTGCCATCGATCTTCTTCGTGACCATCGAGGCCACCAGCGTCGCCGCGTCGGCCTGGAACCCGGTGAGCACCTTGAAGGCCGAGAGCGCGACCTCGCCCATCCAGCCGCGTGTCGCGCTGCGGCTGGCGGCGGCTTCGAGGCCGGGCCAGCCCAGCTGCGCCTTGACGACCAGCGCGCCCGCATCCGTGGTCTCGACTGCGCCGCGGGTGCCGGCGGGCGCCTGCGCGCGCAGCAGGTCGGCCGCGCTCTGGGGGCTCAGCACCAGCGTCGGACCGTTGATGACGGTGAGTTCGACCACGTCCTCGCCGTCGCGCGCGACCACGCTGGCCATGTCGTCCTCGCCGCGTGTCGCGCCGATGCCGGGCACGGCCGTGGGCGCCACCGGCACCGCACCGCGCGAGGTGGTCGAGGCCGCCCGGTCGGCCGCCATGCCCGAATCGGCCTTCAGCAAGCGATTGGGAACGACGAAGGTGATGTTCCTGACGGCATCGGCCAATGAGAACTCCTTGCGGCCATCCGGCGCAACGGCGGGTGGGCGAGGCAGTATGTCGTCGAAGCCGGCGCGGGGCAATTATTGCGGGAGGCCTATGCCTTGGACGTGACCCGTGACAGGCCGATGCGCCCGCATGCATACTGCGAACCCTTCGTCGTTGAGGGGATCGGCATGCAGACGACATCTTGGTCCGCTGGCTTGCGCCTGCTGGCATGGGGTCTGGGCATCCTGGCGCTGCTGGGCCTGCATGCATGTGGCGGCGATGGCGGCAGCGGTTTCTTCGTCCCCGGCGTTGCCACGCCTCCCGCCGGCCTGCACTACCAGCGCAATGCCGTGGTCTACGCCCTGGGCCGGGAGATCCGTCCGAACGCCCCGAGCAGCAGTGGCGGGAAAATCCTTCGCTACGCCGTTCGCCCCGCATTGCCCGACGGGCTCCAGATCGACCCGACCAGCGGCGTCATCAGCGGCACGCCGCAGGCGGTCGCGGCCCCTGCGCTGTACACCGTCACCGGCAGCAACTTCGCGGGCGCGGTCACGACCGGCCTGCTGATCGCGGTCAGGTCCAGGACGGAGCCCCCTGTGAACCTGAGCTACGAGAACCAGAACGCGATCTACGTCATCGGCGTGCCGATCCCGCCGAACCATCCCTCGGTGGATGGCGGCGACGTCGGCAGCTTCACGGTGCAGCCGGGGCTTCCCGACGGCCTGGTGATCGACTCCGTCACCGGCGTCATCTCCGGCACGCCCAGCCGGCTCGCCGCCTCGGCCAGCTTCACCGTGACCGCCGCCAACAGCGCCGGTTCGAGCAGCGCCGTGCTGCAGATCGAGGTCAGCAGCCCGCCGAGCAGGGGACCCAGCCTGCTGGTCTACCAGCAACCGAAGGCCGTGTACGCTGCGGGCCGGCCGGTCATGCCCAATCTGCCGCACAGCGTCGGCGGCCCCATCGATGCCTTCGCCGTGTCGCCGGCGCTGCCGACGGGCCTGAGCATCGATGCCTCCGACGGCGTGCTCTCGGGCACGCCGCAAGAGGTCAGCGCTGCCGCCGACTACACGGTGACCGGCAGCAATGCGGCGGGAACGGCCTCCGCGACGCTGAACATCGAGGTGGTGCCCGCCGGCACGGGCGTGCCGACCGGCCCCATGAGCGTTGCGCGCGCCCATCCGACGGCCAGCCTGCTCGCGCTGGGCCTGGTGCTGATCGCGGGCGGCAACGACGACACCCATACGCTGGCATCGGCGGCGCTCTACACCCCCGGCACCCGCTCGTGGGCGTCGACGGGCTCGATGAGCACCGCGCGCTATTTCCAGACCGCGACGCTGCTGCCGGACGGCCGGGTGCTGGTCGCGGGGGGCGAGGATCTCAACGGCGTGTTCCACGCCTCGGCGGAGATCTACGACGTCGCCACCCGCCAGTGGTCGCCGACCGGCGCCATGGGCGTGGCGCGCAGCGGCCACACCGCCACCCTGTTGCCGACCGGCCAGGTGCTGGTGGCGGGCGGAACCAACGGCGGCTTTCTCGCGACCGCGGAGCTCTACGATCCCGCCACCGGCCGGTGGACGCCGACCGGCACCATGAACACCGCCCGCAGCGTGTTCACCGCCACGCCGCTGGCGGACGGCCGCGTGCTCGTCGCCGGAGGCATCGGCGGCGGCCCGCTCGCCGCGGCGGAACTGTACGACGCGGCCAACGGCCGCTGGACGACCACCGGGTCGATGCTCGCGGCCCGGCTGACGCACACCGCCGTGCTGCTTCCCGATGGGAAGGTCCTGGTGGCTGGCGGCAACGGCGGCGCCGCCGGCGGCGGCTCGCTGGCGAGCGCGGAGCGCTACGACCCCGCCACCGGCGCCTGGTCGGCCACCGGCGCAATGAGCACCGGGCGCACCGCCGCCACCGCGACCTTGCTGCCCGAGGGCCAGGTGCTGGTGACAGGGGGCTACGACAGCAGCGGCCGCGCGCAGGCTTCGACGGAGCTCTACGACCCCGCCAGCGGCCAGTGGAAGGGCACCGGCGCCATGCGCGACGCACGCTACTTCCACACCGCCACCCTGCTGCCCGATGGCAACGTGCTGCTCGCCGGAGGCACCAACGATGTCGAGGCGCTGGCCACCACGGAGTTGCACGTGCCGTAGCGCCGTCCACGCGCTCGTCCGTGTCAAGCCGCCGATGGGGGATGCATGCGCCCCTCGGCGGGCTAGTCTGGGCGCTTTCGGGCCCGAGCGAGGTCGAGCAATGAAGCTGATCCTGTGCACTGCCATCGCGTTGACTCTCGCCGGCTGCGGAGGCGGCGGCGGCGGGGGCGGCATCCCGGCGGTCGCTCCGGCCTCGGCGCCCGCCGCCGCCAGTCCGGTCGTGGCCGATGCGGCGACCGTCGTCGCCGTGCGCCCGGGTGTCTCGCCCTTCATCGCCTTCGTCGACCTGCGCGTGGCTGCCGGCGAAGTGCTGAGCTCGGCCCACTACCGCATCGAGCCCAAGCCAGGCAGCGTCTCGCGCCCGGTCGATGTCGACTACGCGGCGTCCTATCTGAGCGGTCGTGGCTATGCGGCCAGCCTCGGGAGCAGCGGCAGCACGGTGACGGTCCCGGTGTTCGGGCTCTATGCCGACTACCAGAACCTGGTCGACATCGAACTGCAGTTTGCCGATGGCGACGTGGAGCCGATCCAGGCCAAGGTCGACACGGCCGCATACACCGACCCGAACGGCATCTACGACCGCCCCGTCATCCTGAAGGCGCGAACGGCGGGCGCTGCGCTCGGCTTCGACTTCTTCTACATGAAGTCCGCGCTGGGCAGCCCGGTGGTGGTCGACACCGACGGCCAGATGCGTTGGGTGGTGCCGGCAACGATGTCGTCGGTCAGCTCGACGCTCCACGGCAACGGCTTCGTCATCGGCGACCCGCAGGCGCCCCGGGTGCGGCGCCTCGAATTCGACGGCACGACGCGCGACACCGCCCTGCAAGCGCCGGACGTTACCAACTTCC
The DNA here is from genome assembly GCF_030316985.1 of Variovorax sp. J31P179. NCBI lineage: Bacteria > Pseudomonadati > Pseudomonadota > Betaproteobacteria > Burkholderiales > Comamonadaceae > Variovorax > Variovorax sp. J31P179. The sequence goes on along the minus strand of NZ_JASZYL010000006.1, from coordinate 153,670 downwards.
ACCACAACATCGATCCCGGCAAGGTCGGCTTGCTGGGCGAAGTGGATGCCATCCGCAACGGCGTGCAGGCCATCGAGAGCGCGCTCGTCGAGTTCGACCCGGACACCGGCGCCCTGATCAAGACCTGGGACCTCGGCGACACGCTGTCGCGCGCCATGCAGGCAGCGGGCGACGACCCGGCCGCGTTCGTGCGACCCGGCGTCGACTGGTTCCACATGAACGCCGCGACTTACGACCCGAGGGACGATTCGGTGATCGTGTCGAGCCGGGAGAACTTCGTCCTCAAGATCGACTACGCCAGCGGCGACCTGCTGTGGATCCTCGGCGATCCGGCCAAGTACTGGCACACGTTCCCCTCGCTGGAGGCCAGGAGCCTGACGCTCGGGTCCGGCGGGCTCTACCCGATCGGGCAGCACGCGGTGTCGATCGCGCACGACGGTTCGCTGATGCTGATGAACGACGGCCTGGCATCGGTCAACCAGCCCGCCGGTGCGCCGGCCGGCGAGGCTCGCGGCTACAGCGCCGTGTCGGCCTACACGATCGATGCGGCGGGGCGCGGCGCGACCGAGGCCACGCGCTTCGATTTCCAGTGATGCAAATGAAGCCCGAGTGCGCCGCTGGGCTGTCGAATTGAGGTGAGAATGCGTGCGCACGCTCACGCCGTGCCACCATCACCATGCCGCTGCTCCTCATGACCACCGCCAGCGGCGAGACGCTGCAGGTCCCCCTAAAGCCCCACGACAACAAGGTCGGCCGGGGCACCACCAACGACGTGATCGTCGACTCGTCGCAGGCCAGCCGCGACCACGCCGTGATCGACGTCGAGCATGCCTTCGTCACCATCACCGACCTGGGCAGCCGGAACGGCACCTTCGTCAACGATGTCCAGATCCAGAGCCAGGTGCTCGCCGACGGCGACCTGATCCGGCTCGGCAGCTACGCGATCAAGTTCGTCGCCGCCGACCAGGAGTTCAGCCAGGTCGAGGCGCAGCGGATGATGACCATGCACGGACTGCTGGTGAACATCGACACCGAGCGGGCCGGGCCCGAGGCGGCGACCGGCCCAGGAGTGCCAGGAAGTACCCGCGGATCCATCTGAGAGTTGCGGCCATCAGCCTCCAGTCAGCTTTCCGGCAGAGTTGATGTAACAATTAGGTGTTACACAATATTGCATCTGCCGAGGACGCATGCCGAAACTGATCTTGATGAAGGGTGTTGCCGCGACCCGGCAATTCTCCTTGCTCGCGAAGCAAACCACCATTGGCCGGGCGTCGACCAACGACGTCGTGCTCGACGCGATGCAGGTGAGCCGGCACCACGCCCTCGTGACCGTCGACGGCCCCTCCGTGACGCTCAGCGACCTGGGCAGCCGCAACGGCGTCTTCGTCAACGGCGTCAAGGTGCGGTCCCAGGTGCTGGTCGGCGGCGACGAGGTGTCGATCGGCACCTTCAAGATCCGCTTTCTCTCGGGCGACCTTGATCCGTCCAGGGTCGACGCGATGCGACTCGTGACGACGCCGGAACTGCTGGCCGACCTGGACCGGTCGCGCGAGACTTTGCACGCGTACGACGTCTGAGCGGCTACAGCGACAGCAGCCGTTCCAGGAACGCCCGGTCGCGTCGCAGCGCGACGCGCAGTTCCTCGGTCGACTCCGCCTGCTCGGCATGCGCCTCGATCCGGCTGCGCTCGCCGCTGAAGGATTCCGCCAGGTTGTTCAGCACCTGCTGCACCAGTTCATCCGCCTTTTTCACCGCCTGCCGGGGATCGTCGACGAAGCCGATCTGGACGGCGTCCCAGCCGCGGCGGAAGTTCTCCGCGACGTCGGCCGGGAAGAGGGGCTCCAGCGGCTCGACGTCGGTGCGCCGACTGTCCGTCTGGGTGTCCGCTGCGGCTCGCACGGCCACCGGCACGTCTTGGGGGTAGCCACCCCGGTCCATCCGGTCGACTCGCACATCGGGAGCCGGCACTGGCACTGCAACTGCTGAAGGAGCCTGGGCGAGAGCCTCCGATTCCACTTCGGCCTCGCTGGCCTGACGGCGCTTGGTTTCGAAAATCATGATCGCACCTCCATGGGTCGGGTCGGCCGGATCGATGGCTGGGGCCTGGCCTCCGGCCGCAGCCCGCGCACTTCCAGCAATTCGTCGAACAGCGCGCGGTAGTGCACCACGGCCTTGCGCAACTCTTCGGTCTCGACCTCGCCGCGCAGCGTCCGCCCGCGGATTTCCTGCGCTGCGCGGTAGTTGCTCACCACCGTCGGGTGATCGACAGAGATGTCCGCGGCCCGATGCTCGAAATCCGTTACCGGATAGCCACGCTTGGCCAGCAGCTCCCGCACCAGCGCGTCAGCCTGGTCGACCACGCCGCGCGGGTTGTCCACGAAGTCGGCCTGCAAGGACGTCCAGGCCGCGCTGAAGCGCGCGGCATCCGCGGCTGCCAAGGGAACGATCGTCAGGTGCCCGACGCGCTCCTCGCGACGTCGCAGTTCCGCTTCGGCCTGGGCACGGCTGCCGTGCGCCTGGACGGCACGGTCGTATTCGGGCCCGAAGCGCGTTCGCAGGCCCTGCGACTCCTTGCTGCGGCGGATGGCATAGGCAGCCAGCGCGATCACGATCACGGCTGCGACGATGGCGACAAGTGTCCATGTCTGGGGGGTCATTGCGTTCATTGCACTTCTCCCGGGTAAGGCGGTGAATCACCGGCCCCATGCGCGGGCAGCGTCAGGAATCGCCGGCAATTTCAGCTTGCGCCAAGTCACTGCGCAGTTGCCGCAGTCCAGGGGAGTTTCGGGAGTCGGAGAGGGCCTACGGACGCGGTGCGAATTTTCCGCGCGCCCTCAAAGCCGGGCGGGAGATCAGCAGCCGCGCGCCCCCAGCGTCTCCGACGGCCTTTCCCCGAACCGCGCCCGGTACTGCGCCGCGAAGTGCCCCAGGTGCAGGAACCCGTACTTCTGCGCCACCTCGCGCACACCCCCCGCGGCAACGCCGGCGCATGCCTGGAGCTCGGTCCGCACCCGGTCCAGCCTGAGCTCGCGCAGGAACTCCATCGGCCCCTGCCCCGCATGCTGGCGGAACGCCACTTGCAAGGCCCGCGCGCTGCAGCCGACTTCGCGGCAGATATCCGCCAGCGACAGCGGCTGCTCCGCATGCGCCGCCATGTATTCCTGCGCCTTTCGCACCACGCGCGGCAGCAGGCTGCGCTGCGCCTCGCCGGCCAGCGCGCGCGAATGGTTGTGGCCCGCCGACATCAGCAGGCTCGACATCAAGTATTCCTCGGCATGCTCGCCGAGGCGCCCGCCCGACTGCAGCGCGTTGCCCGCATCGAGCGTGAGCCGCAGGTAGTCGATGAAGTGCACCAGTGGCGCCAGCGCGGGGTTGTACAGCGGCACGCCCAGGTCGAACACCAGCTGCTGCTTCAGCGGCGCCTGCAGCAAGGATTCGAGCCGCGAGAGCAGGGCGGACCGGGCCAGCCGAACGATCAGGTGCGGGCTGTCGTCGGCCCAGCGCATCGACAGCGGCTCGGTCGGCGAGGGCAGCGACGCCAGGCTGGGGGTCGCCTCCACCTGCTGCGCGCCGCAGCGGATCTCGGCCCCGCCGCGCAACGGAATCTGCAGCAGGAAGAAGTCCTGCAGGTAGCCCGGATCAATCTGCACCCCCGGCCCGTACTGCACGTAATTGAGGCTCACGTCCCGATGCAGCCGCGCACTGTGATGGCACGCATCGAGCTCGGTGCGCGGCCGCAGCATGACCAGCTTGTGCGGGCAGAACACGCGGGCCACGCTCTCGCGCGCCTCGTCCATGTCGTGGCTCTCGAAAAGTCGGTAGCGCTGCAGCGGCAGCCGTGAAGGGGTGGCGGTTTCCATGGGGCCAGGGCACCGTAGCAAAAACCATCCCCGCCCACAATTCGGGCCAGCCCTTTGATGAAAGCTGCGCGCCATGGACAGCGCCTGCGTTTGCGGGACTCGCCAGCGGCCTCCTCGGCCCTAACGTTCGGCCCACAGGCCATCCCGGCCTGCCCGATCAACCGAGGAGAGCAAGCGTCATGTTCAAGGGATTAACGGGCAAGAGCGCCATCGTCACCGGTGGCTCCACACTGATAGGCGCCGGCGTGGTGCGTGCGCTGCACGCGGCCGGCGTCAAGGTCGTCATCGCCGACATCGATGCCGACAACGGCCAGCCGCTGGCCGATTCGCTCGGCCCCGGCGCGCGCTTCGTGCGCACCGACATCACCGACGACGCCCAGGTGCGGGCCTGCGTGGCGGAGGCGGCCGCGCGGCACGGCGGCGTGCATTTCCTGGTCAACCTGGCCTGCTCCTATGTGGACGACGGCTTCAGGTCGCCGCGCGCCGACTGGCTGACCTCGTTCAACGTCAACGTGGCGAGCGCGGTCGCCATGCTGCAGGCCGTGCACCCGCACATGGTCGCGGCCGGCGGCGGGGCGGTGGTCAATTTCACCAGCATCTCGTCGCGCGTGGCGCAGACCGGCCGCTGGCTCTACCCGGTGAGCAAGGCCGCGATGGCGCAGCTCACCCGCAACATGGCGATGGACCTGGCGCCCGACCGCATCCGCGTCAACAGCGTGTCGCCGGGCTGGACCTGGTCGGCCGTGATGGACAAGCTCAGCGGCGGTGACCGCGCCAAGACCGATCGCGTGGCGGCGCCCTTCCATCTGCTCGGGCGCGTCGGCGATCCCGACGAAGTCGCGCAGGTGGTGCTGTTCCTGTGCTCGGACCACGCCAGCTTCATGACCGGCGCCGACTACGCGGTGGACGGCGGCTACTCCGCCATGGGCCCCGAGCAGGCTGTGCCCGCCATTCCCAAGCTGATGGATTGACCCGATCAAGGAGACACGCAATGAAACGAATCGCCATCGTCGGCGCAGGCCAGTCGGGCCTGCAACTGGGACTGGGCCTGCTCGCTGCAGGCTACGAGGTCACGATGTACAGCAACCGCACGGGTGACGACATCCAGCACGGCAAGGTCATGTCGAGCCAGTGCATGTTCGGCGCCTCGCTGCAGATCGAGCGCGACCTGGGCCTGGACCACTGGGCGAGCGATTGCCCCACGGTCGACGGCATCAGCCTCGCCGTGCCCCATCCCGAGCAGAAGGGCGCCAAGGCCATCGACTGGGCCGCGCGGCTGAACGCGAGCGCGCAGTCGGTCGACCAGCGCGTCAAGATCCCGGCCTGGATGGACGAATTCCAGAAGAAGGGCGGCGAACTCATCTTGAAAGACGCCGGCATCGACGACCTCGAAGCCTGCACCCGGAGCCACGACCTCACGCTGGTCGCCAGCGGCAAGGGCGAGATCTCGAAGCTCTTCGAGCGCGACGCCCACAAGTCCACCTACGACAAGCCGCAGCGCGCACTGGCACTGACCTACGTGAAGGGCATGAAGCCGCGCCAGCCCTTCTCGGCCGTGTGCTTCAACCTGATCCCCGGCGTGGGCGAGTACTTCGTGTTCCCGGCGCTGACCACCGCGGGCCCCTGCGAGATCATGGTGTTCGAAGGTGTGCCGGGCGGCCCCATGGATTGCTGGGCCGAGGTGAAGACCCCACAGGAGCACCTGGCGCGCAGCAAGTGGATCCTCGACACCTTCACGCCCTGGGAGGCCGAGCGCTGTCGCGACATCGAATTGACCGACGACAACGGCATCCTCGCCGGCCGCTTCGCGCCGACGGTGCGCAAGCCGGTGGCGACCCTGCCATCGGGGCGCAAGGTGCTGGGCCTGGCCGACGTGGTGGTGCTCAACGACCCGATCACCGGCCAGGGCTCCAACAACGCGGCCAAGTGCGCCGACACCTACCTCAAGAGCATCCTCGCGCGCGGCGACGGCGCGGCCGATGCGGCGTGGATGCAGCAGACCTTCGACCGCTACTGGTTCGGCTACGCGCAGTGGGTCTCGCAGTGGACCAACATGCTGCTCGCGCCGCCGCCGCCCCATGTGCTGAATCTGCTCGGCAGCGCCGGCGCGATACCGCCGCTGGCCAGTGCCTTCGTCAACGGCTTCGACGATCCGCGCACCTTCTTCCCGTGGTTCGCGGACCCGGCGGAGGCGGAGCGCTACATCGAAACCTGCGCCGCCGTCGCTTGAGCCGGAGCCCGGGCATGAAGCGACGCGTGGCCATCGTCGGCGCCGGACAGTCCGGCATGCAGCTCGCGCTCGGCCTGCAGCGCGCGGGACACGAGGTGACGGTCTACTCGAACCGCACGGGGCAGGAGATCTTCGATGGCCCGGTCATGTCGAGCCAGTGCATGTTCGAGACCGCGCTGCAGACCGAGCGCGAACTGGCGCTCGACGGGTGGGCCGATGCATGCCCCACCGTCGAGGGCATCGGCATGGTGGTGCGCAGCCCCGAAGGCAGCAAGGCCATCGAATGGAGCGCGCGGCTCGACGGCCCCGCGCAGTCGGTCGACCAGCGCCTCAAGATCCCCGCCTGGATGGCCGAGTTCGAGCAGCGCGGCGGCCGGCTGCTGCTGCAGGACGTGGGGCTGGCCGAACTCGAAGCCTGTGCCGCCACGCATGAGCTCGTGGTCGTCGCCAGCGGCAAGGGCGAGATCTCGCAGCTGTTCGAGCGCGACGCCGAGCGCTCGCCCTTCGACCGGCCCCAGCGCGCGCTGGCGCTCACCTACGTGAAGGGCATGAAGCCCGCCCACCCCTATGCGCGGGTGTGCTTCAACCTGATCCCCGGCGTGGGCGAGTACTTCGTGTTCCCGGCGCTGACCACCACGGGGCCGTGCGAGATCATGGTGTTCGAAGGCGTGCCCGGCGGCCCGATGGATTGCTGGTCGGACGTGAAGACGCCGCAGGAGCACCTGGCGCGCAGCAAGTGGATCCTCGACACCTTCCTGCCCTGGGAAGCCGAGCGCTGCGGCGACATCACCCTGACGGACGACAACGGCATCCTCGTGGGCCGCTTCGCGCCGACGGTGCGCAAGCCCGTGGCGACGCTGCCGTCGGGGCTCGAGGTGCTGGGCCTGGCCGACGCGGTGGTGCTCAACGACCCGATCACCGGCCAGGGCTCCAACAACGCGGCCAAGGCCGCCGACATCTACCTGAAGCGGATCCTCGAACACGGCGATGCGCCCTTCGACGCCGCGTGGATGCAGCAGACCTTCGACCGCTACTGGGAAGGCTATGCCCGCTGGGCCACCGACTGGACCAACAGCCTGCTCGCACCTCCGAAGCCGCATGTGCAGAAGCTGCTGCAGAGCGCCACCCACATGCCCGCGGTCGCGAGCACCCTGGTCAACGGCTTCGACGACCCGCGTGCCTTCGCGCCCTGGTGGTTCGATGCCGCCGAGGCCGACCGCTTCCTGGAGGGCAGGGCGCGCGAGGCGGCGGCCGATCGTTTCGACCGGCGCGACTTTCGCAAGGCGCTCGGCCAGTTCACCACCGGCGTGACCGTCATCACGACCCGCGGCATCGACGGCCGGCGCGTGGGCATGACCGCCAACTCGTTCTCGTCGGTCTCGCTCGACCCACCGCTGGTGCTGTGGAGCCTGGCCCGGCAGGCGCCGAGCGTGGCCGACTTCACCGGCGCCAGCCATTTCGCGATCAACGTGCTGGCGGCGCACCAGCATCACCTGTCGCGGCAGTTCTCGACACCCCAGCCGGACAAGTTCGGCGGCGTGGACTGCTGCGACGGCACGGCCGGCGTGCCGCTGCTGAATGGCGTCATCGCCCGCTTCATCTGCCGCAACGTGAGGCAATATGACGGCGGCGACCACCTCATCTTCATCGGCGAGGTCGAGCGCTACGACCGCTTCGACGGCGAGCCGCTGGTATTCCATTCGGGCTATTACCAAGTGACGACCCGACATCCGGAATGCGTGCAATGAGCGCGCGGCCCGCACACCCATCCACCCCTTGAACGGAGCACTTCACATGCAGGACCCAGCAGCCACCCACTCCCCGCGCCACATCCGCATCCAGGCCAGCGACGGCAGCGGAAGCTTCAACGGCTACCTGGCCGTGCCGCGCTCGGGCAGCGGACCCGGCCTGGTGCTGGCGCAGGAAATCTTCGGCGTCAACCAGACGATGCGCGACGTGGCCGACGACTACGCCGAGGAAGGCTACGTGGTGCTGGTGCCCGACTTGTTCTGGCGCCAGCAGCCCGATGTCGAGCTCGGCTATTCACCGGACGACTGGCAGCGTGCCTTTGCCTTCTACAAGGGCTTCGACGAGGCCCGCGGCGTGGAAGACATGCAGGCCGCGATCACCGCGCTGCGCGGGCGGCCCGAAGTGGAGGGCGCGAAGGTCGGCGTGCTCGGCTTCTGCCTGGGCGGCAAGCTGGCCTACCTGGCGGCCTGCCGCACCGATGCGGACGTGGCCGTGGGCTACTACGGCGTGGGCATCGACGCGGCGCTCGACGAGGCCGACCGCATCCGCTGCCGGCTCGCCCTGCACGTGGCCGAGCTCGACGGCTTCTGCCCGCCCGAGGCCCGCGAACGCATCGTGAGTGCGCTGCGCGGCCGGCCGAACGTCGAGGTGCATGTGTACCCCGGTGTCGACCATGCGTTTGCGCGGGTGGGCGGCGAGCACTATCACCGGGCCTCGGCGCTGATGGCGCATGAGCGCAGCATCGCGGCGCTGAAGAGCGCCATCGGCCCGCACTACGACCTGGCCGCGCTGTGGGACAAGCATTGCGAGTACGAGTTCGCGACCCGCAACGTCGACGACACGATGAGCACCATGGTGGCCGAGCCCTACGTCAACCACATCCCGACCATGACCGGCGGCGTGGGCTACAAGGCGCTGCACCATTTCTACACGCACCACTTCGTCAACAGCAACCCGCCCGACACCGCGCTGGTGCCGATCTCGCGCACCGTGGGCGCGTCGCAGGTGGTCGACGAGATGCTGTTCAGCTTCACGCACACGACCGAGATCCCGTGGATGCTGCCGGGCGTGGCGCCGACGGGGAAGCGGGTGGAGATACCTTTGCTGGCGGTGGTGAAGTTCCGGGGGGACAAGCTCTGCCACGAGCACATCTACTGGGACCAGGCGAGCGTGCTGGTGCAGGTGGGGTTGCTGGATGCGGCGGGGTTGCCGGTGGCGGGGGTGGAGACGGCGCGGAAGCTGCTGGATGAGAGCTTGCCGTCGAACACGTTGATGGGCTAGCCAAAAGCCCGCGCAGCCGCTTGGCTATTGGCCCAAAGTCCTATTCCCCCTCCGCGCCTCGGCGGCTAGGCTCCCACCACTCGCAAAGCCGAGCACGACCCGCGCACAAGCCCGGGCGAACGAGTTGAGGAGCAATAACTTGAAGAAGAACACGACGCGCCGCGACGCGGTCCTCACCATGACCTTGGGTGCGCTGGGCGGCTGGGTGCCGGGTGCGCATGCGGCCGAAGGCCTTCTGATCGATGCCAAGGAGGCCGTCGAGGAAGGCGTTGCCGAGGTCGAGACCGACGTCAAGGCGCGGCAGGCGCGCGACCTCGCGATCGAGGCCTACATCTACGCCTACCCGCTGGTCACCATGGAGCTGACCCGGCGCAGCCTCACCAACATCGCGGCGCCCGATGAAAGCAAGGCGCCGATGGGCCAGTTCCTCAAGCTGCGCGGCTACCCCGCGGTGGACAACCACGCGGTCACCGCGCCCAACGCCGACACGCTGTACACCATCATCTGGCTGGACGTGACCAAGGAGCCTTGGGTCATCTCGACGCCGGACATGAAGGGACGCTTCTTCCTGCTGCCGATGCTCGACGGCTGGACCAACGTCTTCGAGGTGCCGGGCAAGCGCACGACCGGCACCGGCGCCCAGAAGTTCGCCATCACCGGTCCGGGCTGGAAGGGAACCCTGCCCGCGGGAGTCAAGCAGTACAAGTCGCCCACCGGCATGGTGTGGATGCTCGGCCGCATCTACTGCACCGGCACGCCCGAAGACTACGCGGCGGTTCACGCGCTGCAAGACGAGATGACGGCCGTGCCGCTTTCCTCCTACGGCAAGTCCTTCACGCCGCCGCCCGGCACGGTCGATCCGAGCATCGACAGCAAGACCGCCGTGCGCGAGCAAGTCAACGCGATGGATGCCGCCAGCTACTTCGCGCTGTTCGCGCAGCTGCTGAAGACCAATCCGCCGGCCGCGGCCGACGCCCCGATGGTCGCCAAGCTGGCCAAGATCGGCATCGTCCCGGGCAAGGATTTCGATGCCACGAAGCTCGACGCGTCGGTCCAGAAGGGATTGTCGAAATCGCCCAAGCCGGCCCAGGCCAAGATCATGGGCTGGATGAAGAAGGGCTTGCTCTCCGGCGACCTGAAGCTCAAGAACGGCTGGACCTTCACCACCAAGACGGGCCTCTATGGAACCAACTACATCCAGCGGGCCCTGATCACCGCGATCGGCCTCGGCGCCAACCGGCCGCAAGACGCCGTCTACCCCACGTCCACCGGCCCCGACATCCTGCAGAAGTACCACGGCTCGAAAAAGTATGTCCTGCGCTTCCCGAAGGGCCAGCTGCCTCCGGTCAACGGCTTCTGGTCGCTGACGATGTACGACACCGATTACTTCTTCGTGCCCAACCCGATCAATCGCTACACCGTCAGCCAGCGCAACCAGCTCAAGGCCAATGCCGACGGCTCGGTCGACCTCTACATCCAGAACGAGTCGCCCGGCGCGGACAAGGAAGGCAACTGGCTGCCGGCGCCCAAGGAGGGCTTCATCCTCATGATGCGGCTCTACTGGCCGAAGGACACGCCCCCCAGCCTGCTCGACGGCAGCTGGACCATTCCGCGAGTCAAGCCGGTCTGAGCGCCTTGCAACGCTTCCGTGTGTCCCATCGATCTACCTGAGGAGACTGCCATGAAGCACTTCGTTTTCTCCGCATCGGCCGTGATCGCACTGGCGTGTCTCGCCCCCGCATCGTCCTGGGCGGTGACTTGCGCGAAGGGCGTCTACCGAGAGGGCTGCGCGGGTCCCAACGGCGCCGCGGTCGTCAGGAAGCCACCGCCGCCGGCGACTGTGACCTGCGCCAAGGGCGTCTACCGCGAGGGCTGCGCCGGCCCGAACGGCGCAGCGGTTCGCAGGCGCTACTAAACCGGCAACACGAGGAGAACAGCATGAAATCAACCCGATTCGTCCTGGCGCTGTGCGCCGCACTGGCGGCAGCGGGCTGCGTCACCAAGCAGACCTACAACACCGAGGTGCAGAAGGCCGACAGCTATGCCGCGCTCAGCCAGAAGCTCTCGGGCGAGCTGAGCGCCGATCAGGCCCAGATCACGCAGTTGCAGAACGAGCTCAAGGTGACCCTGGTCAACGAGATCCTGTTCCCCGAAGGCGGCTGGTCGCTGAGCCCCAAGGGCGAACAGACGCTGGACAAGATCGCGCCGACGCTGGCCAACCTGAAGGGCCAGCAGATCGTGGTCCAGGGCTTTACCGACAACGTGCCGATCGGACCCGAACTGAGGGGCCGCTTCCCGTCCAACCTGGAGCTGTCGTCGGCCCGGGCGGACAACGTCGCGCGCTTCCTGACCTCGAAGGGGGTGCCGCAGAACACCATCTCGGCGCAGGGCTTCGGCGAAGCACGCCCGGTGGCGAGCAACGACACGCCGCAGGGCAGGGCCAAGAATCGACGCGTGGAGATCGTGATCTCGGCGGCCAATCGGCCGTAGCGCGCCGGCCATGCGAACCAGTTTCCGACTGCCATGCACGAGGCTGGGCGTGGCGGTCGGCATGGTGCTCTTCGCTGGCGTTCCGGCCCGCGCGGAGATGAGCGCCGAGGAACTCGCCAAGCTGGCGCAGAACCCGGTCGGCAACCTGATCAGCGTGCCGTTCCAGAACAACACCAACCTCAACTACGGGCCCGAGAAGGGAACGCAGAACATCCTCAACATCCAGCCGGTGGTCCCGATCTCGGTCAACTCCGAGTGGAACGTCATCACGCGCACCATCCTGCCGGTGATCTCGATGCCTTCGCTGGGCCCCGGCATCGGCAGCCTCAGCGGGGTCGGCGACACGGTGTTCACCGCCTTCCTGTCGCCGGCCAAACCGGGCAAGTGGATCTGGGGCGCGGGCCCCGTGGTGCAGATCCCGACCAACAGCAACTCGGAGCTCGGCAACAAGAACTGGGGAATGGGGCCGGCCTTCGTCGTGCTGCACATGGACCACGGCGACCCGTGGGTCTACGGCGCACTGGTCAACAACATCTGGTCGGTCAGCAGCAGCAAGCAGGGCGGCTCGTACAACAACGGCACCTTGCAGCCCTTCGCCAACTACAACTTCCCGGGCGGCTTCTACCTGACGACGGCCCCGATCATCACGGTCGACTGGAACGCCGACAGCAGCCAGCGCTGGACCGTGCCGCTGGGCGGTGGCATCGGCAAGATCTTTCACCTGGGCAAGCTGCCGGTGAACACGCAGCTCTCGGCCTACTACAACGTCGTCAAGCCCGACAACGGGCCCAACTGGCAGATCCGCCTTCAGGCGCAGTTCATGTTTCCCAAGTGAAGCGCTTCGTCAACTTGAAAGCACCCATGACCAACACCCGACTTCTCGCAAGCGCCGCGCTGCTCGCAGCGAGCCTGGCGCTCGACCCCGGGGCGGCTGCGCAGACGCCCGCGGCCACCAAGCCGGCGGCCCCTTCGGCCAGCGCTGCCGCCAAGGCCGCGCCGCAACTCGATGCCAGGGCCATGGACCTGCTGAAGGGCATGAGCAGCGCGCTCACGGCGGCGCAGTCGATGGCGTTCACGGCGGTCGTCACCTACGAAAGCCCGAGCAGCGTCGGCCCGCCGCTCGTGTATTCGACATCGTCCGAAGTGCTGGTGCAGCGCCCGAACAAGCTGCGCGTCATCACGCTGGGCGACGGCCCGGCCGCCGAGTACAGCTACGACGGCAAGACCATCACCGCGTTCGCGCCGGCCGAGAACCTGGTCGCGGTCACGGAGGCGCCGCCCACCATCGACGCGATGCTCAAGGCCGCATTCGACAAGGCCGCGATCTACTTTCCGTTCGCCGACATCGTCGGCGCCGATCCCTTCGGCAACATCGCCGACGGGCTCACCAAGGCCTTCTACATCGGCCAGTCGAAGGTGGTCGGCGGCACCACCACCGACATGATCGCGGTGGTCAGCAACACCGTCTTCATGCAGATCTGGATCGGTGCCGAGGACAAGCTGCCGCGGCGCATGCGCGCGGTGTTCCGCGGCGACCCGCTGATGCTGCGGCACGACGTCGAGTTCTCCAACTGGAAGCTCGATCCGGTGATCGCGGCCGAAGCCTTCGCGGCGGTGAACGCGGCCAATGCCAAGAAGATCGACTTCGCCGCACCAAAGCCGACGCAGCCACCGAAGGCCGCCCGGAAGCCGGCGAAGGCCAAGTGAGGAGACCAAGCATGACGAACACCAAGGCCCTTCTTCCGCTGCTGGCGGCATGGCTCATCACGGCAGGCTTCCATGCGCCGGCGGCCGCCTGGGCCAGCGCCAATCGCTTCGGCGGCCACTCCTACGGCGGCTTCGGCAGTGCCACGCATGACAACCGCTGGGGCGGCTCGACCTCCGCCAATGCCTTCGGCGGCTGGAGCCATACCAACGCCTATGGCGGCCACAGCGAAGGTGTCGCGGGCTACGGCGCGGTGCACACCACGGCCGGCGGCTTCAGCACCTACCATCCGCCGGCCTATGGCTATGGCGGCTACGCGCCCTACCACGCACCGGTGGCGGTGCCCTACTACCATGCGGGGTGCTACGACTGCGCAGGCGCCGTGGCCGCCGGCGCGGTGGTCGGGGTCGCGGCCGGCGCGGCGGTTGCCAGTGCCGCGCGCCCCGTGTATGCGGTGGGCGTCAACTACGCGACGGTGCCGCCCGGCGCGGTGATCGTGAACCAGGCCGGCATCAACTACTACCAGGTCGGCAGCACCTGGTTCCGGCCGTACTACGGTGCCAACGGCGTGTACTACACCGTGGTGCCTGCGCCCTACTGACCATGAACATGAACCCACCCCACGCCACTCCGCTCGCGCTCGCCTGCCTCGCACTCGCGGCAGCCCTCGTCACCGGCTGCGCGGCGCCGGGGTCGGGCAATGCCGGCGTCACGGCCTCCGAGAACAACCTGGCCAAGGTCTCCAATGTCGGCTTCCTCAGCGACCCCGGCAAGCTCAAGGTCCAGCCCGCGAACGGCGGTTTCCTGTGCTGGCGGCAGGCCGGCGTCGACTGGCGCAGCTACGACAAGGTCATGATCGAGCGCATCAAGGTCTACGTCGCGCCGGCAACCGACCAGAGCCCGATCGACCCGACCGACCTCAAGGCGCTGCTCGACTACTTCCACAGCGCGCTGGTCAAGAACCTGTCGCCCGAGGCGAAGATGGTCGATGTCGCCGGCCCCGGCGTGCTTCGCGTGCGGCTGGCGCTGACCTCGCTGGTGCCGACCAACACGCTGGCCAGCATGGCCGGCACGGCGGTGCCCTATGGCTTCGTCGCCGAGATGGGTTCGGGCGCGGCCACGGGCCGTCCGGTGGGCTCGACACCGTACCTGGGCAAGACGGGGCTCGAGGCGCAGTTCCGCGATGGCGCCACGGGGGCCGTGCTGGCCGAATGCGCCGACACCCAGATCGGGCTCAAGTACGCGGCCGACCTGAACAAGGGCGCGACCACCGCGGCCGAAGCCTGGATGAACGGCTACGTGAGCTCGTTCACCAGCTGGAGCTACGCGGAGGACGCCTTCAACAAGTGGTCGGCCGCCTTCGCCCGCCGCTTCGCCGAGCTGCGCGCTCAATCGCCGCAATGAACGCGCCCCGCTTCGCCACCCGCTGGCTCACCCGGGCCGTGGCCGGCGTTGCCGCCGCGCTGGCGGGTCTGCCGGTCCTCGCGCAGACCAGCGTGACGCCCGCCAACGAGTGGCAGTTCGAATTCATTCCCTACCTCTGGCTGGCCGGCATCCGGTCGGACCTGAAGCTCGGGCCCCTGCCCGGGAGCACCGTCTCCGTGAGCTCCAGCAGCGTGCTCGGGGCGCTCGACTTCGGCGCCATGGGCACGCTCGAAGCGCGCAAGGGCGCCTGGGGCGGCCTGCTCGACGTGCAGTACGTCAAGCTCGGCGTCGACAGGCAGCTGGCGGGCGGGCTGCTGGGTGGCTACAACGTCAAGTTCGAGCAGACCATCGCCACCCTGGCGGGCTTCTATCGCGTGCTCGAGGCACCGGTCGCCGTCGATGTACTGGGCGGCGTGCGCTACGTCGACGCCAAGACCCGCATCGATATCGCACCCAGCCTGCGCGGGTTCGGCCGGCAGATCGAAGACTCGGCCGGCGCGGCCGACGGCATCGTCGGCGTGCGCACCATCGTGCCGGTCGGCGACAAGTGGTCGCTGCTCGGCTACCTGGACGTCGGCGACGGCGGCTCGACATCCAGCTGGCAGGCGATCGCCGGCGCCAGCTACCAGTACTCGCCCACCACCTCGCTCAAGTTCGGCTACCGCTACCTGAGCTACAGGCGCGACAACGGGCTGCTCGACAAGGTCGCGATGGGCGGCTTCTACTTCGGCGCCGGATTCAGGTTCTGACCCGCTGCGCCATCGCCCCGGGCGGCCGGCTCGAGCGGCAGCACGAAGCGGAAGGTCAGGCCGCGGCCTGGGTTGCGCTCGACGTCGAGCGTGCCGCCGTGCGCTTCCAGGATCGAGCGGCACATCGACAGGCCCATGCCGAGGCCCTTGGCCTTGGTCGTGTAGAAATGATCGAAGACCTTGTCGATGTCCTCCTCGTCGATTCCCGGGCCGCTGTCGCGGACCTCCACCCGGACCCGTCGCCCGTCGCTCGGCGCGACCGACACGTGGAGGGAGCGCGACCCGCGGGGCTGCTCCGTCATGGCCTCGTTGGCGTTCATCGCCAGGTTCAGCACCACCTGCTGGAGCTGGCCCTTGTCGCCCAGCACCACGCAACCGGGCGCCATCGACCGCGTCACTTCGACGCCGCGCTCCAGGAAGTCGCTGTGCATCAGGTCGACGACCTCCTGTACGCAGGCGCCGATGTCGACCTGCTCGCGTTCGGTCTCCTGCCGCCGCAGCATGGTGCGCAGGCCGTTGATGACGGCGCTGGCGCGCTTGTCGTCGCGCACCACGTCCTGCAGGATCTCGCGCAGGTCGGCGATATCGGGCGGGTCCTGGGCCAGGAAGCGCAGCCCGGCCTGCGCGTTGCTCAGGATCGCGGTCAGCGGCTGCGACAGTTCATGCGCCAGCGATGCCGCCAGCACGGCGGTGCGCGCCACCCGGTCGGCATGCCACACCTGGCGGCGCAGCAGGTACATCTCGCTCTCGTTGCGGCGCAAGTCGGTGACGTCGGTGAAGACCCCGCACATCGCATCGGCGCTGCCGTCGCGGTTCAGCAGCGGAAACTTGAGCGACGAGAAGATGCGAGGCTCGCCTTGACCGTTTCCGCCGATGCGTTCCTCGCGGCGCACGGCCTCGCGCTGCTGCAGCACGCGCCGGTCGCTGGCCAGCGTCGCCTCGGCCTGGGCGCTCGCGAAAAGTTCGAGATCGGTCTTGCCGATCGCCGACCCGCTCTCCAGGCCGAACAGCTCGTCGTAGACGCGGTTGGTCATCAGGTAGCGGCCGTCCCGCAGCTTGACGTAGACCGCGGCCGGAATGTTGTCCAGGATTCCGCGCACCCGGTCGCGGCTCTGGCGGCGCTCGCGCGCGAGTTCGAAGTCCAGCAGCACGACCAGAGCGAGAAAGGTGAACTCGGCGACGTGCACGCCGGGAACTATCTGGAGGTCCACGAGGTGGTTGTAGAACATGCCGCCGATCAACAGCAGCAGGCAGGCGGCCAAGGACAGGCTGCCGCGCCGGTGTTCGCCGGCCCGGACTCGTTGCAGCGCGGCGAAGGCGCACCAGCCGAAGATGAGGTAGTAGCACAGCACACCGATCACGTACAGGGGCGTCGGGTGGAAGACCCGCGGGTCGGTCACGCGCTCGCCCCAGGGCAGCGTGATCTCGGCCGTGGCCGGCATGCCTGCATAGGCCAGGCCCCATGGAGTCCACAGGTTGGCGACGAAGAGCAGGGCGCAGGCGAGGCTCATCGCGACCTGGAGGCGGCGAGCGCGAATGTGCAGGTAGGCGCCGACGAACCAAGGGAGCACACCCGTGAAGACGATGCTGGCGCCGATCTCGACCCTGCGCATCGAGACCAAACCGGCGGGCGTCGAGGCGCGGTAGGCCCCGGTCTTGGCGCCGACGTAGAACGTGATGGTTGCGCAGACCACCGCGAACAGCAGATGGGTGCGGTGCACCGGCCGCTGCAGGCCGACGATGCCGTTGTGCAGCGCGGCATAGGCGATGACCCCCGCCAGGGCGCACATCGTCAGGACGAAGGGTTCGCTCATCGCCCCGAGCTTAGCCGGGCGCCGCGACAGCTGGAAAAGTGCGCGACGACGTACCATTCCGTCGTCGTCACTTGCAAAGCACCCGCCGCATGACCTCTGACCGACCTGCCGTTTTCGTCGTCGACGACGACCCCTCGGTCCGCACCAGCATGGAGCGGCTGATCCGCTCGGTCGGCTGGAAGGCCGAGACCTTCGCGTCGGCCGAAGCCTTCCTCGAACGACTGCCCCTGGACGGCAGCTGCTGCCTGCTGCTCGATGTCCACATGCCCGGCACCACCGGCACCGAGCTGCTGGACATGGTGTGCGCCCGGGACTGGAACCTGCCGGTCGTCTTCCTGACGGGCCAGGGCGACGTCCCGACCTGCGCCGCATCGATGAAGAAGGGCGCGGTCGACTTCCTGCTCAAGCCGGTCGACGACGAACTGCTGCTCGACGCCTTGCGCCGCGGCCTCGAGCGCCATGCCGCGCAGGGTGAGCGCGCGGCGCGGCGCAGCAGCGTGCAGTCCCATCTCGACAGCCTCTCGCCGCGCGAGCGCCAGGTAATGGACGGCGTGCTCTGCGGGCGCCTCAACAAGCAGATCGCCGGCGACATGGAGATCTCCGAGAAGACCGTCAAGGTGCACCGGGCGCGGGTCATGGAAAAGATGGGCGTGCGCTCGGTGGCCGAACTGGTGAGCCTGTGCGGCGCCGACATCGTCGCCCGCGCGGCGACCGCACAGCAGCGCGGCGGCGGCGCGGAGGCAGGCTGATCGTCAGCGCGGGGGGGCCACCGAAGGCGCGGCGCCGCCGCTTCCGGTGACCCAGTCGATGGCGTCCAGCAGGGCCTGGTCGTCGACCGGCTTGCGAAGAAAGAACCGGGTGCCCAGTGCCCGCGCCAGGCGGCGCGTCTCGTCGTCGTCGCGCGCCGACAGCGCGATCACCGGGATGCCGACCGCGGCCTGCGTGAGCCGCTCCTGGACCTGCAGGCCGTTGAGGCCGGGCATCGAGATGTCCAGCACCACGCAGCCGACAGCGCCCTGGGCCGCCTGCGCCAGGAAGGCCTCGCCGCAGTCGAAGGTGACCGCACGATGGCCGGCCGAACGCATCAGGCGGGCCAGCCCGCTCCGGACCGATGCGTCATCGTCGACCACATACACCACCAGTTCGGCTGCGGATTTCACCATGGGGCGGAGTCCTTCGCTGTAGCCGCACACGATGCGCCCGCTGGCGGCCGAGTGGTATTGGACCTTGGTCCCATCGGGCCGGGGGCCGGCGCAGCGGCTGCGTCAGCCCAGCGTGCCGGCCACGCCCTCGACCAGGTAGTCCATCTTTTCGAGCACCGGATCGTAGTTGCCGTAGCCCTTGTCCAGCACCACCTTGCCGCTGTTGCTCTTCACCGGGCCGGTCCAGATCGGCTTGCCGGCCTTCAGCTCGGCGATGGCCGCGGCGGCGGCGTTGCGCGCCTGCTCGCTGGCGCCGGCGCCGAAGGGGGTGCTCTGCACCATGTCCTTGTCATAGCCGCCGAAGAACTGGTTGGGCAGCTTCTTGCCCGCACCGACGTCGGCGGCGAATGACTTGTAGACCGTCTCCCACTTGTTCTCGGCGCCGGTGATGAAGCCCTTGGGCGCCAGTTGCGCCTGCGAGGCGTTGTGGCCGAGCGTCTTCGCGCCGGCCTTCTCGGCCGTCTCGATCACCACCTTGGGGCTGTCGACATGGCAGGCGATCACATCGTTGCCGGCGGCGATCAGGGCGTTGGTGGCCTCGCCCTCGCGCACCGGCATCGACCACTCGCCGGTGAACACCAGCTGCACCACCGCGTTCGGGTTGACCTTGCGCACGCCCATCGCGAAGCTGTTGATGTTGCGCAGCACGATGGCGATCGGCTTGGCGGCGACGTAACCGATCTTGTTCGTCCGGGTCGACAGGCCGGCCGCGATGCCGTTCACGTAGTGCGCCTGGTCGAGGTAGCAGAAGTACCCGCCCAGGTTCATCGGATGCTTGTCGGGCGACCACAGCGAGGTGGGATGCCGGAACTCGACCTTCGGATACTTCTTCGCCATCTCGACCATGAAGGGATCGAAATAGCCGAAGGAGGTGCCGAAGACCAGCGAGGCTCCGTCGCTCTGGATCATGCCCTCGATGGTCTTGCGCACGGCCACGGTCTCGGGCACGTTCTCTTCCTCGACCACCTTGACGCCGGGCACGGACTTCAGCGCCTGGGCGGCCACGGCATGGGCCTGGTTCCAGCCGTAGTCTCCGCGCGGGCCGACATAGATCAGGCCGACCGTGACGCCCTTGGCCTGGGCCTGCGCTGCGGCCGCACCGAACAGGGCCGGCGCCACGGCGCTGCCGGCCAGCGTGCTGCCGACGGCCGAGCCGAGGGTGGTGCCGAGAAAGCGGCGGCGGTTCCAGGAAGTGTTCGACATGGTGAGTTCCTTCGTCAGGTGGGGGGCGGGTGGAGTGGAGGACAGGGGAATGGGTGGGGATCTCAGGCCGCCCTGGGCCGCTTCGCAGCCGCCGGGCGTCCCGCCGCATAGCGGCCGAGGATGCTGCCGAGGTCTTGTGCCAACGGCTTCTTCTCGGGCGCCAGGGCGCGTTCCTGCACGCTGCACAGATGCGAATCCATCAGGCGCACGGCGGTCTTCTCGTCGCCACGCCGAAAGGCCTCGATCAGCGTCTTGTGCTCGTCGATGCCGCACTGCGAGGAATGCGGATGGCCGTAAATGGCCAGGATCAGCGAGCAGCGAGACACCAGCTCCGAGACGTAGCGCTCGATCACCGGGTTGCCCGCCATCTGCGCCAGCCTGATGTGGAACTCGCCGGCCAGCCGCGCGCAGACGGCCGGCGGCTGGGCGCGCGCGGCCTCTTCCTCGCTGCGCACATGCCCTTCCAGCGCGGCGCCCATGGCAGGGGTCCAGTGCGCGATGACACGGCGCACCACCTCGCGCTCCAGGCAGGCGCGCGCCTCGAACACGCTCTGCGCCTCGGCGCGCGACGGCTGGGCGACCGTCGCGGTCCGCTTGCGGCCGGCCTCCACAAGGCCTTCGGCGGCCAGCCGGGCCAGCGCCTCGCGCACCAGGGTGCGGCTGACATGCAGATGGGTGGCGAGCTGGTCCTCGGGCAGCTTGGTGCCCGGGGTCAGGGCCTGCTCGATGACGGCATGCTTGAGCGCGAGGTAGGCGGCTTCGGACTTGCCCGGTTCGGTCGGGAGGCTCATGGTGTACAGCGCAGGTATTTCTGAAGGATGACCGGCTGTATGCGAAAAGCGGGCCAGCCACTTCGCCAGCCGCCGCGCCGCCGGATGCACCGCGACCGGCCGCAAGCGCGCAAAGCGCCGCCCCGACGCACCCGAATGGCCCTCCGGACGATGGCCATGCACCAAGTCCGCACCAGTGCTGCCCGCGGCGATTGGCAGATATCTTGCATACCTGCGGTCATCCATCAGGTACACAGAAGGAATCGACATGAGCGCCCAGACCCTGCGCCTTTCCCTGAACCAGCAGCAACTGGAACTCCTCGAGCGCTGCATCGCCCGTGGCGATGCAGCCGATCTGCAGGCGCTCGCCCGGCGCGCGTTGCACGAATGGAAGGAGGGCGTGCCCTCGGCCAGGCCGCCGTCCGCGGCCGGCCCCGACCTGTCGAAGCTCTCGGACCGGCGCGAATGCCTCGCCAGCCTGGTGATCGCGCCGGGCACCGGCAAGGCGCTGGAAGTGCTGCAGGGCCAGGTGGTCCGCATCTCGCAGGTCGAAGGCGGCCAGTGCGCCGACTTCAACTGCTTCAACCTTCACGACTACCGGGAGTTCATGCACGTGGGCCGCACGCGCACGCTGCATGGCTTCAACCCCGGGCCGGGCGACTTCCTGTGGTCGGCGCCGCCGCGAGAGCGCGCCATGATGTACATCCTGGCCGACACGGTGCGCGCCAACGACGTGATGTTCCCGCGCTGCAGCGCCAACCTGTACGAGTCGGTCTACGGCTTTCGCCGGCACACCAACTGCCACGACATCCAGTCCGAGGCGCAGCGCGAATACGGGCTCACGCCGGACGACGTCCATGACTCCTTCAACCTCTTCATGGTGACGCAGATCGCCGGCGAGCGCGGCCGCATCGAGCGCCAGACGTCGAAGGCCGGCGACCACGTGGAGTTCCTGGCGTTGATGGACGTGCTGGCGGTGCCCAATGTGTGCGGCGCCGACGTCATGCGCACCAGCAACTTCTCGCTCAAGCCCCTGAGGGTCGAGGTCTTCAGCGCCTCGGAGCGCGACCTCGCCAGCGTGCCGCCGCTCGCGGCTTACGAATCCAATCGCACGCCGGCGCAGTTCGCGCAGCCCCGCATCAAGGCCGACCGTGCACTGCGGCGCGACGCGGCCTACGTGCCGCAGTTCGTCAACGTGCCGATCGTGCAGCGCGAGCACGACGTGCAGCTCAGCGAGGCCGAGTGCGAGTCCCTCGCGTCGTTCGGACTGCACCAGTTCTACGGCGCCGACCGCGCGGCGCAGTTGCGCGACGTGCTCTTCAGCTGGTGGGAGAGGCGCTACATCGATTGATGATGGCAATTGCAGCCAAGTTGACAGAACTCGGCCAATTGCCCAATGCTATGGCGTGACCGCCCCGCGCGAGGAGTTTTCATGAAGACAGCCGTGTTCAGCACGAGAAGCTACGACAAGGCCTTGCTGACCGCGGCGAACGCCCGGGCCGGGCACGAACTGATCTTCCTGCAAGACCGGTTGACGGCCAGCACGGCGTCGCTGGCCGCCGGCTGCGAGGCTGTCTGCGTGTTCGTGAACGACAACGTCGATGCCGAAGTGCTGACCCTGCTGGCCGCGCAGGGAACGCGGCTGGTTGCCACCCGTTCCACCGGCTACAACCAGATCGACGCTGCGGCTGCCGCAGGGCTGGGCATCGAGGTCGTGCGCGTCACCAGCTACTCGCCGTATTCGGTGGCCGAGTTTGCCGTCGGCCTGCTGCTGGCGGTGAACCGCAAGATCGCGCGGGCCAGCGCGCGCACGCGCGACGGCAACTTCGAACTCGACGGCCTGATGGGCTTCGACCTGCACGGCAAGACGGTGGGCGTGATCGGCACCGGCAAGATCGGCACCATCTTTGCGCGCATCATGCTGGGCTTCGGGTGCACGGTGCTGGGCTATGACCAGTACCGAAACCCTGACTTCGAGGCCATGGGCGGGAACTATGCGAGCAGCGCGGACCTGGTTCACGACTGCGACGTCATCTCGTTGCATTGCCCCCTGACCGACCAGACACGGCACATCGTGAATGCCGAGTCACTGGCACGCGCCAAGCGCGGCGCCATCCTCATCAACACCAGTCGCGGCGCCCTGGTGGACACCGAGGCGGCGATCGCCGCGCTGAAGACCGGGCAACTCGGCGGACTGGCCATCGACGTCTACGAACAGGAGTCCAACCTGTTCTTCCAGGACCTGTCGTCGACCATCATCGAGGACGACGTCATCCAGCGGCTGGTGTCGTTCCACAACGTGATCGTGACGGGCCACCAGGCCTTTTTCACCCAGGAGGCGATCGGGCAGATCATGCAGACCACCATCGAGAGCATCAGTGCCTTCGAGTCGGGGGCCGAACTGGTCAACCGTGTTCCGGTCGGCTGACTGCCTCGACAGCGCCATCGGCGCGACCGCACAGGGAGGGTTCGTGCAAACGCTGGCGAGTGCAATTCTTCTGTGCGTCCTGGCCGGCTGCGCGGGCGCCCCGCCTCAGGGCGGCTATTCCGTCTGCTCGACGCAGCCTGGTACCTATGCGTGTCAGATCGAGCAATACCAGAACGTGGGCTTCTGATTCGCGCCAGCGTGCCTTTGCGCCAGACAAGTCCGCCGGGCAACTCAGACTTCTTGAAAAGTCAAGAATCCGGAACGGGAGATCGAAGTCGATGGGAGGCTCGGTAAGAGGCGCAGGAATACGAAGCGCCATCGACCGACCGGGCAAATCGCGGGCCGACGGCGGCGCATGCGCGGGGTCGTCGGAGATCGAAGGGATCGCCACCACGCACAAAAGCGTGCGGAACAGGCAATGGCCGATCGTCGCCGTCGTGCCGGGCTTGTTTTGAATGCTCACAAAAGCCCCCCATCCTGCAATGTAAAGATCAAAATGCGGCTTGGTGGCCGGTGTGCCGACGCTAGTGCTGGCGGGCACGCGGCGCCCGAGGGGTGGCCGAATGAACGACGAACGATCGACGATCAATCACCGAATCGGCGACGGGCCCCCGATGGGTGCACCGGGCGCCGTCGGCGAAGGCATCGCGGCCTTTGCCGGCTTCGAGTTCGATTCGCGGCGCGACGAACTGCGCAAGGATGGCGTCGCCGTCTCGATGCGACCCAAGCCGCGCGCCTTGCTGCGCCATCTGCTCGACCATCCAGGCCGGCTGCTCGGAAAGGAAGAACTGATCAGGGCCCTGTGGGGGTCGGTGATCGTCGGCGACGACTCGTTGGTTCAATGCGTGGGCGAGCTGCGTGCGGCGTTGGGAGATCGGGGCGTGTTGATCAAGACGCTGCCGCGCCGCGGCTACATGCTCGACACGACGGTCGAAAGGCTGGCCACCCGACCTCAGGAATTGCCACAACCCGAGCTGGCGATGGATGGACCGAAGCGCACCAGTCGGAATCCGGACCGGCGATGGTGGCTCGTCCCGTTCATCTGCGCGTTGCTTTTGGGCGTCGCCGGTGCCGTCTGGAAGATCCGCCAGCCCGCGCCGTTCCGCATAGACGACGAGCTGACTGCGCGTCATGCCGTTGCGGTGTTTCCGCTGGTCGATGTCGACGAGCCTGGCGGCACTTCAGTGCTCGGTAACGCTCTGGCAGACGATATCAGCGCGCAGATCTCGCTGCGGCATGGAATGCGTGTGATCGGCCCGGCGAAGACAGCGCGCTACAACGCGCCTGCGCCCGACATCGCGCACATCGGGCGCGAACTGGGGGTCCGCTACGTCATCGGCGGTCGCGTGATGCGCGATGGCGGCGCCATCGTCATCGATACGACCTTGACCTCGGTCGAGACAGGCGAGGTGATCCGATTGAACCGCTCGACCTTCCCGACGCCTGCCGATGTCCGACATTCCAACCTGGATCAACGCGTTGCCAGTGCGTTTCGCATGCAGTTCTTCGAGATCGACAACGTGCGTGCCAGTCGGCCCGGTCACGTGGTCGATGCAGCCGACCTGACCAGTCTGGGCTGGCGCGACCTGAATCGCTTCGCGACGCGCGACGACGTGTTGCGGGCTCGCAGCCGCTTCGAGGCGGCACTGAAAGTCGATCCCGATTCGGTGGGCGCTCTCCAGGGCGTGGGTTCCAGCTACCAGATCGAGATCGTCAGCTACTTCAGCCGCGACCCGCAGAGCCTGGTCGAGCGGGGCAAGAAAGCACTCAAGAGGGCGATGGAACTGCGTCCTGACGTGCCAGAGAACCTCCTGCCTTGGGGCAGCCTGCTCGGCCTGAGTGGCCAGCTGGCCGAGGCGATGGCGATGTACAAGAAGGCATTGGAGATCAGTCCGAACTACGCCTTCGCCCACCTCTTCGTTGCCCGCCAGCTGATCTGGGAGGGCCGCTTTGCCGAAGCCCAGCAGGAAATCGACAAGGCCCGCGGGCTCAGTCCGGCGGACGCGCGCCTCTTGTATGCCGTCTATGCGCTGTCGGCGACCGCTAATTTCGTGCAGGGCAGGGACGACGAAGCCTACAGGTGGGCCATGAGGTGGGTTGCCGAATATCCGAACAGCGGGCAACCCTATGCGATGCTCGCCGCCATCGATGCGCTGCGCGGACATGACGCCGAGGCTGCCGCCCACATGGCCAGGCATCGCGAACTGCTGCCAAACGACTCGATCGCCTATGTCGCGTTCCTCAATCCCTCGACCGACCCCGTCTTCCTCGCGCAGCGCGCGCGGCTGATCGAGGGGCTGCGCAAAGCGGGATTGCCTGATGGATGAGTCCGGACTTCGTGAATTGACATCATCACCCTTGAGGATGATGGCCCCGGATAGCTCCTTCGGCCAGTTGAGCAACCGCGCCCGGTCGAACATAGTCCCCCTGGATCATTGAATCCGGAGGAGATGCCATGGCCACAGCGGAAGCCGCCGTCGAAGCGTTGTCGACGGCGAAGCGGTACCCGATCATCTACGTGCGGGGCTTCGCCTTCAGCGCCAGCGAGCGCGACGAGACCGCTGCCGACCCGTACTGCGGCTTCAACGTCGGATCGACCGTCGCCCGCGCGACCGCCGACAAGAACCGGCCCCAGTCCTACTTCTTCGAGTCGCCCATCGTGCGGCTGTCGCTGGACCACAAGTACGAGGTGATGTACACCGACGGCATCCAGATCCTCGACCCGACCTGGAGCAACGGACCGATGGGCCAGGCCCGGGTCGACAAGGGCATCCCGATGAACTCGATCATCATCCACCGGTTCTACGACGCCGGGTCGAACCTGGTCGGCAGCGGAAAAAGCTCCTCCATCTCCGACTACGCGAAGGAACTGGCAAAGCTCATCGCGACGGTTCGCCTCCTCGTGCGAAACCACGAATCGCACAAGGATGGCTCCACCTACACCGATGCCGACTTCCGGTGCTACCTCGTCGCGCATTCGATGGGCGGCCTGATCGTCCGGGCCCTGCTGCAGAACAAGGCCAACGACGTCTCGAAGATCCTGGTGAGCGACGGCGAGGTCAAGGTCGCCCCGGTCCGCGACACGGTCGCGAAGGTCTTCACGTACGCCACCCCGCACAACGGCATCGAGCTGGGGGGCTTCAACGTGCCGCGGGTACTTCCCGGCTTTCTCAAGGATGCATCGACATTCAATCGGGACGTCATGCGCGCCTACCTCGACAAGCAGCTCATCGGCGGCAACATCAACTACCTTCCGGAAGACATCTCGCCGCCGCCGTCGCACTGGTTCTGCATGGTCGGGACCAACCGCCTCGACTACGAGGTCGCCGCGGGGCTCTCCCGCAACTTCGTCGGGCGCGGCAGCGACGGCCTGGTCCGCATCGACAACGCCACGCTGTGGTACCAGGAGAAGGTCGGCGACGGCGAAGACGCGCCGCTCATCGCCAAGCCGACCGCGACGGCCTACGCCTATCGCTCGCACTCAGGCAGCTTCGGCATCGTCAACTCCGAGGAGGCCTATCAGAACCTGGTGCGTTTCCTGTTCGGCAACTTCCGGATCGACCTGTGGCTCGACATCGAGAATGCGACGCTGCCGGCGATCGTGCAGCAGCAAGAAGACGCGGGGCGCCGGGTCGACGCCGTCTACCAGATCGAGCTGACGGTCGGTACGCGCGGCAAGACCTGGGCCTTGAGCCGGCGCAAGTCGGAGGACGATTCACCCGCTTGCCGCACGTACCAGGATCTGAAGAAGCTCAAGGCAGGGCAGGTGGAATCCGTCCACTTGTCGACGGTCTTCCTCATCAAGTCCGCCAAGGTCAACAGCGACCGGCCGGGCATCTCCTACTCGGTGACCCTCGGCATTCGCGCGCCGGACTACGAGGTGGACAAGGCCTTCTGGCCCGATGGCCACTACGAGGGCGTCCAGCTGTTCAGGGACTCGTTGGTGGTCACGCTCTACGACCCCGCCGACTACAAGAAGCTCCTTCTCAGCCAGGGCAACGCGGCAGCTCCTCCGGAAGGCCACTGGATGGTCAGCTACGACTGGCTGGAAGACAAGCTGCCCCCCGACAAGCGATCGTGGTCGCAGGAGTTCAGCCCGGAAGCGATCGCCAAGCCGATGCCTGTTCTGATCGACCTGCATCAACCCGCGCCGGGCACAGTCGCCCAGAACGGCTCGGTCAAGGCCAGGCTGCGGATGGTGGCGAGCGGATGGGAGTGAGCCTGCCGGCATCAATCGAGCGCTTTGCGCATCAAGGCATTCTGGAGGGTCACGCCCCGACGCACTGGAAATCGCCGTTCGACCACCTTGAATCCGTGGAGCGCAAAGAACGGCTCTGCGGTCAGGCTCACATCCGACGTCAGCTCGGTCAGGCCGAGAAGCTCGGCCTCTTCATGGATACGGGCCATCAGCCGGGTCCCGATGCCTTGCCGCGGATGCGCGCCCGACACGAAGAAGTGGTCGATGTACCCGTTGAGCTGGACGTCCGCGTAGCCGACGATCTCGTCGCCAAGCCAGGCGACGAAGGGTCGGATTCCCTGGACCCGGCTTGCCCACAGCGCCGGGTCGAGGTCCGATGGCGCCCATGCGTCGAGTTGCTCGGGTGAATAGTCACTGGATGCAATCTCGTGGATGGCCGTGAAATACACGCGAAACAACGCAGCTTCATCACCCAGCCTGAACCGGCGAATCTCCATGAGTCCCTCATGACGCGACAACTTGATGAAGCGCGAGTCTGTCACATCAGGGCGCCAGCAACTGGCGGCGGCTCCCGCACGCGTTTCGCTACGATGGCGGCACTTCGTTCGTCATCCATCCCCCGCATCGCCCCACCATGACCACACCCGCGCCGCCATGGCGCCGACGCACAACCAGGGTGCTGCTGTGGGCGGTCGGGCTGCTGCTTGCCGCGGCCCTGGGGCTGACGCTCTTCCTGAAGACACTCGACGCCGAGGTCTACCAACGTGCCTTGGAGCGACAGCTTTCATCCGCCCTGGACCGGCCGGTGTCGATAGGCGCCGTGTCGTTCGACATTGCCTTGCGACCGACCTTGTCGGTGCGCGACCTGCGCATCGCCAACCCGCCATGGGCATCGCGGCCGGACTTCGTGACCGCTGCGAGCGGCGAGGCGCGCCTCGATCTCGTCGCCCTCTGGAAGGGTCGGGTCGAAATGCGCGGCATGCGCCTGAAGGGCGTGGACCTGCTGCTCGAGCGCAACGCGGAGGGCGAGGGCAATTGGCCCTTCGGCACGCCCCGTCAGAGCACCCAGCGCGCGGTATTGCCAGACTTCGGCACCGTGTCGCTGACCGACGTCCGCATCGGCTGGCGGCCGGGCGGCGGCGCCGTGGAGCAGGTCCGTCTCGATACCGCCGAGGCCACGATCAGCGACGGCCTGCCGTTCCGTATTCAAGCGCTTGCCGACTATCGAGACACGCCGATGCAACTCACGGTGGAGGCCGACGCCTCGCTGCAGGCTGCCATCGACGGCGCGCCCTGGCGCCTGTCGGTCGGCCTGCGACCGAAGGGGGCGAGCCTCGCGCTCGACGTGCGATTGGCATCGATCGCGTCGTTCGAGGGCGTTCAACTTGGCATCGAGGCGACTGGCGAGCAACTGGCCGCGTGGTCCGGCGTCCTGGGGCGTGCATTGCCGGGATGGGGCCCCTATCGCTTGTCGGCGCAGGCTCGCTACGTACAAGGCAGCCTGCAGGTCGACGGCCTGAGCCTGTCGCTCGACGGGCTGCCGATGCAGCCGTCGCGCCTCGAGATCGGGTCGGGCAATGCGGTGTTCGGTGCGAGCGTGGACACGCGGCTGACGCTCGCGGGCAAGCTCGGCGATGCGGCGTTCTCGCTCGAAGCCAGCGGCGCGCCTTGGCCCGAGCTGCAAAAGACCGATGGCGGTGCGCCCCTGGCGCTGCGCGCCGAGCTCGCGGGCTTCACGCTCAGCGCCGATGGACGCATCACGCCCGCGGCCGAAGCCGTGGACTTCGACCTGGCACTGACCGCCCGGGGCGACGCGCTGGCGCCGCTGAGGCTGCTGGCGGGCCTGCGCCCGGGCCCCCCCCTGCCGGTGGATCTGGCGGCTCGCGTGACGAATTCCAAGGAAGGCTATTCGGCCAAGGACATCCGTGGCCGGGTGCTCGCCACCGCGGTGTCGGGAGATCTCGCCTACGCCAGCGCGCCGCGCGCGCTGCTCAGCGGGGCGCTGAACCTCGGCCAGCTGGACTTGAATCAGCCCGAGCTCAAGGCATTCGAATCGGCCGCCCGCGAGTCCCGGCCACGGGATGTCGCCGGTGCCGGTGCACCGGCGTGGTCGCGCGGCGTCGAAGCGGATCTCTCGTTGCGGATCGCAGGCATCACCGGCCTGCCGATCCCGGCCAGGAACCTGAGCAGCCGGGTGCGCTGGCGCGACGACGTGGTTCACCTGCAAGGGCTCGCCGCCACGCTGGCCGGCACGGACGTCACGGGGGAAGGCACGCTTCGCTGGCGCGACGACCTGCCGCAGATCGATGGCAAGGTGAGCATCGCGGTGCTCGACTTCGCCAAGCTCGACGGCAGCGCGGCGCAACGAGGAAAGCGCAGTGCATTCGACGAACCACTGCCGCTGGCGCCGCTGCGTAGCTTCGATGCCAGGCTGGATGTCGACGTTGCCCGCATCGCCGGCGCACCGGTGCCGATCGGCAAGCTGGCCGCGCTCGCGTATCTGCGCAGCGGCAAGCTCGCCATCGACCTGACATCCGCCACGGTCGCCAACGCGCAGCTGCAGGGCCATGTCACGGTCGATGCGAGCGGGCGGGCATGGCGCGTCGATGCCGACGCGAAGGCCGACCGCCTCGACGTGGCGACGCTGCTTCGCGCGCCGAATCGGCCGGACACGGTGCGCGGCGCGATCCAGGGGCTGCAAGTCCAGTTCGGCTCGCAGGGCACGAGCGTGCGCGAACTCATGAAGCAGGCCAAGCTCTCCGCTCGCACCGCTCCCTTCACCCTTGCGGTGGGGCGCGACCGCTCCCCGGTCCAGGTGCAGCAGGCCAGCATCGAGGTCGAGCCGGGCGGCCCGGTGCGCGCGAGCGCGGCGGGCCATGCGCTCGGCGCGCCGATGAACCTGTCGGTGGTTGCCGGGCCGCTGGCCGAACTGCTGCGCCCCGAGACCGCGTGGTCGAAGATCGAAGCGAACCTGCGTACCGCCCTGGACGGCGACACGCTCCACGTGCTCGCGACCAGCGGGCCGCTGCAGCGCCTGATCGGCCTGCGTGACGTGCCGCTGACGGTGCAGGCGACATTGCCCGGCGCGCGCGCCAGCCTGGAGGGCAACGTGGGCAACCTTGCGGCGCCCACGGGCACGCGGCTCGCCGCCCGGATCGAGATCGACGACCTGGCGAAGATGGCGACGCGCTTCAGCGCTTCGGGCCTGCCGGCGCTCCCGGTCAGCGCCTCGGGACGGGTCACGCTGGGAGACGGGGAGGTGGCCGTCGACGGTCTCAGCGCGCAGGCCGGCAAGTCGGATGCGGCGGGGCGGCTGCAAATCCGGTGGCGCGACCGGCCAAGGCTTTCAGCGGACCTCACGTCCAGGCTGATCGATGCCACGCAATGGACACAGCCCACGCCCAACGAGACGCCGGTGCTCGACCGGCCCATCCGCATGCCGTTCCTGCTGTCGCGCGACGCGCAGTTGCAGCTGCGCGCCGAGCGCCTCCTCTTGCATCGCTACGACCTGGGGCAGCTGCAAGTCGATGGCACCCTCACGAACGGACTGATCCAGTTGTCGACCTCAGCGGCCGAAGGCGAGATGCACGGGGAACTGCGCCTCGATCTGCGCCGGGAGGTGCCTGGTGCGGCGCTGCGCCTGTCGCTCAAGGACGTCGATACCGAGGCGCTGTACACGGCTCGATCGGGGCCGGCGAGCGGGGCCGCCACGCCGCGGCTGTCGATCAATGCGCAGCTTGCCGGTGCCGGCACCACGATGCGCAACATGCTCACGGCCGGGCGCGGCGAGTTCCTGCTGACTGCCGGCGCGGGCACATTGCCCATCCACTCGGGCTATGGCTTCGAGAGGGTCGCCGGCAACCTGCTCCTCGCGCTGGTGCCCGGTCGCAGGGCGGCGCAGCACACCCAGCTCGAATGTGCGGCCGCGCGCTTCGCCATCGCCGACGGCGTGGCCACCTCCAGCGACGGCATCGCGCTGCGCCTGAAGCACCTGGACATCCTGGGCGGTGGCGCGGTGAACCTGAAAACGGGCGAGATCCTGTTCGGGTACCGGGCGGTGCGACGCGAGCTCTTCCAGCTCAGCTTGATAGGCCTGACGAGCGGCGTCGCGAAAGTCACCGGAACGCTCAGCAACCCGACTGTCGAACTGGACCCCAGCGGCGCGCTGCTCGTGGGGACCGCGGCCTGGGCCACCGGGGGGATGTCGCTGCTGGCGGGCGACTTGTGGCGCAAGCTGCAGTCGACCGCCGACCCCTGCGCCCGCATCGCTGGGGGCGCCCAGCTGTCGAGCGACCCGCTCGACGTGCTGATGCGATCGGTGCCGTGACGGTCACGTTGCCGTTGACCAGTTCGGAGTGAACTCAGCGCTCGAACGCTGGGGCGAAGTCTTCCAGCTCGTTCGCCTCGAGGCCCACAGCGGCGGAGACAGCCACGGCCCGCCACTGATCCACAGCGCTCGCAACCTCGGCGAGAACCTCTTCGGCCTGCTTCGCGTCGAGCTCGAAGCGGCTGGCTTGGCTCATGAGCTGCTCAACCGAGGTGATGGGGCCTGTGTCTTCGCTCAGCCAGGTCTTCGACTCCCGGTCCTTGTCGGGGAAGGGGTTCAGATCAAAGGCTGGCGACAGGCTCCACTTGTTGTCGCCCTCGTAGAGGAAGCCGATGTTGTGCAGGTGGTCGTCGACGTTCGTGATGAGGTGGTTGAACACCAGGCGACGCCACAGCTCCCGCGCGTCGGCCAGGTAGTCCCTGCTCTTGGATCGCATGACGTCGACGACTTCGGTGTAGGCGCGCTCTTCCCCGCGAAGGGCCTGCAGCATCGAGGTGCCGGACATGTAGGGGATGCGCCCGTTTTCCTCTGTCCGGTCGAACCGGCGGATGATGGCCACAGGCGTCTCTCCAACCATCGCGATGCGCGAGCTGGCCACCCGGATGCCCGCCAGTTCAGCCAGGTGCAATGCCAGTACCTCGCCGCGGGTGACGCTGCGCTCATCCTTCACGCTGGGGAACTTGCCCAGTGCCAGGAAGCCGTCCTCGTCGAGTACCGTGCACTTCGGCCGCATGCCGCCCAGCGACGTGCCCTTGCCTTGCAGGTACTTCAGGTCCTCCTGGGTTTCCTGGCTCAACTCGAATGCTCTCGAGGCCGCGTAAAGCCTGGCCAACTCGAGCAGGGGCGGGGTTGCGCGTTTGCCCTCTTCGACAGTGCGCAAGTACGGCTTCTTGCCGTTCAGCACGCGCAAGGCCCCGATCCGGCTGAAGTCATCGACTTTGCACAGGTAGTCCAGCTCGGTCAGAGCCGGCAGGGCAGGGTTGGCCTTGCGCTCTTTGGCGTGTGCGCGCGCAATCACCCTTCGCCCCCAGGTGTCTGGTTCGGTGTCGGCGAGTGCATAGAAGAAGCACGACTCGTCCTTGTTCGCGGGCTTGTGCACCTGAAAGCCCAGGGTGCGGTCCAGGTCTGATGAGATGTCGAAGCACGCCTTCTCTTTCAGCCAGGACTCGGCATATGCGAACTGTGAGAACTCACGCGCGCCAGCCTTGACGTAGACGAGCTTGCCCAGGTGCACCCCGGCTTGGCCAAGATGAACGTCAAGCTCCACCTGCGAGGGAGCCGGAATGTGCCGTTTGATTGCCATGGTCAGAAGCTGCTGCTCGCGCTCTTGCCGCGCTTTCGGGCGTAGACGCGCTGCGGCAGGCTTTCGTCCTGCAGCGCCAGTCCCACGGCGTCTTGCTGGGTGTCGAGCAACTGGTCAAGGCGATCCAGCTCCCCGAACACCTGCATGGCTCGCGCCAGGTGCACCAGTGCACTGCCGGGATGGCCAGCCTCCAACCTTCGAACCGTATTCACCGAGGCGCCGATGCGCTGAGCCAGGTCCTCCTGCGTCATGCGACGGCGTCGCCGTGCCAGCGAGACGTTCTCGCCGAGACGACGTATCACGCGCGCAACGGGAGCAGGGATGTTTGAGTCAGCCATATTCACCCATATTTTGGAGCTTTTGAGGCACAGTAAGCCAAATTTTGGCGATTTTAGCGACAATACACTGCGGCACGCCAACAGGGAGGAATGACATCCATATTTGGGCACTTGCTTACCACAAGCACCCGTTTGAGAGCGTTAAGGTCCGGTACAGCCAGGAGGTGGTCGAGTTTTCCCGGGCGACGGGCGGCGGCTGGCAGTCCCGTATGGACGGAGTGCTGAAGGAGTACGTCGCGCAGCACTTGCGTGGATAGGGAGTGCCTCGGATGCGGGTCTTGATCTCGCCCGGCCATTCGGAGTAGCCGACCGGCGGCTTCCCACCTCCACCTCAGCATTCAAGGCGCCTTCCCCGCCTCCCCAAGCAACACCTCCGCGTCCCCCAACGCATCCGCCGCCAGAACCGGCGCCGGCAGGCCCGACAGCCCGATCACCATCACGCAGCGCGTGTCGTCGCATTCCTGCGAGACGACCTTGCCCGCGACCTGGGTCGATGCCTTCTTGAACGTGACGCTGACCGATGCGCCGCGGACGATCTGGCGCTGCTTCGCGAGGGCCGCCGGCATGCTCACCAGCGCGGCCAGCGTGTTGGCCGGCGCGGTCACCGGCTTGGTCGCGGCGGCCACGTCGGCCCGGGGCTGGCGTCCCGAGATCAGCGCCACGATGGCGATCGCGAGCATCGCGTGCAGCCCCAGGAAGAACCATCGCAAGACAGAGACGTGCCGAACGCCTTTCATCATCATGGCGCCGGGTGCTGGAAGACGACATTCGTCTTGCTGTTCAAAATCGACAGCCGGCTGACCGCCGCCCACGCGTCCTTCTCGTCGTCGGTGCTCGCCGGCAGAGGATGCCGAAGCGCCGCAAGCAGTTCGAACCGGTGCAGGTCGATGGCGCTGCGCACGGTCTCGGCAAAGCCCGCATAGCTCGCATGCACGATGCCGAGCCACCCGTAGGCCACGACCGGGCCCAATCCGATCACGGCCAGGGCCGTCCACAACGAGCGCCCATCGAACAACAGAAACACCGACCACGCAAACACCGTGGCCACGGTCAGCGTGAGCGTCAGGATCGAGAAGTCGAGCTGGATCTTGGCCATCGCCAGCGAGTCGCTGAGCTTCGTGTCCTTCTGCACGACGAGCAGGAAGCGCGGCCAGAAGAAGTCGAACTCGATGCCGTAGCGCGTCAGGCAGTAGCTGCGCAGCGCCGCCGCGTCGTTGCCGAGGCGGGTCGGCGCCAGCTCCCTTTCGCCGAACAGGCGCTCGCGCTCGGCCAGTGCCTGTTCCTCGATCTGCTCGGCCCGGTCGAGGGCATAGGGCGCCAGGCGGCGCACCATCTCTTCGTGCAGATCGTGCAATCGCGACGCCTGCTGCTTGTCGGCGGCCTCGAGAAAAAGGCCCGCGTCGGCGCAGTTCTCCTGCAAGGCCCTCGACAGGGTGCGGCGCGCGCTGTCGAAGCGTTCGGGCGAGATCACGCGGTTGAACCAGCGCTCGGTTCGCAGCCGCGCGATGTCCTTTTCTGCCGCGTCGATGGCCCGCCGGTTGCCGATCTTGCGATGGCGGGCGCCCACGGCCCGATCATCCTGGAGGGCCTCGATCACGGCGCCGGACTTGGGCACGGCGGCACTCAGCGCGAAGTCGCGCCGATACGCGTTCTCGAGCGCGTCGCGCCGCAGGGCATGGGTCACGATCGTGAGGTGGGCGACCCATTTCCACATCGTCGCGCCTTCGAGGAAGCGCGTGACGAACTGCGCCAGCGGCGAGGTCGCATAGGCGATCACCCAGATCGCCAGCATCGCGATGACCAGGTCGAAGATGCGTCCGGCCGGGGCCGCATAGGCCTGCGCTGCGAAGGCGCGCACGGCCGGGAATTCGAGGCAGGCCAGCACCAGGTTCGCTGCCGCGAAGAGCAGCCAGGGCACATAGCGCGCGAGCAGGAAGGCGCGCCCGAAATAGGTGTCGAGCTTGTCGAGGACCTGGCCAAACATGAGGTGGCCGTCCGCGCGTTCAGCGCAGCGGTGCCTTGTGGAACGGGCACTGCCCGCCGTAGGTCTTGTAGTCCCGCTCGTCGTAGCTCTCGCCACCGACGGCGCATCGGTACTTGCTCCCGACCAGCCTCATGTCGTACTTCGCGTCGACGTACGCCATCACGATCGCCTGGCCGTCGGCGCCTTGCGTCTGCTGCGTCACCAGCGCGTCCACGTGCAGGCTCCGGCACAGGTTGGCAACGCCGTGGAGCTCCGGGGCGAAGGGATCGAGGCCGGCGTTCGCCGCCATCTCGGGCGTCAGCTCTCGCGCCAGCAGGCCTCCGGCGCGCATGAGGGGCAAGCCCCCGGGCCTGCCGGCCAGGCCCATGAGATCCGCGGCCCGGTGCAGCCTGTAGCCATCCGGCGCGATGGACACGACGCCGGCGAACCTGCGGAGACCCGGGTTGTCGAACGCCTCGGACGCGGGCGCATCGGCGTCGAAAAGCGGCAGCGCGACGGGTCGGAAGTCCGCCATGATGGTCAGTCCTTCTTGCTGCCCGCGCTGCGGTCGATGTCGGAAGCGATCCGGCCGATCAGCACATAGACGCTCGACTGCAGGCACTCGGCGGTGTTCGAGCGATTCCAGTCATAGCTCAGCGACGGGGTGTCGACCTTGAGGCGCGCCGCCACGTCCTGCAGGAAGGTGCCCATGCTCGCCTGGTCGAAGGCGAGCCCGCCAGCCGCATTCATGAGGTCGCTGTATTTCCACACCACGGCCGGCTTGTCGCGCGCCAGCTGCAGCCGCACCGCCGTATCGATTGCCGCCATGACGCTCATGCAGGCTCCTCAGGGTTGGTGCGCGCATTTTGTGGCAACTGGCACGAAAAGGAAACACTTTGGGCTACAGGCTGGTCGCGGCCAATGCGTTGGGACCGGCGAGCCCTATTTCGCAGGCGAGAAAGAGGTTGGCGCCAGGAACGAGTTGTCCATCTTCGCAACGATCGGTCCGGCTGCCTCGCTCGTCTTCCTGACCTCGACCCATTCGGGATCGACGACAAACGTGCCCCACTTGGCCTCACGCTCGGCCAGGCTCTCCCAGACAAGCATGTAGGTCAGCACGTTGCTGTCAGGTCCGACCGCAGTCGTCCAATATCCGAGTTGACGAATCCCCAGCCGGTTCCAGATGCCCACGGTGTGATCGCGAAATCTGGCAAGAACGTCAGGTAGCCGGCCAGGCATTGCGGTATAGACGCGTAGTTCGTAGATCATCGACATCAGTCCTCAAAAGGTTGTTGCCAAGCTCACATTTTGCTGCCCGTTCGGGGCGAGTGAATCACAAGGAAATACAAGTCATGACCGATGCAGTTTCCGCCGCCCTGCAGGCCTGTGAATCGTCTGCGCAATATGAGGCGCTGAAGTTGGCGTTTGCCTGTGAATGCGTGCAACGAGTCCGTCACTTGCTCGAGGACGAGGGTGTCGCGCGCTGCCTCGACATCCTGGCGGCGTACGTCAAGGGGGAAGCGGATCGAGCAGCGCTCGATCGGGCCGCGGCTGAAGCCGCGATCTTGGCCAATCGGCATCAAGGCTCTCGATCATTGGACGGGGTGGGTCACGCAGCTGTATCAGCAAGCTATGCCGTGGCGAATGCACTGGGCGGCCGTGTTGTTCAGGCGGCAGACTACGCCGCTTACGCTGCGGTCTACGGCGACGGCGGCTATGGCGCAGTCTGCGATCCCGAGTCATTTGTCGATGAGAGGAATTGGCAGCTCGGAACACTGGAGCGACTTGCGAACGCTCTCGGAGTGCGATGAGAGGCCATGGCGGCTCGGCCTCTCCCTAGGCGAACGGCAGGACCCTGAGGTCGAAGACCCGCTCCATGAACCAGATCCCCGCGATCAGCAACGCGGCGGTCGACCCGCCGTGCAACAGCACCCGCTCGTAGCCCGGCCAGTGGCGCATCGCCAGCAAGGCGCCAAGCGCCGAGAACACCACGACAAGCTGGCCGGCTTCCACGCCGAGATTGAACTGCAGCAGGGCCAGGACGAAGCCTCGCGTCGGAAGCTCCATCTCGGCCAGCGCACCGGCGAATCCGAAGCCGTGGATCAGCCCGAACAGGAAGCTGAAGAGCTTGCGCCGGCCGCGCAGCAAGGGGCGGATGTTGTCGAACGCGGCGAGCACGATCGTGACCGCGATGGCCGGCTCGATCACGCGCGGCGAGATGTGCACGATGTTCAGCGCCGCCAGCGCCAGCGTGAGGGAGTGCGCGACGGTGAACATCGTGACGATGCCGAGCATCGGCAGGACCGCCTCGCGCCACGTGATCACCGGTTCCCAGTCGCCGGCGCGGCGGCGCAGCACCGCGGGCAGCAGCAGGCAGATCAGGAACAGGATGTGGTCGTAGCCGATCAGGATGTGGTGCACACCGTCGCGGAACAGGCTCGCGTTGGGCGCCGCAGCATCGGCCGCATTCGCGCCCTGTCCGGTGTCATGCGATGCCGAAGGCCAGTTCAGAGTGACCGACCCGCCGGAAGGGTCGAGCGAACGCACCTGTGGCTCATGGCCTGCCTGCGCCGTGAGGCGCAGCAGGCCGCGGTGCGTGGGGTCGACCTCGCGGAACAACTGGTAGTCGATCGACAGCGCCGTCGCCACATCGCATCGGGCCTGCAGCCGGAAGACCAGGTAGGCACCGTCGATGCGTTCGTCCACCGCCGGCGGCGCGGCCTCGGTCAGGACGCAGCGCCCCTGCTGCAGCCGCAGGTGCGCGAGCGCATAGGCGCGGATCTCATCCATTCGGCCCTTGACTTCGCCCCAACTCAGTTGGCGGTCGCCGTCGAGGTCGAGATCGAGCACGGTATCGAGGTCGCGCAACGCGATGTCCCAGCGCAGGTCCACCGTATCGCCGGTCGTCTGCAGTTGCAGGTAGGCGTCGCTTGCCTTGTGCGCGTGCGCCGTGCGAGGTCCGGCAGCGAGGAAGGTGAACAGCAAGACGCTCAGGCACGCGCTCGTGCAGCGCATCCACCGCGTGGACACGGGCCTCATGTCAAAGCAAGGCGTCAATCCGCGCATCGCGCAATCCCGTGCGTTGCATCAGTGTCTTGAGTTCGCCGCGCGCTTCCTCGTCGTGGGCCGCGTTGGCGGCGCGTGCGAGCAGCAGCAGGTCGATAGGCTCGCGCTGCAGGCGCACGTTGGCGCGGGCCAGATCGAGTGCACGGCGCGCATCACCTTCGACGTCGAGCGCGAACAAGGCGCCTTCGCGCGCATGCACTTCGGCATTCCCCGGCCGCTGCGCCGCCGCGTCGAAGCGGGCCTGAAGCTCGTCGAGAACCTTGCGAGCGCTGTCCGTGCCGACGGGACCGCGTCCAGCAATGGCCAGTCGCAGCAGCACCGCGTCGCTGCGCGGCTCCCTGGCGAGCAGCGACAGGACTTCGGCGGGTCGATTCTGGCGCAGCAGGTAGTCGCTGTAGGCGATCAGAAGGTAACCCGCGGGAGCGGCCTGCAGCGCCTGTCTGTAGAAGGCCTCGGCCGCGACAGGACGCCCCGCGAGTTCCTCGATTTCAGCCAGGGTCGTGAGCAGCCATTGGCGCGTGCCCGCCTGCTGCGCCCCCTGCACGGCCGGATCTGCCAGCAAGCCGCCCAGGGTGTCGCGTGCCGACGCATGGTCGCCGCGCAGGCCTGCGTTCTCGGCGAGGCAGGCCAGCCCATATAGCGCAGGGCCGACGCGGCCCAGCGCGCGGCACGCGGCGTCCGACTCGGCATAGCGGCCTCGCACGCGCAGGATGGTTGCCAGCGTGATCCAGGCCTGCGCGTTGCCGGGCTGACGAGCCAGCGCCGACTTCAACGTGGCTTCGGCGCCGTCGAAGTCATGCAGGAACTGCGCGATCGTGGCTCGCATCACCAGCACGGCGGGCGGCGTCTGCGCCGCGGCTGTCGCATCCCAGGCCTGCAGCGCGCCCATGGCGTAGCCGGCGTAACGCGCATCTCCTTGCGTTCGCGCCAGGTCCAGGTAGGCCTGGGCGGCAGCGAGCGCGGTGGCTTCGTCGCGCGGGCGCTGTGCCAGCGCCTGCCGCAGCCGCCGCTCCTCGCGCGGCCAACCCGCGATGGTGGGCAGCGTTTCGACGATCGTGTCGTCGCTGGCCGGCACGCGCGGTGCGGCGCTGAGCGGTGTTCCGGCTGCGAACAGCAGCGCCGCCAGCAGGCCGCATCGGGCCAGGCTGGCCCTGGGGCCGTTGGGTCTGCGCATCACTGTATGGCGATGGGTTCCCGGGCCTCCGTGGTCGTCGGGGGATCAAATGCCGACACGTCGGCTGGTTCCGCCGTGTCCAGCGCGGTCGCGACGAGCGCCTTCACATAGGCCAGGAACGCATCGAGGGTGGCGGTTTCGGCGGATGTCGTGCCGCTGCCGCTGCCGATGGGCGGCAGGTAGCCGCCGCCCCCGCCACCACCGCAGGCGGCAACGACCAAGGCCGCAACCAGCGGAAGGCCGATCCGAATGATCATGCGGTTCATGTCGTGCTCCTTACTGAGAACCCGGGAGGGGGGTGTTCAGGTACGGGAACGCCTCCGGGAACTGCGCCGGGCTCTGCAGCGCGCCATCGGTCAGCGCAGCGCCGCCGGCAGGGGCATCGGACGGCTTGCAGCCGACCTTCAATGCGTCGAGCGCACCGGTGGCGACGCAAAGCGCACCCATCGCCACGCGCAGTTCGGCATCCACCACGTCGTCGCCGGGCCGGCGGCCGTTGGGGAAGCCGGCATTGTCCCCGGCCAGCACACCCAGCCCGTTCTGCCTGGCCTTGGGTGTCGGCACCACCGAGGTGTTCAGACGCAGCATTTCCGAAGCCTTGCCATTCGCAGGCTTGTTCACACCCTCCACGCCGGTGAGAAAGGCAGCGACCAGATCGGTGCGCGGGAAGTTGGTCGGTGCTGCGGCACTCGGGAACAGGGTCTGGATCAGGGCCGGCAGCGTCGGGTTGGTCACGTAATCAGCGAATTGCCCATCGTCCTTTGGCTTGGAGCTGTTGAACTTGTCCTTGTCCTTCAGGCCGATCACGACCTCGTTCACCAGCGGCATGCCCAGGCGCGACACCTGAGCCCAGGGCCCGCCGTTCAGCGCCGTCGTGCCATGGCCGCTCTTCGGGGGGCTGGCAATGAGCCGGCCCTGGCGCACACTGGCGGTGGTCCAGCCGCCGATGATGGGGCTGCCCGCGGTGGTGACGCAGGCGATCGGCACTTCGAGCGCCATCGTGGTCACGTTCTTGCCGGCGAGCGCGTCCGCGTTGGCGCTGGTCGAGCCCAGCGGATTGAGATTGATCAGGTCGAACACCTGGCCGAGCGCGACGGTGAATGGATCCTTGCGCTGTCCCACGAAGACGCGACCGGGCGTGCTGCAGCCCGGGATGTTGACCGCAAAGAGATGTTGGTTCGCAAAGCTT
Organism: Variovorax sp. J31P179; assembly: GCF_030316985.1. Lineage (NCBI taxonomy): Bacteria > Pseudomonadati > Pseudomonadota > Betaproteobacteria > Burkholderiales > Comamonadaceae > Variovorax > Variovorax sp. J31P179. Next base: position 113,206 of record NZ_JASZYL010000006.1, on the reverse strand, counting down.
GCATAGCCGCTGGGGCCGCCGAAAGTCTTGTCGCCGATGTTGTCCGTCGGTTTGTCGAACACCGTGCCGCCACCGGCCATCGAGACCGGCTCGACCCTGCCGGTGCGACGATCGCCACGCACGATGTCCAGCGTGTAGGTCTCGCGCAGGTTGCTGGTCGCCTGGTTCGGCGCCGAGATCGGGCCCGCCTGTACCAGCGGAATGGACACCTTCTTGTCGGCAATGGGCAACTGGATGTCGCGCAGCGTATTGGTGAATTTGAAGCGGAAGGTGATGTTCTCCACCGCATCGCCGTCGGTGTCGAGATGGATCTCGTAGAGCGCATTCGGATCCATCGTGAAGTAGTTCGGCCCACCGTACGGGCTCTGGTCGGGCTGGTAGTTGGCGATCAGCGTCACGAAGCCCTCGCGCCCTGGCTCGTAGCTGCGGAACATGTAGAAGTCGGTGGCATCGACCTTGGGCATGCCGGCAATGGATGGCGCCTCGCGGTGGCTGGACGCCATCGCGCTGCCGGCGGCGATTGCACATGTGGCGAGCAGTCCGAATCGGATGGATGGGTTCGAGAATTTCATGAGCATCACCTCGACGGGTTGGATGGCAAATGCGTGGCCAATCGGGTGCTCGACCGAGTACCCGCTTCTTGTACGCAGCGGCGAGGCCTTTGGATGTGTAAATGAATGCAATACCGGGCGACCCGGAGCTGCCGTCCGCGAACGGCTGCTATTCGGCCCGGCTGAAGTGCTCCTCGGCTTCCCCTCGCCGAAGCGCACGATCAGCGGCGGAGAGCGAGGGAGCGTCGCAAGAAATTCGTCTCGGTGAAGATCGCGTCCCCGGCGAACTCCAACAGCCTGACAGAGCCACGCGCGGCGTCCTCGTTCCCATGCCCGCACGCATCGGAGACGATGACGGGAATGAAGCCGAGATCTGCAGCGTGTCGAGCGGTAGGCTCGATGCCGATTTCCATGGCCAGGCCGACGATCGCGATCGCCCGGATGCCGCAGTCACGAAGTGCGAAGGACAACGGCGTTCCTTCGAACGCGGACATCGCAATCTTGTCGAAGATGGGCTCGCTTTGAAGCGGCGCGAGCTCAGGGACGAGCTGAAACCCTGGCGAGTCGCGCAGGAACCATGGCCGCACGTCGTCGGGGCTGTCGACACGCTGCCAGCTCATCGCCATCCGATACTGGAACGAACCCATGAACTCGCGCGGCAAGGACAGATGCCGCGTGAAGCACACGCGCATCCCGGCTTCGCGCGCGATGGTCAACGCGTCATACACACGCGCCGTCAGAGCGGCGCCATCCGGCACCTGGCTGACGATGCCGACTTGCATGTCGTACACGAGCAGCGCCATGTCCCTGGGATTGCAGACATCGTCGAGCGTGCGCGGGATGGAGAGACCGAATGCTTTTTCCATCGCGTTACTCCTGGCCAAGGCCATTGAGGGTCATCCGTTGCATGCCAAGGTGGGCACAGTGGTGCTTTCGCACTCCACTTCCCAAATGGTATGACGGCCACACGGCTGGCGCGTGCAATCAGGGCTGATTCTTCGTTGCTCTCAGTCGTGCGGCCGCTGAGCGGTTGGCTTCTGCAACACTCTGGGTCGTTCCAGCCCGGCCGAGCCCGAACAACGGCATGTTGACGTAGATGTTCTCGTAGGTGCCAGGCGAGGCCGCGTAAGTCTCGTGCCAGATGCCCACCGAGCCGTCAGTGCCGATCGCTTTATTGAACGCCTTCCACGCAGGGAGGTGCTCGGCTTCCCTGTCCTTCGCATAGGCCAATAGCTGCTCCATGGAACGCCAGTACTGGAGCACGACAATCGTCCGCGAAAACCATGCTTCAGCATGCAGGAAGCCGCGTTCCGGCTGACGATACAGCTCCTTGATCATCCGGGGCATGGCGGCTGCGACGGGCAGCCACTTATGAACTTTCAAGGGCTGGTTGATGCGCATGCCGATGAGGAACACCACGAAGTCCCCCTCCATTCTGGCGGCCAGGCGTTCTCGGCGAATCATGAGAGGCGCGTCCTATCCTGCGAAGAATTCATCGTGTCCACCCCCGAAATTGGGAGGCGGCAATGCTGAATCATGCCTACCCCGATAGGTTCAGGTCAAGGAGGGCTATGGAGTCGGCTGCGATTCTGCGAAGGCGATCGGGCATCGCTTCCGGAGCGGGTCGAGCGTCGGCAATGGGGCCCAATCCGGTCAACCGAGGCGACGAATTCGCTGGCAGAAAGCGGTCTCTCAATGTCGTGCATCTTCCGGGCTCGCGCGAGTCGCCGATGTAACGCGGTGGCTGGTCGAATCCACACGCCTTGCTGTTGATGGAAGCGAGCGGTCCGGCGGCGCGCGCCGTGGTGATCGCCAGTCCCATGTCACCCGTTGTGACGGCGGCCAAACCAAGCGCGGTGCGTGCCGACCTTGCTGCCAGCCTTGCGCGGCTACAAGGGTGACACGCCCCCACGCTAGGTCTACGATGCTGCCTCGCAGCATTCGGGGGTTCCTTGTGAACGATTCAGCCTTGCGGCATCGGTTGATGGCGATCCTCTGCGCCGACGCGTCGGGGTATTCGCGTCGGATGGCGCAGGACGAGCTCGCGACGATGGCCGAGCTCGATGCAGCGCGCCAGGTCTTTCGCGAGCGCGTCGCCGAACATGGTGGGCGCATTGTCGACACGGCCGGCGACTCGGTGCTGGCGGTGTTCGAGACCGCCGCCGGTGCAGTCGATGCGGCCGTGGCCGTACAGCGACAGCTCGCGTGCGCGGACACTGGCCAACCGGAGGCGGCCCATCTGCGCTTTCGCATCGGCGTCCACCTGGGCGACGTCATCGAGAAGCCCGACGGCTCGGTCTACGGCCACGGGGTGAACGTGGCGGCGCGACTGCAGGCGCTGGCGCTCGAGGGCGGCATCTCGGTATCGGACTCGGTGCGCACCACGCTGGGCGAGCGGGCCGCTCATAGCTTCGTGGACCAGGGCCAGCATGCGGTGCGCAACATAGGGCAGCCGCTGCATGCGTTTGGAATTCCCACGGAAGGGGCCGCCGCGCCGCAAGCGCCTCGCTCGGCAACCCCATCGACCCAGGCCTTGGGCAATCTGCCGACGCGGCTGCCACCGTTGTATGGACGCGCGGAGGACGTCGCGGCGCTGGTCCGGCTGCTGGAGCTCCATCGCGTGGTGAGCGTGGTGGGCCCTGGAGGGATCGGCAAGACTCGGGCGGCGCAGGCGGTGGCCCACGCCGTGCGCGGCAGCCATGCCGACGGCGCCTGGCTCGTGGAACTGGCCCCGCTGGCAGATCCGCAGCTGGTGGTGCCCACCGTGGCGCGGGTGCTGGGGCACCCCATGGCGGTGAAGGAGACCGCACTCGCGTCCCTGGTTCAGGTGCTCAGGGACCAGCGTCTGCTGCTGGTGCTGGACAACTGCGAGCACCTGCTTGAAGCGGTGGCCGAGCTGGCCTCGCAGCTCGGGGCGGGCGCCCCGGGCGTGCGGCTGCTCGTCACGAGCCAGGAACCGCTGCACATTGCTCAGGAGCAGATCAGTCGGCTCAACGCGCTGGCGGTGCCGCCGAGCGCGGACGTGAGGGCAGCGCTTGGATACGGCGCGGTGCAGTTGTTCGTCGCACGCGCGCAGGCCGTCGATGCCGGCTTCGCCGTGGACGCCGGGAACGTGGACGACGTGGTCGAGATCTGCCGGCGGCTCGACGGGATGGCACTCGCGATCGAACTGGCCGCGGCGCGGGTGTCGCTGCTGGGGGTGCGCGGGGTGCGTCAGCGGCTGAACGAGCGGTTGAAGCTGCTGGCAGCGGGCAGCCGCATGGCACTGCCACGGCATCAGACGCTGCGCGCGGCGCTGCAGTGGAGCCACGGGCTGCTGACCGCAGTGGAGCAGACGGTGTTCGATCGGCTCGGCGTGTTCATGGGCACGTTCTCGCTGGAGGCTGCGCAGCAGGTGGCGGCCGACGAAGCGATCGATGCCTGGGCGGTGCTCGATCACCTGGCCTCCCTGGTGGACAAGTCGCTGGTCCTCGTCGAGGGCGGGCAGACAAAGCGCTATCGGCTGCTCGAGAGCAGCCGGGCTTTCGCGCTGGAGCGGCTGACCGCTGCAGGATCGCTCGAAGCGATCCGAAGGCGCCATGCGCAGGCGATCGCCGACACCTTGACTGGTGATGATCCCTTCGAGGAGCCGCTGGCGCGGATGCGTCGCATCGCGCCCGATCTGGACAACGTCCGCGCGGCCGCGGCCTGGGCGATGGGACCCGGCGGCGATCGCCAGATCGCCGTGGCGCTCGCCGCTGCCACCGACATGCTCTGGGATGCTCAGGGCTTCAACGACGAAGGTGCGCGCTTGTATCGGGCCATCGTGCCGTGGGTGGACGAAGCGACGCCGCCTCGACTGGCGGCCCGTTTCTGGTTCGCGGTCTCGGACCTGCGAATGCAGACCGGCACGAAGCGTCAGGCCGAGGCGGGACTCAAGGCCGCTGAGCTGTTTCGCAGCCTGGGCGATCGATTCTGGGTGTTCATGTCATTGACATCAGCTACTTACCACCTCGCATTTCTCGCCGATCGTGCGGCGGCGAAAAGAGCGCTGACCGAGATGGATGCACTGCTTGACCCGGCTTGGCCGTCGTGGCTGCAATTTGCCATCGCCTGGTGTAAGGCAGTTTGCGAATACTTCGTTGAGCGCAGGCCGGAGGAGGCGCGAAAACTCGTTGACTCTGTCCTGCAGAGCCATCTTAGAGGAGACAGCTATTACGGAGACGGGTGTGAATTCCTGCTTCCACATTTCGACCTGGAAGCGGGCGACTTTGCGTCCGCATTGCATCGATGCGACGATCTTCTTGGCGGGTCAACGGCGATTGAGTGCACCTACGTACGCGCATATCTCCTCGCTTGGCGCAGCTTGGCACTCGTTGGTCTTGGCGATCTCGAAGCGGCTGGGATCTCGTTGCGGACCGCGACGACCATGATCACGCACACGGCAGGTCCGGCTGTCTGGTTGTTCTGCTACATCGCGCAGCTGCTCGCGCGCCAGGGCCGGTTCGTCGAAGCAGCGAAGACGATTGCCAACATCGACAACCGCTTGGGGCCCAACCACGAACGCTTGACCCTGCTGACAGAGCGCTGCTACGAAGACGCACTCGCCATCATCAAGACGGGTCTGGACACCGAGGCGCTCGGTCGGCTTCGCGATGAGGGTTCCCGACTCAGCGCGGAGGAGGTGATCGCCATGGCCTTCCCAGTCCGGGCGTAGAGACACAACAGCGACTTGGCGCACCGCCGGTAAGCGGCCATTCGAGAATGACTCGTTTTGGCTGCGGATTCGACCGGTCGATGCAACGATCTGACTGAACATCTCAGCCGGCGTTTGGAAGTCGAGAGTCTTCCTGGGACGCTCGTTCAACCTCCGCGCCAATGCATTGAGATTGGCCTGTGAGAATGCCGAGACAGCGATGCCCTTGGGAAGGTACTGCCTCAGCAGCCCGTTCGTATTCTCGTTGGTTCCGCGCTGCCAAGGGCCCTGTCGGCGGCAGGCGAGGTGGTCGGCGCGGAGGCGGTGGCCGACGACATGCCGCGCGTCACTGGCGGCGAAGACTTCTCCTACATGATGGCGAGGCGGCCCGGTGCGTTCATGCTCATCGGAAACGGTCGCCACGAAGGAGACGGCGGCGACAACCTGCACACGCCGCGCTACGACTTCAACGACAAGGCGCTGCCTTTCGGCATTGCCTATTGGCTCTCGATCGTCAACAAGGAACTCGACGGGCGATTGGGTGCGGCATGAGCGGGCTGGTCGATCTGCACAGCGACACGGTGACGCGGCCCACCGCTGCGATGTACGAGGCGATGACACGCGCGCCTGTCGGCGACGACACCCTTGTTCTCGATGATCGCACCGACGAGATTCACCTCCCGCCCGGCATTCGCCTCCAGCGTGCCGCCCGGGTTGGTCACATACACGCCGGCGATTCTGTCGATGCTGGTTTGGCTGAATTGCCCGTTGCTGGAGGAAGACGTCGTGGTCCGGATGTTGATGTCGTTGCCGGCCTTGAGATCCATCGAGTCGCGCGCATCGACCGTGCCACCGATGACGTTGATGTCGGCCCTGGCATCCAGCGCCACGTTGCCGCCCGAGATGCGTCCGCCCAGGTTATTGACGTTGTCGGCCGTGATGGACACCAGCGACCGCCCGGCGACGGTGCCGCTGTTCGTGAAGTCGCCTTCGCCCGCCTTGTTCTTGATCGTCAGGCGATCTGCGGACAGCAACGCGCCGGAGCCGTCGATGTCGCCGGGTTGAACCCGAACGTAGACCTGCGGCACGAGCACCCTTTGCGTGCTGCCATCGGGCAGTGTCACCGTCTGCTCCACCAGCCACACGATGTCGCTCGTGAGTTGCGCCATCTGTTCGGCCGTGAGCGCTACGCCGGGCGTCAGCTGGTATTTCTGGGCAAAGGTCACGCCCGCGTTCATCAACGCCGTGTATTGCGCCTCGTCGTTCGAGTAGCCGTCGAGGTAGCGGTAGCCCGTGAGTTGCGCGACCTGCTCTCGAATGAGCTGCTGCTCGTAGGAGCCGTCGCCCAGGCGCTTCTGCACGCTGTTGGGATCGATGCCCATGGCGTTGAGAAGGTAGTCGCTGCCGAGCCAGTTGCGATAGTTCGCGAAGCGCGGATCGGTTTCGATCAGGTAGCCGCCGGCGCCGGGCTTCGTTTGAAACAGGCTCGCCGTGGGCAGCCGCGTGGCCGGTGTGCTGGTGCGCACGACCATGGCAACGTCGCGCGAGCCTGAAGCGGTCGCGTTGGCGTCGGCTGCGTCCGCTGGACCGGCGGAGTCTCCGGCCACCTTGATCGAGCCCTTCACCGCCGACGCCACCTCGATCACCGTGCCGGGGCCGCCGCCACCCGAGACGCCGCCTGCATGCTCTGCTGCGCCGCCCGGTCCGTTGACGTCGCGTGCGGAGCCGGCGTCATAGCCTGCGGTGGCATCGGTGTTCGACCGGTACTCGAAGGCGCCGACGTCGATGCTTTTCGGCGGGTCCGAGTAAGGCACCATCGGAAAGAACGCCATGCCGGAGCCGTCATAGCCGGTGGCGATGCCGCTGTAGCTGGTGGTGGAACTGCCCTGCGTTGCCGTGTTCTTCGCGCCGGGGGCGGTGAGCGATTTGCCGGCGGTCACACTGCTGTCGCGATTGAACAGCTGCCCGTCGATGTCCATGTCGCCGCCGGTCGCCAGCCGTGCGGGTGCGATGTTCGTGGCGACATCGCGCGTGGTGGTCTGCTTGACCTGCCAGTCCAGATAGCTGATGCCGACCAGTGTCTCGCTTCCGTCCGCATTGCGGTGCCATACCTGACCCGTGAACGGATCGCCGCGCGTGTCGTCCTTGCTCCAGATCTTGCCGTCGAGGGTGCTCAGGTAGGTCTTGTCTTCCGAGGTTGTCCGCTGCTCCACCTTCAGGTGGGTGTCGATGTTGTTGACGGTCGCCATCGCGATCGACATGTCGCCCAACGATTCGATGCTCGCGCTCTCGTTGTTGAGTACGCTGCCCTTGCCGGTGACGTAGCCATCGGCGTCGAGGGCGCCGCCGATGAACAACTCATCGGCGCTGAACAGAAGGGACCCGTCGCGGTTGTTGATGGTGTCCGCGCCGATGTCAAGACTGGTGCGCGCGGCGATGGTCGCAGACTTCGTCGCGCCATTGACTGTTTCGGCGTCGTTGTTCAAGGTGCCCGCACCGATCGCCACCTCGTCGCCGTAGATACGACCCGTCCCGACGTTGTTCACGACCCCGGCATCGACACGTGTCTGGCCATGGCTGTCGATGAGCCCCCGGTTGTTGAGCGTGCCGGCCCGGATGAACGAATCGGTGCCGCTCATCTCCGCATCGGCCGTGTTCTCGACCACGTTGCCGCCAGCGGTGAGCGTGCCGCCCGCGAGCAGCTTCCCGTTGTTGGTCAGGTTGCCGGTCGTGACGTAGCTCAGGTCGCCATTCGCACTGACTTCGCCGTTGTTCACGATGTCCTGCGTGAGCGCGATGCTCAGGTCGCGACCCGAGGTGATGGGCGCCGCCGTGCGGGAAGATGGCCAGGTCGCCCTGGTTCAGGGGGATGGTGGCGTTCGGGTGTCCGATGTCGATCGCCATCGATCCCTCTTCGACATAGTGGAAGAGCGCGCAGGCTTCGCGCGGTCCTGCAAAGGACCAGTCGCCCCCGGTTCGCCAAGCGCTTACAAAAGCGCCCTCCAGGCGAAGCGGGTCGACGATCATCGAGAAAAGATCCTCGGTCGCTTGCATAGGCCCTCCGGTCCGTGGTTCGGGCTGCGACAGGGAGCCCGTGACGCAGAGACTAGGGGCGGCTGCTTGCAGCTTGGTCCGCGACGCGCGTGCGAGGCGTCTCCTTTTCGGCCGCTTACTCCTGGTTTCCAGAATCAGGCAATTTCCGCCTTGCCCGGCTTCTGCCGTACAGTCGGATTCCGCTGGGGGACCGGCCGCGGCCATCACCGGCCATATCGAGGAGCGAAAAATGGGCAACCCAAACCAGGCTGAAACAGCATCCACGTCGACGATCGAGGAAGCGCTGGACAAGAACAAGAACGCCACCGAGGAGGTCAAGAAGGCTGCCGATGATCTCCTGGTCGTCCACACGGTCCTCAAGGAAGAGCTCTCCCAGGACGCCCAGGCCGAAGTGGTCGGCCGCGCGGTCGAGCAGGCAGGCGAGCTCGAGAAGCGGCTGACCAAATCGGCGGAAATGCTTGACGAGGTCAACGAAACCCTGGAGCAGGTTGCCCAGGGCGGCGACGGCTCCGGCGACGGCTCGGGCGGCGGTTCCGACCGCAGTCCGCCGGCCCAGGGTGCCCCTCGCCATTGACTCAAAGCGATCCGTAGCGGTTACAGGCTGTTGGCCTACAAGTGGGCGGGTGACGTTCTGCGCTAATCGACAGCGCTAGCAGGCCCCCGTGGCGATTCATAACCCAGCGCTTTCACGCGTACCACGATGCCGCTCAGAACGATCCTCATCGAGGACAGCGAGACGATTCGCGAAAACCTCATACCGACGTTGGCGGAAATGGCCGACGCGCTCGTGATCGAGACCGCCGAGACGGCTTCGGAAGCGATCGCCGCACTGGATCGGCACAAGCAGGACTGGGACCTGGCCGTCGTGGACCTGTTCCTGAAAGAGGGCTCCGGGCTGGGCGTTCTGCGTGCCGCGCAAGACCGATCGCCGCACCAGCACATGGTCGTGCTGACCAACTACCCCACGCCAGAGATTCGTCGAAGGTGTCGAGACCTCGGTGCGGATGGCGTCTTCGACAAGTCCACCGAACTCGAAGCCTTCTTCGATCTCTGCCGCTCCTATGGCGTCTAGCCAGCTACTGGCCGCGCCCTGTCTCAGAGGTTGCTCATCCCGCCGTCGATCACCAGTTCGCTGCCGACCGTGAACTTCGACTCGTCCGAGGCGAGGAAGACCACCGCCTTGGCGATCTCCGAGGGGTCGCCGAAGCGGCCGGCCGGGATCTGGCCGAGGATGGCGCCGGCCATCTTGTCGAGATCGGCCGCGGGCAGGCCCAGCTTGCCGTAGAGCGGCGTCGAGATCGGGCCCGGGCTGACCGCGTTGACGCGGATGCCGCGGCCGATCAGCTCGCCCGACAGCGTGCGCGCCAGCGTGATCAGGCCGCCCTTGGTCGCCGCGTAGACGCTCGAATTGGGCATGCCCACGCGGGCGTTGATCGAGGTGTTGAGCACGATCGAGGTCGGATTCGCAAGGATCGGCAGCAGCGCCTGCACCAGGAACAGCGGGCCCTTGAGGTTGACCGCGATCGAGCGGTCGAAGCCGGCTTCGTCCCATTGTTCGAGCGGCCGGAAATCGGCCACGCCCGCGTTGATGAAGACCGCATCGATCTGGCCGAAGGATTCCTTCAGCGCCTGCGCCAGGTGCTGCTGGTCGGCCACGCTGCCGGCGTCGACGCGCAAGATGAGCGCTTCCTTGCCGAGTTCGGCGCGGGCCCGCTCGATGGTCTCGGGGTTGCTGCCGGTAACCGCCACGCGGGCACCTTCGGCGATGAACTGCCGCGCCGTCTCGAGGCCGATGCCGCTGGTGCCGCCGGTGACGAGTGCGCGCTTGCCGTTGAGTCTGTTCATGATGCTTCCTTCAGTTTGGGGTGGTTGATGCGGCGCGGTGTCGTGCCGTGGAATGAACTGTAGGGTTCATCTTCCTTGAGGTAAATGGCCTGAAGAAGCACAATTCGTTCAGCTTTTGTGAATCAAGGAGAGGTTGATGGACCGGCTGCGCGCCTTCGAGGTGTTCGTCGCGGTGGTCGCCAGGCAGGGTTTCGCGCGCGCGGCGGAGGCGCTCGACACCTCGCCCGCCAACGTGACGCGCTATATCGCCGAGCTAGAGGCCCACCTGGGCACGCGGCTGCTCAATCGCCACTCGCGCAAGCTCTCGCTGACCGACAGCGGGCAGGCGCTCTACGAGCGGGCGCGCAGCATCCTCGACGAGGTGGCCGAGGCCGAGGCGCTGAGTGCCTCGAGCACGCTGCAGCCGCGCGGGCGGCTGCGGGTCAACGCGCCGGTGAGCTTCGGCATCCTGCACCTGGCGCCGCTGTGGCCGAAGTTCCTGAAGAAGTACCCCGAGGTGGAGCTCGAGGTGTCGCTGATCGACCGCGTCGTCGACCTGGTGGAAGAGGGCTTCGACCTCGGCATCCGGATTTCGCGCACCGGGTCGACCACGCACATTGCACGCAAGCTGGCGGCGTCGCGCAACATCGTCTGCGCCGCGCCGGGCTATCTGCGCCAGCACGGCCGGCCGAAGTCGCCCGCCGACCTGGCCGACCATGCCTGCATCGGCTACACCTTCTCGGCCACCGGCGACGACTGGCACCTGTTCGATGCGCACGGGCTGGAGCATGTGGTGAAGGTGCCTTCGGTCATGCGCGCCAACAACGGCGACACGGCGCGCGCTGCCGCGCTGGCGGGCGTGGGCGTGATCTGGCAGCCCAGCTTCCTGGTCGGCGACGACCTGCGGGCGGGGCGGCTGGTGCCGCTGCTGCCGGGCTACCGCATGGCGGACATCGACATCCTCGCGGTGTACCCGAGCCGGCGCCACCTGAGCGCCAAGGTGCGCGTGATGATCGATTTCCTGGCCGACGCCTTCAAGGGGACGCCGCCCTGGGATCGCGCAGCCGCTAGCGGGTCCCGATGACCAGGCAGATCGCCAGCACCGCGACCAGGCCGGCGAGCAGGAACCCGACCACGCGTTCTTTCGAGCGGGACGGGGCTCGGGGCGGATGCGTCTGGTCCGCCCGGTTCAAGGACGCGAAGCTGCTGAAGCTCTGGGTTTGGGAGTCGGCAGATGGACGTGACATGTAGGTCATTGTGGCTACTCTCACGGGGCGCTCCAAGGAACTAATGCACGCTTAAGTACGCAGTTCTGTGACGCCGTCCGGTCGGCGAGCATTTGAACCGATCCTGCGGTTCCGGGAATGAACAGACCGGGGCGGCAGCCGCCGCCCGGATCATCGCGCCAGCCCGCCTGGAGGTCCCATGGGCATTCCCCCGCAGTCGGCCGCCCGCCACCCGACCCGCCTCGACGGCCGGGAGTACAGTGCGCCGTACGTCCCACGCGTCGAGTCCCCCATGCCGAGCATGCCCCGCGATGCCGTTCGGCCATCGGCCGAGGGGGCCGCCTTGGCCGAAAGCGCCGAGGCCCGCCTGGTCGGCCGCACCGCCAACGGCGACCTGCAGGCCTTCGAGCAGCTGTACCGCGCCTACCACCCCCGCCTCTCGCGCTTCCTGGACCGCGTGATGCGGCGCTCCGGCCTGGTCGGCGAAGTGCTCAACGACACCATGCTGGTGGTCTGGAACCGTGCCGCCAGCTACGACGGCCGCAGCAAGGTCTCGACCTGGATCTTCGCGATCGGCTACCGCAAGGCCCTCAAGGCGCTCAGCCGCCTCGACGAGCCGATCGACGACGAGGGCGGCGACGACCAGCCCGCGCCGCCGGAGGCCGGCCCCGAACACCGCGCCGCCCGCTCGCAGATGTGCGCGGCGCTGGCGCAGGCGGTGGACCAGCTCTCGCTCGAGCAGCGGGCGGTCGTCCACCTGGCTTATTTCCACGGCATCGGCTGCCGCGAGATCGGCGACATCGTCGGCTGCCCGGTCGACACCGTGAAGACGCGCATGTTCCACGCCCGGCGCAGGCTGAAGACCCTGCTGGCGGGCCGGCTGGAGGATTGGCTGTGAGCGGGCAGGTGGTCCCCCTCGGCAGCGATGTGCACCTGAAGGTGCAGTCGTTGTTGCCCTGGTACGTCGGCGCCACGCTCGACGCGCAGGAGCGCGAGGCGGTCGAAGCCCACCTCGCCGACTGCCCGCGCTGCCGGGCCGAGCTGGCCGTGGAGCGGGCGCTGCAGGCCGCCTATGCGGCCACCGGCAGCGACGACCCCGGCGATGCCGACCAGGGGTTCGCCGCGCTGCGCGGGCGCCTCGTCGGCGGCGCGGAGCCGCCGCGGCGTCGCGGCTTGCTGGCGGGCCTGCGCGATCGCTGGCGCGAGAGTCCGCCCTGGACCCGCTGGGCCCTGGCCGGCCAGTGCGTGCTGGTCGCGGCCCTGGGTGGCCTGCTCGTGCTGCCGTTGTGGCCCGAACCGCGCTACCGCGCGCTCGGCGAGCCCGCGGCCGTGCCGGCCGGCGTCGACGGCGGCCAGCTGATCGTGAGGTTCCGGCCCGACGCCACCGAGCAGGAGATGCGGCGCGTGCTGCGCGACAGCAGGGCGCGGCTGGTCTACGGGCCGACCACCACCGATGCCTACCTTCTCGCCGTGCCGGCCGGTCTCGAAACGGCCGCGGTGCAGCGCCTGCGCCAGGAAAAGGCGGTGCTGCTGGTCGAATCGCTCGATCGCCGGGCGGCGCCATGAAGCGCTGGCTGGTCGCCTGGCTGCTCGCGCTGGCCGCGCTCCAGCCCTTCGCCGGCGCGGCGGCGGCCGACCCGGTCGAAGCGCCGGCCGCCGCTCCCCGCCAGGTGCTGCTGCTGTTGCGCCTGCCGCCGGAACACTACCGGCCCGAGAGCGGTTATTCGGGCGGCTATGGCGGCGGCGCGGCGCATGGCGCGCGGCGCCGCGTGGCGGCCGATCTGGCGCGCGAACACGGGCTGACCCTGGTCACCGACTGGGCCATGCCGCTGCTGGGCGTGGATTGCTTCGTGCTGACCGTGCCGGACGACCGCCCGCCCGAGGACGTGGCGCAGGCCCTGTCGCGCGATCCGCGCGTCGACTGGGCCCAGCCGATGAACGAGTTTCGAACCCGCGGCCACGACGACCCGCTGGCCCCGCTGCAGCCGGTGGTGCAGGCCTGGCAACTGGAGGAACTGCACGAGATCGCCACCGGCCGCAACGTGCGCGTGGCCGTGGTCGACAGCCGCATCGACCGGCACCATCCGGACCTCGAAGGCCAGGTGGCGCTGGAGGAGGATTTTGTCGACGGCCATGGCGACCGGCCCGAGGACCACGGCACCGCGGTCGCCGGCATCATCGCCGCGCGGGCCGACAACGGCGCGGGCATCCTGGGGGTGGCGCCGAACGCCCGGCTGCTGGCGCTGCGCGCCTGCTGGCAGCAGAGCAGCCAGTCCACCGTGTGCACCAGCCTGGGCCTGGCCATGGCGCTGCACTTCGCCATCACCCACGGCGCCGAGGTCATCAACCTGAGCCTCAGCGGGCCATCGGACCGCCTGCTCGACAGGCTGCTGGACGTGGCGCTGGCGCGCAGCATCAGCGTCGTCGCCGCGGTCGATCGAAGCCGGCGGGATGGCGGATTCCCGGCCTCCCATGCGGGCGTGGTGGCGGTCAGCGACGAGAGCGAAGGGCCGGCCTTGCCGGGCGTGCTGGTGGCGCCGGGGCGGGACGTGCCGACCACCCTGCCGGGAGACCGATGGAACCTGGTGTCGGGCTCGTCGTATGCCGCTGCCCATGTGGCGGGCCTGTTCGCCCTGATGCGCGAGCCGTCGCCGGCACGCGGCGGGCTGCCCTCGACGGCCGGTGTCGTGTCCCTTCCGGGTGGAGGGATCGACGCCTGTGCCACACTGGCCCGCGTCGCAGGCGGCGGCGCCTGCGTCCGCACCGTGACGCGCTCCACGACATCCCCCAACCTGCGCCAGTGACATGCCGGCCGCCGGTCTGCGTGTCGCGCTCGGCCCCTCGCTCTTCCTCGCCTGCGGCGTCGCCCTGGCGCAGGCCGGCGGCAGCGTCGCGCTGCTGTCGGACTACCGCTGGCGGGGCGTCTCGCTCAGCGACGACCGGCCGACCTACCAGCTGAGCGCCACCTACGATCATCCGAGCGGCTGGTTCGGCGGTGCCTCGCTCACCGGCGTGGCCCTGGGCCCGTACGACCGGCGCCAGGTGCAACTGCTCGGCTACGCCGGCTATGCGGGCCGGCTGTCGGAGCGCCTGGGCTGGGAGGCGGGCGCGACCGGCGTCCACTTCAGCGTCGATTCGCGCTACGACTATGGCGAAGCCTTCGCCGGGCTGAACGGCGAGCGCTGGAACATGCGGCTGCACTATTCGCCCGATTACTTCGGGCGCGGCATGCGCACCGCCTATGCCGAGTTCAACGTCGGCGTTCCCCTCTCGGCCCTGGTGCGCGCGACGGCCCATGCGGGTGCCCTGGTGCGGGTCGGCGGCTCGCCCGCCGAAGACGGACGGGCCGACCTGGACGGCAGCATCGGGCTGGCGATCGCGCGCGACGCGTGGGAGGTGCGGATCGACTGGGTCGCCGGCGGCCGCAGCAGCATCTACCCGACCGCCTACGGACCCGCGGCGAACAGCACGCTGGTGTTGAGCGCCTCGTTCGCCTTCTGAACTGCGGGCCGATGAACCTTCGGGCCCGGGCGCGGAATACACCGAGCCCAGCCCGAAAGGAAACGCAACATGACCAGCACCTGCCGCCTGAAGTTGTACGGAATCGCGTTTGCGAGCGCGATCGTGGTGGCCGCCTGCGGTGGCGGCGGTGGCTATTCCGGCGGCATGGCGTCGGTCATCGCCCCGCCTGCCGCCGCCCCTGCCGGTGGCGGCGCGGCCGTCATGGCCAAGGGCTTCGTCGCGACCAACCTGGTGTCCGACCTGCCGGTCGCGAACACGCTGTATGCGAACGCCAACGCCGATCCGACCCTGGTCGACGCGTGGGGCGTGGTCTTCAACCCGCGGGCCTTCGTCTGGGTGGCGAACCGGTCCAGCTCGACCTCGACGCTGTACGACGGCGCCGGCGTTCCGCAGTCGCTGGTGGTGTCGATCCCGCCCGGCACTGCGGGCAGCGCCAGGCCGACCGGCATCGTCTTCAACGGCCATTCGGACTTCATGGTCACGGCCAACGGCATGTCCGGCGCCAGTGCCTTCATCTTCGCCGGCCTGGGCGGCACGCTGTCGGGCTGGTCGCCCGGCGTCGACCAGACCCATGCCATCACCGTCTTCGACGGCGGCAACGCCGGGGCGGTCTACACCGGGCTGGCGCTCGCCAGCCGGGGCGCGTCGGACTTCCTGTACGCGGCGGATTTCCGGAATGCGACGGTCGACATGTTCGACGCGACATTCAACAAGGTCGGCGGCGCGGGCAGCTTCGTCGACCAGGCCTTGCCGCCCGGCTATGCGCCCTACGGCATCCAGGCGATCGGCGACCGGGTCTATGTGAGCTATGCCAGGCAGGGCGCGCAGACGGGCGTTGCTGTCCCGGGCGCCGGGCAGGGCGCGATCGACGTCTTCGACACCGCCGGCAACCTGGTCAAGCGGCTGGTGTCGCCCGGCGGCGCGCTCAACGCACCGTGGGGCATGGCCATGGCGCCGGCCGCCTTCGGCAGCTTCGGCAACGCCTTGCTGGTGGCCAACGTGGGCGACGGAAAGATCAACGCGTTCGACACCTCGACCGGTGTTCTGCTGGGCACAATGTCGATGGCGGACGGCAATCCGATCGCCATCGACGGACTGCACGGGATCGCGTTCGGCAACGGCATCGGCAACCAGCCGACGGACACGCTTTTCTTCGCCGCGGGCCCCGGCGGAGGAACCCATGGCGTCTACGGGCGCATCGACTTCCGCTGAAGCCTGGGCCATGAAGGAGCAACTCACCATGAAACGTGCAATGACAGTCTTCGTTTCCGTCGCCTCGCTGGCCTTCAGCCTGTCCGCGCTCGCGGCTGGGGGAGGGGGTGGAGGTGGCGGTGGTGGCGGTGGTGGCGGCGGTGGTGGTGGAGGAGGAGGCGGCGGTGGACCGGGAACCAGCGAGCAAGTCAATCCCGATCCCGACTTCAGGGCCGGCATGACGGCCGTCAAGAAGGAGGACTGGCAGCAGGTCGTGGCCCATATGACGGTCTACTTGCTTCGCGCGCCGGGCGATGCCGATGCCTGGAACGAGCTCGGCCACGCGCACCGCAAGCTGGGCAACATGGACCTGGCGCTGAGCGACTACGACAAGGCGCTGAAGATCAACCCGAAGCACCGGGGCGCGCACGAATACCTCGGCGAAGCCTACCTGCAGATGGGCGACCTCGGCCGGGCCGAACAGGAGCTGAAGGTGCTCGATTCGCTCTGCTTCTTTCCGTGCGAGGAGTTCACCGACCTGAAGGGGGAGATCGCGAAGTACCGCAGCCAGCAACGCGCGCAGTCGGGATCGTGACGTCTTGAAGCCGCATGCCGCCGCCAGGGTGCTGCTGCTCGCCGGGGCGCTGTGCATGCTCGCCGCGGCCGGCGCACAGCAGGTCGCGATCGAGACCAACGGCCAGGGCGAGTCGATCACCGTGACGGCGTCGGCCGAGATGCGGGTGGACCCGCGCACCGTGTGGGGCGTCATCACCGACTACGACCATCTCGCCGAGTTCATTCCGTACATGCGCAGCTCGCGCGTGGTGCGGCGCGCCGCCGACCACGTCATCGTCGAGCAGACGGGGGAGTTCGGCTTCCTGTGGTTCAGCCAGCCGGTGGAGGCGCGGCTGGCGGTGGTCGAGATCCCGCCGCGGTCGGTCGTGGCGCATGCGGTCGGCGGCAATCTGAGGGAGATGGAAGGCCGCTACACGGTGGCGATCATGCCCACCGGCGCGGTGCGGCTGAGCTATTCGGGCCGGCTCGTGCCCGACTTCGCGGTCCCGCCGGTGATCGGCAAGATGGTGGTGCGCAACGTGCTCGCGGATCAGTTCCGGGCCATGGTCGAGGAGATCGTGCGCCGCGATGCGGAGAAGGCGCAGTAGGTTCATCGCACGCCCTCTTGCCCCGTCACTCGTCAGTCAACTCGAGTCCCGTTCATTGATTGAATGGACTGGGGCTTTATATTCAGACGTTTCTTATTTCTCAATCGGAAGTTAATACCTGTCGCGCAATGCGAAGGTGTGATTGGCAATCAATGCCAATGCAATGACTCGCAGTGACTGGCTCAATGCCATGTCGCAATACAACAACGCAACTCCAATTAGTTGAGGTCGACTTTGCATAGTCACTGGTTGACTTTGCATGAATGACGCTGCCCGGAATAAAGGCCTCTGATGCAATAGCGACAACTTCCCAAAAGGAGGTTGGCCCGGGGTCTGGTGGGAGCGAGAAGTGCCAGTCACTCACAGCCCTTCGCACCGGAGCCCTATGTTTAACCTTGGAGAAACTTGCAATGAAAAAATCTCTAGTTGCCCTGGCTGCCATGGCTGTCGCCGGTATCGCTTCGGCCCAGTCGTCGGTCACCCTGTTCGGCGTGGTCGACGCGACCATCAGCGGCTTCTCGAACAAGTCGGAAGACCGGAACGCTCCCACCCTCGAAAGCCTGGCGAACCAGACCTTCGTCAACCGCGGCACCGCCACGACCAGCCAGACCGTGCTGCGCAACTCGGGCTACAACTCCAGCCGCCTGGGCTTCCGCGGCACCGAAGACCTCGGTGGCGGCCTGGCCGCCAGCTTCTGGCTCGAAGGCGCCCTGAACAATGACGACGGTACCGGCACTGCTGTCGGCGGTGGCCAGAACTGGCAACGCCGTTCGACCGTCAGCCTGTCCGGCAACTTCGGTGAAATCCGCCTCGGCCGCGACTACACCCCGACGTTCTGGAACGACACCGTGTTCGATCCGTTCGGCACCAATGGCGTGGGCACCAACCTGATCTCGACCGCCAACGGCTACAACAACCCGGGCAGCGTGATCTCGCAAGGCGGCTTCACCGCCAACACGACCTACACCCGCGCCAGCAACTCGATCGGCTACTTCCTGCCGCCGAACCTGGGCGGCTTCTACGGCCAGTTCATGTACGCCATGAACGAGAAGACCAGCTATGACCCGGGTCGTCTGACGCCCGGCAACGCCGCCACCGCCGGCAACGAGCGCGCCGGCCGCTACATCGGTGGCCGCGTCGGCTATGCGAACGGCCCCCTGGACGTGGCGCTCGCCTACGGCGAAAGCACCGTCGGCTCGAACTTCTACGCCGGCACCACCGACAACCTCGACACCTGGAACCTCGGCGCTTCTTACGACTTCGGTGCCGTCAAGCTGTTCGGCGAATTCTCCAACGCCAAGCTGAAGCGCGACGCGTCGAGGCCCTTCGTGGCGACCGCCGCCAACCCGTTCGGCTGGCGTAACCCTGGCGCTGACGGCTGGCTGCTCGGTGCCACCGTTCCGGTCGGCGCTGGCCTGATCCGCATGTCGTACTCGGCGGTGAAATACAAGAACACCGGCACGTACATCGACCAGGTGCTTGGCTTCCGTCCCGACCCGAAGGCCGACAAGTTCGCCCTGGGCTATGTCCACAACCTGTCGAAGCGCACGGCCCTGTACGCGACGGTGGCGCGCGTGAACAACAAGGACGGCGCCGACCTGACGCTGGGCGGCCCGGCGTTCGTGACCACCGCGGCAGGTGCCACGATGACCCCGAAGAGCTCGACCGGCTACGACCTCGGCATTCGCCACTCGTTCTGATTCGAGGCGCAAGCCCGGATCAAGCAGCTAGCTCCGAAAGGCTGTCCGGTCATGGCCGGACAGCCTTTTTTCATTCCAGGCCAGGGAGAGACTCCAATGCAGAACGATGTTTCATCGAGCCACGGTGCGGGCGCAATGATCGACCTCAACGATCTCCGCGTCTTCGCCTATGTCGCCTCGCTTGCCAGCTTCTCGTCGGCAGCCGATGCTTTGCAGATCCACAAGTCGAGCGTGAGCCGCAGCGTCACCCGTCTCGAAACCATGCTCGACGCGCCTCTGCTCCAGCGCACGACCCGCAAGGTCTCGTTGACCCCGCGCGGCCGGGAGCTGAAAGAGCGGTGCGTCGACATCCTCTCGCGCATCCACGAGACGATCGGCTACGTCGGGCCAGTCGACCGGAGGCCGACGGGCGCGCCAGCCCGGCGTGCGCGCTTCGACGCCTAGTGCGGCTTGGCGCAGCCTAGTGCAGCCCGCCGCGCAAGGTCTGCCGCATCTTGCTCGGCGGCACGCGGTACCAGCACTTGAACTTGCGGCTGAAGTTGGTGGGGTCGTTGTAGCCGAGCTGCGATGCAATGGCCTCCATCGACAGCTCGGTGTGCTGCAGGTACCAGGCGGCGTGCGTCTTGCGCAGGTCGTCCTTGATGTCGGAGTAGTTGAGCCCCGCTTCGGCCAGCCGGCGCGCCAGCGTCCGGCCCGAGATGCCCAGGTCGGTGGCGAGCTCGCCGACCTCGGGGTTGGCTGTCAGGCGTTCGAGCAGCGCGCGGCGAACGCGCGCCACGAAGTCCCCGTGCCCCAGTTCCGACTCCATCTTGCGGCATGCCTGCGCCGCCTCGTGGAAGGCGTCGGCGTCGGCGGCGGTCGAGCGCACCCGAAGCAGCTCGACCGGCAACTGGAAGCTGAGGTGTTCCTGGTCGAACTCGACCCGCCGGACATAGCGCAGGCAGGGGATGTCGTTGCCGGTCGGGCGAGGGTAGGGCAAGCCTGCCGTGAGTTCGTCGGCCGGCCGTCCCAGGATGGCTTCGAGCAGGCGGCAGTAGGCGCCCAGGATCGACTGCATGACGAAGACATGGGTCTCGCACAGGGGGCGCATCGGCTTGACCCTGAGCGTGCTCCAGCGCGGCCCGTTCTCGATCTTGATGTCCATGCTGCGGAAGATGAGCCTGGCATGCCGGCTCAAGAACTGCAGGCCCTGGCCCAAGGTGTCGCTGGTCACGGCGGCGATGCCGACCGGGCTGTGATACGGCTGGAGCATCGAGCCCGCCATCAGCCCCAGCGCGGGTTCGCCGCTGGTCTGGATGGCGTGCGTGACAAAGCGGCGGAAGACCGAGAAGTCGACCATCCGCTGGCCGTCGCTGAGATCCTGCCAGGCCAGGCCGGCACTCGCGAGCACGTCCGACGGTCGAACGCCGCGGCTGTTCAGGCAGTCGACGATGCTTCGGATGTAGACGGGATGTGCGAACGGAATGGCGACTTCGCCTTGGACTGTCACGGTCGATCGGGGGTAAAGATTGGAGCGCGTCCAATCTACCCCGCGTCGCTCGGACGCCATTCCTGAACTTGTCGCGAATCTTCCCTTTGGTCGGCAGGTCTTTCGCGTCAAGCCGTTTGCGGGATCTCCAGGTTGTCGATCAGCCGGGTGCTTCCCAGTCGCGCCGCGGCCAGCGCCACCAGGGGCTCGTCCGCGGCCGGTGCCTGCAGGTCGGCGCGCCGCCGCAGCACCATGTAGTCGGGCTGCCAGCCGCGCGCGCTGAGCGATTGCATCGCGCGCGCCTCGATCGCGGCGAAGTCGCGCTCGCCCGCCTGCACTGCCGCGGCCATGGCCTTCAGCGCGAGCGACAGTTGCACGGCCTCGACGCGCGCGGACTGGCCCAGGTAGCCGTTGCGCGAAGACAGCGCGAGCCCGTCGTCG
Organism: Variovorax sp. J31P179; assembly: GCF_030316985.1. Classification (NCBI taxonomy): domain Bacteria; kingdom Pseudomonadati; phylum Pseudomonadota; class Betaproteobacteria; order Burkholderiales; family Comamonadaceae; genus Variovorax; species Variovorax sp. J31P179. The sequence goes on along the minus strand of NZ_JASZYL010000006.1, from coordinate 92,391 downwards.
GCGCGCCGGGTCTCGCTGCCCACGATCTCGATCGGCAAGGCGAACTGCCGCACCATGTGGCGGATGACCAGCAGCTGCTGGTAGTCCTTCTTGCCGAACACGGCCACGCGCGGCTGCACGCAGGCGAAGAGTTTCATGACGACCGTGCAGACGCCGACGAAGAAGCCCGGGCGGAAGTGGCCTTCGAGGATGTCGGCCAGGGCGCCGTCGGGATGCACCTTGCAGGTCTGGGATTCGGGGTAGAGGGCACGTTCGTCGGGCGCGAACAGCACGTCGCAGCCGGCCGCCTGCAGCTTCTCGCAGTCGCTGTCCCAGGTGCGCGGATAGGTGTCGAAATCCTCGTGCGGAAGGAACTGCAGGCGGTTCACGAAGATGCTGGCGACCGTGACGTCGCCCCGCGGCCTGGCCTGCCGCACGAGGTCGAGGTGGCCGTCGTGCAGGTTGCCCATGGTGGGGACGAAGGCGGGGCGTTCGAAGCGGCCCAGGTGGTCGCGCAGTTCAGGGAGGGTGCGGATGACGTGCATGGTCGGGGCGCCTACCAGGCGTGGAGTGAGTCGTCGGGAAAGCTGCCGTCCTTGACGGCGCAGACGTAGGCCTGCATGGCCTCGGCGATGCCGGGCGCATCGGCCATGAAGTTGCGCACGAACTTCGGCAGCTTGCCGAGTCCGACGCCCAGCATGTCGTGCATCACCAGCACCTGGCCCGCGGTGCCGCGGCCGGCGCCGATGCCGATGGTGGCGCAGTGCTTCAGTTCGGCCGTGAGTTCGGCGGCCAGCGTGGCGGGCACCATCTCGAGCACCAGCATCGCGGCGCCTGCGTCCTGCAGCGCATGGGCCTGCTGCTTGAGCAGGGCCGCGGCCTCGCCGCTGCGGCCCTGCACGCGGTAGCCGCCGAGCGCATGCACCGTCTGTGGCGTGAGGCCCAGGTGGGCGCAGACCGGAATGCCGCGCTCGACCAGGAAGCGCACGGTGTCGGTGGTCCAGCCGCCGCCTTCGAGCTTGACCATGTGGGCGCCGGCCTGCATCAGCACGGCAGCGCTGTGCAGCGCCTGTTCGCGCGACGCGTGGTAGCTGCCGAAGGGCAGGTCGGCGATCAGCCAGGCCGTGCCCTGGACCCGGCGCAATCCGCGTTCGACGCTTTCGGTGTGGTGGCGCATGGTGTCGAGCGACACGCCCACGGTGCTGTTGAGGCCCTGGCAGACCATGCCCAGCGAGTCGCCGACCAGAAGGCATTCGACACCAGCGGCATCGGCCACGGCGGCGAAGGTGGCGTCGTAGGCGGTCAGCATGACGATCTTGTCGCCGCGCGCATGCATGTCGGCCAGCCGCGGCAGGCTGAGCGGCTTGCGCGTGGCCGGCGGCGAGGCCGGGGGCAGGGTGCCGTAGGGGATGGCCGCGTCGGCGGCGGCAGGGTTTGCCATTGCGGGTCGCTCAGGCCGCGACGGCCTCGCCGGAGGCGGCCTGCACGGGGATGTGGGCGCGCTCTTCCTTGATGCGGTTGGCGCCGTCGACGAACACCAGCTTCGGCCGATGGCCGGCCACCTGGTCCTCGGGCACCAGGCCGAAGGCGGCGATGATGATCAGGTCGCCGACCGAGGCCCGGCGCGCGGCCGAGCCGTTGACGGAAATGATGCCGCTGCCGCGCTGGCCGCGAATCGCATAGGTCACGAAGCGCTCTCCGTTGTTGATGTTCCAGATGTGGACCTGCTCGTTCTCGGCCAGGCCGGCGGCGTCGAGCAGGTCTTCGTCGATGGCGCAGGAGCCTTCGTAGTGCAGTTCGCAGTCGGTGACCGCGACACGGTGGATCTTGGACTTGAGCAGGGTGCGGAACATGATGCGAAAGCTCTTTCTCTGTGGACGAAAAGACGAAGCGCGTCCGCGTCAGAGCGCGGGCGGCACGAGGATGGTCGGTGCCGCGGGTGCGGCGAGTGCCGGGTAGTCACGGCTGAAGTGCAGGCCGCGGCTTTCGCGCCGGGCCTGCGCCGAGCGCACGATCAGGTCCGCCACCTGCACCAGGTTGCGCAGCTCGAGCAGGTCGCGCGTGACGTGGAAGTTGCCGTAGAAATCCTGCACCTCGCCTTGCAGCAGCGCGATGCGGTGCGCCGCACGTTCGAGCCGCTTGTTGGTGCGCACGATGCCGACGTAGTCCCACATGAAGCGGCGCAGCTCGTCCCAGTTGTGCGAGATGACCACCGTCTCGTCGGCATCGGTGACGCGGCTGTCGTCCCAGGCCGGCAGCGCGGCCTGGGGCTGCCGGGGTGATTCGACGATGGCCGCGGCGGCGGCGCGGGCGAACACCATGCACTCGACCAGCGAATTGCTGGCCAGCCGGTTGGCGCCGTGCAGGCCGGTGCAGGCGGTCTCGCCGATCGCGTAGAGGCCGGGCACGTCGGTGCGGCCGGCCAAGTCGGTGAGCACGCCGCCGCAGGTGTAGTGCGCGGCCGGCACCACCGGGATCGGCGAGCGCGTGATGTCGATGCCGAGCGCTGCGCAGCGCGCCAGGATGTTCGGGAAGTGCTCCTGCAGGAAGGCCGGGCTCTGGTGCGAGATGTCGAGGTGCACGCAGTCGAGCCCGTGCTTCTTCATCTCGAAGTCGATGGCGCGCGCCACGATGTCGCGCGGCGCGAGCTCGGCGCGCGCGTCGTGCGCGGGCATGAAGCGGGTGCCATCCGGCAGCAGCAGCCGGCCGCCCTCGCCGCGCACCGCTTCGCTGATCAGGAAGGACTTGGCATCGGGGTGGTAGAGGCAGGTCGGGTGGAACTGGATGAACTCCATGTTCGCGACCCGGCAGCGCGCGCGCCAGGCCGCCGCGATGCCGTCGCCGGTGGCGGTGTCCGGATTGCTCGTGTAGAGGTAGACCTTGCCGGCACCGCCCGTCGCCAGCACGGTGTGCGCTGCGCGAAAGGTGAGGACCTCGTCGGTGGCCTCGTCGAGCACGTGCAGGCCCTGGCAGCCGGTGTCGGCGAGCCCGAGCTTGCGGCCCGTGATCAGGTCGACCAGCGTGTGCTGCTCGAACAGCGTGATGTTGGGCGTGCGCCTCACCTGCTCGATCAGCGTGCGCTGCACCGCGGCGCCGGTGGCGTCGGCCGCATGCACGATGCGGCGCTGGCTGTGGCCGCCTTCGCGCGTGAGGTGCAGCGCGCCGTCCTCGAGCGAGAAGGGCACGCCGAGCCCGCGCAGCCAGGCGATGGCCTCGGGCGCATGCTCGACCACGAAGCGCGTGGCGGCCAGGTCGCAGAGGCCCGCGCCGGCCACCAGCGTGTCGTCGACATGCGACTGCACGCTGTCGCCCTCGGCGAGCACCGCCGCGATGCCGCCCTGGGCCCACTGGCTGGCGCCATCGTCCACCGCGCGCTTGGTGATGACGGCCACGCGATGCGTCGCTGCGAGGTGCAGTGCGGTGCTGAGTCCGGCCAGGCCGCTGCCGACGATCAGCACGTCGAATTCATGAAAAATCACAGGTCTTCGCTCTTGCTTCGGATGTCAAACGGGGCGAACCATAACCGACTCTTGCGCTACGCCTGCGTGCATTTGCGCGCACCGGCCGGTGTCGGCATCGCTGCTACGATCGCGGCCATTCGCTGCTTGTGCGCGGCCTCGCGTTTCCGATGATCAAGATGGACAGTACCCTCGATTTTTCTTCCGCCGAGTGGGCCGCCGTGGTGCGTGCCGATGTACTGCGGGCCCTCGATGAAGACGTTGCAGCCGGCGATCTCACGGCCTCTCTGATCGATGCCGATCGCCGCGCGGTGGCGCGCGTCGTCGCCCGCGAGTCCGCCGTGCTGTGCGGCATTCCCTGGGTCGAGGCGGTGGTGCGGCATCTGGCCCCCGATGCGCGGATCACCTGGCATGTCGAAGAGGGCGCCCGCTGCGCGCCGGACCAGGTCGTGCTCGAACTCGCGGGCGCTGCCAGGGCGCTGCTCACGGCCGAGCGCACAGCGCTCAACTTCCTGCAACTGTTGAGTGCGGTTGCGACCAAGACCGCGCTGCATGTCGATGCCGTGCGCGGCACGCGGGCCCGGATCGTCGACACCCGCAAGACGCTGCCCGGCCTTCGTCTGGCGCAGAAGTACGCGGTGCGCGCCGGCGGCGGCGTCAACCATCGCATCGGCCTCTACGACGCCGTGCTGATCAAGGAGAACCACATCGTCGCGGCGGGCGGCGTGAGCGCGGCGCTGCGTGCCGCGGCGCGCGTCGCGGGCCGTGCGAAGTTCGTGCAGATCGAGGTCGAGACGCTGGCGCAGCTCGACGAGGCGCTGGCCAACGGCGCCCGCATGCTGCTGCTGGACAACATGGACCTGCCGACGCTGCGTGAGGCGGTGCGCCGCAACGATGCCGCTGGCGATGCCCGTGCCGTGCTCGAGATCTCGGGCGGCGTGACGCTCGAGGGCTTGCGCGCCCTGGCCGAGACCGGCGTCGACCGGATCTCCATCGGTGCCTTGACCAAGGACGTCAAGGCGATCGATTTCTCGATGCGATTCCAGGAGGCTTGAGAATGAGCTTCGCCATGATCGATGTCGACTACGAGCAGCCGCTGGCCACCGGCGACGGCAGCACGGCATGCGACACCCGCCATGCCTGGGCCCGCGTGCCGCCCGAGCCCGGGCCGGGCGAGCGCGAGGCCTTGAAGACACGCATCCGCCGCCTGCTGCGCGAGCGCGATGCGGTGATGGTGTCGCACTACTACGTCCACCCCGACCTGCAGGACCTTGCCGAGGAGACCGGCGGCCTGGTGAGCGATTCGCTCGAGATGGCGCGCTTCGGCCGCGACCATGCGGCGCGGACGCTGGTGGTCTCGGGCGTGCGCTTCATGGGCGAGACCGCCAAGATCCTGTCGCCCGAGAAGCGGATCCTGATGCCCGACCTGGACGCGACCTGTTCGCTCGACCTCGGCTGCCCGGAAGAAGACTTCGCCCGCTTCTGCGCGCTGCATCCCGACCGCACGGTCGTGGTCTATGCCAACACCAGCGCCGCCGTGAAGGCGCGCGCCGACTGGCTCGTGACCTCGAGCTGCGCGCTCGACGTGGTGCGCGCGCTGACGGCCCAGGGGCAGAAGATCCTGTGGGCGCCCGACCGGCACCTGGGCGACTACATCCGCCGCGAGACCGGCGCCGACATGGTGAGCTGGGGCGGCGCCTGCATCGTGCACGACGAATTCAAGGCGCTCGAACTCGAGCTGCTCAAGAAGCAGCAACCGGCGGCCCGCGTGCTGGTGCATCCCGAGGCGCCGGCCGATGTGATCGCGCTGGCCGATGCTGTGGGTTCGACCTCGGCCATCCTGAGCGCGGCGCAGCGCATGGACGCCAGCGAGTTCATCGTCGCCACCGACAGCGGCATGCTGCACAAGCTGCGCACCCTGAACCCGGGCAAGACTTTCATCGAGGCGCCCACGGCCGGCAACTCGGCCACGTGCAAGAGCTGCGCCCACTGTCCGTGGATGGCCATGAACGGCCTTGCCGGTCTCGCCCACGTGCTGGAGACGGGTGCCGGCGAGGTGCATGTCGAGCCGGCATTGGGGCTGCGGGCGCGGGTGCCGATCGACCGCATGCTGGCCTTCACGGCCGCGTTGCGGGGCGGCCAGCCCGTCGATCACCTGGTCGCCGGCATCGGCGCGGCCTGAGCCTTCAGGCGCGCTTGAAGAGCCGCTTGAACCAGCCCTTCGGCTGATTCGCCGACTCTTCGACCGGCGCCGGTTCGCTCTCCGGCAGCTCGATGCCGCGGACCAGTTGCGCCAGCGACTCGAAGATCATTCGCCGGGCTTCCAGCCGGACAGCGCTGCGGCGGTGGAAGGCGATGACGGCCCGGCCGACCTGGAGCGAGTCGCCGCCAAGGTCGAAGAAGTTGTCGGTGCGCATGACGGCGTCGCCGTCCAATCCCAGCAACTCGCACCAGATCGCGGCCAGGGCGCGCTCCGCCGGCGTCGAAGGCGCATCGGCGGCGCTCGCCTGGGGCCGCTGTTCGGCCCGCGGCGCCGGCAGCGCGTGCCGGTCGACCTTGCCGTTGGGCAGCAGCGGCAGGGCGTCGAGGGCGACGTAGTGCTGCGGCAGCATGTAGTCGGGCAGGTTGATACGCAGATGATCCCTGAGGGCCGATGCGTCGAGGTCGCCGCCGCGCAGGACGACATAGGCCACCAGGCGCGCATCACCGGGGCGGTCTTCGCGCGCCATGACCAGGCACTGCGCGACATCGGCATGCGCCTGCAGCCGGGCTTCGATCTCGCCCGGTTCGATGCGATGGCCGCGCACCTTGATCTGGAAGTCGAGCCGCCCCTGGTGCTCTAGCAGGCCGTCGTGGCGCCAGCGCCCGCGGTCGCCGGTGCGGTACATGCGCGCCTGCGGGTCGGTGCCGAAGGGGTCGGGGACGAAGCGTTCGGCGGTCAGTTCCGGCCGCTGCAGGTAGCCGGTCGCCACGCCTTCGCCGCCGATGAAGATCTCCCCCGACACGCCGGCCGGGCAGCGCTTGCCCTGGGCGTCGAGCACATGGATGGCGGTGTTCGCGATCGGGCGGCCGATGGCGATGGTCTGCGCGTCCGGCGGCACCCTCCAGCAGGTGGACCAGACCGTGGTCTCGGTCGGGCCGTACAGGTTCCAGAGTTCGCTGGTGCGCGCCGAGAGTTGCCCGGCCAGCTGCGGACCGAGGCTCTCGCCGCCGACCAGCGCCTTGAAGGACGGCGAGCCGTGCCATCCGGCATCGATCAGCAGCCGCCAGGTCGCGGGCGTGGCCTGCATCAGGGTAGCCCGCGACCGCGCGAGCAGCGCGCGCAGCGCCTCGCCGTCGACGGCCTGTTCGCGGGTCGCAAGCACGAGGGTGGCGCCGCCGAGCAGCGGCAGCAGCAGTTCGAGCACCGCGATGTCGAAGCTCAGCGTGGTCACGGCGACGACCACGTCGTCCTGCGCCAGACCGGGTTCGCGCTGCATCGACAGCAGGAAGTTCACCACGGCGCGGTGCGGCACCACCACGCCCTTGGGCTTGCCGGTGGAGCCCGAGGTGTAGATGACATAGGCCGGGTCCTGCGGCCGTGCGTCGCGCGCCGCATCGGCCGGCAGGGCAGTGGCGGGCTGCGCCAGCAGTTCAGCCTGCGCCTGGTCGAGCAGCAGCTTCGGCACGGCCAGGTCCTGCCACGGCGCGGCCAGAGATTGCTCGGTCACCAGCAGCTTCAGCGCGGCGTCGAGCGCCATGTCGTGCAGCCGCTGCAGCGGATAGGCCGGGTCCAGCGGCACATAGGCGCCGCCGGCGCTCAGGATCGCGAGCTGTGCCACCACCATCGCCGGCGTGCGCTGCACGCAGAGGCCCACCAGGCTGCCCCGTTGCACGCCGCGCGCACGCAGCACGCGGGCCAGGCGGCGCACGCGCGACCAGAGTTCCGGGTAGTCCAGGGTGTCGCCGGGCATCTGTGCGATGGCGGTGCCGGGCGCCTCGCAGCGGGCCTCGAGGAGGCGGTGCAGGGTGAGCTCGCGCGGATAGGCGCGCTCGGTCCGGTTCCAGGCCGCGAGCCGGGCCAGGTCTTCGGGGCTGGCGGCCGCATGGTCGTGCAGGGGCCGTTCCGGCTGGGCGATGAAGCGCCCGAGCAGATGCATGTAGTTGTCCAGGATCGCCTGGGCGGTCTCGGCGGTGAACAGCTCGGTCGAATAGGTCAGGGAGATCGCGTGCTCGCGCTCGGTGTCGATCGTCAATTCGAGATCGAACAGCGTCGCGTGCAGGTCGGTGCGCAGGACGCTCGCCTCCAGCCCCTCGAACTCAGAGCGCTTGCGCGGGGTGTTCAGCACGTTGAACAGCACGCGGATCTCGGGCGCCCGGGTTCCGGTCCGCTGCTTGTGCAGGCTGTCCATCAGGTAGTCGAACGGGATGTCCTGGTGCATGAACGCCGACAGGCAGGTCTCGCGCACCTGCTGCGCGAGTTCGTGGAAGCTCTGTGTCGCGCGCACCTGGCTGCGCAGGGCCAGCGTGTTGACCAGCGAGCCGACCACTTCCTCGGACTCGATGCGCATGCGCCCTGCGATCGGCGTCCCGACCACGATGTCCTCCTGCCCGCAATAGCGCGACAGCATGGCCTGGAACGCCGCCAGCAGCGTCATGAACGGCGTGAGGCCCACGCCGCGGCTGAAGCGCTGGATGCCGCCCAGCCAGTCAGGGGGCAAGGCCAGCCGGACACGCTCGCCGCGGCTGCTGTGGCGCTGCGCCGCGGCGGTGTCGGAGCTCAGGTGCAACGGGCTCATGCCGGCCAGCTGGCCCAGCCAGTACTGCGTCTGGCTGGCGAGCACGCGGTCGCCGATGTGGGCTCGCTGCCAGCTGGCGTAGTCGACGAAATCGAAGGCGCGCGGACTGTCGCTGCCGGCGTCGCCGCGCAGCTCGGCGGCGTACAGGTCCTGCAGCTCGCGCAGCAGGATGTTCCATGACCAGTCGTCGCCGATGATGTGGTGCATCACGAGGACCAGGACATGGTCGTCGGCGCCGAGCCGCATCAGGACGAAGCGGTGCAAGGGCCCGCTCGCCAGGTCGAAAGGCGCGTTGGCGATGCGCCCGGCATGGCCTTGAATGGCGAGGTCGCGTTCGCTCTCCGGGACCTCCGACAGGTCGAGCTCGATGACGTTGGCCGGCTGCACCTCGCCGATGAAGGCCGCGGGTTCGGTGTTCACGAGTTCGAAGGTCGTGCGAAACGCCTCGTGCCTGGCGACCAGGCGGTCGAAGGCCCGGCGCAGCGCGGCGCGGTCCAGCGGCCCGCGCAGGCGCATCGTGTCGCGCATGTTGTAGGCGGCGCCCTCGGGGTCCAGCTGGTTCAGGACCCACATGCCCCGCTGCGAGAACGACAGCGGCAGGGGCCCCGAACGCGAGACGGGCTCGATCGGCGCCAGCGGCCCGGCGGCGTCGGCCGCCGGGCCGGAGGCCAGCTCGCCCACGGCCTGGCCCATCTGCTCGATCGTCGGGTGATCGAAGATCTGCCGCAGGGGGAACTCCACCCCCAGGGTCGAACGGATCCGCGACACGATCTGGGTGGCGAGCAGCGAATGTCCGCCCAGGTCGAAGAAGTTCGCGCGCATGCCGAAGCCCGACTTGCCCAGCACATCGCTCCAGATGTCCAGCAAGGCGGATTCGATCGGCGATCGCGGCGCGAGCCGGTCGAGCGTCGACGCATCGGCCTCGGGGCTGGGAAGGCGGCTTCGGTCGAGCTTTCCGTTGGCCAGGCGCGGCAGCTCCGGCAGGATCACGAACGCGCTCGGGATCATGTGGTCGGGCAGCCTGGACTTCAGCGCCGCGCGCAGGGAACGCGGATCGGCGGGCCCTCGGGGCACCACGTAGGCGACCAGCTCCTTGCGGCCGGCGGCCACTTCGCGCAGGACCACCGCGCTCACCCGCACCTGCTCGCAAGCCGACAGCGCGGACTCGATCTCCCCGAGTTCGATCCGGAAGCCGCGCAGCTTGACCTGGTCGTCCTGGCGCTCGATGAACTCCACCACGCCGTCGTGCAGCCAGCGCGCCGAGTCGCCGGTCCGGTACATCGTCTCGCCCGGCCGGAAGGGGTTGGGCACGAAGCGTTCAGCGCTGAGTTCGGGGCGGCGGTGGTAGCCGCGCCCGACGCCCAGCCCGCCGACGTACAGCTCGCCGGCCACGTTGACGGGCTGAGGCTGCAGTCGGGCATCGAGCACATACAACTGGGCGTTGGTGATCGGACGGCCGATCGGCACGATCGCCCGCTCGGGCAAGGGCTCGGCGACTTCGTACCAGGCGCTGTCCACGGTGGCTTCCGTGGGGCCGTAGAAGTTGCCGAGTCGGACGCCGGGCAGGGCCTGGCGGAACGACACGGCGAGCCCGCGGTCCATGGCTTCGCCGCCGCTCAACACGTAGCGAAGGCCCGGGCAGGCGGTGCGGTCCATCTCTCCCAGCATCACACGCAGCTCGGACGGCACGAACTGGACGACGCTGATGTCGTGGTCGCGGATCGCCTCGGCCAGCCGGCGCATGTCCTGGTGGACATCGGGCTCGGCGATGACGAGCGTCGCGCCGCAGCACAGCGGCGAGAAGAACTCCCAGAGCGATGCGTCGAAGCTCGACGAGGTCTTCTGCAGCACGCGGTCGCCCGCCGTCAGCTCCAGGGCGTCGATCATCCACAGTACGTGGTTGCTCAGGCCGCCGTGCATCAGCTGTGCCGCCTTGGGGGTGCCGGTCGAGCCGGAGGTATAGATCAGATAGGCCAGCTGGTCCGGGCGCGACGGTGCGGCCTGTTCGGCCAGGGGCTCCCGCGGGACTTCGCCGCCGTCGTCCGGAACCACCAGGGTCCGGGTCGGCACGGCGGTGTCGAGCCGCCGCAGCCGATCCGCCAGCGCCGCCTGCGTCAATACCACGGCGGGCGTCGCATCGTCCAGCATCGCCTGCAGCCGCTCGGTCGGGTGGGCGGGGTCCAGCGGAAGAAAGACGCCGCCGGCCTTGAAGATCGCCATCAGGGCCACCGCCAGGCCGATGCAGCGCTGCATGCAGAGGCCGACGACCACCTCGGGCCCGACGCCCAGCGCGCGCAGCTCGCCGGCAAGCCGGTCCGACAGCAGGTCGAGTTCGCGGTAGCTGGTGCTGCCTGCGCCGGAGCGCAGCGCGACGGCCTCGGGCGTCGCTCGCGCCTGGGCCCGGAAGAGTTCGTGCACCGGCAGCTCGCGCGCCACGGCGGGGAGCCGCTGGTTCCAATCGAACAGCATCCGGTGCCGCTCGGCGTCATCCATCAGCGGCAGGCGGTCCAGCGGGCCGTCGGGATCGGCGACGATGCCGCGCAGCAGATGGACGAAGTGCGCCGCCAGCCGCTCGATGGTCTGCGCCTCGAACAGGTCGGTGCGGTACTCGAACAAGGCCTCGAGTCCGGCGTCGGATTCGACCATCGTCAGCGAAAGATCGAACTTGGAGGTGCGGGCATGCACTCGAACCTGCTCGTTCGCGAGTCCGTCGAGTTCGAGCAGGCGATGGGGAAAGTTGTCGAGCGCGAACGCGACCTGGTAGAGCGGATTCCGGCTGGCATCGCGTTCCGGGCTCAATTCGGCCACCAGCCGGTCGAAGGGCATCTCCTGGTGCACCAGCGCCGCGCGCGCGGTCCGCCGCACGCGTTTCAGCAGTTCGGTGAAGCTGCTCCCGCCTTCGAGGTGGTTGCGCATGACCACCGTGTTGGCGAAGTAGCCCACCACGTCGCGCAACTGGGCCCCGTTGCGAGCCGCCACCGGAACACCGACTGCGATGTCGCTCTGCCCGGTGTAGCGCATCAGGAGCACATTGAACGCCGCCAGCAGCGTGGTGAAGGTGGTGGCGTCCTGCTGCCTCGCCAGCGCCCCCAGGTCGGCGGCGAGCGCGGGATCGATGGCCAGCGACAGGGTCCGGCCCTCGTAGGCCATCTGCAACGGCCGGTTGCGGTCGGTCGGCAGGTTCAGGGTCTGCAGCCCGCGCAGGTTCTCGCGCCAATGGCCGAGCTGGGCCAGCAGTCCATCGCGCTCGAAACGATCACGCTGCCAGCGGACGCAGTCGGAGAAGCGCAGTGGCGGCGCGGCCAGGCCGGCGTCGTCGCCGCCCTGGGCATAGAGCCGGCCGAGTTCGCGGCGAATGACGTTCATGGACCATCCGTCGGCCACGATGTGGTGCACGACCAGCACCAGGACATGATCGTCGGGTGCGATCCGCAACAACTCGGCGCGCAGCAACGGGGCCTTCGACAGGTCGAAGGGCTGGGCGATGCTGGCGCCGATGCGCGCCAGGAGCGTGGTCCCGGCGGCGTCTGCCGGCCCGAGCTCGACCTGCCGCAAACTGAAGCGCTGCTGCGCCGCGGGCGCCGGGAGGACGCACTGCCGGGGCGCCTGCCCGGAGGTGTGGAACGCGGTGCGCAGGCTGTCGTGGCGGGCGATCAGCGTGCGCAAGCTGCGTTCGAGCACTTCGGCGTCCAGGGGGCCACGATGCCGGCTTGCCGAATTGATGTTGTAGGGCGCGCCCCCCTCGGCCATCTGATCGAGGAACCACAGGCCTTCCTGCTGGAAGGACAAGGGGGCGGCCTCGGCCGCGAAGTCGGACGAGGCTTTCCTTGACGCTAGTGGTTGCTCACACATGCAATGCGTAACATTTTAGTACACATTAATGCAACGTGATTCAACCTGGCGTCAGACAAGCTCCCTGGGTGCTGAAAGGCAAACTCCTCAGACGGTGACAGCGATTCGCACGGTAAGGCAGCGGCGGTCGCCCCTACATCACCAGAAAGGAGGTTGACATGAGGATTTGCAGAAAGATGTGTACTTAAGTTTCGAAATCGTTCATTATTGCCGCCCATTAGGCAATTGCCGGCTCAGAGCAACCCAATGGACTCTCCACTCCCTGCTGACAACCCCGCGTTCCATCGATGGACCGAGGTCACCGATGCCTTCGCCAGGGAATTCAACCGCCTCCAGGCCGGGGACCAGGCCGCGCTGGCCGAGGTGCGACGGCTGTCCGGGGAACTGCAGCGCATGGGCCGGGCGCTCGGGCTCGAAATGCTGACCGCCGCCAGCCGCCCGCCATCCTTCTCGAAATGAGGGCGGACGGCCAAGAAAAAGGCCCGCCGAAGCGGGCCTGGATCGTGGCGCCGACCTGAACCAGCGGTCGGCGGGGTGCTCGCTCAGGCGGCCGCGGAGGCCAGCGCCGCGTTGAAGGTGGCGCTCGGCCGCATGACGGTCGCGGTCTTCTTCGGATCGGGCATGTAGTAGCCACCGATGTCGGCCGGCTGCCCTTGCACCGCCTTGAGTTCGTCGACGATCTTCTGCTCGTTGGCGGCCAGGGTCTTGGCCAGCGGCGCGAAATGCGCCTGCAGTTCCTTGTCTTCGGTCTGCGCCGCCAGGGCCTGGGCCCAGTACAGCGCCAGGTAGAAGTGGCTGCCGCGGTTGTCGAGTTCGCCGGTCTTGGTCGACGGGCCCTTGTTGTTGTCGAGCAGCATGCCGGTGGCGGTGTCGAGCGTCTCGGCCAGCACCTTGGCCTTCTTGTTGCCGGTCTTCTGGCCCAGGTCCTCGAGCGACACGGCCAGCGCCAGGAACTCGCCGAGCGAATCCCAGCGCAGGTGGTTTTCTTCGACCAGCTGCTTGACGTGCTTCGGTGCCGAGCCGCCGGCGCCGGTCTCGAACATCGCGCCGCCGGCCATCAGCGGCACGATCGACAGCATCTTGGCGCTGGTGCCGAGTTCCATGATCGGGAACAGGTCGGTGAGGTAGTCGCGCAGGATGTTGCCGGTGACCGAGATGGTGTCCTTGCCGCGGATCACGCGCTCGAGCGTGTAGCGCATGGCGCGCACCTGCGACATGATCTGGATGTCCAGGCCCTTGGTGTCGTGGTCCTTCAGGTAGGTGTGGACCTTCTTGATGAGTTCCGCTTCATGCGGGCGGTATTCGTCGAGCCAGAACACGGCCGGCATGCCCGACAGGCGCGCCCGGTTCACGGCCAGCTTGACCCAGTCGCGGATCGCCGCGTCCTTGGTCTGGCACATGCGCCAGATATCGCCGGTCTCGACGTTCTGCTCGAGCAGCACCTCGCCGGTGGCGATGTCGACGATGCGGGCCACGCCGTCCTCGGGCACCTCGAAGGTCTTGTCGTGCGAGCCGTACTCTTCGGCCTTCTGCGCCATCAGCCCGACGTTGGGCACGGTGCCCATGGTCACGGGGTTGAAGGCGCCGTTGGTCTTGCAGAAGTTGATCATCTCCTGGTAGATGCGGGCGAAGGTGCTCTCGGGCATCACGGCCTTGGTGTCCTTCGGACGGCCGTCCGGTCCCCACATCTTGCCGCCCAGGCGGATCATCGCTGGCATCGAGGCGTCGACGATGACGTCGTTCGGCGCGTGCAGGTTGGTGATGCCCTTGGCCGAGTCGACCATCGCCAGCTCGGGGCGGTGCTCGTGGCAGGCGTGCAGGTCCTTGACGATCTGGTCGCGCTGCGAGGTCGGCAGGTCCTTGATCTTGTCGTAGACGCTCGACAGGCCGTTGTTGACGTTGACGCCGAGTTCATCGAACAGCTTGCCGTGCTTGGCGAAGGCGTCCTTGTAGAAGACCTTGACCGCATGGCCGAAGACGATCGGGTGCGACACCTTCATCATGGTCGCCTTGACGTGCAGCGAGAACATCACGCCGGTCTCGCGGGCGTCTTCCATCTCGTCCTCGTAGAACTTGAGCAGCGCCTTCTTGCTCATGAACATGCTGTCGATGATCTCGCCTTCGAGCAGGGCGACCTTCTTCTTCAGCACGATGGTCTGGCCGCTCTTGGTCACCAGGTCCATCTGGACGTCGCGCGCCTTGGTGAGCGTCATGCTCTTTTCGCCGGCGTAGAAGTCGCCGCCGTGCATGTGCGAGACGTGGGTGCGCGAGGCCGGGCTCCACTTGCTCATCGAGTGCGGGTTCTTGCGCGCGTTGCGCTTGACGGCCGCGGGGGCGCGGCGGTCGGAATTGCCTTCGCGCAGCACCGGGTTGACCGCGCTGCCGAGCGCCTTCGAATAGCGCGCCAGCAGTGCCTTCTGTTCGTCGGTCTTGGCGTCTTCGGGGTAGTCGGGGATCTTGTAGCCGCGCGCCTGCAGTTCCTTGATGGCTGCCAGCAATTGGGGCACCGAGGCACTGATGTTGGGCAGCTTGATGATGTTGGTGTCGGGCGACTGGGTCAGGCGGCCGAGCTCGCCCAGGTTGTCGGGCACCTTCTGCTCGGGCGTCAGGAATTCAGGGAACTCCGCCAGGATGCGGGCTGCCACCGAAATGTCGCTGGTCGCGACCTCGATCCCTGCCGGCGCGGCGAACGTCTGGATGACGGGCAGCAGCGAGGCCGTGGCCAGCAGCGGCGCCTCGTCGGTGAGGGTGTAGATGATCTTGGATTGAGCGGTAGCCATTGTGTGACCTCTGGAGCTTGGCGGATGTGCGGGATGCCCGCGGCAGGCAGGTGGCCGCGGGCCGTCGTTTTCGACGCGCGCTAGTCTACTTGAGGGGTGTTTCGCCTCGTGGTAGAGGGTCTAAGGGGGGGAGCATGGATCGTGCCGATCCGGATGCTCTCGATGGGGACTCAGCCCATCAGGCTGGGATTGCGGCGCGCCTCGTCGATCTGGCGCTGGCGAATCGCTTCGCGGCACTGGCCCAGATGCGCGCTCCTGGGATCCGCGCATCGGCTGTTGACGCAGATGGCGCGGGCGAAGAAGTTGCTGCCGCTGCAGGCGGCCAGCGGGTTTCGCTCGGCGCGGACGGCCGCCGACTGGACCGCCACCTTCCGGGTTCGCGTCGGTGCGTTGCTTTCCGCGGCCACCGCCCGAGCGGGCTCGGCCTCCTCGTCGGCCAACGTTGCCGGCGAGCCGCCGCCCGACACGATCGCCACCTCGCCTTCGCTCAGGCCGAGGTCGCCGGCCGCCAGCCGCGAGGGTTTGCGCTTGGGTGCGGCGTGCGAAGGTGCCGCGGCGGGGACGGTCGCGGCGACCGCGAGCGCGGCGTGCGGCGCCGTGCCCGGCAAGCGCGATTGGTACCAGCCGGCAAAGCCGACGAAGAGCAGCAGCGGCGGCAGCAGCGCCAGGCGCATGACGTTGGTCAGCGACTTCACGGCCGGTGCCGGCGCTGCCCTCTGGCGCACCGCGCGCGGCTCGGGCGCCGGGTCGGCCTCGTCGCCGACCGGCAGCGGGCAGCCGCAGGTGCGGCAGCGCGCATCGCTCTGGTGGTTGACGGTCTGGCAGAACTCGCAGGTTGCGAAATCCGACGGGGCGCGCCGGACCCACATCTCCACCAGGTCGCCGACCTGTACGTACGCCACCGGCCGCTGCACGGCGGGCCAGACGGCGGTTTCGGGAACGATATGTCGATGAAACGGGTTCATTTGAACGGCCCGAACTTGAAGGAATCCTTTTGTAGTACAGACTGCGCGTCTTGTATGTCGGCGTCCGCCGAAACGTGTCGCGACGTTGCGCAACGCGCACAAGGGCGTGAGATGTTTGTCACGATTTGTCTCGGCCACTCGTGACAATTTGCTTCGAGCTTCGCCGGCTCGGCCTAGGATTGCCGAAACATTCGAAAGCGACCCATGCCCTCTCTGGTGCTGCCCCTGTTTCGAACGATCGCCGTCTGGAGCCTCTGTGCAGCAAGCACGATGGCAGCGGCCGAGATTCATCGCTGCAAGGATGAACGCGGCCAGACGGTCTTGTCCGACCGGCCCTGCGGATCTGCGTTCTCCGGCCAGCCGCTGCAGTCGAACACGCTGGGCAGCGGCGCCGACCGGCTGGCCGCGCCGCAGATGCACAGCGTCCGCGCGCGCGAAGGCGGCGGGCAGTACGACTTCATCGCGGACAGCCGGCCGGGCGAGCGCGCCTCGGAAAAGCAGTCACTCAAGTAGGGCCGACGCGGCCCGTTCAGGGCGCCTTGGCGACCGAGGCCGCCGCATCGGCGGCGACGCGCCGCAGCAGTTCGGTCACCGTGGCGGCTTGCGACTGCGGCGTGTCCGCATCGCCCGCGATGTCGTACTCGAACCCGCCGCCCTGCAGCAGGCGCGGCACGCGTTCGGTGCTCCACAGCATGATGCGGCCGCTCGCCTTCAGGCGCCGTTCGCCGCGCACATAGTCCATGCGCGTCAACACCACCTGGAGCGATGCGGCGGGCGACTGCTCGCTGCAGTTGGTCTCGCACAGCCGCCAGCCGGGCAGGCGCTCGCGCAGCGCCGCATTGAATTCGCGCCCGACGCCGACCTCGATCCGCTCGGCCCAGAAGGCATCGGGCCATTCGCCCAGCGTGCTGGCCTCGGCCCGGTAGCGCACCCGGCGTGCCACCAGGTATTCAGGAATCTCGGGCCGTCCCACGGCCAGCACGCGCGGCGCGGCCGTCGGAGCCGGCATGGCGGCCGCCGCCGTTGGAGAGACCGCTTGCGGCAGTGTCAGCAGCATCGGCGGAGGCGCCGAGGCACAGCCCGCCAACAGGGCCGCCAGCGCGGCGTGCAGGGGCCAGGCCGTCCATCGTGTCAGTGCAGTCATTGGCGTGGGTTCCCGAAGATGATGGCGTTGGGCCGCTCCTCGAGCTGCTCGCTCAAGGAACGCAGGCTGCGCGCCGCCTGTGAAAGATCCCGGAGCGTGGCGTCGAGGTCGCCGCGCAAGGGGGCTCCGGGTGCCGCCATGTCGGCCAGCCGGTCCATCGCCAGCTTGGCGGTCTCCGACGCCTGGCGGGCGCCGACCAGGGTGCGCTGCAGTTCCGGCTGCGCCGCCAGCACCGTTTGCTGGGAGCTGTCGGCCAGCTGCGTGATCGCTTTCAGCGTCGCCTGCGAGCTGCCCTGCACCTGCCGGATGGCCTCGGTCGCGACGGCCAGTGTCTTGCGCGACTCGACGGCGGTGAGATCGAGTTGCCGGGCGGCGCCGCCGAGCACGCCCTGGGCGCTGTCGAGCGTCTTCTGCACCGACGCCAGCGTCGTCTCCAGGGCCTGGATCGCCTGGCGCATGTCGGCCACCGTGTCGCGCAGCGGCAGGTTGGCGACCTGGTCGATCAGGGCGCCGAAACGGTCGGCCACCGCCGGAATCTCGGTGGCGCCCGGGCCGCCGAGCAGCGTGTCGGGCGTGCCCGGCAGGAAGTCGAGCTCGATGGCCTTCTGGCCGGTCACGATGCTCTGCGAGGCCAGCCGGGCGCGCAGGCCCCGCTGCACCAGCACCGTCAGGTCGGGGACCTTGTCCTTGGCGTCGGTCAGGCGCAGCGCGCTGGGCTGCAGCCGCAAGGTGACCGGGACCGTGGTCTTGAGCGAGATCGGGTCCATCAGGATGCCGATGTCGGTCACCTGCCCGATCGTGACGCCCCGGAAGGTCACCGGTGCGCCCACCGACAGCCCGCTCACGTTGCCCTGGTAGAAGACGCGGGCGCGTTGTTGCCGGGTGAAGAGGTCGTTGCCGCTGAGCCAGAGGATGGCCGCGACCGTGATCACGAGGGCGGCGACGACGAAGCCGCCGATCAGCAGGGCATTGCGTTTCATGGGGTGGCCTCGGTTGCGGCAGGCACGGCCGGCGGCGGCACCTCCCGATGGAGAAAGGCATGCACCGTCGGGTGCACGTCCTGCCGGGCGAGTTCGCGCGGGCAGCCGTGGGCGATCGGCCGCTTGCTGTCGGCGTCGAGGAAGATGCCGTCGTCCGCGATCGCGAACAGGCTCGGCAGTTCGTGGCTCACGAAGACCACGGCGGCACCGGTGCGGTGACGGATGTCGAGGATCAGGTCGTCGAGCCGGCGCGAGCTGATCGGGTCGAGGCCGGCCGAGGGCTCGTCGAGGAACAGCAGCGGCGGCTCGGCGGCGATGGCGCGCGCCAGGCCGGCGCGCTTCTTCATGCCGCCGCTGAGCGAAGCGGGATAGAAGTTCGCGAACTCGCCCAGTTCCACCCATTCGAGCACTTCGCGCGCCTTGGCCTCGCGCTGCTTCGCGTCGAGCCGGGTCTGGCGCGCGAGCGGCAGGCAGACGTTTTCGAGCACCGTCATCGACGACCACAGGGCGGCGCTCTGGAACAGCATGCCGAAGCGCGAACGCAGGGCGCTGCGCTGGGCGTCGTCGCTGGCCCAGAAGTCGACGCCGTCGTAGGTGACCGTGCCGGCGGCCGGCGGCAGCAGGCCCACCAGGTGCTTGAGCAAGGTGCTCTTGCCGCAGCCGCTGCCGCCCATGACGGCGAAGATGCAGCCCTTCTCGACCTTGAGCGAGATGTCCTTCTGGATCAGGCGGGTGCCGAACTGCATGACGAGCTGGTCCACGGCGAGCAGGCTCATGTCAGATGTCCAGGGCGTTGGCGCAGACCGCGAAGATGGCGTCGAGCACGATGATGCCGACGATGCTGGTCACCACCGCGCCTGTGGTCGCGACGCCGACGCCGGCCGCGTTGCGCTGGGCCCGCAGGCCGTAGTAGCAGCCGACCATGCCGACCAGGGCGCCGAAGGTCACCGACTTGCCGATGCCCAGGCCCAGGTGGGTCCAGGTGAGCGACTCGGCGGTGCGCTGCAGGTAGGCGGTCGCCGACAGGTCGAGCATGGCGGCCGCGACGATCATCCCGCCCAGCAGGCCGGCCACGCAGGCGAAGATGTACAGCAGCGGCATCATCAGCAGCAGCGAGCCCACCCGGGGCAGCACCAGGAAGTCGATCGCGGTCAGGCCCAGCACCTCGAGCGCGTCGACCTCCTCGTTGGCCTGCATGGTCGCGATCTCGGCCGCGAAGGCGGCGCCGGTGCGCCCGGCGATGACCACCGCCGTGATGATCGCGGCCATCTCGCGTGCGACCGCGATCGCCACCAGGTCGGCGACGAAGATGCCGGCGCCGAACTTGGCCAGCTGCACCGCGCCGACGAACGCCAGGATCGCGCCCACCAGCAGGTTCACGACCAGGACGATGGCCACCGCCCGCGCGCTGCAGTCCGCCAGGACGCGGCCGAGATCCTCGCGGCGGAAAGTCCAATGCCCGCGCATCGCGGCGCCGGCCGACAGCAGCACCTCGCCCAGAAAGCGCACCGGCCGCTCGAGCGGGCCGGCGGCCGACCGCAGCAGGGTGCCGAGGGTCTGGCGCGGGGAGAGTGAGGGCTGGGGCATTCGACGGGCGGTGGTTGGCCCGTCGATGGTAGCGAAAGCCTCAGGTCGTGGCGGCGGCTTCGCACCGCGGGCGGCCCGACCGGGCGCCGGCTACCACTCGCCCACTTCGCGCAGGCGCTGGTCGGGCTCGAGCTGCTCGAAGCGCTCCCGGGCCCGCAGGGCCCGGCGCCGATCGGTCCCGACCAGCGTGCCCAGCTTGCGCGACAGCGCCTCGGCGATGGAACGCCGCGCCGCGGGCTTGGGCGTGCGGCCGGCGCGGATCGAGCGGATGCGGCTGTTCATGGTGATTTCCTTGGCTGAGTCCCGATGATCCTCAACATCGGCGACTTGTCCATGACAGAACAGGGCCTTCGGAAAAATCCGGCCCTTCGTTCGTGCATATCGCACACCCGCCGTGGCGGACTGTCGACGCCCCCGGCGCCCGGCGCCCTCCGCGCCGACCCTGGGACTAACCACTAGAGACGCGGGCCCCCGCATGTCCTTATAGTCTGCCGATCGTTTAGTTAACGATCGTTAGGACACAATGGGTGCATTCGATTCAGCGTCGCTGTCGCAGTTCGTCCAACTGGGCCTGCAAGGCGTTTCAACCGGCGCCATCTACAGCCTGGTGGCGCTCGGGCTGGTGCTCGGCTACAAGGCCACCGAAGTGCTGAACTTCGCCCATGGCGACGTGCTGATGCTGTCGTCCTTCGCGGCCTGGTACTTCATCGCCGAGGCCGGGCTGTCGTTCTGGTTCGCGCTGCCGCTGGTGGTGCTGCTGGCGGCGCTGCTGTGCTGGCTGCTCGAGGCCCGCGTGATGCGCGCCATCGTCGGCCAGCCGCAGTTCGCGGGCGTGATGCTGACCATCGGCATCGGCTTCATGATCCGCGGCGGCACCAGCATGGTGTTCGGTCCGGACTCGCGCAGCTACCCGACGCCCTGGACCGGGCACGCCACCACGCTGGGCGGCGCCATCGTCGCGGACCTCAACCTGGTGATCATCGCGGCCGCACTGGGCGTGACGGCGCTGCTGTTCGTCTTCCTGCAGCGCACCGCGCTCGGCGTGGCGATCCAGGCCTCGTCGCAGAACCAGCTGGCCTCCTACCTGTGCGGGGTGCGCGTCAAGCGGCTCAACTCGCTGGTGTGGGCGATCTCGGGGGCCATCGCGGCGCTCTGCGGCATCCTGCTGGCACCGATCTCGCTGGTCGACCTGAGCCTGTGGTTCGTGATGCTGAAGGCGCTGGCGGCCCTGGTGCTCGGCGGCTTCGGCAGCGTGCCCGGGGCCATCCTCGGCGGCCTGCTGATCGGGCTGATCGAGCAGTTCTCGGGCGTCTACCTGCCTGACGGCTTCAAGGACGTCATGCCCTACCTGGTGCTGATCGCGGTGCTGGTGTTCTTCCCGCGCGGATTGATCGGCGAAGCGCACGGGAGGCGCGTATGAGCCGGGACAACTACCAGACCAGCTATGCCGAAGGGCGGGCGCTGCTGCGCACGCGCGAGCAGCGGCTGCTGTACGGCGCGCTGGCGGCGGCGCTGGTGGTCGCGCCGTTCGCGATCCCGACCTTCTATGTCGGCGAGGCCTCGTTCATCTTCATCATGTGCATCGCCAGCCTGGGGTTGATGACCCTGACCGGCTTCACGGGCCAGGTGTCGCTGGGGCAGGCGGCCTTCCTCGGCATCGGCGCCTACACCCACGCGCAACTGCTGACGCTGGGCCTGCCGCTGCCCCTGTCGCTGCTCGCCGCCGCCATCACGGCCGGGCTCGCCGGGCTGGCGGTCGGCCTGCCGGCGATCCGGGTCTCGGGCCTGCACCTGGCGGTGGTGACGCTGGCCTTCGCGATCGTGACCGAGCACGTCGCCGGCCGGTGGAAATCCGTGACCGGTGGCCACAGCGGCCTCGCGGTGCCCGACCCCGTGCTGTTCGGCTTCAGCCTCGGCGGACCGCTGCCCTTCTATTTCCTTTGCCTCGCGATGCTGGCGCTGGTGCTCTGGCTGCTGCTCAACCTGATGCGCTCGGCCACGGGGCGCGCCTTCGTCGGCGTGCGCGATTCCGAGGCCGCAGCCCAGGGCCTGGGCATCCACGTGGCGCGCACCAAGGTGCTGGCCTTCGTGATCTCCGCGGCCGTTTCGGGCCTGGCCGGCGCGCTGCTGGCCCACCAGACCCAGTTCATCACGCCCGAGAGCTTCGGCCTCGCGCTGTCGCTGCAGCTGGTGTTGATGGTCTTCATCGGCGGCATGGGCAGCCTGCGCGGCGCGATCTTCGGCGCCCTGCTGATCGGCATGCTGCCGTCGCTGATCTCGCTCGCCAAGCCGCTGCTGCCGGCGCGCATCGGCAGCCAGTTCGGGCTCGAGCTGTTCGTCTATGGCGCGGTGCTGGTGTTCTTCGTGCTGCTCGAGCCGCGCGGCATCAACGGCCGCTGGGTCCGCATCCGCAGCGCGCTCGACGAGTTTCCGCTGCGCCGGCGCGGCGGCTTCCGGCGCCAGAAGGCCTACATGCGATCGGAGCGTGGCTGATGGCGTTCTTCGAAGTCGACCAGTTGAGCCTTTCCTTCGGCGGCGTGCGCGCGGTGCGCGACGTCAGCTTCGAGGTGGCCGAGGGCGAGGTGTTCGCCATCATCGGCCCCAACGGCGCCGGCAAGACTTCGGTCTTCAACCTGATCACGCGGGTGTTCGACGCCAGCGCCGGCTCGGTGCGGCTGCTGGGCCGGGAGATCACCGGCGTGGCCAGGCACGACGTGGTGCGACATGGCATCGCGCGGACCTTCCAGAACATCGAGCTGTTCGAAGGCGCGACCGTGCTCGACAACCTGATGCTGGGCCGCCACTGCGCCCCGCACGGCAGCCTGCTGGCGCAGCTGTTCGACCTGCCGGTGGTGCGCCGCGCCGAGACCGCGACGCGCGAGGTGGTCGAGGACGTGATCGCGCTGCTCGACCTGGCGCCGCATCGCATGAGCCTGGTCGCCGGACTGCCGTACGGCATCCGCAAGATCGTCGAGCTGGGCCGCGCGCTGGTGGCGGGGCCGAAGCTGCTGCTGCTCGACGAACCGGCCTCGGGCCTGAACCCGGAGGAGACCCACGAGCTGGCCCACTGGATCCGCGACATCCGCGATGCGCTGGGCATTACCGTGGTCATGGTCGAGCACGACATGTCGCTGGTCTCGGCCGTGGCCGACCGCGTGCTGGTGATGGAGCAGGGCCAGGTCCTGACCTCGGGCACCCCGGCCGAGGTGCAGTCCGATCCGCGCGTCATCGCGGCTTATTTGGGAGCCTGAGGCATGACTGCACTGCTGAGCGTGCGCAACATCGAGACCTGGTACGGGCCGGTCAACGCCATCCGCGGCATCAGCCTCGAGGTCCAGCCCGGTCGCATCGTGGCGGTGCTGGGCGCCAACGGCGCCGGCAAGACCACGCTGCTCAACACCATCGCCGGCGTGATCGACCCGGCCAAGGGCAGGATCGAGTTCGAGGGCCGGCGCATCGACGGCCGCGACGCCGATGCGGTGGCGCGGGCGGGCGTGGTGCTGGTGCCCGAGGGCCGACAGGTGTTCACCTTCCTGAGCGTGCTGGAGAACCTGCGGATGGGCGCCTTCGCCCGCCGGCGCGATCCCGAGGCGAAGCGCGACATCGAGCGGGTGTTCGAGTGGTTTCCGCGCCTGCGCGAGCGCCAGGGCCAGGCCGCCGGCCTGCTGTCGGGCGGCGAGCAGCAGATGGTGGCGATCGGCCGCGCCTTCATGGGCCGGCCGCGGCTGCTGCTGCTCGACGAGCCCTCGCTCGGCCTGTCGCCGCTGTTCACCAAGGAGATCTTCGCCATCGTGCAGCGCATCCGCAGCGAGACGAACACGGCCGTGCTGGTGGTCGAGCAGAACGCCGCGATCGCGCTGGCCACCGCCGACGACGGCTACATCGTCGAGCTCGGCCGCATCGTCGCGGCCGACAGCTGCGCCAGGCTGCGCGAGCGCGACGACGTGCGCGACTTCTATCTCGGCGGCACCGGCGGCCATGCGGCGCCCGGTGCCGCGCAAGCCGCCCGGCCGCAGCGCCGCAGCGCCAGCTGGCGCTAGGGCGCCTTCACCTTCGATCACTTCAGGAGACATCCCATGAGCCTTCGCCGTCGTACCCTGCTCCATTCCGGCCTGGCCGGCCTCGCCCCCGCTTTTCTCGGCGCGCCCGCGCGTGCCGCCGGCGTCAGCAGCGGCGAGATCGTGCTCGGCACGCACCTCGACCTGTCGGGCCCGGCCGCCATCACGATGCCGCCGATCCGCAACGGGCTGCAGATGCGCGTCGACGAGGCCAACGAGGCCGGCGGCATCCATGGCCGCAAGCTGCGCTTCGTGATCGAGGACAACGGCAGCCAGCCGCCGCAGGCGGTGCGGGTGGTCGACAAGCTGATCCGCCGCGACGAGGTCTTTGCGCTGTTGTGCCCCTTCGGCTCCGGCCCGGGCGTGGCCACGGTCAAGAAGACGGTCGATGCCGGCGTGATCTGCTTTGCACCCTACGGTGCGGCGGCGCTGATCCGCAAGGCCTCGGGCGACTCGCCGCTGCTGTTCACGGCCAACCTGCACTACGACACGACAACGGCCGCGGGCCTGAAGTGGACACTCGCCAAGCTGGGCAGCAAGAAGGTCGGATTCATCTACCAGGAAGGGCCGTTCGGCGACCTGGTCGGCAAGGGCGTCAGGGAAGGCCTCGCCGCCAAGGGGATGGCGCTGGCCGCCGAGGCCGGCTACAAGGTCGGCGACATCGATTTCTCGTCGCAGGTGGCGCGCATGCGGGCCGCCGGCGTCGACCTGATCGTGGGCGCCACCACCACCCGCGAAACCATCGCCGTCGCGGCCGAGGTCAAGAAGCTGGGCTGGAGCGGGGTCAACGTGCTGACCGCCAGCCCGGGCCGAGCCGGCACCACGCTGAGCATCGGCAAGGCCTCGGTCGAGGGCCTGTACGGCATCGGCGGCTGGCGCATCACGCCGGCGTCGGCGCAGGGCCCGGCACTCAAGCGCTGGTCCGACAGCTATCGCAAGCGCTTCAACATGGAGCCCGACGATGTCGCGCTGGTCTTCTACGACTATGCCTCGTGGTTCATGCAGGGCCTGCAGGCGGCCGGCAAGGACCTGACCACCGCGGGCCTCGTGAAGACGCTGCAGGCCTCCAGCTTCAAGGGCGAATCGTCCTACGAGACGCAGCGCTTCAAGGACAACCACGTCGACCCCGAGTGGTGCCGCGTCGAGCAGGTGGTCGACGGCCAGTGGCTGCCGCGCTCGGAGATCATCGACCCGGCCAAGAGCAGCCTGTGAGCGCGGCGGCGACGATGACGCTGCCGCAGGCCTGGCTGGCACGCTGCCGGGCCCAGCCGGATCAGGTCGCGATGCGCCACAAGCGGCGCGGCATCTGGCGGGCGGTGACATGGAGCGAGTTCTTCGCGCAGGCGCAGGCCATCGGATTGGCGCTCGACCGGCTCGGGCTGGTGCCCGGGGAGGTGGTGTCGATCATCTCGGAGAGCCGGCCCGAATGGCTCCATGCCGACATGGCGGCCCAGGCCATGGGCTTCGTCAGCCACGGCGTCTACCCGACCTGTTCGGCACGCCGTGTCGGCCGGCACCTGGCCGACGCCGGCTCCCGCGTGGCCTTTGTCGAGAACGCGGCGCAGGCGGCCAAGGTGCTGGCCTCGGCCGCGCGCCTGCCCCGCCTGGCGCGGGTGGTCGCCTTCGACGAACGTGGCGTTCGAGAGCTTGGCGATGCCAGAGTGGTCGGCCTCGCGGCCTTCCTGGCGGCCGATGAGGCGGCGCCGGCCGCGCGATTCGAGGCGCGCATCGCGGCCGGGCAGGGCGGGGATACCGCCTTTCTCGCCGGCACCGCGGGCACCACCGGCACACCGCGCCTGGCGGCCTTCTCGCAGGCGGCGGCGATGCGCCAGGGGGCTGCGGTGCAGGTGGCGCTGGGCACGCGCGACGGCGATCGGAGCCTCTGCTTCGTGCCCTTGGCCAGCGCGGCCGAGCGCATCCTCGCGGCGGTGCTGCCGGTGCTCGGCCACGGCCTGGTGCATTTCCCGGAGAGCCCGGCCACGGTGGCCAACGACTTGCGCGAGGTGGAGCCGCACTGGGTGCACGCGCCGCCGCGTTTCTGGGAAAAGCTGCAGGCGCGCACCGAGAGCGCCGCGCTGCTCACCGCGCCGCGCGAGCGCAGGCTCTATCGCCGCAGCATCGACGGCACGGCCGGCGGCTGGCTGGCGCAGGCGGCGCGCAGGCACGTGCGCCGGTCGCTCGGACTGGCGCGGGCGCGCCAGGTGTTCAGCGGCGGGGCGCTGGCGGCGCCGGCGCTGGCGCAGTGGTATGGCGCCATCGGCGTGCCGCTGGTCGACCTCTATGAAAGCGCCGAGACCTGCGGGCCTTGCCTGCTCGGGCCGTCGGTGGCGCGCATCGCCGGCGACGGCGAGCTGCAGCTCAGGCCGGTGGCGCCGCTCGCCGGCTACTGGCGCGAGGGTGCGCTGCAGCCGCCCGCGCTCACGCACGATGGCTGGCTGCACACCGGCGACCTCGCGGTGGCGGGCGAGGACGGCGTGCCGCGCGTGGTCGGGCGGCTGTCGGAGTCGTTCGCGATGGCCTCGGGCGATCGGGTGGCGCCGGGCGCCATCGAGGCGGCGCTGCTGGCCAGCAGCTACATCGCCGGCGCGATGCTGGTGGGCGAACAGCGCAGCCACTGCGCCTGCCTCGTGGCGCTGGAGGAGGAGAGCGTGCTGAGCTATGCGCAGGCCGAGGGCATTCCTTTCACCGACTACGCCAACCTGGTCGGCAAGCCCGAGGTGCACGCGCTGGTGCAGGCGCAGATCGACCGGCTCAACGCCGCGCTGGCCGAAGGTCGGCGCATCCGGGGCTTCGGCGTGCTGGCGCGCACGCTGTCGGCCCAGGACGAGGAGCTGACGCCGGCCCTTCGCATCCAGCGCCAGATGGCGCAGCGCAGCTTCTCCGGGCAGATCGAGGCGCTCTACGCCTAGGCCAGCATCCCGGCCAGGCGCGCGGTGATCAGGCCGTGGGCCTGGTCCATGATGCGGTCGATCAATTGCTTCACGGTCGGCACGTCTCGGATCAGCCCGGCCACCATGCCGCAGCTCCAGGCGCCGGCGTCCATCTCGCCCTCGACCATCACGCGCGGATAGACGCCCGCCACCTGGTCGTAAACGTCGGAGATCTGCAGCGCCGCGCCCTTCTCGCGCTCGATCTCCAGGATGCGCTCGACGCCGGCGTTGTTCAGCACCCGTTCGGTGTTGCGCAGCGGGCGCATCACCAGGCGGGTGTCGAGCTCGCTGGCCTTCACGATCGCCTGCTTGACGTTGTCGTGCACCGGCGCTTCCTGGGTCGCGATGAAGCGCGTGCCCATGTTCATGCCGTCGGCGCCGAGCGCCAGCGCCGCCACCAGGCTGCGGCCGTCGGCCATGCCGCCGGAGGCGACGAAGGGAATGCGCAGTTCTTCGGCGGCGCGCGGCAGCAGGATCATGTTGGGCAGGTCGTCCTCGCCCGGATGGCCGCCGCACTCGAAGCCGTCGACGCTGACCGCGTCGCAGCCGATGGCTTCGGCCTTGAGCGCATGGCGCACCGAGGTGCACTTGTGGATCACCTTGATGCCGGCCGCCTTGAGCGCCGGCATGTGGGCCTCGGGGCTGCGGCCGGCGGTCTCGACCACGCGGATGCCGCCTTCGGCGATGGCGGCGATGTACTCGGGGTAGGGCGGTGCCGAGAAGGTCGGCAGGAAGGTCAGGTTGACGCCGAAGGGCTTGTCGGTCATCTCGTGGCAGCGGGCGATTTCCTTCGCCAGCAGCTCGGGCGTCTTCTGCGTCAGGCCCGTGATGAGCCCGAGCCCGCCGGCGTTCGAGACCGCGGCGGCCAGCTCGGCGAAGCCGACGTAGTGCATGCCGCCCTGGATGATCGGGTGCCGGATGCCGAAGAGTTCGGTGATGCGTGTCTTCATGTTCGTGTTCCCTTCGAAGGCCTACCAGCGCTCCATGTAGGGCCGCAGGTCGAGCTCGAAGGTCCAGGCGTCGCGCGGCTGCGCGTGCAGGTGCCAGTAGTTGTCGGCGATGTGCTCGGGGTTGAGGATGCCGTCCTGCTCCTTCAGCGCGTAGCGTTCGGGGAAGCTGGTGCGGATGAACTCGGTGTCGATCGCGCCGTCGACCACGACGTGCGCGACATGGATGTTGCGCGGCCCGAGTTCGCGCGCCATGCTCTGCGCCAGCGCCCGCAGCGCATGCTTGGCGCCGGCGAAGGCGGCGAAGTTGGCGGCGCCGCGCAGGCCGGCCGTGGCGCCCGTGAAGAGGATGGTGCCGCGGCCGCGCGTCACCATCCGCTTGGCCACTTCGCGACCGTTCAGGAAGCCGCTGAAGCAGGCCATCTCCCAGATCTTGAAGTACTTGCGCGCTGTCTCCTCGAGGATGCTGGAGGGCACGTTGGCGCCGATGTTGAAGACCATCACCTCGATCGGTCCGTGTTCGCGCTCGACCTGTTCGACCAGCGCGATCACGTCCTCTTCCTTGCGGGCGTCGCTGCTGAAGCCGAAGGCCTGGCCGCCGGCGGCGCGGATGGCATCGACCGTCGGCTGCAGCTTGTCGGCCGAGCGCCGCGTGAGGCAGGCGATGTAGCCCTCCCTGGCGAAGCGGGCCGCGATGGCGCCGCCCGTTGCATCGCCGGCGCCGATCACCAGCGCGACTTTTCCCTGACCTTGCGACTCCGCCATGACTGTCTCCTTTGGATTGATGAATGAGCGTTTAGCTAAACGAACGTTAGCCAAAGGCGCGAGCGGTGTCAAGCAAGCGCGCGGCCCGCGACGATGGAATCAGGCCTTCTTGTGGCCGGGCGAGGTCGAGCACGGATGCTCGAGCGCATGCGCCTGGTCGATGAAGCGGCGGCTCGCGGCGAGCAGTTCCTTGCGCGTCTTGTCGCTCTCGACCGCGCGTGCCAGCACCACCGCGCCGACGCACTGCGCGATCAGCGCCCAGGCGGCGTCGGAGTCGCCGATGCGATCGCTCCAGTTCTTCTGCGTGCGCTTGAGGCTGGCCTCGACCGCGCGGCGCACCTCGGGTCCGGCGCGCGCGATCTCGGGGCCCAGGGCGGTCAGGGCGCAGCCCTGGTCGGGGTTCTCGACGTGGAAGCTGCTCAGGTAGCCGCGCAGGCAGCGCGCCACGTGGTCGGCCGGCGAGTCTTCGTTGCCGGCCAGCATGTTGGCGCTGTTGTCCACCTCTTCGCTGATCAGTGCCTCGAACAGCGCCTGCTTCGACGGGAAGTGGCTGTAGAAGGCGCCGCCGGTCATGCCGATGGCGCCCATCAGCGCATCGACGCCGGTGGACTCGAACCCGCCGCGCTTGGCGATCGCCCGGCTGCTGGCCATCAGCTTGTCGCGGACTTCTTGTTTGTGAGTGCTGGAGTAGCGCATCGGAGGCCTCGGGGGAACCCTTGTTGACAATCAAAAAACAATAACATAACTTCCGTTCAGTTAACGAACGTTTATTAAAGGAGCGGCAATGGGCAAGACGGTGGAGTTCTTTTTCGATGTGGGAAGTCCGGCCTCGTACCTGGCGTGGACGCAGCTGCCGCGCCTGTGCGAAGCGGCCGGCGCCGAGCTGGTCTACAAGCCGATGCTGCTGGGCGGCGTCTACCAGGCGACCGGCAACGCGTCGCCCGGTGCCATTCCAGCCAAGGGCCGCTACACGGTGCGCGACTACGAGCGGCATGCGCGCAAGTACGGCGTGCCTTACCTCAACAACCCGCACTTTCCGATCATCACGCTGTTCCTGATGCGAGCCGTGACCGGCGTGCAGCTGCGGGAGCCGGAGCGCCTGCAGGATCTGCTGGCCGCCGTCTTCAAGGCGATGTGGATCGACGCGCTCGATCTCAACCAGCCGGCACTCACGGCGAAGACGCTGGCGGATGCGGGCTTCTCGCCCGAAGCCGTCCAGGCGCTGGCCGCCGACTCCGAGGTCAAGGCGGTACTCAAGGCCACTACCGACGAAGCCGTGGCGCGCGGAGTCTTCGGCGCGCCGACCAGCTTCGTCGGCGACGAGATGTTCTTCGGCCAGGACCGCATGGACATGATCCGCGAAGAGCTCGCGCGCTGAACGCGCATCGATCACAACACCAGGAGACACCATGGAATCACGACGCTGGCATGCCGCCTATCCGCCCGGACTGGCCAACGATATCGACCTGCCGCGGGGCGAGACGCTGGCGGCCATGCTCGAGCGCTCGATCGCGTCATTCGCGGAACGCACCGCGGTGACGGCCGGCAGCGAATCCCTGACCTATGCCGAGCTCGGCCGCCTGTCGACCCGGCTCGCGGCGCACTTCGCCGGGGCCGGCCTGCGCCAGGGCGACCGGGTTGCGCTGATGCTGCCCAACGGGCTCGCGTTCCCGATCGCCATGACCGCGATCCTGCGCAGCGGCCTGGTCGCCGTGCCGGTGAATCCGCTCTACACGCCGCGCGAACTGGCCCATCAACTGGCCGACGCGGGCGTGCGCTGCATCGTGCTGGCCGAGGCGCTGCGCGAGGCGCTCGAGGGCGTGATCCTCGAAGCCGGCGTCGAGCAGATCCTCACGGCGCCGACCGCGGGGCTGCTGGCCGCGATCGCGGCCGAGGCCGGTGCCGGTGCCACCGGCGATCCGGCGAAGCGCATGACCTTGGCCAGCGCGATCGCTCGGGCCGGCGAGCTGCCGGCGCCGGTCGTGCAGATCGCCCCGGCCGATCCCGCCTTCCTCCAGTACACGGGCGGCACCACCGGCCTGTCCAAGGGCGCGGTGCTGACGCATCGCAGCGTGGGCGCCGGCGTGCTGCAGTCTCTGAGCTGGATGCGGCTCGCCGTCGACACCCGCGAGTGGTCGGTGGTGGCGCCGCTGCCGCTTTATCACATCTATCCGCTGCAGGTGTCGCTGATCACCTTCCAGCTCGGCGGCGTGATGCGGCTGGTCGCCAACCCGCGCGACCCGGGCGCGGTGATCGCCGAGATGAAGCGCGCGCCCTTCCTGGTCTTCATCGGCGTCAACACGCTGTTCAATGCGCTGGTCAACGCGCCCGAGCTGGCGAGCGTCGACTTCAGCGGCACCGGGCTGGTGATCGGCGCCGGTGCCTCGATCCAGCAGGCAGTGTCGCAGCGCTGGCATGCGGCCGGCGGCCGGCCGATCACCGAGGCCTACGGACTCACAGAGACCTCGCCCTCGGCGACCTTCAATCCGCCCGGGCGCAACGGCTCGATCGGCATTCCGGTGCCGTCGACCGATGCCCGCATCGTCGACGACGATGGCCGCCCGGTGCCCGACGGCACGCCGGGCGAACTGCTGCTCAAGGGCCCCCAACTTTTCGCGGGCTACTGGCAGCGCGAGGAGGACACCCGCAAGGCGCTGACCGAGGACGGCTTCTTCCGCACCGGCGACGTGGTGGTGGCCGATGCGAGCGGCGCCATGACCATCGTCGACCGCAAGAAGGACATGATCCTGGTGTCGGGCTTCAACGTCTATCCGAACGAGATCGAGGCGGTGGTCGCGATGCACGAGGGGGTGGTCGAGTGCGCCTGCATCGGCCAGCCCGACGCGCGCTCGGGCGAGGCGCCGCACCTGTTCGTGGTGCGGCGCAGCGAAGCGCTGACCACCGGCGAGGTCGAGGCGCATTGCCGCGCCAACCTGGCGGGGTACAAGGTGCCGCGGCAGATCAGCTTCCTGGAGGCGCTGCCGAAGTCGACGGTCGGCAAGATCCTGCGTCGCGAGTTGCGCCAGCCATGATCGGCTATACCGCCCCGCTGCGCGACCTGCGCTTCGTGCTGCACGAGTTGCTCGATGTCTGCGCCACTTCGCCCGCCGACGGCACCGAAGCGCTCGACCGCGAGACCCTCGACCAGATCCTCGACGCCGCCGGCACCTTCGCGGCGGAAGTGATCGCGCCGCTCAACGGCAGCGGCGACCGCGAGGGCTGCCGCATGCCGGCCCCGGGCGTCGTCCAGACGCCAGCGGGATTCCGCGAGGCCTACGAGCGCTTCTGCGCCGGCGGCTGGACCGCGCTGGCCTGCGACCCGGTGCATGGCGGGCAGGGCATGCCCTCGGTGCTCGACAACGCGCTCTACGAGATGTTCTGCGGCGCCAACATGGGCTGGGCGGCCTACCCGGGCATGTCGCACGCCGCGTACACCTGCCTGGCGACGAATGGCGACCCGGCCCAGCAGGCGCTCTACCTGCCGCGCATTGCCTCGGGTGAATGGGCCGGCACCATGTGCCTGACCGAGCCCCACGCCGGCACCGACCTGGGCCTGCTGCGCACGCGCGCCCAGCCGCGGGCGGACGGAAGCTACGCGGTCACCGGCACCAAGATCTTCATCTCGGGCGGCGAGCAGGACCTGACGGCGAACATCGTGCACCTGGTGCTGGCGCGGCTGCCCGATGCGCCGCCGGGCGTGAAGGGGATCTCGCTGTTCATCGTGCCCAAGTTCCTGCCGACGGCGGACGGCGGCGTCGGCGAGCGCAATGCGCTGGCCTGCGGCTCGATCGAGCACAAGATGGGCATCCACGGCAATGCCACCTGCACCATGAACTTCGACGGCGCCACCGGCTGGCTGCTCGGCGAAGCCAACCGCGGCCTGGCGGCGATGTTCGTGATGATGAACCACGCGCGCATCGTGGTCGGCGTCAATGCGATCGGGTTGATGGATGCGGCCTACCAGAAGGCGCTGGCCTATGCCCGGGACCGCACGCAGGGGAGGGCGCCGACCAAGGCCGCGCGCAGCGGCCCGGCGGACCCCATCGTCGCCCACGCCGACGTCCGGCGCATGCTGCTGACCCAGAAGGCGTATGTGGAAGGCGCACGCGCTTTCGCGCTGTGGGCCTCGCAGCTGGCCGATGTCCAGCGTCGCGGCGCGGACCCGAAGGAGCGCGAGCGCGCCGCGAAACTGTTGGCGCTGGCGACGCCGATCGTCAAGGCCTTCTCGAGCGAGCTCGCGGTCGAATGCACCAGCATGGCGATGCAGGTCTTCGGCGGCCATGGCTTCATCACCGACAACGGCGTCGAGCAGCACCTGCGCGATGCGCGGATCATCCCGCTGTACGAAGGCGCCAATGGAATCCAGGCAATGGACCTGCTGGGGCGCAAGGTGCTGGCCGATGGGGGCGCGGGGCTTGGCCTGTTCCTCGACGCGGTCGAGCAGTTCGCGCAGGCGCAGGACGATGGCCTGCGCGAGTTCGCCGAGCCCCTGAGCGACGTGGTGGCGCTGGCCCGCCGCGCGGCGCGCGATCAGGTCCAGCGGGCGAGCGCCGATCCCGACGCGGCCGGCGCCGCCGCGATGCCGTTCCTGCGCTTGATCGGCCATGTCGCACTGGCCTGGATGTGGGCACGCATGGCGGCGGTGGCGCGGGCCCGCCAGTCGCCGGACGGCGATCCGATCTACCGGGCCAAGCTGGCGACTGCGCGCTTCTACTTCGAGCGGCTGCTGCCCGAGACGCAATCGCTGGCGGTGGTGTTGGCCGCGGACGCGTCGGACTGGACGGCGGGCGAAATGGACTGGCTCTGAAGCCTACCCATGCGCATGCCACAGCGCGGCGAAGAAGTGGCAGGCGCTCCCCGCCAGCACGAACAGGTGCCAGACGAAATGCGCGAAGCGCACCTTGTTGTCGAACAGGAACACCACGGCGCCGGCCGTGTAGGCCAGGCCGCCCGCCACCAGCCAGGCCAGTCCCGAGCTCGACATGCGTTCGTAGAGCGGCACCGCGGCCGCCACCGCCATCCAGCCCATCGCGACGTACAGGCCAGTCGACCACAGCGGATGCCGCAGCCGGTTGAAGAGCTTGGCGGCCACGCCCAGCACGGCGGCGCCGCAGACGGCGCCGAAAAGCGCCCAGCCCCAGGGCCCGCGCAGCACGCCGAACAGGAACGGCATGTAGCTGCCGGCGATGAACAGGTAGATGGCCGCGTGGTCGAGCCGGTTGAGCCAGGCCTTGGCGCGGCCCAGCGGCAGGGCGTGGTAGAGGGTCGACACGCCATACAGCAGGATCATCGTGCCCGCGAAGAGGCTGGCACCGACCACCGCCGCCGCGCTTTGCCGCGAGGCGCTCCAGACCAGGATCGGCAGCGAGGCGATGGCGAGCAGCAGGCCGAGGCCGTGGCTCAGCGCGTTCATGATTTCTTCGGCGACCGTCTGGTCGCGTTCGGCGACACGCATGGCGGGCTCCTCAGGCGGCCGGGCCCCTGACCATCGCCATCGCCGAGCTGATCAGCGTCGACACCTCGGTCATGTTGCTCGGCACGATCAGCGTCGCCTTCGACTTGTCGGCCACCTTGCCGAAGGCCTGCAGCGCTTCTTCGGCCACCTTGAGCTGGACCGCCGAATGGCCGCCGGGCTTCTCGATCGCCTCGGCGATGCGGGCGATGGCGCCGGCCGTGGCTTCGGCCACGGCGCTGATGGCGGCTGCCTCGCCCTGCGCCTTGTTCACCACCGCCTGCTTCTCGCCTTCGGAGCGCGCGATGGCGGCCTCGCGCTCGCCGGTCGCGATGTTGATCTGCTCCTGGCGGCGGCCTTCGGAGGCGGCGATCAGCGCGCGCTTCTCGCGCTCGGCCGTGATCTGCGACTGCATCGCGTGCAGGATCTCCTTCGGCGGCGTCAGGTCCTTGATCTCGTAGCGCAGCACCTTGACGCCCCAGTTGAGCGCGGCTTCGTCGATCGCGGCCACCACCTGGGCGTTGATGATGTCGCGCTCCTCGAAGGTCTTGTCGAGTTCGAGCTTGCCGATCACGCTGCGCAGCGAGGTCTGAGCCAGCTGCGTGACCGCGGTGATGTAGTTCGACGAACCGTAGCTCGCACGCATCGGGTCGGTGACCTGGAAATAGAGGATGCCGTCGACCGTGAGCTGCGTGTTGTCGCGCGTGATGCAGACCTGGCTCGGGACGTCGAGCGGCACTTCCTTCAGGCTGTGGCGATAGGCCACGCGGTCGATGAAGGGCACCAGGAAGTTGGCGCCCGGCAGCAGCGTGGCGTGGAACTTGCCCATGCGCTCGACCACCCAGGCATGCTGCTGGGGAACGAACTTGACGGCGCGGGCGATGAACAGGATGGCGACGACAAGGAGAACGAGGGAGACTTCCATGAGGACTTTCTTTCAGTGGTGAGAGGCGGGCCGGCAGCGCATCAGCCGATGGGTTCGACGACCAGGAAATTGCCCTGCACGTCGACGATGCGGTGCAGCCCGGGCGCGATCGGTCCGTCGGACGCCGGCTTGACCTGCCAGGTGGCGCCGCGGTAGCGGACCTCGGCCGTTCGGCCCTCGCTCCAGGCCGGCACGCTGACCTGTTCGCCGACGTCGATCTGGACGTCGGACAGGCGCGCCTTCGGGCGCCGAGAGGCGCGCAGGTACCAGCCGCCGACGAAGGCCATGCAGGCCACGGCGGCAGAGACGATCTGCGTCGGCATCGCGGCGCCGAGGTGGGCGGCCAGCGCGCCGACCGCGAAGCCGATCGCCACCAGCAGCGCGTAGATGGTGCCGGTCACCAGTTCGAGGGCGACCAGCGCGAAGGTCATCAACCACCAGAGCGTGGGGGCCGTCATGTGCATCCTTTTCTGCGCCGGGAAGCGGCGTGCCGCGAGGATAGCCCGTCGTTCGGTGCCCGCCTGCCGGGCAAGGCCATGCGACCGGCCGACGAGACGCTTCTTGCGCCGGATCAGCGGAATTCGACCGCGGCGGCATCCGGAATGCATCGCGCACGAGGCGATGCGCGGGTCGCGCCGAGGGCCGCGTGAGAAGGCATCGGTCACACCTACGTTACACTCCGCGCCGCTTGCAGCTTGCGTCGCAGGCTGCGCCGCCATAGGCAACATGGCGAAACCATCCATAGGAAATTTGAAGTGAACCGTATCGAACTGGTCGAGAAGATCGCCACCACGCACAACGTCAGCAAGGCCGAAGCCGCACGCATCCTGGAAACCATCACCGGCTCCATCGTCGCTGCAGTGAAGAAGGGCGACCCGGTCCAATTGATCGGCTTCGGCACCTTCAAGCAAGTGGCACGCGCTGCTCGCACCGGCTTCAACCCCCAGGCTGGCGCAGCGATCAAGATCGCCGCCCAGAAGGTGCCGAAGTTCGTGGCGGGCGCAGCCTTCAAGGCCGCGGTCGATCCCAAGGCCGCCAAGCGCAAGGCCGACAAGGCCGCCGCGAAGCCGGTGGCCAAGAAGGCAGCACCCGCCAAGAAGGCAGCCGCGCCCAAGGCCGCCGCACCGGCCAAGAAGGCACGCAAGTAAGCCTCCCTGAAGGCAAGGAAAAACGGCCCCTCGGGGCCGTTTTTTAGTGGCTGCGCGGTGTCCGCCAGGCTAGAAGTCCTCGCTGCCGAGGCAGATCGCGCGGGCCGGGTTCTCGCGGTAGCGGGCGGTGGCCCGGGCGTCGATCGAGTCGGCGTTGCGCGCGTAGGCCTGCACCAGGTCCGCATCGCGGCCTTCGGGCGCGTGGAAGCGGTCGTGAAGCGCCTCCTCGTCGATCCGGGCAATGATCCGGGCGCCGTCGTAGCCGTCGGGATAAATGGCGAACTGGACGCTGCCGGTCGCGGGATGGAAGATCGCTTCTGAAGCCATGATGGCGCTCTGACGTGTAACGGGTTGTGGCAGTATCGCGCGTCTTGTGACTTTCCGATACAAGCCCTATGGCCTAATCCAGGAGCAAGATGCGGACCAAATCACATCGGTCGTCACAATTTGATGCGATCCCGCAGCAGGTCCGCGGCTGAACTTGCCGCCCGGCCCGGAGTCATACCCGGCCTTTTCCCTGTCCGATTCCCCATGCATTGCTTCCTGTCGAAACCGGTCCGCGCGCTCGCCGCCGCCGCCGCCTTGCTGTCGGCCGCTCAGGCCGGCTGGGCCCAGGCCCTCCCGCCCGGCGTTCGGCTCGGCATGTCGGCCGACGAGCTGCAGGCGGTGCTGCCCAGTGCCGAGCGGGTGCAGCGTCCGCAGCGCCTGGCCGGTGGCCTCGCCGGGGCCTGGCGGGCCGCGCCGACGCAGCTCGCGGGGTTGTCCTTCGAGCCGGTGTTCTTCTTTGCCGGCGGCCAGCTGCGGCGCGTGGAGTGGGTCGCCGCGACCGCCGCGGCGCCCGACCTGGGGGCCGCGGCCTTTGCCGAGATCGTCGCCTGGGGCCGCCAGAGCTTCGGTCCCGAACTCGGCTCGAACGACCCGGGCAGCGCCTCTGCGGCCTGGGTCCAGGGCGACTGCGATGTCTACGCCCAGCGCATCAGCGACCCGCACCATGCGAGCGTCCGGCTGGTCTACAAGGCACGCCAGCTCAAGGACGCGAGCGAACTCTGATCAGGCTTCGGCCAGCATCCCGCGCTCTTCGATGAACGACACCACCTCTGCGAGGCCGCTGCGGGTCTTGAGGTTGGTCATCACGAAGGGGCGCTGCTTGCGCATGCGCTTCGTGTCGGCTTCCATCACGCCGAGGTCGGCACCGACATAGGGCGCGAGGTCGGTCTTGTTGATGACGAACAGGTCGCTCTTGGTGATGCCGGGGCCGCCCTTGCGCGGGATCTTCTCGCCGGCGGCGACGTCGATCACGTAGATCGTCAGGTCGGACAGCTCGGGGCTGAAGGTGGCCGCCAGGTTGTCGCCGCCCGATTCGACGAACACCACGTCGGCATCGGGGAACTGCGCCAGCATGCGGTCGATGGCCTCGAGGTTGATCGATGCGTCTTCCCGGATCGCGGTGTGCGGGCAGCCACCGGTTTCCACGCCCATGATGCGTTCGGCCGGCAGCGCGCCGGCGACCGTCAGCAGGCGCTGGTCTTCCTTGGTGTAGATGTCGTTGGTGATCGCGATCAGGTCGTACTTGTCGCGCATCGACTTGCAGAGCATCTCGAGCAGCGTGGTCTTGCCGGAGCCGACCGGGCCGCCGATGCCCACGCGCAGCGGCGGCAGCTTCTTGGTGCGGTGGGGGATGTGGTGGAGAGCGGAGGACATGGTTGGCCTTGGCATTAGCTTCTGAAGAGGCGCGAGTATTGAGTTTCGTGGCGGGCCGACAGCACTGCAAGCATCGGTGAGAAGGCTTGCCGCTCGCCATCCTCGAGTGTGATCGCATGATCGACCGCTGCGGGGATTTCCGCCGCCAGACGACCCAGGATGCGCTGCCCGGCGCTCTGGCCGAGCGGCACCGCCTTGACCGCGGCGCCGATCATGTTCTCGGCCCAGCCGAAGGCGAAGGCCAGGCAGGCATCGCGGGCGGACGCCTCGGTGCGGCTGGCGGCGAAGGCGAAGGCGATCGGATAGCTGGCGGGCAAGCGCTCGAAGACGCCGGCGACGTCGGCATGGTGCAGCTTGAGCCATTCGACGAACGAACGGCCCATCTGCTCGGTCTGCAGCAGGAATTCGGCCGATTCGCGGCTCTGGAACACCCAGTCGTTGAGTGCGCGGATGCGGGCCGCGTCCGACTGCCGCCAAGCCGGGACCGCTTGGGCGACCACGGCCAGGTCGGCCCGGGCGAGCGCCAGGTGCAGCTGGTCGGCCAGCCAGTCGGAGACCGCGGGCTCGGTCGTGATGCCGGCGCCGTCGATGGCCGCCTCGAGGCCTTCCGAGTAGGAGAAGCCGCCCACCGGGAGCGCCGGCGAGGCCAGCCAGATCAGCTGCAGCAGGCTGCTGGCGGGCAGGGCGACCGGCGCGTCAGCCATCAGTGCGAGTGGCCGTGGGAATGGTCGTGATCGTGGTCATGGCCATGCGAGTGGCCTGCCGGCGACCCCGAATACGCATCCGGATGCAGCACCGGCCCCACCGGCGCCGCGCCATGCGAATGCCCATGGCCGCCGCCGTGCGCCCCGTAGGCACCGCCTTCGGGCTCGAAGGCTTCTTCGGCTTCACGCACGATCAGGTGCATCGAACGCAGCATGGCGGCCAGCACGTGGTCGGGCTCGATCTTCAGGTGGTCGGGCTTGAGCTCGATCGGCACGTGCCGGTTGCCCAGGTGGTAGGCCGCGCGCATCAGGTCGAAGGGCGTGCCGTGTTCGCTGCAGTGCGTGATGACCAGCACCGGCTGCGGCGCAGCGACGACCTTGACCAGCGAGCCGTCCTCGGCCACCAGCACGTCGCCGCCGCGCACGGCGGTGCCGCGCGGCAGGAACACGCCGATCTGGCGGCCTTGCGAATCGGTGGTGTCGAAGCGGCTTTTCTGGCGCACGTCCCAGTCGAGTTCGACCGTGGCGGCGCGCTTGAGCAGGACGGCCGCGAGGCCGCCACCCTGGGGCATGAGTTTGTTGGCGGTGAGCATGAAAGGCGAGAGAGTTCGGATGAGGCGGATTGTCGATCCGCGCGCACCCGAATCCGGACTAGAACAAGAAATACCGCTGCGTCATCGGCAGCGACTGCGCCGGATCGCACACCAGCAGCTGCCCGTCGGCGCGCACCGCATAGGTCTGGTGGTCGATCTCCATCGTCGGCGTGAGCGCGTTGTGCACCATGTGCTGCTTGCGCACGCCGCGGACGTTCTTCACCGCGCTCAATGTCTTGGCGAGCCCGTAGCGCTCGCCGATGCCCGCCGCCAGCCCCGCCTGCGAGACGAAAGTCAGCGAGCTGCGCGCGAGCGAGCCGCCGTAGGCGCCGAACATCGGCCGGTAGTGCACCGGCTGCGGCGTCGGGATCGAGGCGTTGGGGTCGCCCATCGCCGCCATCGCGATCGTGCCGCCCTTGATGATCGTGAAGGGCTTGACGCCGAAGAAGGCCGGCTTCCAGACCACCAGGTCGGCCCATTTGCCGACCTCGATGCTGCCGACCTCGTGGGCGATGCCGTGCGCCAGCGCCGGGTTGATCGTGTACTTGGCAACATAGCGCTTGGCGCGGAAGTTGTCGTTGCGTTCGACATCCTCGGGCAGCTTGCCGCGCTGGCCCTTCATCTTGTGGGCGGTCTGCCAGCAGCGGATCACGATCTCGCCGACCCGGCCCATGGCCTGGCTGTCGGAGCTGAACATGCTGATCGCGCCGAGGTCGTGCAGGATGTCCTCGGCCGCGATGGTCTCCTTGCGGATGCGGCTCTCGGCGAAGGCCAGGTCCTCGGGGATGCCGGCGTCCAGGTGGTGGCACAC
The DNA here is from genome assembly GCF_030316985.1 of Variovorax sp. J31P179. Lineage (NCBI taxonomy): Bacteria > Pseudomonadati > Pseudomonadota > Betaproteobacteria > Burkholderiales > Comamonadaceae > Variovorax > Variovorax sp. J31P179. Next base: position 52,834 of record NZ_JASZYL010000006.1, on the reverse strand, counting down.
CATCAGCATGTCGACGTGCTCGTCGAGCGTGTTCACGGTGTAGGGCATCGTCGGGTTGGTCGACGAGGGCAGGAAGTTGGCCTCGCCCACCACCCGCAGGATGTCGGGCGCATGCCCGCCGCCCGCGCCTTCGGTATGGAAGGCGCAGATCCCGCGGCCCTTCACGGCGGCGATGGTGTTCTCGACGAAGCCCGATTCGTTGAGCGTGTCGCTGTGGATCGCCACCTGCGTGTCGGTCGCGTCGGCCACGTCCAGGCAGTTGCTGATCGCCGATGGCGTGGTGCCCCAGTCCTCGTGCAGCTTGAGGCCGATCACGCCGGCATCGATCTGCTCGTGCAGCGAAGCCGGCAGGCTGGCGTTGCCCTTGCCGAGGAAGCCGAGGTTCATCGGGAAGGCATCGGCCGCCTGCAGCATGCGCTCGATGTGCCAGGGGCCCGGCGTCGCGGTGGTCGCGAAGGTGCCGGTCGCCGGGCCGGTGCCGCCGCCCAGCATGGTGGTCACGCCCGAGGCCAGCGCCTCCTCGATCTGCTGCGGGCAGATGAAATGGATGTGGCTGTCGATGCCGCCCGCGGTGACGATGTTGCCTTCGCAGCTGATCACCTCGGTGCCGGCGCCGATCACGATGTCGACGCCAGGCTGCACATCGGGATTGCCGGCCTTGCCGATGGCGACGATGCGGCCGTCCCTCAAGCCGATGTCGGCCTTGACGATGCCCCAGTGGTCGAGGATCAGCGCATTGGTCATCACGGTGTCGACCGTGCCCTCGGCGCGCGTGCGCTGGCCCTGCGCCATGCCGTCGCGGATGGTCTTGCCGCCGCCGAACTTCACTTCCTCGCCGTAGCCGCCGGCGTGCAGCGTGTAGTCTTCCTCGACCTCGATCACGAGGTCGGTGTCGGCGAGACGGATGCGGTCGCCCACGGTGGGGCCGAAGATTTCGGCGTAGGCACGCCGCCCGATGGTTGCCATCTAGAGCTTTCCTTGAACCAGGCCGCGAAAGCCGTAAATGACGCGGTCACCCGAAAAATCGACCAGCTCGACCGTGCGCTGCTGGCCCGGCTCGAATCGCACCGCGGTGCCCGAGGCGATGTTCAGCCGCATGCCGCGCGCGGCCTCGCGGTCGAAGCCGAGCGCGCCGTTGGTCTCGGCGAAGTGGTAGTGGGAGCCGACCTGGATCGGCCGGTCGGCGGTGTTCTGGACCACCAGCGTGATGGCGCGGCGGCCGGGGTTGAGGACGTGCGCGCCCTCGTCGGTGATGAGTTCGCCAGGGATCATCGGTGCCGCCTCAGGCCAGGGTGCTGCCGAGCAGCGCGACGCCGAACAGCGCCACCGCGGCGCCCGCGATGCGCGGCAGCCAGCGATGGCCGTGGCGCAACGCCCATCCCGCGGCGATGCCGGCCGCGTGCAGCAGCACGGTGGCGGCAAGCATGCCGGCCAGGGTCAGGGCGGCGCCGGATTCGCCGGCCAGTTCCTGGCCGTGCGCAATGCCATGGAAGACCGCGAAGACGCCGACCAGCGCGGCGGCCGCGAGCGGCGGCAGGCGCCGTTGCGTGAGGACCAGCAGGCCCAACACCAGCAGCGAGGCGGCGATCATCGGCTCGACCGCGGGCAGCTGCACGCCAGCCAGTCCGGCCAGCGCACCGGCCAGCAGCATCGAGGCGAAGCCCAATGGCGCCCACAGCAGGTCGGGCCAGGCGCGCCGGGCGGTGAGGGCGCTCCAGAGCCCGACCGCCACCATCGCGGCCAGGTGGTCGGCGCCGGTCAGCGGATGCATGAAGCCGCTGACCAGGCCGTGATGCAGGCCGGCGTCGACCCCGGTGTGGGCGCTGGCGGCCAGCGGCAGGGCGGCGAGCATCAGTGCGAGAACGGGTGCGGTACGGGTGATGCGCATGATGGTGTCCTTGTTGTTGTGGGAAAAGGAATCAGGCCGTCAGACGATCGGTTGGTGCACGGTCACCAGCTTGGTGCCGTCCGGGAAAGTCGCCTCGACCTGGATATCGGGAATCATCTCGGCGATGCCGTCCATGACGTCGGCCCGGGTCAGCACCGCGCGGCCTTCGCTCATCAGCGCGGCCACGCTCTTGCCGTCGCGCGCGCCCTCCATCACGGCGGCCGAGATCAGCGCCACGGCCTCGGGGTAGTTGAGCTTGAGCCCGCGGGCCCGGCGCCGTTCGGCCAGCAGGGCGGCGGTGAAGATCAGCAGCTTGTCTTTTTCGCGCGGTGTGAGTTCCATGGGTGCGGAGGTGGCGTCTTGGGGCAGGCCATTATTGGGCAGTCACCGACAGTTGCAACAGTCGTGCCGTGGCACGAAAGCTGCACCAATGCGGTGTGGATCTCCCAGCCTTCCCCCCCGCTCCGAGCGACGAAGCGCCGCAGCGCATCGTCAAGGTCCGGCGCGACTACAACAGCTGGGTCGCCCGCGAGACGCTGGAAGACTACGCGCTTCGCTACACGCCGCAGCGCTTCCGCCGGATGTCCGAATGGCGGGTCGCCAGCACGGCTTTCGGCGGCGCCGCCTCCTTCCTGATCCTGGAGGCGGTCGGCGCCACGCTGCTGGTGCAATACGGTTTCGCCAATGCCTTCTGGGCCATCCTGTGCACCGGGCTGATCATCTTCCTGGCCGGGCTGCCGATCAGCGTCTACGCCGCGCGCTACGGCGTCGACATGGACCTGCTCACGCGCGGCGCCGGCTTCGGCTACATCGGCTCGACCCTGACCTCGCTCATCTACGCCTCGTTCACCTTCATCTTCTTCGCGCTGGAGGCCGCGGTGATGGCCTATGCGCTCGAGCTCGCGCTCGGCATCCCGCCGGTCTGGGGCTACCTGGTCTGCGCGCTGGTCGTGATCCCGCTGGTGACGCACGGCATCTCGGCCATCAGCTGGCTGCAGGTCTGGACCCAGCCGGTCTGGCTGCTCATGCTGGTCGTGCCCTTCGGCTACGTACTGGCGCGCGATCCTGGTGCGTTCGCCGGCGTGACGCACTACATCGGTTCCAAATCGAAGCTGGACGGCTTCGATCTGCACCTCTTCGGTGCCGCCCTGACCGTCGGCATCGCCCTCATCACCCAGATGGGCGAGCAGGCCGACTACCTGCGCTTCATGCCGGCGCGCACGGCGGCCAACCGCGGCCGCTGGTGGGCCGGCGTCCTGGCCGGCGGCCCTGGCTGGGTGGTGCTGGGCGTGCTCAAGATGCTGGGCGGCGCCTTGCTCGCCTACCTGGCGATCAGCCACATGGTGCCGCCCGAGCGCGCAGTCGACCCGAACCAGATGTACCTGGCGGCCTACGAGTACGTGTTCCCGAACTACGGCTGGGCGGTGGCGGCGACCGCGATCTTCGTCGTCATCTCGCAGCTCAAGATCAACGTCACCAACGCCTATGCCGGCTCGCTGGCCTGGAGCAACTTCTTCTCGCGCGTCACGCACAGCCATCCGGGCCGCGTGGTGTGGGTGGTGTTCAACGCGCTGATCGCCTTCATGCTGATGGAGATGAACGTGTTCGAGGCCCTCGGCGACGTGCTGGGCCTCTACGCCAACATCGCGATCGCCTGGATGATGGCGGTGGTGGCCGACCTGGTCATCAACAAGCCGCTGGGCCTGTCGCCGCCGGGCATCGAGTTCAAGCGCGCCCACCTGTGGGACATCAACCCGGTCGGCGTCGGCGCCATGGCGCTGGCCTCGGGGCTGTCGATCACCGCCCACCTCGGCGTCTTCGGGCCCCTGGCGCAGGCCTTCTCGGCGTTGATCGCGCTCGGCACCGCCTTCGTCGCCGCACCGCTGATCGCCTGGGCCACGCGCGGCAAGTACTACATCGCGCGGGTCTCGCACGAGGACGGCGCCGCGCCCTTCGCGCCGTCGACACGCCGCTCGGCGATCCGCTGGGCCCGGGTCGAGTCCGGCGCCGGCAGCTACCGCAGACTCAGCACCCAGCGTTGCGTGATCTGCGAGGGCGAATACGAAGGCCCGGACATGGCGCACTGCCCCGCCTACCAAGGCGCGATCTGTTCGCTCTGCTGCACCCTCGACGCCCGCTGCGGCGACCTCTGCAAGCCGCAGGCGAGTCTGTCGGCGCAATGGTCGGGCGCCCTGCGCTGGCTGCTGCCGCGCCGCGTCTGGCCCTACCTCGACACCGGGCTCGGCCATTTCCTGCTGCTGATGCTGATCGTGGTGCCGCTCTTGGCCGGCGTCTTCGGCGTGCTGTACCAGCAGGAGCTGCGCGCGCTCGGGGACGCGCTGCTGGGCGAGGGCGCCCAGGCCAGCACCCAGCCGGCCTCGCTGCGCTCGGGTTTCCTCAAGGCCTACATGGCGCTGCTGGTGATCGCGGGCATCGTCGCCTGGTGGCTGGTGCTGGCGCACCAGAGCCGCAAGGTGGCGCAGGAGGAATCGAACCGCCAGACCCACCTGCTGGTGCGCGAGATCGAGCTGCACCGCAAGACCGACCGGGCGCTGCAGGCGGCCAAGCAGAGCGCCGACCAGGCGCGCGGCATCGCCGAGGAGGCCAAGCGCGCGGCCGACCAGGCCAACCAGGCCAAGAGCCGCTACATCAGCGCCATCAGCCACGAGCTTCGCACGCCGCTCAACAGCATCCTGGGCTACGCGCAGCTGATGGGCGAGGATGCGGCCGTGCCGCCGCATCGACGGCAGGCGGTGGCGGTGATCAAGCGCGGCGGCGAGCACCTGCTGTCGCTGATCGAAGGCACGCTGGACATCGCTCACATCGAGGCCGGCAAACTGACCTTGAATGCGCGCCCGATGCAGTTCGCCGACCTGATGAGCGAGCTGGCCGACATGTTCGAGCTCGCAGCCGAGGAGAAGGGGTTGGCCTTCCGCTTCGAGCCCAGCGGCAGCCTGCCCGAGCTGGTGCGCGCCGACGAGAAGCGGGTGCGGCAGATCCTCATCAACCTGCTGGGCAACGCGATCAAGTTCACCGCCGCCGGGCAGGTCACGCTGCGGCTGCGCTACGCGCGCGAGTTCGCCGCGATCGAGATCGAGGACACCGGGCCAGGCATGTCGGCCGAGGAGCTGGGCCGGATCTTCGAGCCCTTCGCCCGCGGCGCCACGGCCGGACCGGCGGCGCCCGGCGCCGGCCTGGGACTGACCATCGCCAAGATGCTGATCGACTTGATGGGCGGCGAGATGAACGTGCAGAGCACGCCCGGTGTCGGCTCGGTGTTCAGCCTGCGGCTGTTCCTGCCGCGCGTGCACGAGCTGCCCGCCGGCAGCGGCCGTCGCGTGTCGGCGCCGGTGGCCCGGCCGCGGCGCGGCTACGAGGGAGGGCGTCGGCGCCTGCTGGTGGTCGACAACGAGGAAGCCGATCGCGAGCTGCTGGTGCAGGTGCTGGCGCCGCTGGGCTTCGAGCTGCGCACCGCCGCCAGCGGCCACGATGCGCTGGACTTGGTCGCGGCCGGCTGGCGCCCGGATGCGATGTTCGTCGACCTCGCGATGCCGGGCATCGACGGCTGGGAGACCATTCGCCGGTCGCGCGCGCTCGGGCTGGCCGACGCCGCGGTGGCGATCGTCTCGGCCAACGCCTTCGACAAGCGGCTGGACAACGACGTCGGCATCACGCCCGACGATTTCTTCGTCAAGCCGGTGCGCCACAGCGAGCTGCTCGACTGGCTCGAGCGCCGGCTCGGCATCGAGTGGACCGAGACGCCGGCCGCGCCGCCGGTGGCAGAACCGGCCGCGGTGGTGCTGCCCTCGACCGCGCGCCTGCGGGCGCTCGAGGAGGCGGTGGGCCTGGGCTATTTTCGAGGCATCATGAATCAACTCGACGACATCGACGCCGCCCAGCCCGAATGCGCGGCCTGGACCGGCGCCCAGCGCGCGCTGGCGCGGCAATTCCAGTTCGAGGCCATGAGCCGGGCCTTGAGCGCGGCCGTCGGGACCACGCCATGAGCGGCCCGAACGATCCCCCGATGCTGGTCGATACGCTGCGCGGCAGCGGCGGCAACAGCGACCTGGTGCTGATCGTCGACGACGTGCCCGACAACCTCGCGGTGCTGCACGATGCGCTCGACGAATCAGGCTACACCGTGCTGGTCGCCACCAGCGGCGAGCAGGCGCTGCAGCGCGTGGCGCAGGCGCGGCCCGACATCGTGCTGCTCGACGCGATGATGCCGGGCATCGACGGCTTCGAGGTCGCTCGCCGGCTCAAGGCCGATGCCGCGACCGCGCATATCCCGATCGTCTTCATGACCGGACTCACCGAGACCGAGCACCTGGTCGCGGCACTGGAGGCGGGCGGCGTCGACTACGTGACCAAGCCGATCAAGCCGAAGGAGGTGCTGGCGCGCATGAACGTCCACTTGCAGGGCGCGCGGCGGGCGCGCCAGGAAGCGCAGCAGGCGGGACAGGCGCGCAATGCGCTCGATGCCTTCGGCTACGCCAGCATCACGGTGCGCATGCCCGAGGGCAAGCTGATCTGGCAGACCGCGCTGGCGCGCGAGATGCTGCTGCGCTACTGCGGCACCAGCGCGCCGGTGACGCCGCCCGCGGTGCTCGAGTGGCTGCGGCGCCACCTGCCCGATGCGCAGCAGCGCCAGATCGAACCGCCGGCCCTGGCGATCGCGCAAGGTGCCTCGAGCCTCAACCTGCGGCTGCACCAGCAGACCGGCCATGACGACGAGGGCGACGACTGGCTGATCATCATGCGCGAGGTGTCGGACACCGCGGTGATCGAGGCCATGAGCCTGAGCCTCAAGCTCACGGCACGCGAGGCCGAGGTGCTGTACTGGGTGGTCAAGGGCAAGACCAACAAGGACATCGGCGAGATCCTCGGCAGCAGTCCGGCCACCGCCAAGAAGCATCTCGAAAGGGTGTACGTGAAGCTGGGCGTCGAGACCCGCACGGCCGCGGCGGGCGTCGCAATGAAACGCATTCGCGAACTGCAGCCCCAGTTTGAAATCTGAGTCACGCGAGGCTCCTAGAATGCGCCGCCATGGCCCGTCTGGTTCTTCTCCCTCTGCTCAGCCTGCTCGCGATGCCGGGACATGCGGGCGGGCACTTCGACATCGATGACGCGGGCACGCTGGACCCGGGCCAATGCCAGTACGAGGTGTGGGGCGGGCGCTTCGGCACTGCACCGGTCACCGACTACCACCTGGGCCCTGCATGCCGGGTCGGGCCGGTCGAGCTCGGCTTCAACGTCGACCGCGCCTCGGTGCCGGGCCAGTATGCCTATGGCGTCGGTCCGCAGCTCAAATGGACCTTCACCGAGCAGCCGGACAAGACCGATCTCAGTGCCGCCCTGTTCTTCAGTGCCGTGTGGGATGCCACGCACGGAGGTCGCGCGGGCGGCCAGTTCGTCGTGCCCGTGACCTGGCACGCGCTCGACAGCCTGTGGATCAATGCCAACCTGGGCTATGACTGGACGCCCGGCAGCGGCGAGCGAACCGGCCGCGGCGGACTTCAGGGGGCCTGGGCGCTCAACGACAATCTGTGGCTGGTGGCCGAGCGATTTCGCGCCTTCGACACCTGGACCACGCGCGCCGGCCTGCGCTTCAATCTGACGCCGACCATCAGTGTCGACATGAGCGTCGCGCGCAGCGGCCCGGACCGTGTCCGGGGCTACGCGATCGGGCTCAACCAGGTCTTCTCGCGCTGATGCGCCTCAGAGCGCGGCTTGGCGCGCGAAAGAGACCTTCGGCTTGCTGTAGGCGCTCGGCACCTGGTCGCGGTAGAACGCGCGGCGGTCGAGGCTGGCCAGCGGGTCGTGCGACTTGGCGATTGCTTCGGCATTCACGGCCGAGCGGCTGGCGGTGGAGGTGAAGGGCTGCGCGCCGGCACTGGCAGCGTCGCCGTAGGCGTTGCCTGCGCGTGCGGCGACGACGCCCTGGCCCGCCACTTCGGAACGGCTGGCCGACGAGGTCAGCGCATGCACGCCGTCGTAGGTTTCAGCGTGGGCGCCGGCAGCAGCGAGCAAGGACAGGGCAGCGGCGGCGAGGACTTTCGAGGCATTCATTTCGGTTCCTTCACAGGGGTTGGTTGGTGAGGAGAAGTTTGATGCCGAACCCCACCTTGCAACCGCCGCAAACGGAACAGCGGCGTTAACGGACTGGAAACAATCGGGGACCTAGATCTCGGCTCCCTCGACCAGGAAGCGCACCCGCCGCACGCCCTGCCATTCGTCGGCATCGAGCCGCCAGGCCAGCACCACTTTCGGCGGCAGCGGCTCGGTGTGGCCGAACCAGATGCCGTCCACGGGCTTGCCGCGGTGTCTGAGCTTGAGTGCCAGGTGCTTCTCGCCGACCAGGCGCTGCGACACCACTTCGACCTCCTCGCTGAAGGTCGGCGGCGCGAAGCCCTGGCCCCAGACTTCGCGATGCAGTGTGTCGACCATGTCGACCCGCAGGTACTCGGGCGCGAGCGGCCCGTCGGTGTCGAGCCGCCGGGTCAAGGTGGCGGCGTCGAGCCATTCCTGCGCGACTTGCGCCAGCGCCTGTTCGAAGACCGGGAACTGCTCGCGTGCCACCGTGCAGCCGGCCGCCATCGCGTGGCCGCCGAAGCGCAGCAGCACGCCCGGATGGCGCTTGGCGACCAGGTCGAGCGCATCGCGCAGGTGGAAGCCGGGAATCGAGCGCCCGGAGCCCTTGAGCTCGTGCGCCTTGCCGTCGGCGGCGCTGGCCGCGAAGACGAAGGCCGGCCGGTGGAAGCGGTCCTTGATGCGCGAGGCCACGATGCCGACCACGCCTTCGTGGAAATCGGCGCCGAAGACGCTGATCGCGGCCGGCGGCGCCAGGCTGTCGTCGAACAGCGTCTCGGCCAGCAGCAGGGCCTTGTCGCGCATGCCGCCTTCGATGTCGCGCCGCTCGCGGTTGATGCCGTCGAGCAGGCGCGCGAGTTCGTCGGCGCGGCCGCTGTCGTCGGTCAGCAGGCATTCGATGCCGAGCGTCATGTCGGCCAGCCGGCCCGCCGCATTGATGCGGGGCCCGAGCGCGAAGCCGAAATCGAAGGTGGTGGCCGCGGCCGCCTGGCGCCCGGCGGCCTTGAACAGCGCGGCGATGCCCACCGGCATCGCACCGGCGCGGATGCGGCGCAGTCCCTGGGCCACGAGGCGGCGGTTGTTGGCGTCGAGACGGACCACGTCGGCGACGGTGCCGAGCGCGACCAGCGGCAGCAGGGCGTCGAGCTTGGGCTGGTTGGCGAGGTCGAACACCCCGCGCGCGCGCAGTTCGGTGCGCAGCGCCAGCAGCACGTAGAACATCACGCCGACGCCGGCGATGCTCTTGCTGTCGAATTCGCAGCCGGGCTGGTTCGGGTTCACCAGCACATCGGCGGCGGGCAGCACCGGGCCGGGCAGGTGATGGTCGGTCACCAGCACCGCGAGCCCGCGTGCCTTCGCCGCCGCCACGCCATCGACGCTCGCGATGCCGTTGTCGACCGTGATCAGCAGGTCGGCCCCGCTGTCGGCCACGCGCTCGGCGATCGGCGGCGTCAGGCCGTAGCCGTCGACCACCCGGTCGGGCACCAGGTAGCCGACATGGCGTGCCCCCAGCAGCCGCAGGCCGCGCACCGCCACCGCGCAAGCGGTCGCGCCGTCGCAGTCGTAGTCGGCGACGATGCACAGCCGCCGCTGGTCGCGGATCGCGTCGGCCAGCAGCACGGCGGCCTCGCGCGCACCGCGCAGCGTGGTCGGCGGCAGCAGCCGCGCCAGGCCGTCGTCGAGTTCATCCTTCGACAGCACGCCGCGCGCGGCATAGAGCCGCGCCAGCAGCGGATGCACGCCGGCCTGCTCGAGCGCCCAGGCGCTGCGCGGCGGGATGTCCCTGGCCAGGATCTTCATGGTCACAGCGCCTCGAGGAAGGAGGCCGCCGTCGGGCGGCTGAACAGCCCCTTGGCCCAGGCGGCCAGGCCGCGCGGCCGGACCGCGAAGCGCTGCGCGCTGCGGTCGCCGCACAGCGTCAACGTGACGGCTTCGCCCGCGCTGCAGGCGGCCAGCAGTTCGGCCACCGGCCCGGCGTCGAGGGCCTGCCAGGCCGACGCCCAGCCGGCGCCGTCGTCGCGCAGGGCAGGGGTGCGCAGCCCATCGGCCACGGTGGGGCCGGCCTGCGGCACGGTGAAGCCGGCGGGCAGTGCGCCGGTGCCGCTGAGCCAGAAGGAGTTGATCGGCGGCACCCCGCGGGCGGTGCGGGCGTCGTTCACGCGCTCGGTGTAGAGCAGCATCTGCATCTCGTTCTGCAACCGGCGCAGCGGGCGCCCGGCATCGGACAGGGGCGACCACTGCGAGATCGGGAAGCCGACCGCGCGATCGATCGACGCCGTCGCCAGGCCGTCGAAGATCGGGCCCTGCGCCAGCCAGCGGCCCGGCGTCGCCGAGGCATGCAGCGCGATGCCGTCTTCCTCGAAGAAGGGCAGCGCCGCCGCCAGCAGCGCATCGGATTCCTCGGCCTCGATCTGAATCGCGGCCGGGTCGCCCAGCATCACGTCGTCGATGCCCACCTGCCAGTGGCACAGCGTGGCGACGCCCCAGGCCTGGCCGCCCTCGGTCGGGCCCAGGCCGGACCGTTTGGCTTCCAGCGCGGCCCAGGGAATGCAGCCATCAGCGGCCGCGATGCCGAGCGCCTCGGCCAGCGCGCGCTCGTGCGGCGGCGAGCGGGTGCTGTCGTCCTGGGTGTCCTCGTGCACCCGTGCGAGCCGGGCCAGCAGGGCTTCGAGCTTCGGCAGCCGGAGGCCAGCCAGTGCCGCGCGGCAGGCGGGAGAGCCCCGGCCGGCGAAGGGAATGAGCAGGTGGCGGGCATTGGGGGGTGCGGACATGGGGCCTATTGTCCGGGATGCCACAATTGTTTCCTTATGCGACTCCCCTACGAACTGCAACTCGGCTGGCGTTACACCCGAGCCGGCCGGGCCACGCGGCGCAACGGCTTCATCTCCTTCATCTCCGGCGTCTCGATGTTCGGCATCGCGCTGGGCGTGGCGGCGCTGATCATCGTGCTGAGCGTGATGAACGGTTTCCAGAAAGAAGTCACCGACCGCATGCTCGGCGTGATCTCGCACATCGAGATCTTCTCGCGCGACGGTCAGGCACTGGGCGACATCGACGCCATCATGGCCGAGGCGCGCAAGAACCCCGAGGTCATCGGCGTCGCGCCCTTCGTCGCGGCGCAGGCGCTGCTGGCACGCGGCGAGGACATGAAGGGCGCCCTGATCCGCGGCATCGACCCGAAGCTCGAGCCGCAGGTGACCGACATCTCGACCACCGCCCAGCAGGGCGCGCTCGACAAGCTGGTGCCGGGCGAGTTCGGCATCGTGCTGGGGATCGAACTGGCGCGCTCGATGTTCGTGCGGGTCGGCGACCAGGTCACGCTGGTCGCACCCGGCGGCCAGGTCACGCCGGCCGGCGTGATGCCGCGCTTCAAGCCCTTCACCGTGGTCGGCACCTTCGACTCGGGCCACTACGAGTACGACTCGGCGCTGGCGATGATCCACGCCGAGGACGCGGCCCGCGTGTTCCGCCTCGAGGGCCCGACCGGCGTGCGCCTCAAGCTCAAGGACCTGCACCAGGCGCGCGAGGTGGCCGACCAGCTGGCGGCCACGCTGCCGGGCCAGTTCCTGATCCGCGACTGGACCCGCGCCAACAAGACCTGGTTCGCGGCGGTGCAGGTCGAGAAACGCATGATGTTCATCATCCTCACGCTGATCGTCGCGGTGGCGGCCTTCAACCTGGTCTCGACCCTGGTGATGACCGTGACCGACAAGCGCGCCGACATCGCGATCCTGCGCACGCTGGGCTCCAGCCCGAAGAGCATCATGGGCATCTTCGTGGTGCAGGGCGCGATGGTGGGCGTCATCGGCACCCTCGGCGGGCTGCTGCTGGGGTTGGGCATCGCCTACAACATCGACGTCATCGTGCCGGCGCTCGAACGCCTGTTCCATGCCAGCTTCCTGCCCAAGGACATCTACCTGATCAGCAAGATGCCGAGCGATCCGCAGCGCGGCGACATCCTGCCGATCACCATCATCTCGCTGGTGCTGGCCTTCGCCGCCACGCTGTACCCGAGCTGGCGCGCCAGCCGCGTCAACCCGGCGGAGGCACTGCGCTATGAATGACGTGGTGTTGAAGGTCCGCGGGCTGACCAAGCGCTTCCACGAAGGCCGCATCGACCTCACGGTGCTGCATGGCGTCGACCTGGATGTGCATGCCGGCGAGACGCTGGCCATCGTCGGCGCCTCGGGCTCGGGCAAGAGCACGCTGCTGCACCTGATGGGCGGGCTCGACGCGCCGACCGCGGGCAGCGTCGAGCTGCACGGCGAGAACATCGCCCATGTCGATGCCGCCGAGCAGGGCCGGCTGCGCAACCGGCACCTGGGTTTCGTCTACCAGTTCCATCACCTGCTGCCGGAGTTCAGCGCGCTCGACAACGTGGCGATGCCGCTGAAGATCCGGCGCACGGCGCCGACCGAGGCGAGCGCTTCGGCGGTCGCCATGCTGACGGCCGTGGGCCTGGGCGAGCGGGTGCAGCACCGGCCGGCGGAGCTGTCGGGCGGCGAGCGCCAGCGGGTGGCGATCGCGCGCGCGCTGGTCACCGCGCCCGACTGCGTGCTGGCCGACGAGCCCACCGGCAACCTCGATCGCGCCACCGCCGACGGCGTCTTCGCGCTGATGCTGCAACTGGCGCGCGACCGCGGCACCGCCTTCGTGATGGTGACGCACGACGAGAGCCTGGCGGCACGCTGCGACCGGGTGCTGCGGCTCACCGCGGGGCGGCTGGCCGACTGACGGCGGATCAGGCGGCGACGACGATCGGAAAGCTGGCCTTCCAGCCGTCCGGCGCGCGCTCGAAGGGCACGGTGAGCGCGGCGCGCTCGGGCTCCGAGAGGCGGCGCCAGAGCCCGTCGCGCGCGTTGCCCGGCGCGCCTTCCACATAGAGCTGGGTGGTCAGCAGTTCGCGCGTGCCCAGCTTGACCTTGAAGTGGATGTGGGGCGTGCGCCCGGTGTAGGGCACCGGCCGGAGGGTGCGGAAGCGATAGCGTCCGTCGGCATCGACCGCCACCCGCCCGAAGCCCTGGAAGGCGCGATCGGCGCGGTCGCCGTCGCCTGGGTGATGGTAGTGGCCGGCCTCGTCGCACTGCCAGATCTCGACCTGGGCGCCGCGCAGCGCGCGGCCGTCGAGGTCGGTCACCGTGCCGTCGACCCAGGCCGGCTGGGTGGTGGCGTAGTTCAACGCTCCGTTGTGCAGCAGGTCGCCATCGGTGTCGGCCGGCAGCGTGACCGGATAGAACGGGCCCTCGGTCTGCGAGGGTGTGGGTCGCCGCGGCACCGCGGGCTGCGCGCGAGCGCCGATCCAGAAGGCCGGCAAGGCGATCGCCGCGGCGGCGATGCTGCGTCGGGGCAGGCCCCGGGAGCTTGGCGAGGTGTTCATGGCACGTCGAGCAACGCCTGGGAGGGGCGTTTCAGCGCGATGCTACTCGCAAGCAACGGCGCCTGCGGGCCGCACCGGCCTTTTGCGCCAGCCGCGCCACCAGCACCAGCGCGAGGCAGCCCGCGGCGACCAGCGTCACCAGGTGGAAGTAGTCGAGTGCCGCCATCCAGGTGGCCTCCTGCATCACCTGCTGGGCGAGCTGCGCCGTTGCGAGCTGGGCGGCTTCGACCGGGTTCCGCAGGCCGGACAGGTGCCGCGTCAGCTGCTCCAGCGTCGCGGCCAGCGCCGGGTTCGAGGGCGACAGGCTCTCGGCCAGCCGGTCGAAGCGCACCGTGCTGCGCCATTGCAGGCACAGCGTCGCCAGCGCGGTGCCGGCGGCGATGCCGAATTGCGCCAGCATGTTCTTGACCTGGTTGGCGTGCGAAAAGATGCGCTCGTCGCGCTGCAGGGTCTGGAACGCCTGCATCGCGGTCGTGGCCAGCGTGACGATCACGAAGGCGCCGTTCAACAGCAGCGCCGGCAGCACGCTGCGCAGCGGGTCGGCCGACTCGCTGAGGTGCGACAGCTGCCAGGCGCTCAGCAGCAGCGCGCCGAAGCCTGCGAGGTAGTAGCGGGTCGGACCGGGGCTGCGCGGCAGCAGCCTGGCCAGCACGATCCAGCTCGCCACGCCGGCGAGTGCGCCCAGCCCCAGGAAGCGCCCGACCAGTTCCAGCGGCAGGCCCATCGCCCGCTGCAGCAGCACCGGCAGCACCAGGTTGTTGGCGCCCAGCAGGAGATAGCAGAGGCCGAAGACCGCGAGTCCGGCCAGGTAGCGGCGCTGGGCCAGGTCATCGATGCGGATCAGCGGCCGGCGGGCGCGCCTGGCGAGCCAGGCGGAGAGACCGAGCGCAGGCAGTCCGAAGGCGGCCAGTGCGGCCAGCGGCCGGCCGTCGGCGAAGAAGTCGAAGCCCGAGCGCTGCAGTCCGTGCAGCAGCAGGAAGCTGCCGCCCATCAGCACCAGCAAGGCGATCGGCTGCGAGGGCGCCAGGGCCTCGCGCTCGATGCTGCGGCGGTCGTCGACCTGCCAGGCGGACAGCAGCGCCAGCAGCAGCGCCGGCAGCGGCAGCAGCAGGAAGGCCGCGCGCCAGCCGGATGCGGCCAGCGCCAGCGAGGCCAGCAGCGGTCCGGCGGCGATGCCCCAGGCCAGCCCGGCGGCGAAGAAGCGGATGCCGGTGAAGCGGCGCGGCGACGCTGGAATGTGATTGACCAGCACCCGGCCGGCGGTCATGAAGGAGCCGCAGCCCAGCGCCATCAGGGAGCGTCCGAGACCGAATTGCAGCAGGCCTCCGGCGAGCCCGCAGACCACCGCGCCCAGGGCGAAAAGCGCGCTCGCCGCCAGCAGCAGCCGGCGCCAGCCCAGGCGCTCGACCAGCCAGCGGTGCATCGCGATCGCGCCGATGGCGACCACGCCGTAGAGCGTCGCGATGGCGCTGAACTCCTCCGGGCTGGCGCCGATGCCGCCCATCACCGGCGCGGCATTGAAGGCCACGATGCCGGTCTGCAGGAAGTCGCAGAAGGGCAGCGCGGCGATCAGCAGGTACAGCGGCAGCGTGCGGGACAAAGGTGCGGAAGCCGGGCGGCGCATGGCGCGCCGCCTACACGGTCAAGGTCTTGCGGAAGCCGATCGACAGCCGGTTCCAGCTGTTGATCACGCCGATCGCGAGCGTCAGGTCGACCCGCTCGCGCTCGCTGAACTCGGCACTCAGGGCGTCGTAGTCGGTATCGGGCGCGTGCTGGGTCGCCACCAGGGTGAGGGCTTCGGTCCAGGCCAGGGCGGCCCGCTCGCGCGGCGTGAAGAAGGGCGTCTCGCGCCACACCGGGACGGCATGCAGGCGCCGCTCGGTCTCGCCCTTCTTGCGCAGGTCGCTGGCGTGCAGGTCGACGCAGAAGGCGCAGCCGTTGATCTGCGAAGCGCGCAGCTTCACGAGGTCGAGCAGGGCGGGTTCGAGGCCCAGCTTGCCGACCGCGACCTCGAGCGCGATCAGCGCCTTCAGCGCATCGGGTGAAGCCTTGTAGAAATCGAGACGTTGTTCCATGGTGTTGCTCCGTTGGGTGAAGGGGATGGCGTCATGCTAAAAAGCCCCGGCCCTTTCGCGGGCGGCCAATCCGGGCCATTTGCAGGAGTCCAATCGCATGGAGTTGCACGTCGTCATCGACGGTGACAAGGACCTCGCCGGTCAGCTCTACCGGCAGCTCAGGGATTCGATCCGGGCCGGCCGGCTGGCCGCGGGCGAGAAACTGCCGCCGTCGCGGCTGCTCGCCGAGCAGCTCGGCCTGTCGCGCAAGACCGTGTCGGAAGCCTATGCGCGGCTCACCTTCGACCGGCTGCTGGTCGGCCGGGTCGGCAGCGGCACCTTCGTCGCCGACAGCGCGCGGTCCGCGCCGCCGCCGGCCGCGAGCCCGTCCTTCGCCGGCGCGGCCGTCGCCGAGCGCTGGCGCCGCATGGACACGCCGCTGCGGCATCCGGCGCCGGCCGGCAACTCGCGCTACGAATACATCGGCGGGGCGCCCGCGCGCAGCCTGTTCCCGCATGCCGAATGGCGCCGCTGCGTGCTGCACGCGCTGCGCGAAGGGGCGCGCTCGCGCGGCCTGTACGGACCGGTCGAGGGCATGCCGGTGCTGCGCGAGGCGATCGCCCGGCACGCCGCCTTTGCGCGCGGCGTGCGCTGCGGCGTCGACGACGTCATCGTCACCAACGGCGCCCAGCAGGCGCTCGACCTGGTGGCCCGGGTGCTGGTCGAGCCGGGCAGCCTGGTGGCGGTCGAAGAGCCCGGCTATCCGCCGGCACGCCTGCTCTTCGCCGCCCAGGGAGCCGAGGTGGTGGGCATTCCGGTCGACGCCGAGGGCCTTCAGGTGGATCGGATCCCGGACGGCACGCGGCTCGTCTACGTGACGCCGGCGCACCAGTTCCCGCTCGGCATGCCGATGAGCCAGCGCCGCCGCGAGGCGCTGCTGGCCCGCGCCCACGCGATCGGCGCGATCGTCATCGAGGACGACTACGACAGCGAATTCCGCTACGAGGGGCGACCCACGGACTCGCTGCAGAGCATGGACACGCGCGGCAGCGTCGCCTTCGTCGGCACCTTCTCGAAGACCCTGTCGCCCGAACTGCGCCTGGGCTATCTGATCGCGCCGCCGGCGATCCTGCAGGCGGTCTGCATCGCCAAGCACCTGAGCGACTGGCACACGGCCACGCCGGCCCAGTGGGCGCTGGCCAAGTTCATCGCGGACGGCGGCCTCCACAAGCACATCCGCCGCTGCCACGCGGTCTATGCCGAGCGGCGCGAGTGCATCATGCGGCGCTTCGACGGTGACCTGTCGCCGTGGTTCGAACGAGTGCCGGCGACCGCGGGCATCCACCTGGCGGCGCTCGCCAGAAAGCCGATCGACATGGACACCCTGCTGAGGCTGGCGCGCCGGGTCGACGTCGGGCTCTACCCGCTGGAGGTCTTCTCGTACTTCGCGGCGCCCCGCCAGGGCCTGATGCTGGGCTACGGCGCGATCGACACCGACGACATCGATCCTTCGCTGGACCGTGTCCGCGACATCCTGCTGCAGATGGGCTGAGTCGTCACATCGGGATGTCGCCGACCGCGCGGCCCAGCCACCGGGTCGACATCCGGTCCGACTCGCCCGACTTGCGGGCCTCGACCACGATCTCGTTGATGCGCTCGCGCAGCTTGTCCTCGCCCTTCGGCACGCCGATGAAGTTCGGGCTCTGGCTCAGCATCAGCTTGTTCTCCAGGCCCAGTTGCGGCTGGTTCTGGATCAGCTTGGAGACCGCCGGCTGGCTGCTGCCCACCGCCGCCACCTGGCCGGCACCCATCGCGGTGATGGTGGCGGCGTGGTCCTCGAAGCGCATCAGGTTGGCGCCCTTGGGCAGCACCTTGGTCAGCTCCTGGTCCTCGATGGTGCCGCGCGTCACGCCCACCGACTTGCCGTCGAGATCGGCGAAGCTCTTGACGGCCAGCGTCTTGGGCGCGAACACGGCGCTGATGAAGGGCGAGTAGGCAGCGGTCGTGAAGTCGACCACCTTCTCGCGCTCGGCGTTGCGCGCCAAGGTCGAGATCACGATGTCGACCTTGCGCGTCTGCAGGTAGGGCACGCGGTTGGTGCTGGTCACCGGCACCAGTTCGGCCTTGACGCCGAGCTTGCCGGCCACGTAGCGCGCCATGTCGATGTCCAGTCCCTGCGGCTGCAGGTCGGTGCCGACGAAGCCGTAGGGCGGGTAGTCGGTGGGCACGGCGATGCGGATCACGCCGGTCTTGACGATGTTGTCGAGCGCGGTCTGTGCCTGGGCGGCGCCGGTGGCCAGCAAGGCGCAGGCCGCGGCGCAAAGAAGACGTCGAAAGGGTTGCATGGCGAAGATCCTCGGAGAGTTGGAAAGCAGGTGGAGACGAAGCGGGTTGTCAGGCGCCGGGCGCGATGCGGCCGTCGAAGAGCTGCCCGTAGCCGGGTCGGGCGCCATCGACCTGCAGCAGTTCGAGGCAGTGCCAGAACGAGGCCTGCACGGCCGAGATGACCGGCTTGCCGAGCGCCTGCTCCAGCGCCTCGATGGCGCCGACCGAGCGGAAATTGGTGCAGCTGATGAAGATCGCGCTGGCTTCGGGATGGTCCACCGAGCGGACCAGGTCGTAGACCTGCGCGAGCGGCACCTCGGCCAGCGCGCGGTCCTCGTCGATGCGCAGGTTGGCATGGCGCACGACTTGGTGTCCGTTCTCTTCCAGGAAGCGGATCGCCTTGGCGTGCACCGCATCCACATAGGGCGTGGCGAGCGCGACCTTGCCGGCCGCGACCTTCCGGAGCGCCGCCAGCGTGGCGGTGGATGCCGTGTTGATCAACGGCCCGGGCACCCACTGCTTCATCTTGGCGATCAGCGCATGGTCGTAGGCGGTCCCGTGCAGGAACGAGGCGCTGGTGCCGCCGAAGCACAGCAGGTCGATGGGTGCAGAGCCCACCAGGCGCGCAGCCTGCGCCAGCTCGGGCGAGTCCATCATCTCCTCGATGCCTTCCACCGTCACCTTGGGCAGCTTGATGCGCGTGGTGTGGACCGAAACGCCGGGCGCCGCCATGGCCGCCCATTCGGCATCCATGACGATGCTCGAGGCGATGTAGATCAGCCCGAGCCGGCACAGCGTGCCCGAGCCGTCGAAGCGAAAGTTGGGCGTTGCAGGGGGCGCGAGGGTGCTCGCTGGTTGTTCGCCCGTTCGAATCATCTGGTCCAACTCCATGGCTTGGTTGCGATGGAGTCGATGATGTGGGCGCGGCGCCGCGCTAGAAAGTCGCCTTTTCCGTGCAGCTGCATCGGCTTTTCCGATGCCCGGCCGCGAGGCCCAGCCCTATGCCGCGATCGAGTAGCCGCCGTCGACCGGGATCGCGGTGCCGGTCACGAAGTCCGACGCCGCGCTGGCGAGGAACACCGCGATGCCCGCCAGGTCTTCGGGCCGGCCCCAGCGGCCGGCGGCAGTGCGGGCCACCACCCGTTCGCTGAGCCCCGGCACCTGGGCCCGCGCTCCATCGGTCAGGTCGGTCTGGATCCAGCCCGGCAGCACCGCGTTGACCTGGATGCCGTCGGCCGCCCACGAGGCGGCCATCGCGCGGGTCAGCTGCACGATGCCGCCCTTGCTCGCGCCGTAGGCCGGCGCATAGGGGGCGCCGAAGATCGACATCATCGAGCCGATGTTGATGATCTTGCCGCCGCCGGCCGCCTTCAGGTGCGGATGCGCGGCCCGGCAGCACAGGAAGGCGCTCGTCAGGTTGGTGTCCATGACCTGGTGCCACTCGGCCAGCGCGAGCTGGTCCACGGGCTTGCGCACCGTCGTGCCGGCGTTGTTGACCAGGACGTCGAGCCGGCCGCAGCGCGCCGCGAGCTGCTCGAACAGCGCCGCCACCGAGGCTTCGTTCGTCACGTCGGCCTCGAGCGCGAAGCTGTCGCTGCCCGCCGCCTTCAAGGCGTCGACGGCCGCCGCCGATTTCTGCGCATTGCGCGCCGCCACCACGACGCGCGCACCCGCCCTGGCCAGGCCCAGCCCCATGCCGAGGCCGATGCCGCCATTGCCGCCCGTGACGAGCGCGACCTTGCCCGCGAGATCGAACATCCGTCGTCCCTACAGGATGCGGTTGAACCAGAGCAGCGACAGGCCGGCCGACAGCAGTGCCAGCGCGGCCGCGCCCATCGCGAACAGGGCGGAGATCTCGGTCTCTTTCTTCTCGACCGTGAGCCGCGAGCTCAGGGTGTTGTAGACCTTCTTGAGGTCGTTGGCGGTGCCGGCATAGAAGTACTCGGCCGAGGTCTTGTTGGCGATCGCCTTGAGAGTTTCCTCGTCGAGGCGCACCCGCATCGACCAGCCCTCGAAGCCGATGGTCTCGCCGTCGACCGTGCCGATGCCGACCGTGTAGACGCGCACGCCGCGCTCGGCCGCCACCTTGGCCGCATCGAGCGGATCGACGCCGGTGGTGCGCTGGCCGTCGGTCAGCATGATGATCGCCGCCGAGGTGTAGGAGCCCGGCGCCACCGGCGTGAACTCCTTGGGTGGCGGCTTGCCGGCGCGGTCGATGGCGACGCCGGTCTGGCGGCTCTTGGGCGAGAAGTCGGAGATGTCGATGCCGGCGTCGGGGAACAGCGTGGCGAGCGACACCACGATCGCATTGCCGGTGGCGGTGGCGCGCTGCAGCTGGAAGGAGTCGATCGCGGTGACCAGGTCGTCGCGGTTGGTGGTCGGCAGCTGCGCCACCTGCGCGCTGCCCGCGAAGGCGACGATGCCGACCTTGACGGTGCGCGGCAGCTCTTTCAGGAAGCTCTTGGCCGCCTCCTGGGCGGCCACCAGCCGGTTCGGCTGCACGTCGGCCGCGCGCATGCTGCCCGACACGTCCATGGCGAGGATGATGGTCTGCTGGTTCGACGGCAGCACGACCACCGCCATCGGCCGCGCGGCGGCGATCAGCATCGCGGTCAGGGCCAGCAGGAACAGCAGCGGCGGGATGTGGCGCCGCACGCTCTGGCCGGCGCTCATGGCCTCGCGCACGATCGACAGGCTGGCGAATCGCAGCGCCAGCTTCTTCTTGCGCCGGATCAGCCAGAGGTACAGCAGCACCAGCAGCGGGAGCGCCAGCAGCAGCCAGAGGAATTGAGGCCAGAGGAAGTTCATGCGGCCACCATCTTGGAGTTCGATTGTCCGCGCCTGACGCGGCGCTTGCGCATGTCCGCGAAGCGCACGATGGCTTCGACCAGGTCGTCCGCGGTCGAGAGTTCGAGCGCGTCGACGCCGATCTTGGCCAGCGCTTCGCGCAGGGCGGCTTCGCGCTCGGACGCGATGCGCGCGAAGCGCTTGCGAAAGCCCGCGTCATGCGTGTCGACCCACAGCTGCTCGCCGGTCTCGGCATCGCGCAGCGGCACCAGGCCGAGGTCGGGCAGCTCGAGCTCGAGCGGGTCGAACAGGCGCACGGCGACCACGTCGTGGCGCTGGACCAGGTGCGACAGCGCCCGCTCCCACCCGGGCTCGGTGACGAAATCGGAGACCACGAACACCGTCGAGCGGCGCGGGATCAGCACCGCGGCGGACTTGAGCAGGTCGGCCAGCCGGGTCATGCCCTTCTGGTCGGGCACGCGCTCGGCCGAGCGGCGCTCCATCGCATGCAGCAGGTGCAGCACATGGCGCCGGCCGGTGCGCGGCGGAATGACGGCTTCGACGTCGTTGCCGTACACCATCGCCCCGACCCGGTTGCCGTGGCGCGTGAGCAGGCGCGCGATGACGCCGACGAAGCCGGCGGAGATCTCCCGCTTGGCCTTGACGCCGGAACCGAAGTCGACCGAGCGGCTCAGGTCCAGCACGAACCAGGCAGCCATCTCGCGGTCTTCGGTGAAGACGCGCACGTGCGGCGTCTGCAGCCGCGCCGTGACGTTCCAGTCGATGTGGCGCACGTCGTCGTGGTGCTGATACTCGCGCAGGTCCGCCAGGTCCAGGCCGGTGCCGCGCATCAAGGTGCGGTAGTCGCCCTGCAGCAGGCCGTCGAGCCGGCGGATCACGGTCCATTCGAGGCGGCGCAGCGCCCGTTCGACGCCGCTGGCCGCGGCCTCGACCGCCGCCAGCTGCTCGTCGTTGGCGGCCTTGCCGCGCTTAGGCCACCAGCTTTTCATGCTCTAGCGGCTTGGCGGGCGCGGGCACGGCCCGCATGATCCGGTCGACCAGGCTGTCGGGCGTCAGGCCCTCGGAGAGGCCCTCGTACGAGAGCGTCACGCGATGCCGCAAGACGTCGGGCACCAGCGCGGTCATGTCCTCGGGCAAGGCGTAGCTGCGGCCGCGCAGCAAGGCCAGCGCGCGGGCGCCCTGGGTCAGGTTGATGCTGGCGCGCGGGCTGGCGCCGAAGGTGATGAAGCGCCGCATGTCCTTCAGGCCGTGCTTCTCGGGGGTGCGCGTGGCCGACACCAGCCGGACCGCGTACTGGATCAGCGAGGGGTCGACATAGACCCGCTGGGCCTCGGCCTGCAGGACCGCGAGCTGGTCGGTGGTCGCCACCGGCACGGCCTCGACCGGCGGGCCGATCACGCGCTCGACGATCACGAACTCTTCCTCATCGCTCGGGTAGTCGACCAGCACCTTCATCATGAAGCGGTCGACCTGCGCCTCGGGCAGGGGATAGGTGCCCTCGGTCTCGATCGGGTTCTGGGTCGCCATGACGAGAAAGGGACGCGGAACCTTGTGGGTCTCGCCGGCGATCGTGACCTGGCGCTCCTGCATGACCTCGAGCAGCGCGCTCTGCACCTTGGCCGGCGCCCGGTTGATCTCGTCGGCCAGCAGCAGGTTGGCGAACACCGGACCCAGCGAGGTGCTGAACTCGCCGGTCTTCTGGTTGTAGATGCGGGTGCCGACCAGGTCCGCCGGCACCAGGTCGGGCGTGAACTGGATGCGCTTGAACTGGCCGCGCACGGTGTCGGCCAGGGTCTTGACGGTGAGCGTCTTGGCCAGTCCGGGCACGCCCTCGACCAGCAGGTGGCCGCCGGCCAGCATTGCGACCATCACGCGTTCGAGAAAGCGGTCCTGGCCGACCACCACGCGCTTGACCTGATAGAGGATCTGCTCCATCAGCTCGGCCGTGACCGGGGAGGGCGATTCGAACTCTGTGCTCATGGTGGGCGCTTTCTTCGGTGGGGGTCGATGGGATCAGAAGGGCGGCGAGCCGGCGGCGGTGGCGGCGTTCTCGATCGGCACCGCGAAACCGATGCCGATGAAGGTGCGCTGCTGGGTCGGGTTCAGGATGGCGGTCACGATGCCGAGCACCTCGCCGTCCATGTTGATCAGCGGGCCGCCCGAGTTGCCGGGGTTGGCGGCCGCATCGAACTGGATCAGGTTGCCGAGTTCCTGCTTGCCTTCGGGCGAGCGGAAGGAGCGGTTGAGGCCGGACACCACGCCGGCCGAGACCGACGGGCCGATGCCGAAGGGGAAGCCGACCGCCACCACCTGGTCGCCGGGCATCAGGTCGGCGGTCGAGCGCATGGTGGCCGGGATCAGGTCGTCGGGCAGCTTCTGCGCCTGCAGCACGGCCAGGTCGTTCTCGGGCTGCAGGGCGGTGATGGTGGCCGGCGATTCGAGGCCGTCGGCGAAGGTCACGCGGATGCTCTCGGCGCCCGCGACCACGTGGAGGTTGGTCAGGATCACGCCCTTGTCGACGATCACCACGCCGGTGCCGACGCCGCGCTCGACCTGCTTGCCGGGCACTTCGTCGGTGGCTTCGGGCGGCTTGCCCTTGGCCATGTTGCGGCCGCGCTTCTCGGTCTTGGCCTCGGGCGTGGTCTTTTCGGTGCCGTAGCCCACCACGCGCACCACGGAGGGGCGGATGATCTCTGCCGCCCGGGCCGCGGGCGAGGGCAGGGACTGGGTCTGCAGGGTGCGCAGCACGGCCGCGTCGATGTCCTTCTGGGTCAGCGCCTGCGCGCCATGGCGGGGCCAAAGGTAGGCGCCGGTGCCGCCCATGGCGACGATCATGGCGAGCAGCAGGCCGAAACTGCGCCGGCCCGGTTGCCAGGGTGGCCGGGGTGTCTTCGTCGGGGCCTGGGCCGACTCGACCTCGGCGGACGCACCGGGTGCGGCCGCATCCTGCGGCCCTCGGGGTGAGCGGCTGTAGAAAGCAGGCCTGCGCATGGGCACCTCCGGGCTAAAGAGAGTCGGCGTAGCAATCACGGTAGCACGCTTTCCGCGGCCTTGCATCCCTTCGGGCATCATCTCGCGATGCCCTTCTTCGTCGACACCCACTGCCACCTCGATGCGCCGGAATTCGGAGCCGAGATGCCCCGCATCCGGGCCCGCGCAAGTCAGGTCGGCGTCGGGTTCTGCGTGATTCCCGCGGTGGCCGCGTTCAATTTCGCGACGGTGCGCGAACTCGCGCACCTGCAGGGCGACGGCTACGCGCTGGGCATCCATCCGCTGTGCACCGACGCCGCGCGCGACGAGGACCTGGCACTGCTCGACGACGAACTGGGCCGCCGTCGCGACGACCCGCGGCTGGTGGCTGTGGGCGAAATCGGCCTCGACGACTTCGTTCCGGGCCTGGACGCCGGCAAGCAGGAGCGCTTCTTTCACACTCAGTTGCAACTGGCGCGCAAGCACGGGCTGCCGGTGATCATGCATGTCCGCCGTTCGGTGGACAAGGTGCTCAAGCACCTGCGCCAGGTTGCGCCCGGTCAGCGCTGGCAAGGCATCGCGCATGCTTTCAACGGCAGCGAGCAGCAGGCCCAGGCGTGCATCGACCTGGGGCTGAAGCTGGGCTTCGGCGGCGCCGTGACCTTCGAGCGCGCCCTGCAGCTGCGTCGGCTCGCCGCCACGCTGCCACTGGAGGCGATCGTCCTGGAGACCGACGCGCCCGACATCCAGCCGCACTGGCTCTACCGGACGCAGGCGCAGCGGGACGCAGGCGAACCGCAGGGGCGCAACGAGCCCGGCGAACTGCCGCGCATCGCGGAGGTGGTGGCGGGCCTGCGCGGGATCGAACCGGCCGCCCTGGCGGAAGCGACCACGCGCAATGCCGCCGCCGCCCTGCCGCGTCTGCACCCGCTGATCGGCCTGTCGGCCGACCGGCCGGACCGCACGTAGGCGAAGGTGCCGATTTGGCCCGGGCGCTGTGCGCCAGCGGTTTTTGGTGTCATCCTTTGGCCCCGTGCACCCGTTGCATGACAGTGGCAAGCCAGTCACTCCAACTCATACAAGGAGCTTTCCCATGAATTCATCCATCGTTCGTACCCTGCCGGCCGCGCTGGCCTTGGCGCTCGCCTGCATCGGCGGCGCGGCGGTCGCGCAGACCACCACCCAGAAGGCCGAGAACGCAGGCGAGAAGGCCTGGGACGCCACCAAGAAGGACACCGAAAAGGCCTGGGACGCGACCAAGCACGGTTCCGAAAAAGCCTGGGACGCGACCAAGCACGGCACCAAGAAGGCCGTGAAGGCCACCGAGAAGGGTGCCAAGGCGACCGGCAAGGCGGTCGACAACGTGGCCAGCGATGCGGCCGCGGGCACGCGCAAGGTCGGCGACAAGATCGGCGAGAAGATCCCCGGCACGGAGCAGAACGAAGCCGCCAAGAAGCCCTGAGCGGCTCGCCCGGCCTCAAGGAAAAAACCCGCCGCGGCGGGTTTTTTTCATGCCGTGGCCGGCGGCGTGACGTTGCGGTGGACCAGCGGTGTCTCGGGCGTCGGATAGCCAGCGGCGCCGAAGGTGCTGACGATCGCCTTGTGGGTGTCGAAGTACACCTGCCAGTAGTGGTCGGTGTGGGTGTAGGGCCGGACCGCCAGCAGCGGTCCTTCGGGCGTGAACTGCAGGATCTCGACATCCGGCGGCTGCTCGGTCGAGACGTTGGCGATCCGGCTCACTGCTTCCTTGAGCAGCGCGATGGCCTGGACGGGGTCGACGCCGTTGGCGATCTTGGCGGTGACGTCGACCCGGCGGAACGGCAGCTGGCTGAAGTTCTGGATCGGGTCCGAGAGCACCTTGTTGTTGCCGACCGTGGTGATCACGTTGTCCGGCGTGATCAGGGTGGTGCCGAACAGGCCCAGTTCCTTGACGGTGCCGGTGATGCTGCCGCCCACCGTGA
Source organism: Variovorax sp. J31P179 (assembly GCF_030316985.1). NCBI lineage: Bacteria > Pseudomonadati > Pseudomonadota > Betaproteobacteria > Burkholderiales > Comamonadaceae > Variovorax > Variovorax sp. J31P179. The sequence goes on along the minus strand of NZ_JASZYL010000006.1, from coordinate 27,361 downwards.
CGAAGTCGCCGACCCGGTAGGGCCGCAGCACCTGCAGGAACACCCCGGCGGCGAAATGCGTCAGCAGGCCGCCCCAGGCGGTGCCGATCGCCAGTCCGGCGCCGGCCAGCAGCACGGCGAACGAGGTGGTGCGCACGCCGAACATGTCGAGGATCGAAAGAATCAGGACGATGTTGAGCAGCACGCCGAGGATCGACACCAGGTAGTGGCTCAGCGTGGGATCCATCCGCTTGCCGCGCTCCAGGGCCTTGGCGACCAGGCGCTGCGCCAGGCCGATCAGCCAGCGACCGACGGCCCAGGCGATCAGGGCGCCGATCACTTTCAGGCCAAAATCCACGCCTTGCGTCGTCAGGAAAATCCAGATCGCTTCCGTATTCATTTCTTCTCCTCGCAGGCGCCGATGCTTCGGCCAGCCGTGCAGCGTTCTTCGTCATGAATAAGCCGGTCTCGCGCCCAGGCGACGCCAAGGCCGTGCTCACGGGGCTCGCGCCAATCGTTTCCGGGAACACCGCCTTGTTGATCCTCGGCAGCTTTCCTGGAGCCCGGTCGATCGCGCAGCAGCGGTATTATGCGCACCCGCAGAATCATTTCTGGAAGATTTTGCAGGCGCTGTGGCCCGGAAAGCCGCTGCCAGCGGGCGAGGACAGCTATGAAAAGCGTAGCGCCTGGCTGCTCGACCGCGGCCTGGGGGTGTGGGACGTCTATGCCAGCTGCGAACGCGAAGGCAGCCTCGATTCGGCCATCCGCGACCCGGTCGCGAACGACATCGCGAGCCTGCGGCTGCCCCGGCTCGCCGCCATCGCGCACAACGGCGCGGAGAGTTTCCGGCATGCGCGGCACACGCAGGCGCTGGGCGTGCCGGTGCACCGGCTGCCCTCGTCGAGTGCGGCCAATGCGAGCTGGCCCTTCGATCGCAAGGTCGAGGCCTGGCGCGAAGTCTTTGAAAGGTACCTGGTCATCCCATGAAGCTCTCCCTTCCCGAGGTCAATTTCTCCGACTGGGGCGACGTCCGCTACCTGCACCTCGGCACCGAATGGGTGCAGGGCTCGATGAAGCTCGATGCACCTTTCGAGATCGAGCTCGAGTACGTGCAGCGCATGATGGCCTGGCTGCTGTTCGTCGACCCTGCGAGCGTCGCGAAGCTGCATGCGATGCAGCTCGGCCTGGGGGCGGCGAGCCTGACCAAGTTCTGCCGCAAGACCTTGCGCATGCGCACCACCGCGGTCGAGCTGAACCCGCAGGTGGTGGCGGCCTGCCGCGGCTGGTTCAAGCTGCCGGCCGACGACGCCAAGCTCGAGATCGTGGTTGCCGATGCCGCCGCCGAAATCCGCAAGCCGCGCTGGCACGGCACGGTCGACGCGCTCCAGGTCGACCTCTACGACCACGAGGCGGCGGCGCCGGTGCTCGACAGCGAGGCCTTCTATGCCGATTGCCGTGCGCTGCTCACGGAGGACGGTGCGATGACGGTCAACCTCTTCGGTCGCTCGTCGAGCTACGAGCGCAGTCTCGAGAAGATCGTGACCGCCTTCGGTGCCGAGGCGGTCTGGGCCTTCAAGCCGACGCGCGAGGGCAACACCGTGGTGCTGGCCCAGGCGAGCGCCAGCCGTCCGAAGCGTCCCGCGCTTGCCGACCGGGCCCAAAGCATCCAGACTCGCTGGGGCCTGCCTGCGCCGAAGTGGCTGCGGGTGTTCAAACCGCAGAGTTGACCGCCTCATGAGCGCCTTGCCCGCCACCGCATCCGATGCCGCCCGCCACGAAGGGCCCCTGGTCCTGCGCCACCTGATCGAATGGCTGGCAAAGGATGGCCTGATCTCGCCGGTCGAGGCCAAGCGCACGCTGGCGCGCTGCGCCCAGGCCGAGAGCCGCCAGCCGCCGATGGTGCGGCTGGCCAATGTCGCGATGACCCGCGAGAGCGACGGCAAGCCGCTCGACCTCGAGATGCTGACGCAGTGGCTGGCCGGCCGGGCCGGGCTGGCCTACCTGCGCATCGATCCGCTCAAGGTCGACGTCGGCAAGGTGGCCGACACCATGAGCGCGGCCTACGCCGAGCGGCACAAGGTGCTGCCGGTGCAGGTCACGGCCAGCGAGGTGGTGGTGGCCACGGCCGAGCCCTTCCTGACCGACTGGATCGCCGAGGTCGAGCGCCAGTCGCGCCGTTCGGTACGCCGGGTGGTCGCCAATCCGACCGACATCCAGCGCTACACGGCCGAGTTCTTCTCGCTCGCCAAGTCGGTGCGGGCGGCGCAGAAGGCCGGCGGCAATGCCGGCGGCGCCAGCTTCGAACAGCTGGTCGAGCTCGGCAAGAGCAACAAGCAGCTCGACGCCAACGACCAGAGCGTCGTGCAAGTGGTCGACTGGTTGTGGCAGTACGCCTTCGACCAGCGCGCGAGCGACATCCACCTCGAGCCCAGGCGCGAGCAGGGCATGATCCGTTTCCGCATCGACGGCGTGCTGCATCCGGCCTACCAGATGCCGATGGGCGTGCTGAACGCCATGGTGGCGCGCATCAAGCTGCTCGGGCGCATGGATGTGGTCGAGAAGCGGCGTCCGCTCGATGGCCGCATCAAGACCCGCAACCTGCGCGGCGACGAGGTCGAGATGCGGCTGTCGACCTTGCCCACGGCCTTCGGCGAGAAGATGGTGATGCGGATCTTCGACCCCGACACCGCGGTCAAGGACCTCGACGCCCTCGGCTTCGTCCCGCACGACGCCCAGCGCTGGGAAAAGCTCGTGACGCGTCCGCACGGCATCATCCTGGTGACCGGGCCGACCGGCTCCGGCAAGACCACCACGCTGTACTCCACGCTCAAGCGTATCGCGACCGAGGAGGTCAACGTCAGCACGGTCGAGGACCCGATCGAGATGATCGAGCCCTCGTTCAACCAGACGCAGGTGCAGCACCAGCTCGACTTCGGCTTCACCGAAGGACTGCGGGCGCTCATGCGGCAGGACCCGGACATCATCATGGTCGGCGAGATCCGCGACCTCGCCACCGCCGAGATGGCGGTGCAGGCGGCGCTCACCGGCCATCTGGTCTTCAGCACCCTGCACACCAACGACGCGCCGAGCGCGATCACGCGGCTGATGGAACTGGGCGTGCCCTCCTACCTGATCACCGCGGTGATGCTCGGCGTGCTGGCGCAGCGGCTGGTGCGCACGCTGTGCCCCAACTGCAAGCAGCCCGACGAGACGGTCACGCGCGAGAAACTGGCCGAGTTCGTCAAGCCCTGGCAGATCAGCGGTTCGGTGCGGGCCTACAAGCCGGTCGGCTGCGTCGACTGCCGCATGACCGGCTACATGGGCCGCATGGGCCTCTACGAGCTGCTGAGCGTCAGCGAAGAATTCAAGGCCCTGGTCACGAAGGAACCGAACACCATCGGCCTGCGCCGCCAGGCCGTGGTCGACGGCATGCGGCCGCTGCGGCTGGCCGGCGCGCTGCGGGTCGCCGAAGGCGTGACCACGATCGAGGAAGTGCTCAGCGCCACCCCGCCACTGGAGTGAGGCAACCAGGGATTACCCTGAAAATCCGATAGGTGGAATCCACATCGAGCTGACTGTCACCTGACCACACAATCTCCGATCGAGTTTTTTCGTGGAGACTGTTCGTGAAAATCAAGAGTCAGAAAGACTTCTTCTCGGGGGTGATGTTCGCCGTCGTGGGAGTCGCCTTCGCCTGGGGGGCGACGACCTACAACGTCGGCAGCGGCGCCCGCATGGGCCCCGGCTACTTCCCGCTGATGCTGGGCATCCTGATGGCCGTGATCGGCCTCGTGATCATGTTCACCGGCCTCACGGTCGAGACCGAAGACGGCGAGCTGATCGGCAAATGGGCCTGGAAGCAGGTGGCCTACATCCTCGGCGCCAACCTGGCCTTCGGCGTGCTGCTCGGCGGACTGCCCAGCGTCGGCGTGCCGGCCATGGGTCTGATCATCGCGATCTATGCCCTGGTCATCATCTCCAGCCTGGCCGGCGCCCACTTCGAACTGCCCAAGGTGCTGATCCTCGCGACGGTGCTCGCGATCGGCAGCTACATCGCCTTCATCTGGGCGCTCAAGCTGCAGATCCAGGTCTGGCCTACCTTCATCACGGGCTGAGGACCGGCAAATGGAACTCCTAAACAATCTCTCCCTCGGTTTCGGTGTCGCGTTCACCTTCACCAACCTGCTGTACTGCCTGGTCGGCTGTATTCTCGGCACGCTGATCGGCGTGCTGCCGGGCATCGGCCCGGTCGCCACCATCGCGATGCTGCTGCCGGCGACCTATGCACTGCCGCCGGTGTCGGCCCTGATCATGCTGGCCGGCATCTACTACGGCGCCCAGTACGGCGGCTCCACCACCGCCATCCTGGTCAACCTGCCGGGCGAATCGTCCTCGGTCGTGACCGTGATCGACGGCTACCAGATGGCACGCAAGGGGCGGGCCGGGCCTGCGCTTGCTGCGGCCGGCCTCGGCTCGTTCTTCGCCGGCTGCGTGGGCACGCTGATCCTGGCGGCCTTCGCGCCGCCGCTGACCGAACTGGCCTTCAAGTTCGGCCCGGCCGAGTATTTCTCGCTGATGATCCTCGGCCTGATCGGTGCCGTGGTGCTGGCCTCGGGCTCGTTGCTCAAGGCGATCGCGATGATCGTGCTCGGCCTGCTGCTGGGCCTGGTCGGCACCGACGTCAACTCGGGCGTGGCGCGCTTCAGCTTCGACATCCCCGAACTGACCGACGGCATCGGCTTCGTCGCCATCGCCATGGGCGTGTTCGGCTACGGTGAAATCATCGCCAACCTGTCGCGGCCGGAAGAAGACCGCGAAGTCTTCACCGCCAAGGTCTCCGGCCTGTTCCCGACCAAGGAAGACTTCAAGCGCATGCTGCCCGCCGTGCTGCGCGGCACGGCGCTCGGCGCGGCGCTGGGCATCCTGCCCGGCGGCGGCGCGCTGCTGGCGGCCTTCGCGGCCTACACGATCGAGAAGAAGACCAAGCTGCATCCGGGCGAAGTGCCGTTCGGCAAGGGCAACATCCGCGGCGTGGCCGCGCCCGAGTCGGCCAACAACGCCGGCGCCCAGACCTCCTTCATCCCGCTGCTCACGCTGGGCATTCCGCCCAATGCCGTGATGGCGCTGATGGTCGGCGCGATGACGATCCACAACATCCAGCCGGGTCCGCAGGTCATGACCAGCAACCCCGAGCTGTTCTGGGGCCTGATCGCCTCGATGTGGCTCGGCAACGCGATGCTGATCATCCTGAACCTGCCGCTGATCGGCATGTGGATCAAGCTGCTGTCGGTGCCCTACAAGTACCTGTTCCCGGCGATCGTGCTGTTCTGTGCCATCGGCGTCTACTCGACCAACAACAACACCTTCGACATCTGGATGGTGGCGGCCTTCGGCTTCATCGGCTATGCCTTCTTCAAGCTGGGCTGCGAGCCGGCGCCGCTGCTGCTGGGCTTCATCCTGGGGCCGATGATGGAAGAGAACCTGCGCCGCGCCCTGCTGTTGTCGCGCGGCGACTGGATCGTCTTCGTGACGCGGCCGATCTCGGCCGGCCTGCTGGCCGCGGCGCTGCTGCTGCTGATCATCGTGCTGCTGCCGGCGGTGAAGTCCAAGCGCGAAGAAGCCTTCGTCGAGGATTGATCCCCTTCGCCTCGCGGCAAGCAAGAAAACGGCGCCTTCGGGTGCCGTTTTTTTTTATGCCGGCTTGGGCGCGCGCGGCGGCTTCATGTGCTGCCGCGCCATGGCCAGGAAGGCCAGGGCGGCGGGGTTGAGCGGATGCTTGGCCAGCCGCACGGCGACCACCGGATATTCCAGCGTCGGGCGCGTGACCGCCACCGCCCGCAGGTTGCCCGGCATCAGGACCTCGACGTAGCGCGGCAGCAGCGCGACGCCGGCACCCGCCTGGATCAGCCCGAAGGCCGTCGACAGCATCGACACGTGATGGGCCACCCGCGGATACACGTTGGCCACGCTCGACAGCTGCCGGCTGACTGCGCGCCAGATGTTGGCGTCCGGATTGACATGGATGAACGGCAGCGACTCCAGGTGGCGGGCATCGATCACCACCCGCTGCGCCAGCGGGTGGTCGTCGCGAACGAACAGGGCCATCCGCTCGACGAACAGCGGCTCGGTCGCCAGTTCCGAATGCCGCTGGCCGATGTCCGAGCCGAAGCCCAGGTCGGCCTCCTGCGACAGGATCCGCGAAATCATCTGCTCGGCCGTGCTGTCCATCAGCGTGGTCGCGAGCGCCGGGTACTGCTGCGAGAAGCGGCCCAGCAGGGGCGGCAGCAGGGCGCCCGCCGTGAGGTGGCCCACCGCCAGCACCACGCGCCCTTCGCGCAGCTGGGACTGCGAGCGGCAGGCGCCGACCGACTCGTCGATCAGCCGCAGCGCACGCACCGCGGTGTCGACCATCATCTGGCCCGCATTGGTGATGCGGATGCGGCGGCCGCGCACCACCAGCGGCTGTCCGAGCTCGTGTTCCATGCGCTTGATCAGGTGGCTGATCGCGGGCTGGGTCAGCTGCAGGGCCTCCGCCGCCAGGGTGAAGCTGCCGGTGTCGGCGACCGCCGCCAGCGCCCGCAGCTGTTGCAGGGAGATCTCTTCGCCGGCGATCCGAGTCATAAGTTCAATTCATAGTTCGATAAACCGGATTATCTGGCTTGATGCGCCAGCCTTGCATAGCATCGGAATTCCGTCCACAGGGAACAAAATCGAGACCATGAAACGAATCCAGTTCATCCAGGCCTGCGCCGCTGCGTTGTGCCTGGCAGCGTCCTCCGCCAGCCTCGCGCAGGGCTATCCGACCAAGCCGATCCGCCTGATCGTGCCGTTTCCGGCCGGCGGCGCCACCGACCTGTTCGCGCGCACCTTGTCGCAGAAGATGGGCGAGAAGCTCGGCACCACGCTGGTGATCGACAACAAGCCCGGCGCCGGCGGCGCGATCGGTTCCGACATGGCCGCCAAGGCGACGCCCGACGGCTACACGCTGCTGCTGGCCACCACCAGCACCCATTCGATCGGCCCGGCGATCACCCCCAAGCTGCCCTACGACACGGTGCGCGACTTCACGCCGATCGCCCACGTGGGCGATGCGCCGAGCATCATGCTGGTGCCCAACAACTCGCCCGCCAAGACGGTGCGCGAGTGGATCGACTACGCCAAGAAGAACCCCGGCAAGCTCAACTACGCGTCGAGCGGCAACGGCACGATCGTCCAGCTCACGGCCGAGCTGTTCAAGTCGCAGGCCGGCGTGTTCGTCACCCACATCCCGTACAAGGGCACGGCGCTGGCGATCCCCGACCTGATCACCGGCAAGGTCGACGTGCTGTTCGATTCGCTGCCGACCGGCATGCCGCACGTGCGCGACGGCCGGCTGCGTGCGCTGGGCGTGACCACGCTCAAGCGCAGCCCGCTGGCGCCCGAGCTGCCGCCGATCGCCGACGTGCTGCCGGGCTTCGAGTCCAACACCTGGTTCGGCCTCTACGGCCCGAAGGGCCTGCCGGCCGACATGGTGGCCCGCATCAACACGGCCGCCAACCAGTCGCTGAGCGACCCGGAGGTGCGCGACAAGCTGGCGCGCCTGGGCATCGAGCCCACCACCAGCACGCCGGCGCAGCTCGCGAGCCTGGTGGCGGCCGACGCGGCCAAGTGGAAGCAGATCATCACCGACAGGAAGATCACGGGCGACTGACATGAAATTCGACTACGCAAACCCCTACACCACGACCCGCATTCCGGTCTTCGCCCGCAACGTCGTCTCGACCTCGCACCCGCTGGCGGCCCAGGCCGGCCTGCGGATCCTGCAGCAGGGCGGCAATGCGGTCGACGCCGCGGTGGCGACCGCCGCGGTCATGACGCTGGTCGAGCCGGTCAGCAACGGCCTCGGCAGCGATGCCTTCTGCATCCTCTGGGACGGCAAGAAGCTGCACGGGCTCAACGCCTCGGGCTGCGCGCCCGCTGCGTGGACGCCCGAATACTTCCGCAAGAAGCACGGCGCCGACGCCGCGACGCCGCCGATGCGCGGCATGGACTCGGTCACGGTGCCGGGCGCGGTCGGCAGCTGGGTCGCGCTGTCGGAGCGCTTCGGCAAGCTGCCCTTCGCCGACCTCATGGCGCCGGCGATCGAGATCGCCGAGCGCGGCTACCTGATGCCGCCGGTGGTGCAGCAGAAGTGGGCCGCGGCGACGCCGGTGCTCCAGGCGCAGCCCGGTTTCGCGCAGACTTTCCTGCCCTGGGGCCGCGCGCCCGAAGTCGGCGAACTGTTCCGCTTCCCGGCCGCCGCGCGCGCCTTGAAGGCCATCGCGGCCACCAAGGGCGACGCCTTCTATGGCGGCGAGATCGCCGCCGCGCTGGAGAAGTTCTCGAACCAGCACGGCGGCAGCCTGAAGGCCAGCGACCTCGCCGGCTGGAAGCCCGAATGGGTCGAGCCCATCGGCCAGGACTACCGCGGCCACCGGCTGCACGAGATCCCGCCCAATGGCCAGGGCATCGCGGCGCTGATCGCGCTCGGCATCCTCCAGCATTTCGACATCGGCTCGATCCCGGTCGACTCGGTGCGCTCCCAGCACCTGCAGATCGAGGCCATGAAGCTGGCTTTCGCCGACACCTACCGCTACGTGTCCGAGCCATCGTCGATGGAGGTGACACCGCTGCAAATGCTCGATGGCGCCTACCTGGCCTCGCGTGCCAAACTGATCGACGTGAACAAGGCGCAGGACTTCCAGGCCGGCAACCCGGTCAAGGGCGGCACCATCTACCTGACCGCGGCCGACGAGAGCGGCATGATGGTGAGCTTCATCCAGAGCAACTACATGGGCTTCGGCTCGGGCTGCGTCGAGCCCGAGTTCGGCATCAGCCTGCAGAACCGCGGCCACGGCTTCAGCCTCAAGGACGGCAGCCCGAACCTGGTGGCGCCGGGCAAGCGCCCGTTCCACACCATCATCCCGGCCTTCCTCACCAAGGACGGCGCGCCGGTCATGAGCTTCGGCGTGATGGGCGGCAACATGCAGCCGCAGGGCCACATGCAGACGCTGGTGCGCATGCTCGACTACGGGCAGAACCCGCAGGCGGCCTGCGACGCACCGCGCTGGCGCTTCAACTCGGGGGTCGAGATCAACGTCGAGGCCGCGATGGACCCGGCCACGGTGCAGGGGCTGTCGGCGCTCGGCCACAAGGTCGACGTCATCAACGACTCCTACCAGGATTTCGGCGCCGGCCAGTTCATCTGGCGCGCCGGCGACCCGGCGGTCGAAGGCTACGTGGCCGCGAGCGATGCGCGCCGCGACGGCCTAGCGGCCGGGTTCTAGATGGCCCCCACGCTCCCCCACTGCGTGTGGGTCGCTGCCCCCCGAGGGGGCGCAGGGCCTTGGGGCGGCCCGGCGTCGGCCTGAGCCTTGATGCAAGCCCAGGCCGCGACGCACCACGCCGCACGCAAGAGCCTCGCGCCGGGCCTGGCGCTCGCCACCTTCGGCGCGATCGCCTTCAGCGGCAAGGCGATCATCGTCAAGCTGGCCTACCGCCACGGCGTCGACGCCGTGACGCTGATCATGCTGCGCATGCTGTTCGCGCTGCCGCTGTTCGCCCTGATGGCGTGGTGGGCCGGGCGCGGCAAGCCGGCGCTCACGCGGCGCGACTGGTTCGGGGTCGTCGGGCTGGGCTTCTCGGGCTATTACCTGTCGAGCTTTCTCGACTTCGCCGGCCTGGCCTACATCACGGCCAGCCTGGAGCGGCTGATCCTCTACCTCAACCCGACCCTGGTGCTGCTGTTCGGCTGGATCGTCTACCGGCGCCGCATCACGCGCTGGCAGTTCGCCGGCATGGCGGTCAGCTATTCGGGCGTGCTGCTGGTGTTCGGCCACGAAGTCAGCCTGGGCCAGAGCGCGGCCGCCGCCTGGGGCGCCCTGCTGGTGTTCCTGAGCGCGGTGAGCTATGCGGTCTACCTGGTCGCCAGCGGCGAGTTCGTCAAGCGGCTCGGCTCGCTGCGCCTGGTCGGGCTGGCGACCAGCGTGGCCTGCCTGCTGTGCATCGCCCAGTTCCTGCTGCTGCGGCCGATGAGCGCCGCCTTCGAGGTGGCGCCCGAGGTGATCTGGCTGTCGGTGCTCAACGCCACTCTGTGCACCGCGGTGCCTGTCCTCGCCGTCATGATGGCGATCGAGCGCATCGGCCCCGCGATGGCGGCACAAACGGGTATGGTCGGGCCGATGTCGACGATCCTGATGGGGGTGCTGCTGCTCGGCGAGCCCTTCACCCTCTGGATCGCGGCCGGCACGGTGCTGGTCGTCACCGGCATCTTTGTCTTCACACGAACGGGGCGCTGAGCCCGAAGGAATCAACATGGACCTGGGTATCGCAGGCAGGACGGCGCTGGTGGGCGGCGCCAGCAAGGGTTTGGGCTACGGCTGCGCCGAAGCGCTGGTGCGCGAGGGCGTCAACGTGGTGGTCATGGCGCGCGGCGCCGAGGCGCTGGACGCCGCGGCCAGGCAGCTGCAGGCCGTGGCGGCGACGGCGCCCGGCAAGCCCTTCGTGAAGCACGCGGCGGCCGACATCACGACCCCCGAAGGCCGCGCCGCGGCCTTTGCGCTGCATGCCGACTTCGACATCGTGGTCACCAATGCCGGCGGCCCGCCGCCCGGCGACTTCCGCGACTGGGACCGCGAGGCCTGGATCAAGGCGCTCGACGCCAACATGCTGACGCCGATCGAGCTGATCAAGGCCACGGTCGACGGCATGGCGGCGCGCGGCTTCGGGCGCATCGTCAACATCACCTCGAGTTCGGTCAAGGCGCCGATCGACATCCTGGGCCTGAGCAACGGCGCTCGCAGCGGCCTGACCGGCTTCGTCGCCGGCGTGGCGCGCACCGGGCTGGCGGCCAAGGGCGTGACGCTCAACAACCTGCTGCCGGGCGCGTTCGACACCGACCGGCTCAAGGGCACGCTGGTGGGCGCGGCCAAGAAGACCGGCCAGGACATCGACGCGATCCGCGCCAGCCGCCAGAAGAGCATCCCGGCCGGCCGCTTCGGAACCGCCGCCGAGTTCGGCGCCATCTGCGCCTTCCTCTGCAGCATGCATGCCGGCTACATCACCGGCCAGAACGTGCTGGCCGACGGCGGCGCCTACCCCGGAACCTATTGATCCACGTCGACCAGGAGACGCGAATGAAGAGCAAGGCAGTGCGCATCGACCGCCACGGCGGTCCCGAGGAACTGAAGATCGTCGAGGTCGAGGTCGGGGACCCCGGCCCCGGCGAGATCCGGATCCGCCACAAGGCCGTGGGCCTGAACTTCATCGACACCTACCAGCGCAGCGGGCTCTATCCGTTCGCGATGCCGCTGCAGCTGGGCATGGAGGCTTCGGGCGTGGTCGAGGCGGTGGGCGAGGGGGTCACGCACCTGAAGGCCGGCGACCGCGCGGCCTACGCCAGTCCGCCCCCGGGCTCCTACTGCGAGCTGCGCGTCATGCCGGCCAAGACCGTCTGCAGGCTGCCCGATGCGATCTCCTTCGAGACCGGCGCCGCGATGATGCTGAAGGGCCTGACGACCCAGTACCTGCTGCGCCGGACCTTGCCGGCCGAAGGCCTTCAGCCGGGCGACTTCATCGTCTTCCATGCCGCGGCCGGCGGTGTCGGCCTGATCGCCTGCCAATGGGCGAAGGCGCTCGGCCTGCAGCTCATCGGCACCGCCGGCACCGACGCCAAGTGCCAGCTCGCGCTGGCCCACGGCGCCGCGCATGCGATCAACTACAGCAAGGAGAACTTCGCCGAGCGCGTGAAGGAGATCACCGGCGGCAAGGGGGTCAAGGTGGTCTACGACTCGGTCGGCAAGGACACCTTCGAAGGCTCGCTGGCCTGCCTGCGGCCGTTCGGCCTGCTGGCGGTTTTCGGCAACGGCTCGGGTCCGGTGGCGGCCTTCAACCTCGGCCTGCTGGCCAAGGGCTCCTACTACGTCACGCGCCCGACGCTGTTCACCCACATCGCGACGCGCGAAACCACCCAGGCGATGGCGGACGAGCTGTTCGCGATCGTCGAGAGCGGCGCCGTGAAGATCCCGATCGACCAGCGCTACCCGCTCGAAGACGTGCAGCAAGCCCACCGCGATCTGGAAGCCCGCAAGACCACCGGCTGCACCATCCTCACGCTGTAGGCTAGAGCGTCCCGAGCCTTGACTCTCGCATCCGGGTCGGGGCCAGCGCGCCGGCCGACTCGAGGATCGGATAGGCGATCGAGCAGATGTGCGAGTTGATTCGCTTCAGGTCGCTGATCAGGTCGATGTGCAGCGAGCTGGTCTCGATGCTCAGCGTGGTCTGGTCCGACAGGCGTCCCAGGTGGGTGGTGGCGTAGGCGCGCTCCAGGTCGCGGAAGCGCGCCTTTTCCTCCAGCAGCCTCTGGGCGTCGCGCACGCTGCCGTTCAGGAACACGCTCATGCTCAGCCGCAGGTTGGCCACCAGCCGCTCGTGCAGCTCGACGATCTCGCGCATCCCGGCCTCGGAGAAGTTGCGCTGCGGCTTGATCTTCTTGTCCTCGATGTCGATCACCACACGCTCGATGATGTCGCCGATCTGCTCCATGTTGATCGTGAAGCTGATGATGTCGGTCCAGCGCCGGCTCTCTTCCTCGCCCAGCGCCTCGCGCGAGATCTTCGTCATGTAGTACTTGATGGCCGAGTACAGCTCGTCGACCGTGTCATCGAGCTTGCGCAGCTCCTGGGCCAGCCGCAGGTCGTTGTTGCGGATCACGTTGAGCACGCCGATCAGCATGGTCTCGACCACGTCGGCCTGGTGCAGCGCCTCGCGCGCCGCGTTGGAGATCGCCAGCGACGGCGTCGACAGGGCCGAGGGGTCCAGGTGCTGCTGGCGCCGCGTGGCGGCCGGCTCGGGCGGCTCCGGCAGCAGCCGCGTCACCAGCCCGGCGACCCAGTCGGTGAGCCCGATGAAGCCGAGGCTCACGAGCACGTTGAAGGCCAGGTGGTAGAGCACGACGAACTGCGTCGCGTCCGAGATGTAGGGCCGGACCTCGCGCAGCCAGAGGCCGACGAAAGGGGCCGCGATCGCGACGCCGAGCAGCTTGAAGAGCAGGTTGCCGATCGTGACCTGCCGGACGGCGACCGTCGACTTGGCCGTGGTCAGCACCGCCAGCAGGCCGCTGCCGAGGTTGGCGCCGAGCACCAGGCCCATGGCGACGTCGAGCGGCACCACGTTCGAGCTGGCCATCGCCGCCACCAGCAGGACCACCGCCAGGCTCGAATAGGCGACGATCGCGAGCGCGGCGCCGATCGTGATCTCGAGCAGCACGTCGCTGCCGAGGCTGCCCAGCAGTTCGCGCATCGCCTGGCCGGCAAACAGCGGTCCGGTGGCCGCGACCACCAGCTGCAGCGCGAGCAGCATCAGGCCGAGCCCGATCAGCACGCGCCCGACCCGCCCGGCCACGCTGGACGGCCGCGTGATGAACAGCACCACGCCGACGAAGATGAAGAGCGGCGACAGCCAGGAGAGGTCGGCCGAGAACAGCACCGACATCAGCGCGGTGCCGATGTCCGCGCCGCGCATCACCGCCAGCGCGGCCGGCAGGGTCACGAGGCCCTGGCCGACGAAGGACGAGGTCATGAGCGAGGTCGCGGTGCTCGACTGCACCAGGGCCGTCACGCCGATGCCCGACAGGGCGGCCGTGAAGCGGTTGCGCATGCTCTGGACCAGGATCTTGCGCAGGTTCGCACCGAAGACGCGCAGCACGCCGGTGCGAACGAGATGGGTGCCCCACACCAGCAGCGCCACGGCTGCGAGCAGATTCAACAGATGCTTCATGGAAGGCGACGACTATACGCCGCCCTCGCAAGGGCTATTTCTTGCCGCGCCGCACGCGCAGCAGTTCGTCCAGGATCAGGCAGATCGCTCCGATGGTGATCGCGCTGTCGGCGACGTTGAAGGCCGGGAAGTGGCGCCCGGCGAGGTGGAAGTCGAGGAAGTCGACCACGTAGCCGTGCATCATCCGGTCGATCACGTTGCCGATCGCGCCGCCCAGGATCGCCGCCATCGAGAACGAGAACAGCTTCTGGCCGGCGTGCGACTTCAGCATCCAGACGATGAAGACCGCCGCGGCGACGCCGATCGCGGTGAAGAACCAGCGCTGCCAGCCCGACGAATCGGCCAGGAACGAGAAGGCCGCGCCGGTGTTGTGGGCCCGGACCACGTTGAAGAAGCTGGTGACGTAGGTGGCGTCGCCGTACTTGTAGTAGCCGAGGATCAGCGTCTTGGTGAACTGGTCGATGATGACGATCACCAGCGCGAGGCCGAGCCAGGGCCAGATGCCGAGGCCCGACCCGCCCGAAGATTTGCGGGCCATCAGGCGAGCGTCCTTTGTTCTCCGGCGCCGTACAGGTTGCTGGTGCAGCGGCCGCACAGGCCGGGGTGCGCGGCATCGTGGCCGACGTCGTCGCGCCAGTGCCAGCAGCGCTCGCACTTGGTCGCCGCGCTCGCCGTCACCTGGATCGACAGGGCGTCGCCCGCGGCCAGGGTCACCGCCGAGGTGATCAGCACGAACTTCAGGTCGTCGGCCAGCGAGGCCAGCAGCGCATGGTCGTCGGCCGCGGCGGCGATCGCCACGTTGGCCTGCAGCGAAGAGCCGACCTGGCCGGCGGTGCGCACGGTCTCGATCTCCTTGTTGACCGCGTCGCGGATCTCGCGGATGCGGGTCCACCTGGCCAGCAGCGCGGCATCGGGTGTGCCGAGGTCGCTGTAGGTCTGGACGAAGATCGAGCGGCCGTCGCCGCAGAACTTCCAGGCCTCCTCGGCCGTGAAGCTCAGGAACGGCGCCATCCAGCGCAGCATCGCCTGCGTGATGTGCCAGAGCGCGGTCTGGGCGCTGCGGCGCGCATGCGAGCCGGGCGCGGTGGTGTAGAGCCGGTCCTTGAGCACGTCGAGGTAGAAGGCGCCGAGGTCTTCCGAGCAATACACCTGCAGCTTGGCCACCACCGGGTGGAACTCGTAGACCTTGTAGTGCGCCAGGATCTCGGCCTGGAACTCGGCTGCACGCGCAAGCGCGTAGCGGTCGATCTCGAGCAGCTGGTCGAGCGGCACCGCGTCCTTCGCGATGTCGAAGTCGCTGGTGTTGGCCAGCAGGAAGCGCAGCGTGTTGCGGATCCGGCGATAGGCGTCGACCACCCGCGCGAGGATCTTGTCGTCGCCCGCGATGTCGCCCGAGTAGTCGCTGGCGGCCACCCACAGGCGGGTGATCTCGGCGCCGAGCTTCTTGTTGACCTCCTGCGGGTCGATGCCGTTGCCGAGCGACTTGCTCATCTTGCGGCCCTGGCTGTCGACCGTGAAGCCGTGCGTGAGCAGGCCGCGGTAGGGCGCGCGGCCTTCGAGCGCGCAGGCGATCAGCAGCGACGAATGGAACCAGCCGCGGTGCTGGTCATGGCCTTCGAGGTAGAGATCGGCCTCGGGGCCGGTCTCGTGGTGCACGTTCGGATGGGTGCCGCGCAGCACGTGCCAGAAGGTCGAGCCCGAATCGAACCAGACCTCGAGGATGTCGGTGCTCTTGGTGTAGTGCGGCGCGTCCTCGGCGCCGAGGATCTCCTCGGTCGTCACGCGGCTCCAGGCCTCGATGCCGCCCTGCTCGACGATCGCCGCGGCCTGGTCGAGGATTTCCATCGTGCGCGGGTGCAGCTCGCCCGAATCCCTGTGCAGGAAGAACGGGATCGGCACCCCCCAGCTGCGCTGGCGGCTGATGCACCAGTCGGGCCGGTTGGCGATCATGTCGTGCAGCCGCGCCTTGCCGTTTTCCGGGTAGAAGGTGGTCTGTTCGATCGCTTCGAGCGCGGTCTGGCGCAGCGTCTTGGGCGCCTTGTCCTTGGTGAATACGCCTTCGCCCTCGTCCATGCGGATGAACCACTGGGCCGCGGCGCGGTAGATCACCGGCGTCTTGTGGCGCCAGCAGTGCGGGTAGCTGTGGCTGATGGCCTCGGTCGTCATCAGGCGGCCGGCGTCGCGCAGCGCCTGGATGATCACCGGCACCGCCTTCCAGATGTTCTGGCCGCCGAACAGCGGGAAATCCGGCGCGTACGAGCCGTTGCCCTGCACCGGGTTCAGGATGTCGTCGTAGGACAGGCCGTGCGCCACGCAGGAGTTGAAGTCGTCCAGGCCGTAGGCCGGCGAGGAATGGACCAGGCCGGTGCCGTCGTCGGCGGTCGCGTAGTCGGCCAGGTAGACCGGCGACAGGCGGCGGAAGCCGGCATCGACGTCGTACAGCGGATGCTCGAACTCCAGCCCGCCGAGCTTCTCGCCCTTGACCGTGGCCAGCACGGTGCCGTCGAGCGCATAGCGGTTCATGCACATCTCGACCAGGGAGGCCGCCAGCACCAGCAGGCCGCGCTCGGTGTCGACCAGCGCGTAGTCGAGCTCGGGGTTGAGGTTGATGGCCTGGTTGGCCGGGATGGTCCAGGCGGTGGTGGTCCAGATGACCGCGAAGGCGTCCTTGGCCAGCGACGGCAGGCCGAAGGCGGCCGCCAGCTTGGCCGGATCGTGGGCCTTGAAGGCGACGTCGAGGGTCTGCGACTTCTTGTCGGCGTACTCGATCTCGAACTCGGCCAGCGACGAGCCGCAGTCGAAGCACCAGTAGACCGGCTTCAGGCCCCGGTAGACGAAGCCGCGCTCGATCACGCGCTTGAAGGCGCGCAGCTCGCCCGCTTCATTGGCGAAATCCATCGTCTTGTAGGGATGGTCCCATTCGCCCAGCACGCCCAGGCGCTGGAAGTCGACCATCTGCTGGGCGATCTGCTCGGTGGCGTAGGCGCGGCTCTTGGCCTGCATCTCGTCGCGGCTCAGGTTGCGGCCGTACTTCTTCTCGATCGCGTTCTCGATCGGCAGCCCGTGGCAGTCCCAGCCCGGCACGTAGAGCGCGTCGTAGCCTTCGAGCTGGCGCGCCTTGGTGATCATGTCCTTCAGGATCTTGTTCACCGCGTGGCCCATGTGGATCTGGCCGTTGGCGTAGGGGGGGCCGTCGTGCAGGATGAACTTGGGCGCGCCGTGGCGGGCGTCGCGCAGGCGCTGGTAGCGGCCTTCGTCGTGCCATTCCTTGACCCAGCCCGGCTCGCGCTTGGGCAGGTCGCCGCGCATCGGGAAGGGGGTGTCGGGCAGGTTCAGCGTGGCGCGGTAGTCGGTGGCGCCGTCGGTCTTGGTGTCAGCCATGGGGGTTCCAGAAATCTGCGCTGCCTTGCAGCGCTCGGGGATCGAGGGGGGCATGCGGCCCCTGGCATCCCAGGGCGGCCGAACGCGGCGGAAAGCGACGGTTTCCGCTCTAAATTCGGTCGCGCGTGGTCTGGCGATGGGTCTCGGCGTGGGTGGATGCAAAGAACGCGCGCGCGTCGCGGCCATCCTTCGCGATGCCCGCCGTCAGGGCCTCGAGGCTGGTGTAGCGCAATTCGTCGTGCAGTTTGTGCAGCAGTTCCACGCGCACGATTTTACCGTAGGCCCCCTCGCTGCCCAGTTCGGCGGGCCAATCGAGGCAGTGGGTTTCGAGCAACACCCGGCCGGCGTTGACGTCGTTGGCGTCCAGCGAAGGGCGCACGCCCAGGTTGGCGACCCCCGGCAGCGGTGTGTCGGCCAGCCCGTGCACCAGCACCGCGAAGATGCCGCTGGCGGCCGGCTTCCAGTGCTTGAAACGCAGGTTGAGGGTCCGGAAGCCGTCGTTTCGGCCCGGCGCCGAGGCGCCCAGGGCGCGTCCCAGCTTGCGGCCGTGGACCACATGGCCCGAGATCGCGTAGGGCCGGCCCAGCAGGGCCTGGACATCGCCCATCCGGCCTTCGGCCAGCGCTTCGCGAACGGCCGAGCTCGACACCCGCAGCCCATGCACCTCGTAGCTGTTCATGCGGGCGACGTCGAAGCCGTGCTGCTCGCCGGCGCGGTCGAGCATCGCGTAGTCGCCGGCGCGCTTGGCGCCGAACCGGAAATCGTCGCCGACCAGCACGTAGCGCGCGCCCAGGCCTTCGATCAGCACGTGCTGGATGAATTCTTCCGGCGTCCGCGAGGCCAGCCGGGCATCGAAGGGCAGCACGATGGTCTGCGCCACGCCGCCGGCGGCGAGTTCGCCGAGCTTGTCGCGCAGGGTGCCGATGCGCGCCGGCGCCAGTTCGGGCCGCTTGGTCAGCGCCGCGAAGTAGTCGCGCGGGTGCGGCTCGAAGGTCAGCACGCAGCTCGGCAGCCCGCGCAGCCGCGCCTCGGTGTTGAGCAGCCCCAGCATGGCTTGGTGGCCACGGTGCACACCGTCGAAATTGCCAATGGTCAGGGCGCAGGCCGGAGCCACGCCCGGATGCCTGAAACCCCGGAAAACCTGCATTGTCAGTATCTTTTTGATAGCACTTTGCGCCCATGGAATGGGCACGTGAAGGCCTTTTTGTCACAAAGCCGGTATATTGTGACGCACTGCGTCATGCGCAAGCCTCTCAGGCGAGCGTCTTGTCCTGGTCTTTCCGTGGTTCTCTTTTCTCGAGGAGGCGTCTGGTGAAGGTCTTGAAGCTGTCGGCCCAAGGGCTGCCCCAATCGTGGATTTCGCTCGAGCAGGCGGTGATCCACTACGCCTCCGACGAGGTCCGCTGGGAAGTGGGCGCGCAGGTGGCGGTGTTCCGGGGCGGCCACAACGCGGTCACCGGCCAGCAGTCGCAGATCGCGATCAACAGCATCATCGGCACCAAGGGCGTGCCGCGCATCAATCCCTTCACGCAGCGCCCGGGCCTCACCAACAGCAAGCTGTTCGCCCGCGACCGCAATGTCTGCGCGTACTGCGGCGGCCACTTCCACGAAGACGAACTCACGCGCGAGCACATCATCCCGTTCGCCCAGAAGGGCATCGACACCTGGATGAACGTGGTCACGGCCTGCCGCCCCTGCAACCATCGCAAGAGCAGCCGCACGCCCGAGCAGGCCGGCATGGCGCTGCTGTACGCGCCCTACGTGCCCAGCCTGTGGGAGGATTTCATCCTGCGCAACCGCCGCATCCTGGCGGACCAGATGGAGTTTCTGATGGCCCACCTGCCGCAGAGTTCGAGGCTGCACGGATAGGCGAACCGCAGCCGTCAGTCGGTCAGTTCGAGCACGCTGACCTCTCCCTGCGCCAGCGGCCAGGTGCGCCCCACCACGCGTTCGCCATTGAACTCGGCTTCCACCGGCCGCGGCGCGTCGCTGCCCAGCTTGATCTTCGAGCTCGACACGCCGGCACCCTTCGGCGGCACGCCCGGTGGCGTCGATTGGCCGTCGAAGCGCATGCGGTCGCGCTCGGCATCGAAATAGCCGCGCGGCCGCGTGAAGATCACCAGGGCCCGGGCGTCGCGATCGGCCTCCGCGATGCGTTCCGGACGCAGCTGGACGATGCCGCTCGAGCGCGGGAAGGCGTTGCGGTAGATGTGGGTCGTGGCGTAGCCGGGCGCCGCCAGGACGAACTCGTAGGCGGTGTCGGGGCGGCCGGCGAACGGCCCCCAGCGGCCGTCCGTCCCGATCGCCTGCTCCCAGGCCGCGGGGCCGCGCCGGATTCCGCTGGCCGGGTCGACCGCGAACACCGCCAGGCGGGCGCCCGCCAGCGGCAGGTTGTCGGGAAAATTGCCGCTCGCGGGGTTCGTCGGATCGAGGCCCAGGCCCGTGACCTTGCCGGACAGCGCCACCGAATCTTCGGGGATCGGCTGCAGGGTGCGCGGCGCCTCGCCGGTGAGGAAGCGCCAGGTCGCCTCGAAGGCGGCCGGCGAGAAGGATGTCTCGCGGTGGTCGACCCGCGGCAGCACCAGGTTGGTCGCGCCCTTGAGCGCCGGCCCGTCGAAGCCGATCAGCGTCGGCTGGCCCTTGCTGCCGATCCACAGGCCGTCCGGCTGGGCGTACTTGTCATTGTTGTCCGAGCGCAGCGTGAGCCATTTCACGCCCGGCGTCACCTCGTGGCCCTCGGCGTTCTTCGGTGCGTTGAGCCGCTGCAGGAAAGCGCTCAAGCCGGAGAACTCGCTGCCCTCGGCGCGCCCCTTCACGGCCCAGATGCCGTGCGCCGGGTTGCCGCCCAGCACCACGTGGCTCACGACCCGGTCGCCGCCGCCGTTCTGCACATAGTTGCGGATCGTGTTGCCGCCGCGCGAGTTGCCGATCAGCACGACCTGGGTGGCGCCGGTGCTTTTCAGGACCCGTTCCACCTCGGCCTTCAGAAAGGCCATCGATTCGGCGGTCGAGCTGCGTCCCGGCTGGGCCACGCCATCGTCGTCGCGCGCCAGCGGGAAGGGCTGGTCGACCGCGAACAGGCGGTCGCGCTGCCAGCCGTTCGATTCGAATCGCCAGATCGTGGTCTGCCACAGCGCCGCCGACTCGCCGTTGCCGTGGACGAACACGATCGGCGGCCGCTCGCCGGTCGGCACAGCGGTCGAGCAGGCAGCGAGCAGGGCGGTTGCGCAACCGAGTGCGATCAGGTGGCGGCGAGTGTGCATGGAATGACGGGTCTCGATTGAAAATGAAAGCGCCCGCGGGCAAGGCCGGCGGGCGCGAAGGACTATCGGGCCGGACAGCGATCGACGGTCAGGCGAACACCCCCGCCGTATCCTGCATGCGGGCCGACACTTCGCCCAGGTGATGCAGGCTGTCGCCGAAGGTCATCTCCAGCTGCGTGAGCTTGCGGAAGTAGTGGCTGCCGATGTATTCGTCGGTCACGCCGATGCCGCCGTGCAGCTGCACCGACTGCTGGCCCACGAAGCGCATCGAGACGCCGAGCTGGTACTTGGCGCGCGCCATCGCCTGGCGCCGTTCGGCCGCCGGCGCATTCAGCTTGAGGCTGGCGTAGTAGCTCATCGAGCGCGCCAGTTCGACCTGCATCTTCATGTCGGCGACCCGATGGCGCAGCGCCTGGAAGCTCGCGATGGCGACGCCGAACTGCTTGCGCGTGTTCATGTAGTCGACCGTCACCGCGAGCGTCTGGTCCATCACGCCGACCGCTTCGGCGCAGGTCGAGGCGATGCCGATGTCGACGCCGTGTTCGAGTGCAGCCAGGCCGTCGCGCGTGAGCAGCGTGGCGGCGGCGCCGTCGAACACCACTTCGGCCGCGCGGCTGCCGTCCTGCGTGCCGTAGCCGCGGGCGGCGACGCCATCGGCGGCGCGCTCGACCAGGAACAACGCGATCTTGCCGTCGAGCTGCGCCGGCACCAGGAAGGCATCGGCCTCGTCGCCGGCCGGCACCAGGCTCTTGGTGCCGTGCAGCGTGAAGCTGTCGCCGGCCTTCTGCGCCTTTGCCTCGCAGACGTCGAGGCGGTAGCGCGCCTTGCGTTCCTGGTAGGCCAGCACCACCAGCGCCTGGCCGCCGGCGATGCGCGGCAGCCAGCTGTCCTTGGTGTCGGCGTCGGCGTGGCCGGCCAGCAGGGCGCCGGCAATGAAGGATTGCGCCAGCGGCTCGAGCACGATGCCGCGGCCCAGCTCTTCCATCACCACCATGCCCTCGACCGGGCCCATGCCCAGGCCGCCTTCGTCTTCTGGAATGTAGAGGCCGCCGAGGCCGAGTTCGGCCAGTTCGTCCCAGGTTTCGCGCGAGAAGCCGCCGGCGGCCTCGATGCTGCGGCGGCGCTCGAAGCCATAGCCCTTTTCGACCCACTTGGCGACCGCGTCGCGAAGCTGCTGCTGGTCGTCGCTGAAATTGAAGTCCATGTGCTTGATCCTTGTCAGTTCGCTTTCAACCCAGCACCGTCTGGGCGACGATGTTGCGCTGCACTTCGTTGCTGCCGCCGTAGATGGTGGTCTTGCGCATGTTGAAGTAGGTCGAGGTCAGCGGCGCCAGCTGCGGATGGCCGCCCGGGAAGTTGCCCTGCCAGCCGGCTTCCATGGCCTCGCGGATCAGCGGCAGCGCGTAGGGGCCGCCGGCCAGCATCATCAGCTCGGAGTAGCGCTGCTGGATCTCGCTGCCCTTGATCTTGAGCAGCCCGGCGATGTCGAGCGAATTCTTGCCCGAGGTGGCGGCCGACAGCACCCGCAGCACCAGCATCTCGAGCGCGACCACATCGACCTCGAGCTTGGCGATCTCGTCGCGGAAGCGGGCGTCTTCCCAGACGCCTTCGCTCTTGGCGAGGCGCTTGAGGCGCTCCAGCTCGCGCTTGGCGCGGTTCACGTCGGCGATGTTGGTGCGTTCGTGCGAGAGCAGGTGCTTGGCGTAGGTCCAGCCCTTGTTCTCCTCGCCGATCAGGTTCTCGGCCGGCACCTCGACGTTGTCGAAGAAGACCTCGTTGACCTCGTAGCCGCCGTCGAGCAGCTTGATCGGGCGCACCGTGACGCCCTTGGACTTCATGTCGACCAGCAGGAAGCTGATGCCGGTCTGGGGCTTGCCCTCGTTGCTGGTGCGCACCAGGCAGAAGATCCATTCGCCGTACTGGCCCAGCGTGGTCCAGGTCTTCTGGCCGTTGACGATGTACTTGTCGCCCTGCCGCTCGGCCTTGGTCTTGACCGAAGCCAAGTCCGAACCGGAACCCGGTTCGCTGTAGCCCTGGCTCCACCAGACCTCGCCGCTCGCGATGCCGGGCAGGAAGCGCTTGTGCTGCTCGGGATTGCCATAGGCCATGATCACCGGCGCCACCATCACGGGGCCGAAGGGGACGATGCGCGGCGCGCCGGCCAGCGCGGCCTCTTCCTCGAACAGGTGCTTCTCGACCGCGGTCCAGCCGGGGCCACCGAATTCCTTCGGCCAGCCGTAGCCCAGCCAGCCCTTCTTGCCGAGGATCTTGGCCCAGCGCTGCAGGTCGTCGCGCGTCAGTTCGAGCGCGTTGTGCACCTTGTGCGAGATGTCTTGGGGAAGGTTTTCTTTGACCCAGGCGCGAATATCTTCGCGGAACTTCTGTTCTTCGGGTGTGAAGCTCAAATCCATGCGTGCCTCGCTGTGTTGATCGATGCGCCGCGGATGCGGCGTGTCTCCGGAACCGCCGGTTTTAGCACGGTCGTGCGCTTCCGGGGTGTCCGCGCCGCGACAACGCGGGCGGCGGAAATGCGCAACGGATAATCCCGCGTCCGATGAAGAATATTGTGATCCTTATCTCCGGCGGCGGGTCGAACATGGCGGCCATCGTGCGGGCCGCCGAGCAGGAGCGCTGGGCCGCCCGTTTCGATGCCCGCGTCGCCGCCGTCATCAGCAACAAGCCGGACGCGGCGGGCCTGGCCCTTGCCCGGGCGGCCGGCATCGCGACCGCGGTGGTCCCGCACAAGGACTTCGCCAGCCGCGAGGACTTCGACGCCGCGCTGGCGCAGGCCATCGACGCCCATGCGCCGTCGCTGGTGGTGCTGGCCGGCTTCATGCGCATCCTGACGCCGGGGTTCGTGACCCGCTACGCAGGCCGCCTGCTCAACATCCACCCCTCGCTGCTGCCCGCTTTCCCCGGGCTGCACACCCACCAGCGCGCCATCGAGGCCGGCTGCAAGGTGGCGGGCCTCACGGTGCACCAGGTGACGGTGGAACTCGACCACGGGCCGATCCTGGCCCAGGCGGTAGTGCCGGTGCTGCCCGACGACACCGCGGCGAGCCTGGCAGAACGTGTCCTGGTTCACGAACATCGGGTTTACCCGCAGGCAATTGCCGCGTGGCTAGTAGAAACAAAATGACACAATCAACGAGGTCTCATTTTTTCTCTTCGAGCTTCACGAAGCGCAGCTGTGACGAGCCGTCGATCTCCACGCGATCGCCAAACATGGCGGCCGGGCGCACCCAGAGGCCGCGCTCGCCGTAGAGCGCGCGGTAGAGCGTCATCGGCTCCAGCGTCTCGCTGTGGCGCGCGGTGCCCAGGACTTCGTATTCGCCGCCCTTGTAGTGGCGGTAGCGTCCGGGCGGGGTCTCGATCAGGGGTGGCAGGTCGTCGTCGTTCACGCTGTGTATTTCCTTCAGGGAATTGAAAGGTCGGGATGGATAGGGCGGATTTTGTTCATCTCGTGCGCCTGAGCGAGCATGCCAGCGCCGACGACAGCGACGGCTACCGGCGCGGGGTCGCGGTCTTCGCCGCGCTGGGCTACCTCTGGGTCTTCGCCTGCCTGGGGCTGGCGGCCGGGATCATCGCCTGGGTGGTCGGCGGGCTCGGCCAGGGCGCGCGCTTCAGCTTCACGCGGGGCTGGCTGCTGCTGTTCGCACTCGGTTTGCTGTGGGCCACGCTGCGCGCGCTCTGGGTGCGCTTCGACGAGCCCGACGGCGTCCCCCTCGAGCGCGCCGACGCGCCGGCGCTGTTCGAGGCGCTGGACCGTATCCGGCAGCGCATCGATGGCCCGGCGGTGCACCGCGTCTACCTCGACAATGAATTCAACGCCAGCATCCGGCAGCTGCCGCGCTTCGGCCTCTTCGGCGGCGCGGTCAACCACCTCAGCATCGGCCTGCCGCTGCTGATGGCGCTGGATCGCCGGCGCCTGCTGTCGGTGCTGGCGCACGAATACGGGCACCTGCGCGGCAACCACGGCAAGCTGAGCGCCTGGATCTACCGCACCCGGATGTCATGGCTCAAGCTGGACGCCAGCTTCCAGCGCGACGAAGGCGTGATGGCGTTCGCGTCGCAGGCCTTCTTCCGCTGGTATTTCCCGCGCTTCGCGGCCAAGACCTTCGCGCTGGCGCGCCAGGACGAATACGAAGCCGACCGCGTGGCGGCCCGCCTCTTGGGCACGCGGGTGGTGGCCGGCGCCCTGACCGAGATCGTGGTCAAGAGCGCCTGGTACGCCGAGACCTTCTGGCCGGCGCACTGGTCGCGGGCGGCCGGCGAGCCGATCCCGGCCGGCCCGTTCTCCGCGATGGCATCGCAGCTGAGGACGCCGATGGCGCCGGACTTCGCGCGCGCCGCGCTGCGTGCCGCGCTGCGCAGCGTCAGCGATGTCGACGACACCCATCCGGTGTTGCGAGATCGCCTGGAAGCGCTCGACGAGAAGCCGGGGCTGCCGTCCTGGTCCGAGAAATCGGCGCTGGCGCTGCTGGCCGATGCGCCGCGCTGGACCGCCCATTTCGACGACGAATGGCGCCGCGACCATGCCACCGACTGGAAACAGCACCATGCCTACCTGGTGCGGGTCGGCGAGCGGGTGGCGGCACTGGCCGCCAGTGCCGGGTGCAACAACGCGGACGAAATGGTCGAGTGGGCCGACTGCGCCCGCCGCCTCGATGCCGCGGCCGACGTGCGTGGGCACTATGAGCGCGCCCTGCAGCTGACCGAGAACCACCCCGGCGCGCTGCGCGGACTGGCGCAGCTGCTGCCGGCGCAGGACCGCGGCGCCCGGCTCGCGGTGCTAGAGCGGCTGCACGAATCCAGCGTGGCCAGCCGTTGGTGGGCCGCCAGGACCGCGGTCGCCGCGCTCGAGGATCCCGATGCCGGCGGCCACGACGAACGCGCGCTCAAGCTCTGGCGCGAGCGGACCAAGACGGCGGAAGAAGCCGAGCAGCGGGCCTGGGAAGAGATCACCGCGACACCCTGCTTCAGCCAAATCACCCGCCACGACCTGAGCGAGTTCGAACTCGGCGAGCTGAAGGCCGATCTGGCGCGCTGCATGCCGGTGTCGCGGGCCTGGCTGGTGCGCAAGAACCTGCGCGAGTTCCCGTGGCGGCGGGCCTACGTGGTGTTCCTCGAGTTGCCGCAGATGGGCGACGACGAGCGCTGGCAGCTGTGCCGGCAGCTCGAACAGACCCTGAGCCTGCCGGGCGCCGCGCTGGTGCTGTGGGCCGGCCATTCGCCGACGCTGGAGCAGATCGAGCGCCAGGCCTTCGGCGAGATCTGGAGCCGGGCTGCCTGAGACAATCGGGGCATGCACCCCAAAGCCCTGCTTGACGCCACCGCCGACCTGGTCGGCCTGGTCCTGAAATTCGATCACCCGGCCGACCAGGTCGTTTCACGCTTCTTCCGCGACCACCGCGAGTTCGGGCCGCGCGAGCGTGCGACCCTGGCCGAGACGGTCTACACGGTACTGCGCAAGAAGCTGCTGTTCGACCACCTGTCGCCCTCGGGCAGCGGCCCGAAAGAGCGCCGGATGGCAATCCTCGGCTTTCACGGTCCGCGCGATTTCCTCAAGAGCGCCCTCAACGACACCGAAAAGCGCTGGCTCGACAACTGCGACGCCGTCAAGCAGGACGACCTGCTCGAGCGTCATCGCCACAACCTGCCCGAGTGGCTGGTGGCGCCGCTCAAGGCGCAGCTCGGCGACCAGTTCTGGCCGCTGGTCGAAAGCCTGCAGCAGCCGGCGCCGCTCGACCTGCGGGTCAACGCGCTCAGCGACAAGCGGCCCGATCTGCAGAAGGAGCTTGCCAAGGCGTCGATCAAGGCCGTCCCGACCCCGTTCTCGCCCTGGGGCCTGCGGGTCGACGGCAAGCCGGCGCTGAACAAGCTGGATGCCTTCACCCGCGGCGCGCTCGAGGTCCAGGACGAGGGTTCCCAACTGCTCGCGCTGCTGCTCGACGCCAAGCGCGGCGAAATGGTGGTTGATTTCTGCGCCGGCGCCGGCGGCAAGACCCTGGCCATCGGTGCCACCATGCGCAACACTGGCCGGCTCTATGCCTTCGATACTTCCGCCCACCGGCTCGATGCGCTGAAGCCCCGGCTGGCGCGCAGCGGTCTGTCGAACGTCCATCCGGCGGCCATCGCCCACGAGCGCGACGACCGCATCAAACGGCTGGCCGGCAAGATCGACCGGGTGCTGGTCGACGCGCCGTGCTCGGGCCTGGGGACGCTGCGGCGCAACCCGGACCTGAAGTGGCGCCAGTCGCCGCAGTCGGTGCAGGAGCTGACGGTCAAGCAGGCCGCGATCCTTCAGAGCGCGGCCCGCCTGGTGAAATCGGGCGGCCGGCTGGTCTACGCCACCTGCAGCGTGCTGCCGGAGGAAAACGAGGCCATCGCCGAAGCATTTGCTGCCGCGAACCCCGATTTCGAGCCGCAGGATGCGGCTGCACTGCTGGCGGGATTGAAGGTGGAGGGCGCCGATGCGCTGTGCGCCGGCGGCGACAACGGCACCCGCTACCTGCGGCTATGGCCCCATCGGCATGCCACGGACGGTTTTTTTGCCGCCGTGTGGAACCGAAAATAGGCGGCAGGACCCAAAGAAGGGTAAAACTTGCGGCAAATCAAGGATTTAAGCCCCTTTTCAGGCTCGAACCTTTAAAATCGCTGGTTACCTGAAGGCTGCACCTTCGTGCGGCCATGGAGTACTGAACTCAATGTTGCTTCCTGACTCTGCCGTACTGAGCGCGGCCATCGACTGGCTCGGACACGGCTTGTGGGACCTCGCATGGTGGCAAGTCGTGCTGTACACGCTCGTCACCACGCACATCACGATCGCAGCGGTCACGATCTTCCTGCACCGGACGCAAACGCACCGGGCCATGGACCTGGGCCCGATTCCCTCGCATTTCTTCCGCTTCTGGCTCTGGCTGGGCACCGGCATGGTGACCAAG
>NZ_JASZYL010000049.1:0-1148 GCF_030316985.1 Variovorax sp. J31P179 | reverse complement strand
TCGATGGTCAACACCTCGGCCCGGCGGAAGGAAGAGCGAAGAAATCCGCTGGATACGGCGCACCGTGTCGCGAGAGACGAGGTACGCCTGAATTTCCTTTTCGCTCATGACGCGCTGGCTGGCGCCTATGCTCATCTTCTTGCGGCTGGGACCTGCGTTTCCAAAGGAAGATTCAAATCTTGAAGACATGATCAACTCCTTTCTCTGGTGGTGCCATGGGTGTGAGGCGAAGAATCTTCGATAGCGCGCTCGGCTTCGACACCACGGTCAATGACGATGCACAACATTTCATCAAGTACCGGAATATCGCCGTCGATCAGCCGCGCTCTGGCAGCAAGGACCACTGCCTTGTGCACAGCCGGTGGCAATGTGCGTCCGGCTAGATAGCCTGCGAGCAGTGCTTCAGCTGCTTCGGTCGACAGAGCCATGGTTACCTCCTTTTTCACTCCGGCGCGACAGATCGCTGGTTCATTCAGCGTGGCCACGAGCCCGGGGGACTGGGCCTTGCTTCTCGTGATGCGAAGGGGCGGTCCCGTCTACCCGACGCCGAGACCACGCTTGATGGCTTCACGTGCGCGCTGTGCGGCCCGCGGCAACCAGAAGTCAACGCCTCGGGCCCGGTGGTTTTCTGGGTAGTGGAATCGCAAGAGCTCGTCGCGCCCTTTTTCCGTCACCGCAAGGACCCTGGCGGCGCCCCCAGCGGGCTCGTCCACCAAGGCCAGCACCAAGCCGGCCTGACGAAGGATCCTGATGGCATCAATATCCTTCGCAGCGTTGAACGACTTGGGGAGTGGCGTGGCAGCGATCTGCCTCAAGAATTCAACTGACATGACATCTCCTTTCAAAGGTCAGCGCGCGAGAGAATATCGCTCGATCTGCTGGGTTTCAAGTCGGCGCAAACCGACAAGTTTTAGTCGGTTGCGGGACTCATCCGTTCACCTGGATGCGCCTCGGCTGCGCATGCTCAGCCTTTGGGGCCGGCCGGCGTGGGCGCCGCGGGGCCATACGAAGAGGTGTCCTTTTTCGTTGAGCTCGAGGCGCCGGGGGTGCGGGTTTCAAGGTCGTTCATGATGGTGGCTCCTTTCAATGAATGTCGATGCGTCGCGGCTGGCTCGACGCCCGGCGTTGGATGGTGATGCGCAGGACGC
>NZ_JASZYL010000048.1:0-1199 GCF_030316985.1 Variovorax sp. J31P179 | reverse complement strand
GGAGATGCTGATCAATGAACGACGTCGTCGGATCTGAAGACATCACGACGCGATGGGTCGCGATTTCGGTCAACGTCGCGCCGTGAGGTCTGCCCGCCGGGCGTTTTGCGCCTCTTTCGAGGCCACTTTCGGTGCTCAAGACGCACCTCGGCCATGCGCGACCAGCAACGACCTCTTGGCGATGACCAGATTGGCCAGCCCGAACAGGCTGAACAGCTGCGCCTCGTTCTTCGCAAGGCCCTTGTAGCGGGTCTTCTTGTGGCGAAACAGGTTTTTGATCACATGGAACGGATGCTCGACCTTGGCGCGGATGCTCGCCTTCAGCTGCTCGGCTTTTTCCAGCAGCCGCGCCCACTTGCGCGTCAGATCCAGCTGCCGGCGCTTGCCCGGCTGCATCGCCACGTGCCACTTCGGGCCTTGCGCTTCCTCGCGCTTGTGCACGCCCCGATACCCGGCGTCGCCGAAGGCCGCTGTCTCCTCGCCGTGCAAAAGCGCGCCAGCTTGCGTCACGTCGTTGACGTTGGCCGCCGTGGCGATCACGGTGTGCACGAGCCCCGATTCGGCATCCACGCCAATATGGGCCTTGAGGCCAAAGTGCCAGGTGTTTCCCTTCTTGGTCTGATGCATCTCCGGGTCTCGAGCATTGCCCGCGTTCTTGGTCGAGCTGGGCGCCGCAATGATGGTCGCGTCCACGATGGTGCCCGCGCGCATCAGAAGGCCTTGCTCGGCAAGATGGGCGTTGATCTCCTCGAACAGCGCCTTGGTGAGGTCGTTGTCCAGCAGCAGGCGCCTGAACTTCAGCAGCGTGGTGGCGTCGGGAACCGACTCGTGCGACAGGTCGATGCCCACGAAGTCGCGTAGCGCCTGGCTGTCGTACAGCGCGTCCTCCAGCGCCTCGTCGGCCAGGCCGTACCATTGCTGGAGGCAGTACATGCGCAGCATCCGGGGCACGCCGATCGGCTGTCGGCCGACGCGCCCGCGCGTGGGGTACAGCGGCTCGATCACGGCAATCAGACGAGACCACGGCACGACGCGCTCCATGTCGGCCAAGAACTTCTCGCGCCGCGTGCGCTTCTTCTTCATCGCGTACTCGGCGCTGGCAAAACTGCGTTGGTTCATCTCGGTGGTGCTGTGACTTGCGATGTCTTCACGCATGCACGGGCCGTGCCCGCAGCGACCTATTGATCAGCGTTTCCCTA
>NZ_JASZYL010000047.1:0-1317 GCF_030316985.1 Variovorax sp. J31P179 | reverse complement strand
CAGGTTGCTGAAATACCTCACCGGATGGTCCCCCGAAATTGGGCCTGAGGCGTTGTCTTTGCAGACCCACGAAACCTGCTCCGATGCGCGGACCTGACACATTCACCGAAGGCTTGTTCACCATGAGACGGCTGGACGACTTCGTTCCTGCCGACCATCCGCTGCGCCGCATCCGGGTGATGGTCAACGAGGCGCTGGCCAAGATGGACGAGTTGTTCTCTCGGATGTACGAGGCCGACGTCAAGGGCGGCCGCCCGAGCATCGCGCCGGAGAAGCTGCTGCGCGCGATGTTGCTGCAGATCCTGTTCAGCATCCGCTCGGAGCGCCAGCTCATGGAGCAGACGCGATACAACATGTTGTTTCGCTGGTTCATCGGCCTGGCGATGGACGACGCGGTTTGGGTGCCGACGGTGTTCAGTAAGAATCGCCAGCGCCTGATCGAGCACGAAGCAGTGGTCGCCTTCTTCAACGAAGTGCTGGAGACGGCCGAGAACAAGGATTGGTTGTCGGGTGAGCACTTCAGCGTCGACGGCACGTTGATTCAGGCCTGGGCCGGACACAAGAGCTTCGTTCGCAAGGACGGTGACGACGGTGGCGGCAGTGGCGGGGACTTCAAGGGGCAGCGACGTAGCAACGAAACGCACGAGTCGAAGACGGATCCCGATTCGAAGCTGTACCGCAAGGGCAAGACGGCCAGCGAGCTGCGCTACATGGGTCACACGCTCACCGACAACCGTCACGGCCTGGTCGTCAACGCGATGGTCACGCAGGCCGACGGCTTCGCGGAACGGGAAGCGGCCAAGGTCATGATCAGGGACGCGCGCCAAACCACCGCAAGTGCGGATACCGAGGTCACGCTCGGCGCCGACAAGGGCTACGACGCGGCCGAGTTCATCGAGGCGCTGCATTGCATGAAGGTGACGCCGCACGTCGCGCAGAACAAAGCGGGGCGTCGTTCGGCGGTGGCCGACGAGATCGCCCGCAGCGAGGGCTATGCGATCTCGCAGCGCAAGAGAAAGCTCATCGAGCAGGGCTTCGGCTGGGCCAAGTTCGTCGGCCCCATCCGCCAGGTGATGGTGCGCGGCATCAAGAAAGTCGATCAGCTGTTCGTGCTGACGATGGCCGCCTATAACCTCGTGCGCATGCGGACCTTGGCAGAAGTCCGTCCGGTGGCCTCGTAGAGGGGAAACGGGAGCCGAGAACGGGCCCTCGAAGCGCGATAACGGCGACGGCAGCGAGCCTGAAACCCCGAAATCCTGCAACCGCCCACTTCAGGACGCCGGATGACTGCCGCGCGACTGGTACTTCAGCGGCCTG
>NZ_JASZYL010000046.1:0-1335 GCF_030316985.1 Variovorax sp. J31P179 | reverse complement strand
CAGGCCGCCGCTCACCATCCTCATGCACGCGCGCGACAACGTCGCGATCGTGGCCAACGACGGCGGCCTGGCGGCCGGCACCGTGTTCGCCTCGGGCCTCACGCTGCGCGAGAAGGTGCCGCAGGCCCACAAGGTGGCGCTGGTCGACATCCCCGAGGGCGGCGTGGTGCGCCGCTACGACGTGCCGATCGGCTACGCCCTCAAGCCCATCCCCGCCGGCAGCTGGGTGCACGAGCGGCTCCTGAGGATGCCCGCCGCGCGCGAGCTCGACGGCCTGCCCATCGCCACCGTCAAGCCGCCCGCCATGCCCCCGCTCGAGGGCTACACCTTCGAGGGCTTTCGCAACCCCGACGGCTCGGTCGGCACCCGCAACATCCTGGCCATCACCCAGACCGTGCAGTGCGTGGCCGGCGTCACCGAGTTCGCGGTCCAGCGCATCAAGGCCGAGCTGCTGCCCCGGTTTCCCAACGTCGACGACGTGGTGGCGCTCGAACACAGCTATGGCTGCGGCGTGGCGATCGACGCGCCCGACGCCGTCATCCCGATCCGCACCCTGCGCAACATCAGCCTCAACCCGAACTTCGGCGGCGAGGTGATGGTCGTCAGCCTGGGCTGCGAGAAGCTGCAGCCCGAGCGCCTGATGCCCCCGGGCACCATTCCCCTGATCGACGAGCGCAACGTGGCCGATGTCGGCGACAGCGCCGACGCCAAGCTCGACGTGGTCTGCCTGCAGGACGAGGCCCACGTGGGCTTCATGTCGATGGTGGACTCGATCCTGCGCCAGGCCGAGGAGCACCTGGAGCGCCTGAACGACCGCCGGCGCGAGACCGTGCCGGCCAGCGAGCTGGTGGTCGGCGTGCAGTGCGGCGGCAGCGACGCCTTCTCGGGCGTCACGGCCAACCCGGCGGTGGGCTTCTGCACCGACTTGCTGGTGCGCGCCGGCGCCACCGTGATGTTCTCGGAGGTGACCGAGGTGCGCGACGGCATCGACCAGCTGACCTCGCGCGCGACCACGCCCGAGGTGGCCGAGGCGATGATCCGCGAGATGGCCTGGTACGACGCCTACCTCGAGCGCGGCCGCGTGGACCGCAGCGCCAACACCACGCCGGGCAACAAGAAGGGTGGGCTGTCGAACATCGTGGAGAAGGCGATGGGCTCGATCGTCAAGAGCGGCAGCGCGCCGATCTCTGGTGTCGTCGCGCCGGGCGAGAAGGCCCGCCAGAAGGGGCTGCTGTACGCCGCCACGCCGGCGAGCGACTTCATCTGCGGCACCTTGCAGCTGGCCGCGGGCATGAACCTGCACGTCTTCACCACCGGCCGCGGCACCCCCTACGG
>NZ_JASZYL010000045.1:0-1377 GCF_030316985.1 Variovorax sp. J31P179 | reverse complement strand
GTGACGGTGGTCGGCGTGATCGCGATCGGCCAGACCCTGATCATCCTCACGGCCGGCATCGACCTGTCGTGCGGCATGATCATGGCGCTGGGCAGCATCGTGATGACCAAGCTGGCGGCCGACATGGGGCTGCCCGCGCCGCTGGCGATCCTCGCCGGCATCGCGGTCACGGCCGGCTTCGGCCTCATCAACGGCCTGCTGGTGACGCGCATCAAGCTGCCGCCCTTCATCGTCACGCTGGGCACCTTCAACATCGCCTTTGCGATCACCCAGCTGTACTCGGGCGCGCAGACCGTGACCGAGGTGCCGCCGATGATGACCTGGTTCGGCAGCACCTTCGCGCTGGGCGGCACCAACGTCGCCTACGGCACCGTGCTGATGATCCTGCTCTACCTGGGCGTGTGGTTCTGGCTGCGCGAGACCGGTGCCGGACGGCACGTGTACGCGGTCGGCAACAACCCGGAGGCCACGCGGCTGGTCGGCATCCCGCCCGAGCGCGTGCTGCTGGGCGTCTACGTGCTGGCCGGCGTGTTCTACGGCATCGCCTCGCTGATGTCGGTGGCGCGCACCGGCGTCGGCGACCCCAACGCGGGCCAGACCGAGAACCTCGACGCCATCACCGCGGTGGTGCTGGGCGGCACCAGCCTGTTCGGCGGCCGCGGCATGATCCTCGGCTCGCTGGTCGGCGCCATCGTGGTGGGCGTGCTGCGCAACGGCCTCACGCTGATGGGCGTGTCGTCGGTCTACCAGGTGCTGATCACCGGCATCCTGGTGATCGTCGCCGTGACCGTCGACCAACTCTCGCGCAAGGGAGGCCGCTGACATGACCGCCACCACCGCACCCCTCGTGATGCAGGCCAAGGGCCTGATCAAGCGCTACGGCCAGGTCACGGCGCTGGACGGCGCCGACTTCGAGCTGCGCGCCGGCGAGATCCTGGCCGTGATCGGCGACAACGGCGCGGGCAAGTCCTCGCTGATCAAGTGCCTGTCGGGCGCCACGGTGCCCGACGAGGGCCAGATCCTGCTGGACGGCAAGCCGATCCACTTCAAGGCCCCCATCGACGCCCGCCGCGAGGGCATCGAGACGGTCTACCAGGACCTGGCCGTGGCGCCGGCGATGACCATCGCCGAGAACCTGTTCCTGGGCCGCGAGATCCGGCGCGAGGGCTTCCTGGGCAACGTGCTGCGCATGCTCGACAAGAAGAAGATGCTGGAGCAGAGCATCGCGCGCATGAACGACCTCAAGGTGGGCATCCGCTCGATGACGCAGGCGGTCGAGACGCTGTCGGGCGGCCAGCGCCAGTGCGTGGCGGTGGCGCGGGCGGCGGCCTTCGCGAGCCACGTCGTGATCCTCGACGAGCCGACCGCGGCGCTCGG
>NZ_JASZYL010000044.1:0-1480 GCF_030316985.1 Variovorax sp. J31P179 | reverse complement strand
CTGAAATGAAACGTCCTCACTTAAGTCGGAGTGACCTGCACGGCGTAGCCGATTTGCTGAAGTCGTCGGATGAGGCGGTTGGCAGTTTTGTGAGCGTCGGCGCGGTCGAAGTGAGCGGCACCCAGGTCGTGCCATTCGGTGCTGTCGCGCAGCATGTGCCAGGCGGCGGTGAGCATCGAGGCGGCCACGGCGATGATGGCTTTTTTGGCGCCACGGCGTGCGCGCAGGCGATGGAACTGCGCCTGCAGGTAGCCGCCCTTGACCTTCACGGCCGCCCAAGCGGCCTGCACCAGCGTGGTCTTGAGCCACTTGCCGCCGCGGCGCAGCCGGGTGCTGCGGCGCTTTCCGGCGCTCTCGTCGTTGCGCGGACACATGCAGGCCCAGGACAGCAGATGCCCAGGCGTGGCAAAGCGCGACATGTCGATGCCGATCTCGGCCACGACCACATGGGCGCTGACCTCGCTCAGGCCCGGCATCGTGCTCAGGAGCCTGGCGGCTTGTCGAAACGGCTCGAGCCCGAGGCCCACCTCCTTTTCGATGTCGGCAATGGCCTGGTCCAGCGCCTCGATGTGGCCCAGATGCAGCTTGAGCATGAAGCGGTGATGCTCGCTGATGCGTCCGCGCAGGGCTTCGAGCAAATCGGCGCGGCTGGCCTTGACGCGACCGATGCAGGAGATCAGGTGCTCGGGGTCGCTGTGGCCGGCGATGATGGCCTGCAGCACCGCACGCCCGCTCTTGCCCAGGATGTCGCTGAGCACGACGCTGAGCTTGAGGTTGGCGTCTTCGAGCACCTTCTCGATGCGCTGGGCGTGAGCGCTCCTCTCGCGCACGAACTGCTTGCGGGTGCGCGTGAGCGTGCGCAGCTCCTGCACAGTCACTGGTGGCACAAAGCTGGCGCGGATCAGGCCGTGGGCCAGCAGGTCCGCCAGCCACATCGCGTCGTTGACGTCGGTCTTGCGCCCGGGCACGTTCTTCACATGCGCGGCGTTGGCCAGCACCAGCTCGAAGTGGCCTTCGAGCACGTGCCACACCGGCTTCCAGTACACGCCCGTGGCCTCCATGCCCACCTGCTCGACGCCGAACGAGTCGAGCCAGTCGGCCAGCGCCAACAAGCCCGAGGTGGTCGTGGCAAAGGTGCGCACCTCCTGCAATGGGGGGCCGTCGCCGGCAATGCGCACGCACGCCACCACGGTTTGCTTGTGAACGTCCAGACCCGCGCAGCGCGGATAGATGACTTGCATGATCGCCTCCAATGCGCGGCGACATCGGCGTGCGGCCCACGTCATCGAAGTCTGAAATGCGTGCTCAGGGGCGCGAGGCCCGAGGCGACAGTACGGGGTGCTCGTGGAGCCGCGGGTCCAACTAGGATTCGGGTTCGAGGCACCAAGTACAAACCGACCTCTGTGCCGGACGCCGCACGCAATTACACAGCGTTTCATGGGCCGTGGGTCGCGCACCGCGCGATGGAGCAACTAGGATG
>NZ_JASZYL010000005.1:0-525966 GCF_030316985.1 Variovorax sp. J31P179 | reverse complement strand
CCCTCGAAGCGCGATAACGGCGACGGCAGCGAGCCTGAAACCCCGAAATCCTGCAACCGCCCACTTCAGGACGCCGGATGACTGCCGCGCGACTGGTACTTCAGCGGCCTGCTAAGGCTGGGGCCGGTTCATGTTGCAGTCGGTGCCTTGCGCCAGTTCGTTGCCGCTGTAGATCGCGTCGGTGCGGAAGCCGTAATTGGTGCCTTCCCAACCGACCTTGACCGCCTTGCCGTCGACCGGCGCGATGGTGTTGACCACCTGCGGCAGCAGCAGCTGGTGGTCTTCGGCGCGCATGCGCACCGGGCCGACCACCGAATCGAAGCGCAGGTCTTCCAGGGCGCGTGCGACCTGGGCGGTGTCGGTGCTGCCGGCCTTGTTGATCGCGGCGGCCAGCAGGCGCGGGGTCATCTCGATGCGCGGCGCCAGGAAGTCCTTGCCGGTCCTGGCCTTGTAGCTCTTGGCGAGCGCATCGACCTTGGGCGAGTCGGCCTGGCCCGGGTGCCACTCGGCGACCCAGGTGAGCTGCCCCAGCCTGGCCTGCGACACGGCCAGCACCGTGCCCGGCACCGAGCCCGCGCTGTGGTTGTAGTAGTGCAGGTCGTAGCCGGCATCGCCCGCGGCCTTGAGCAGCAGCGTCATGTCCTGGCCCCAGTTGCCGGTGATCACCGAATCGGCACCCGACTGCTTGATGTTGGCGAGGTAGGGCGCGAAGTCCTTGACCTTGCCGATCGGGTGCAGCGTCTCGCCGACGAACTGGATGTCGGGCCGCGCCAGGCCGACCAGCTGGCGGCCGTAGCTGGCCCACTGCTTGCCGTGCGCATAGTCCTGGTTGAGCAGGTAGATCTTCTTGACCTCGGGCGTCTTCTTGATGGTGTTGGCGATCGCCTTCATCTTCATCGCGGTGTTGGCGTCGGTCTGGAAGTGCCAGAAGCTGCAGGCCTTGCCGGTGAGTTCGGGGTCGATCGAGGAGTGGTTCAGCACCAGCAGCTCTTTACCCGGATTGCGCTGGTTCCAGCGGTTGACCGCCTGCACCAGCGCGCTCACCACCGACGAGCCCGAGCCGCCGGTGACGATGGCGCGGGCGCCCTGGTCGATGGCCGCCTGCAGCGCGCTCTGGCTCTCTTGCGCCGACAGCTTGCTGTCGAACTGCAGCAGCTGCAGCCTGGTGCCGCCGAGTACACCGCCCTTGGCGTTGATGTCCTCGATCGCGTACTGCGTGTGCGTGAGCATCAGCTCGCCGACATTGGCGAAGGGTCCGGACAGAGGATCGATGTAGGCGATCTTGTAGGTCT
Source organism: Variovorax sp. J31P179 (assembly GCF_030316985.1). Classification (NCBI taxonomy): domain Bacteria; kingdom Pseudomonadati; phylum Pseudomonadota; class Betaproteobacteria; order Burkholderiales; family Comamonadaceae; genus Variovorax; species Variovorax sp. J31P179. The sequence continues at coordinate 524,674 of NZ_JASZYL010000005.1, read as the reverse complement.
GCTGGGCCTGGGTGGCGCCGGCGGCGAGCAGGGCCGCGGCCGCGACGGGCGCGAGCAGGCTGGGGAACTTCATGGACGGTCTCCGTGGTTGGAATGAAAATAAGGCTCGGCGATCAGGCGCCGGGCTCGCGCAGCCCGAGCACCCGCCAGGCCAGCCTGGACAGCTCGGCCACCACCTCGTCGGGCGAGAGCCGGCCGTCGGGCCGGTACCAGCTGTAGAGGAAGCCGGGCAGGCTGAGCGCCGCGAAAGCGGTGATCTTTGTTTCGCCGAAGTCCAGGTCGCCGTCGCTGCGGGCCTGCTCGAGCAGCGGAAAGAGCTGGTCGTAGAAGTGATGGGCCAGCTTCTTCTGCGCCGCGATGTACTCCGGCCGGTAGACCTGCGGCTCCTTGTAGGCGAAGAAGGCGCAGGGGTGGTGCGCCACCGTCGCGCGGATCAGCCGCTCGATGCCTTCCTTGACCTTGTCGACCGCCCGGCGCGGGTCGCCGGCGGCGAAGTCCATGGAAGTGAAGCAGTCGACCGCGGGCCGCCACGAGAGCGTCTCGAAGATCTCCTGCTTGTCGCGGAAGTAGTAATAGACGAAGGGCTTCGTGACGTCGAGGGCGCGCACGATCTGCGCCATCGTGGTGTTGGCGTAGCCCTGGGAGGCGAACAGCTGCGCCGCCGCCTGCAGGATGCGCTCGCGCTGCACGTCGGTGCCGGCCGTGGCGGTGCGCTGCCGGCCGGTGCCCTGCGGCAGGTCGCTGCGGGGAGAGGGCACGTCCTCGTGGCCAGAGGGTTTGTGCGGTGTCGCCGAAGTTATACCCATGGGTAGGATCTTGGTGCACCATGCCGGCCTTGGCAAGCGCCCGAGTTCATCGATAACCCTGAGAGACTGACGCCATGGAGACAAGCCCCCTTCGCGAGCTTCCCGATCGGCCGCAGCAGCCGCTGCACGAGTACCTTCGCACGCATGCGCGCGAGCGCGGCGGGCACCCCGCCTGCCTCTGGTACGGCCATGCGATGAGCTACGCCGAGCTCGATGCCGCCAGCGATGCCTTCGCCGCGAGGCTGCAGGCCATCGGCGTGAAGAAGGGCGAGCCGGTGGTGCTGTTCCTGAACAACTGCCCGCAGTACCTGGTCGCGCACTTCGGCATCCAGAAGATCGGCGCCATCGTCTGCCCGAGCGGGCCGCTCAACAAGGAACACGAACTCGCCTACCAGGTCGACGACCTGAAGGCGCGCGTGATCGTCGCGGCCTCGTCGCTGCTGCCGGTGGTCGACAAGGTGCGCGCATCGAGCACGCTCGCGCATGTGTTCGCGGTGCACTACGCCGACTTGCTGCCCGCGGGGCCGACGCTCGATGTCCCGGCGGAACTCGCTGCCGCGGCGAAAGAGCCGCGCGCCGTGCCGAACGATTGCGAAGACTTCTTCGCCGTCATGCAGAGCGGCGCGCGGCCGGCGCCGGTCGCGCTTTCGCTGGACGACGTCGCGCTCATGACCTACACCTCGGGCACCACCGGCCTGCCCAAGGGCGCGATGCTGAGCTACGGCAACGCGCTCTTCAAGACCCGCGCGGCGGCCGACTGCAATGGCGTCACGGGCAGCGACGTGCTGCTGTCGATCGCGCCGCTGTACCACATCGCCGGCATGCTGATGGGCGTCAACGTGCCGGTGCTCACCGGCGCCACCTCGGTGCTGCTGCACCGCTTCGATCCGCGTGCCACGCTGCAGGCGATCGATCGCCACGAGGTCAGCTGGTGGTACAGCATCGCGCCGATGAACGTCGCCTGCATGCAGCTGCCGGACATCGCGGGCTTCGACCTGTCCAGCCTGCGCATGAACCCGGTGACCAGCTTCGGCATCGCCTTCACGGCGCCGCTGGCGCAGCAGTGGCGCGGCTTCGCGGGCAACTGCAGTTCCTTCGAGGCCGCCTACGGCCTGAGCGAGACCCACACCTGCGACACCTACACGCCGCACCACGCGCCGCGCTGGGGCACCCAGGGCATCCCGGTGCCGGGCGTCACGATCCGCATCATCGACAGCGACACCGGCGAGGCCAAAGCCACGGGCGAGATCGGCGAGATCGTGCTGGCGAGCGCCGGCTCGTTCAAGGGCTACTGGAACAAGCCCGAAGCCACCGCCGCGACCCTGCGCGATGGCTGGGTGCACACCGGCGACATGGGCAAGCTCGATGCCGACGGCTACCTCAGCTTCATCGGTCGCTTCAAGGAGATGATCAAGGTCTCCGGCTACAGCGTGTTCCCGGAGGAGGTCGAGACGATCCTGATCAAGCATCCCGCGGTGGCGCAGGCCGCGGTCATTGCCCAGCCCGATGCCGAGAAGGGCGAGGTGGTCAAGGCCTTCGTCGTGCGCAAGCCCGGCATCGAGCTCGATGCCGACGCCCTGATCGCCTGGTCGCGCGACAACATGGCGAGCTACAAGGCGCCGCGCGCGGTGCGCTTCATCGACGCGCTGCCCACCACCGGTGCCGGCAAGGTGCTGCGCCGATTGCTGAAGGATTGATCGACATGCTGACGAAAGTCTTGATCGCCAACCGGGGCGAGATCGCGGTCCGGCTGGTGCGCGCACTGCGCGATCTGGGCATCGCGAGCGTCGCGGTGCATGCCAGGGACGACGCCGAAGCGCTGCACGTGCAACTGGCCGATGCCGTGGTGCCGCTCGATGCGACCGGCCCCTCTGCCTATCTCGACGGCGCGGCGCTGATCGCGATCGCGCGCGAGCAAGGCTGCGACGCGGTGCACCCGGGCTATGGCTTCCTGAGCGAGCGCGCCGACTTCGCGCAGGCCTGCGCCGATGCCGGCCTGCGCTTCATCGGCCCGACCCCCGAGCAGCTCGCGTTGTTCGGCGACAAGGCGCGCGCGCGGGCGCTGGCCGGGCAGTGCGGCGTGCCGGTCATGCCGGGCAGTGCCGGCGCGGTGACGCTGGCCGAGGCGCAGGCCTTCTTCGCGGCGCAGCAGGCCGATGGCGCGGGCGTCATGGTCAAGGCCATCGGCGGCGGCGGCGGCCGCGGCATGCGCGCGGTGCTCAACGCGGCTGATCTGCCCGAAGCGCATGCGCGATGCACCTCCGAGGCCAAGGCAGCCTTCGGCGTCGATGGCGTCTATGTCGAGCGCCTGATGCGCAACGCGCGCCACATCGAGGTGCAGGTACTCGGCGACGGCCAGGCGGTCGCGAGCCTCGGCGAACGCGAATGCACGCTGCAGCGGCGCTTCCAGAAACTGGTCGAGATCGCCCCCAGTCCCTCGCTGCCCGAGGCATTGCGCCTGCAGCTCACGCAGGCCGCGCTGCGCATGGCCAAGGCGGTCGGCTACCAGAGCCTGGGCACCTTCGAATTCCTGGTCGACGAGCGTTCGAAGACGCTGCCCTTCGTTTTCATCGAAGCCAATCCGCGCCTGCAGGTCGAGCACACCGTGACCGAGGCGGTCACCGGACTCGACCTGGTCCAGCTGCAGGTCGGCATCGCCAACGGCGAGACGCTGGCCGACCTCGCGATCGAAGCCGACCGCACGGCAGCCCAGCGCGGCTTCGCGGTGCAGTGGCGCATCAATGCCGAGACCCTCGATGCCGAAGGCCAGGCTCGGCCGTCGGCCGGCACACTGGCGCGCTTCGACCTGCCGGCCGGCCCCGGCGTGCGCGTCGACACCCATGGCTACGCGGGCCTGGCGCCGTCGCCGCACTACGACACGCTGCTGGCCAAGCTGATCGTCCATTCGTCCTCGCCGCGCTTCGCCGACGCGCTGCGGCGCTCGCTGCGGGCGCTGGAGGAATGCCGCATCGAGGGCATCGCCACCAATCTGCCGCTGCTGCGCGCGATCGCCGGGCGGCCCGAGTTCGCGACCCAGGCGGTGCACACGCGATTCGTCGAGGCGCATCTGGCCGACCTGTTGGCCGCTGCGGCGCGCATCGATGCAGCGGACGCCAGGCTGGCGCGCGGCGCGCCCCTGCGCGCCGAAGCCGGCTTGCCGGCCGACGAAGACGACGCCCTGGTGGTCAAGGCGCCGATGCCCGCGAAGCTGGTCCAGTTCGAGGTCGATGTCGGCGACCTCGTGCCCGCCGGCGCGCAGCTCGGCGTGCTCGAAGCCATGAAGATGGAGCATCTGCTGCACGCGCCTTTCGCCGGCCGGGTGGTCGCGCTGCTGGCCGCGCCGGGCGACTACCTGGTCGAAGGCCAGTCGCTGGTGCGCATGGACGCCGTCGATGCGCAAGCGGTCGAGACGCAGGCGCAGGCCTCGCACGACCTCGACCAGGTTCGTGCCGACCTGCAGAAGGTCATCGACCGCCACGCGCCGACGCTCGACGCCAACCGCCCCGCCGCGGTGGCCAAGCGCCATGCGCAGGGCGGCCGCACCGCGCGTGCCAACATCGCCGACTTGTGCGACCTGGCGCACGATCCCGGCAACTTCAGCGAGTACGGTGCGCTGGCGATCGCCGCCCAGACCCGTCGCCGCTCGCTCGAGGACCTGATCGCCAACACGCCGGCCGACGGCATGGTGACCGGCATCGGCAGCATCAACGCGCGGCAGTTCGGCCCCGAGAAGTCGCGCGCCGTGGTCATGGCCTACGACTACACCGTGCTGGCCGGCACGCAGGGCATGCGCAACCACCACAAGACCGACCGCATGCTCGGCATCGCCCACCAGCTGCGCCTGCCGGTGGTGCTGTTCGCCGAGGGCGGCGGCGGACGGCCGGGCGACACCGACATGCCCATCGTGGCCGGCCTCAACAACCACACCTTCAGCCAGTTCGCGGCGCTGTCGGGCAAGGTGCCGGTGGTCGGCATCGTGCACGGGCGCTGCTTCGCGGGCAATGCGGCGCTGCTCGGCTGCGCCGACGTGATCATCGCCACCGAGGCCAGCAACATCGGCATGAGCGGCCCGGCCATGATCGAGGGCGGCGGCCTGGGCAGCTTCGCGCCCGAGCAGATCGGGCCGAGCAGCGTGCAGTCGCGCAACGGCGTGATCGACATCCTGGTCAAGGACGAGGCCGAGGCCGTGGCCGCCGCGAAGCAATACCTGTCGTACTTCCAGGGCGCGACCGCCGAGTGGCAGTGCGCCGATCCGCGGGCGCTGCGGCATGCGGTGCCCGAGAACCGGCTGCGCGTGTACGACGTGCGCGCCGCGATGCGCGGGGTCGCCGACACCGGCTCGCTGCTCGAGCTGCGCGCCGGCTTCGGCGCCGGCATCGTGACCGCGCTGGCCCGCATCGAGGGCAAGCCGGTCGGCCTGCTGGCCAACAACCCGCACCACCTGGGCGGTGCGATCGACGTCGAGGCGGCCGACAAGGCGGCCCGCTTCATGCAGCTTTGCAACGCGCACGGTCTGCCGCTGGTGGCGCTGTGCGATACGCCGGGCTTCATGGTCGGCCCCGAGATCGAGGCCCAGGCGCAGGTCCGTCATGTGTGCCGCATGTTCATGGTGGCCTCGCACCTGCGCGTGCCGTATTTCGCGGTGGTGCTGCGCAAGGGCTACGGCCTCGGTGCCCAGGCCATGACCGCCGGCGGCTTCGACGCGCCGGTGTTCACGGTCGCCTGGCCGACCGGCGAGTTCGGCGCCATGGGGCTCGAAGGCGCCGTCCGGCTCGGCTTCCGCAAGGAACTCGAAGCCGCGCCCGAGGGCGCCGAGCGCGATGCGCTGTTCAAGCAGCTGGTGGCGCAGCAGTACGCCAACGGCGAGGCGATCCACATGGCGCAGACCCTCGAGATCGACGCGGTCATCGACCCCGCCGACACGCGAGCCTGGCTGGTGCGCGGGCTGGCTTCGGCGTCGGCGCCGCGCGAGCCGGCGCAGGCCTACGTCGATACCTGGTGAAGGCCTGGCGCGGATCGATCGGGCGTCCGTACACTGCGGACCCCATGAAGCAACTATCGCGGCGCCGCGCCGCGCTCCTCATCGGCGCCTGGGCCGCGGCCCTGCATGCGCCGCTGGCTGTATCGGCGGGCGCGCCACGGGTCGTGGTGGCCTTCGGCGATTCGATCACCGAAGGCGCCGGCGCGATCAACGAGAACGGCAAACCGGTGCGCTATCCGGAACGGCTCGAAGCGAGGCTGCGGGCAATGCCGGGCGCGGTCCAGGTGGTCAACGCCGGCATCTCCGGCAATCGCCTGCTGGCCGACAACGTCGGTCCCAAAGGCATCGCGCGCTTCGAGCACGACGTGCTGGCGCAGCCGGGCGTCACGCATGTCGTGATCCTCATCGGTATCAACGACATCGGCTTCAGCATGCCCGAAGGGGCCAGCGAGCCGATCCGGGGACAGCCAGCGGCGGAAGAGATCACCGCCGGGCTTCAAGGGCTGATCCAGCAGGCGAAGGCGCGCGGGGTCAAGGTGCTGCTCGGCACGCTGCTGCCGTTCAAGGGCTCCTCCTACTGGAGCAAGGAAAAGGAATCGCGGCGCGACGCCGTCAACCGCTGGATCCGCAGCCGCCGCCATGTCGAAGCGGTGGTCGACTTCGATGCCGCGATGCGCGACCCTTCCGATCCCCAGGCGCTGAAGGCCGCCTACGACAGCGGCGACCACCTTCATCCGGGCAATGCCGGCTATGCCGCGATGGCGGACGCGATCGACCTGCGGGCGCTGCGCAAATAGGCTTCGCACGGCACGTTCTGGCGTCACACCTCTACACAAGACTTCGTCCGTGGCTTACAGCAGGTTCACATGACGCAGGGAGGATGAAGGCTCCAACAACTCGAAGGAGTCCTCATGAAGAAACTTGCAGTCAGCCTCGCCGTCGGTGTCGCCTCTCTGTTGTCGCTCGGCGCCGCCGTGGTGCCAGCCACCGCTCAGGCGCAGCCGGGCGTGGTCGTCCGCGTGGCGCCGCCGCCCCCGCGTCCCGAACACGTGCCGCCGCCGCGCAGGGGCTACGTCTGGGCGCCCGGCCACTACGAGTGGAACGGACACCGCTATGTATGGAACAAGGGCGCGTACATGCGCGCGCGCAACGGCTATGGCTATCGCGCGCCGCAATGGGATGAGCGCGATGGACAGTGGGAGTACCGCCGCGGCGGCTGGGACCGTGACCATGACGGCGTGCCCAATGCACAGGATCGCCGCCCGGACAATCCCAACCGCAGCTAGAACAGCTTGAACACCAGCGGCATCAGCAGGGCGGCCAGCACGACCTGCATGCCGAGCGCCAGCCCGGCATAGGCGCCGGCGTCGGCGTTGACGTGCAGGGCACGCGCCGCACCGATGCCGTGGGCCGCGGTCCCCAGGCCGAAGCCGCGGGCCGCGAAGCCCGTGGCGTCGGTGCCGATGCGCAGCGCATCGAACAGATACTTGCCCGACAGCGCACCGATCATGCCGGTGAGCACCGCGAACACCGCCGACAGCGCCGGGATGCCGCCGATCTTTTCCGAGATGCCCATCGCAACAGGCGCGGTCACCGACTTGGGGGCCAGCGACAGTACGACGTCATGCGGAAGGCCCACCGCCCATCCCAGGGCCACGGCCGACCCGCCCGCGGCGGCGCCGCCGAGCAGCGAGGCCAGCAGCAGCCGGCCGAAGCGGGCCCGCAATTCGGCACGCCGCTGCCACAGCGGCCAGGCCAGGGCGACCACGGCCGGGCCCAGCAGGAAATGGATGAACTGGGCGCCCGCGAAGTAGGTCGGGTAGTCGACCCGGGTGGCCAGCAGGCCGCCGGCCAGCACCACCACCGACCACAGCACCGGATTGGCCCAGGGCGCGCCGCCGGCGCGGGTGTAGGCCGCGTTCGACAGCAGGTAGACGACCAGGGTCGCGGTCAGCCCGAACAGGGGCGTGGCCGACAGGTAGATCCAGAGTTCGACGAAGCGCGGCATGAACTAATTCTTGCGCCGGTCGGGCCAGTAGAGCACCAGCGCGGTGACCGCCAGGCCGATCCAGGTCGACAGCGCGATCACCAGCAGCATCCGCCCGCCGTACTGCCCGAGCAGCGCGAGGTGGGTCATGACGCCGACGCCGACCGGCACGAACAGCAGCGAGAGGTGCGCGAGCAGGAAGCTGGCGCATTCGGCCACCGGCTCGCGCACGATCGCAAAGCGCAGCCCGGCCAGCATCAGCATCATGCCGAGCACCGGCCCGGGCAGCGGCAGCGATAGACCGCGCGAGAGCAGCTCGCCGACCGACTGGAACACCAGCAGCCAGGCCATCCCGCGCAAGCCGTTCATGGGCCGGCCCGCGCGCCTACTTGAAGACCACCGTGCGGTGGCCGTTGAGCAGCACCCGGTGCTCGCTGTGCCACTTGACGGCGCGCGCCAGCACCTGGCTCTCGGTGTCGCGGCCGCGGGCGGTCAGCGCCTCGACCGTGTCGGTGTGGTCGGCGCGCTCCACGTCCTGCTCGATGATCGGGCCCTCGTCGAGGTCGGCCGTCACGTAGTGGGCGGTGGCGCCGATCAGCTTCACGCCGCGGTCGTGCGCCTGGTAGTAGGGCTTGGCGCCCTTGAAGCTCGGCAGGAACGAGTGGTGGATGTTGATCGCCCGGCCGGCCAGCTTGCCGCAGAGGTCGTTGCTGAGGATCTGCATGTAGCGCGCCAGCACCACCAGGTCGGCGCCTTCGGCCTCGATGATCTCGAGCTGCTTCGCCTCGCCCTGCGCCTTGGTCGCGGCGGTCACCGGGATGTGGTGGAAGGGCACGTTGTAGCTCGCCGCCAGCTGGTAGAAGTCGCGGTGGTTCGAGATGATGGCGCGGACGTCGATCGACAGCAGGCCGCTTTTCCAGCGGAATAGGAGGTCGTTCAGGCAATGGCCTTCCTTGCTGACCAGGATCACGGTCTTCATCGGCTCGGCGGCGGCATGCAGTTTCCAGCGCATGTCGAAGTCGGCCGCGAGGGCGGCGATCTGCTCGCGCAGGACGTTCTCCCCGTGCTCGCAGGCGAAGCGCACCCGCATGAAGAACAGGCCGGTGCCGTGGTCGTTGTACTGCGCCGCTTCTTCGATGTTGCCGCCGCGCTCGAGCAGGAAGCCGGAGACGGCGTGCACGATGCCCGTGCGGTCGGGGCAGGAGAGGGTGAGGATGTACGCGGGGTTCATAAGGCCGCACATTGTCGCAGGGCCTGCCGCGGGCCGCGGCTGGTGCCAAAATGCCCCGTTCCTCGACCACCCGAACTCATCAGGAGTGAATTCATGGCCTTCAACGACTTCAACATGGACAACCAGTGGTTGCCCTTCACGCCCAACCGCTCGTTCAAGAAGGACCCGCGGGTCTTCGTCGCGGCGGACGGCATGGAGTTCACCACCCATGACGGCCGCAAGGTGATCGACGGGATCTCGTCGCTGTGGTGCGTGGGGGCTGGCCACAATCGCAAGCCGATCAACGAGGCGATCAAGAAGCAGCTCGACACCCTCGACTACGCGACCGCCTTCCAGGTCAGCAACGACAAGGCCTTCAAGGCGGCCGAGATGATCGCGGCGATGGCGCCCGGCGACCTCAACAAGGTGCTGTTCTGCAATTCGGGCAGCGAAGCCGCCGACACCTCGATGAAGGTCGCGCTGGCCTACCACCGGGCCCGCGGCGAAGGCCACCGCAACCTGTTCATCGGCCGCGAGAAGGGCTACCACGGTGTCGGCTTCGGCGGCATGTCGGTCGGCGGCATCCCGGGCAACCGCAAGGTGTTCGGCTCGGCCTTCCTGCCGCGGGTGGACCACATGCGCTTCATCCACGACCCGGTCAACCACGCCTACATCCACAACCAGGAGCCGGTCTGGGCCGACGACCCGCTGGCCGACCTCGAGCAGCGCATCCTGCCGCTGCACGACCCGAGCAACGTGGCGGCGATCATCGTCGAGCCCATTGCCGGATCGGCCGGCTGGTACGTGCCGCCCAAGGGCTACCTGCAGAAGCTGCGCGAGATCTGCGACAAGCACGGAGTCCTGCTGATCTTCGACGAGGTCATCACCGGCTTCGGGCGCATGGGCACCAACTTCGCGTCCGACTTCTACGGCGTGGTGCCCGACATGCTGAACTTCGCCAAGTGCGTGACCAACGGCGTGATCCCGCTCGGCGGCGTGATCTGCCGCGACAAGCTCTACGACGAGATGATGAAGACCTCGGCGCCCGAGCACGTGGTGGAGTTCTTCCACGGCTACACCTACTCGGGCCATCCGGTGGCCTGCGCTGCGGCGATCGCAACGCTCGACCTGTTCAAGCAGGAGCAGCTGTTTGCACGGGCCGGAGAGATGGGCAAGGTCCTCGGCGATGCATTCCACAGCACCTTCAAGGGCCTGCCGAACGTGATCGGCATCCGCAGCCTGGGCCTGGCCGCGGCGGTCGAGCTGGCGCCGATCGCCGGCGCGCCGGGCAAGCGGGCCTACGACATCTTCGTCGACTGCTACCACAAGGGCGCGCTGGTGCGGCCCGCGGGCGACGTGCTGGTGATCGCGCCGCCCTACATCGTCGAGAAGTCGCACATCGACACGCTGGTCAACACGCTGGCCGACGCGATCAAGGCGAAGGCCTGATCACGCGGCTCAGCCGGCCGGGCGTGGCGGCGGCTTGACGCCAGCGCAGTAGTCCTGCTCGGGCAGGGCCGGCGTCGGCCAGACGGCGTCGAAGGCGCGGTCCGCCTCGTCGGGCGGACCGGCCCGCATCCGCACCGCCTTCACCGAGACATCGGTGGGCAGGTGCTGCGGCACGCCCAGCTGCTTGTTGCCGTGGCCGGCGCCGCTCACGAGCAGCACGGTCTTGCCCGGCACCCTTGCCTTGACCACGGCCTGCGCCATGGCGCGGTCGCGGGCGATCTGGATCCGGGTCATCGGCACGATCTGGGACTCGGGCAGCAGGTTGCAGTGGCCGCTGCGCACGGCCTGCTGCTGTTCGGTGCGGGCGGCTTCCGGCAACTGCGCATCGAGCGAGACGTCGGCCATCGCGTCCTTCATGTGGGCCCGCTGCAGGTTGGCGCCGATCACCGGCACCCCCGCCCGGACGGCGGCCATGACCACCGGGCCGTAGGCGGCCCATGGCCAGCCCTTGTCGTTCCAGCCGAGCGCGGTCTGCACCTGGGCTTCGGTCGCGTCGCGCGGCAAGTGGGCCGTGCTGTTGCCTTCCTCGGCCATTTCGAGTGCCAGGGCGGCGAGGCGGCCGCCTTGGGCCAGTGCCATGACGGTCTCGCGTTCGATCTGCTGGTGCTCGGCGGCATCGTGCTGCTCGCCCAGCAGCAGGGCGTCGGTCGGCAGTTGGGCGGCGGCGCGGCGGGCGATCGGCGCCTGGCTGTCGCCCGGGCCCGGCGCTGCACAGGCGGTCAGCAGCGCCGCGGCGACGGCAACCAGGCTGCGCATGGCGGGGCGTTGCGCCGGCTTCGTGTTCAGTGGACCAGAACGGGAGTGTGCGCTAACTCGGCGTAGCCTTCGAGGGTGTCCTCGACTTCTTCCTGCGTCGGCGTGTTGAGCTGCCAGGCGGCAATCTGCTGCTGGAACAATTCTGCCCAGGAGCCATCGAGGTAGACCTCCTTGCCCGAGCGCTTGTCCACGATCTCGAAGCCGTGGCGTGCCAGCACCGGCAGGTGGGGCGCCGCGGGCGCCTCGCCTTCGGTCGGCTGCACGTGCACGACGACGAAGGAGTCGGAATCGTAGAGCATTTGCATGTCGGGTCCTGTGAGGATGTCGATGGCATTCATGGTGGTTAGATAGCAATCAACGCGCCAGTTTCAATATGCAGCGTTGCGTTGTAGGCACCCGCCTGTTACTGCGTGTTATTTCTCACGGATTCGACGACTGGCTGCGCAGCTGGAGGTCGATGAAGTCGCCATTGGGCTGGGTCTGCCGGATCCGGACCGGGAGCCAGCCCAGCACCGGCGCCAGCCACAGTTCGATCTTGTCGTCGCCGGGCTTGCGGGGGTTGCGCGTGAGCCTGCGGGCCGAGAACTCGCCGGCCGGCACGCCGACCTCCTCCTCGCCCTCGACATTGAAGGTCCAGATTTCGGCATCGTTGATCCCGACCGTCTGGACCGCGATCACGGCGCCGGGCGGATAGTGCGCCGTGTTGCCCGCCATCAGGGCGCCGAGCTGGAGCACGACGCTGAGCCGGTCCTGTGCACCGGCGAGGAGCATCTCGCTCGGGACATTCCCGCTGAACTGCACGCGCCTGTTGTCGCGGTCGAACAGCGAAACGGTCTCCGTCCTGCGGGTGTCCGAGAAGCGCAGGGGCTCGATGCCGGTCGGCCCGATGCGCCCCGTGCTGTGCTGGCTGCGCAGGGTCTTGAACAGGAAGGTCCAGGCCAGGCGGAGGTCGTACTGGCTGCCGTCCTGCAGCCAGACCAGTTCGCCGAACACGCCCTGCAAGGGCTGGGCGCCTTGCTGCGCCGTGGCGGCGAAGCGCAGGCGCACCGAACCGGGGACCTGCGCCTCCACCGAACCGGCGATCTGGCCGGCCGCGTCGCTGCCGGCACCCGTGTTCGAGCCCGCGGCCCCCGTGGCACCCGACCCCTTGGGGGCGGGCGCGCCGGCTTCTTGCGGCTGCGCCTCGCCGGTGTCGGGGCCCGTCGCGGCGTCGGGGTCGGCCACCGCCATCTCGGCGGGCGCCGGCCGGTCGATGGCGGGCGCGGGTGCTGGCTCCACGGCGGGGCGGGGGCGCGGCGCGGGCCGGGGCCGCGCGGGCCTGGGTGGCGGTGGCGGGACGGCTGCCGGCGGTGCCGCGCTGGCCGCTTCGACGGCGGGCGGCGGCGCGATGACGATGCTGCGCGTGATGAAGGTCTGGGCCAGCGGCGAGGGCCGCGGCCCCGAGCCCAGGGGCGCCAGCCCCAGCAGCGCCAGGTGGACCAGCACCACGGCCGCCGTCAACAGCGCCAGCCCGCGCCAGGGCGGGCGCGGAAAGCCGGGGTCGACGGACAGGGCGGGGGAGGGCATCGAGGATGGAGTGGACGCCGGCCCGGAGGTTCACCTCGGTACACTGCCGCCCGTCCACTCAGTTTAGTTGCGTGTGCCCTGCCGGCATCCGCCGTCACCCATGAAACTCGCCACCCTCAAAGACGGTTCGCGCGACGGCCAGCTGGTCGTCGTCTCGCGCGACCTGGCCAGCGCCCACTACGCCACCGGCATCGCCAGCCGCATGCAGCAGGTGCTCGACGACTGGGGCTTCATGAGCCCGCAGCTGCAGGATCTCTACGACGCGCTCAACGCCGGGCGGGCCCGCCACGCGTTCCCCTTCGATCCGGCGCAGTGCATGGCGCCGCTGCCGCGCGCCTACCAGTGGGCCGACGGTTCGGCCTACCTGAACCACGTCGAACTGGTGCGCAAGGCGCGCAACGCCGAGGTGCCCGCGAGCTTCTACAGCGACCCGCTGATGTACCAGGGCGGCAGCGACGACTTCATCGGTCCCTGCGATCCGGTGGTGGTGGCCAGCGAGGCCTTCGGCATCGATTTCGAGGCCGAGATCGCGGTCGTCACCGGCGACGTCAGGATGGGCGCGACGGCGGCGCAGGCGCTGGACGGCATCCGGCTCGTGATGCTCGCCAACGACGTCAGCCTGCGCAACCTGATCCCGGCCGAACTGGCCAAGGGCTTCGGCTTCTTCCAGAGCAAGCCGGCCACCGCCTTCAGCCCGGTGGCCGTGACGCCGGGCGAGCTGGGCGAGGCCTGGCAGGGTGGCCGCGTGCACCTGCCGCTGCAAAGCACGTGGAACGGCCGCAAGGTCGGGATGTGCGATGCGGGCGAGGAGATGACCTTCCACTTCGGCGAGCTGATCGCGCACATCGCCAAGACCCGCAACGTGCGCGCCGGCAGCATCGTCGGCAGCGGCACCGTGAGCAACAAGGGCGTCGAGAAGAAGGGCCGCATGGAATGGCCCAAGGGCTACAGCTGCATCGCCGAGAAGCGCTGCATCGAGACCATCCAGGACGGCCAGCCCAGCACCGAGTTCATGAAGTACGGCGACACCATCCGGATCGAGATGAAGGATGCGGACGGGCAGTCGGTGTTCGGTGCGATCGACCAGGAAGTGGTGGCGGCAGCGGGCTAGCCACTGCCCCGGCGCTCAGGCGCTGCGCATCAGTTCCTTGAGGGTCCGCAGCCCGAGCCGACGGAACGCACGGTATTGGTGCGTGCGCACCGTCGTCAGCTCGATCCCGATCTCGCGCGCCGTCTCCTTGGCGGACTTGCCGGCCAGCAGGTGGCCGATCACCTCGCGCTCGCGCAGGCTCAGCGCCAGCAGGCGCGAGGCCAGTGCCGGCTCCGCGGCCTCGCGGGCGGCGACGGCGCTGCGGCCGTGGGCGGCGGTGGCGTCGGCCAGCAGCGCGGCGTGGGCTTCGAGCAGCGCGAAATCCGCCGGCCCGAAATCGGGCTGGGCCAGGCTGCGGTAGAAGCTCACCGCGGCGCGCTGGCCGCTCGGCAGCAGCAACAGCACCGAGCTGCGCTCGCGGATGCCGACGTCGCTGTAGCAGGCGGCACGGTAGGCGGCATCTTCGACCTCCTCGGCCCGGTGGTGGCCGAGCCACAACTGCGGCCGCTTCGGCAGCTTGCGGCCCGCCAGCCAGGCCATGTGCGGGTCGAGCCGGTCGAAGCGCTCGGCCACGTAGCGCTCGGCGGTGCGCTCCGCCGTGTTGCCATAGCTGCTGGCGGCCGAGATCGTCTCGATGCGGCCGTTGGCGCCGGCCGCGAAGACCGTGCAGAAGGTCACCGGCAGCACCCGGTGCATCGCCGCCAGGTAGCTGGCGGCCAGGTGGGCGGTGCCGATGCCGGCCAGCACGCTGCCGACCACCGGGCCCGCCAGGGCTTGGTCGTGGGCACGGACGGGCCAGCGCTTCATTGCATTCCTAGGGTAATCACTTCGTACGAAGTTATGACAAAGGGCGAGCCGCCGCATCCGGACAATCCCCTTCCATGAACACCGCTGCCGCGATTCCTCCCGCCGCCCGCGCCGGCGACGCCGCCACCGGCCCGATCCCGCCGGCGGGCGTCGAACTGCCGCCCTCGGTCGGCGCCTTCCACTACACGCGCTTCGCGCCTTCGCTGCCGCCGCTGGTGGGGGGCGTCGAAGCCGGCATGCATCCGGTGGTGATCGCCGGCGGCGGCCCGGTCGGCATGGCGCTCGCGCTCGGGCTCGCGAACCATGGGGTGCGCAGCGTGGTGCTAGAGGCCGACGACACGGTCTGCGTCGGCAGCCGCGCGGCCTGCATCTCGCGCCGCAGCCTCGAGATCATCCAGCGCCTCGGCGCGCTGCCGGCCTTCCTGGCGAAGGGCCTGCCCTGGACCGGCGGACGCAGCTTCTACAAGACCGAAGAGGTGTTCCGCTTCGAGATGCCGCACGACGAGCTGCAGAAGCTGCCGCCGATGATCAATCTCGAGCAGTACTACATCGAACAGTACCTGCTGGACGAGATCGAGCGCCGCAACGCCGCGGTGCCGGGCCTGGTCGACATCCGGTGGGGCAGCACGCTGACCGGGATCGAGGAGGAAGCCGATGGACTGCGGCTGTCGGTGTGCAACGCGCTCGGCGACCATGCGCTGCGCGGCCAATGGCTCGCGGCCTGCGATGGCGGCCAGAGCTTCGTGCGCAAGTCGCTTGGCCTCGAGCTGGTCGGCACCGGCTACGAAGGCCGCTACGTGATCATCGACATCGAGCTGCACAGCGGCCATCCGACCGAACGCCGCGCCTGGTTCGACCCGCCGTGGAACCCCGGCTCGACGGTGCTGATGCACAAGCAGCCCGACGACATCTGGCGCATCGACTACCAGCTGCGCGCCGGCCAGAGCACCGAGGAGGCCTTGCAGCCCGCGGCGGTGCAGGAATTCGTGCAGCGCCACCTCGATGCGATCGGCGAAGGCCACCTGCCCTGGCACACGGTATGGACCTCGGTCTACCGCGCCGGCGCGATGACGCTCGAAAGCTATCGCCACGGCCGGGTCGTGTTCGCCGGCAACGCGGCCCATGCGATGCCGATCTTCGGCGTTCGCGGGCTCAATTCGGGCTTCGACGACGCTGACAACCTGGCCTGGAAGCTGGCGCTGGTGGCGCGCGGCGTGTCCGATGCGTCGCTGCTCGACAGCTATTCGCAGGAGCGCATCGCGGCCTTCCACATCAATGCCGAGAACGCGATGCGCAGCACCGAGTTCATGTCGCCGCCCTCGCGTGGCTTCGACCTGCTGCGCGAGGCGGCGCTGTCGCTCGCGGGCGCGCACCGCGGCATCGCCAACCTGATCAATCCGCGCCAGACCCAGGCCGTGGGCTACGAGGGCTCGATGCTGTCGAGCCCGGGCGACGAACTGGCGCAGGGGCCGCGGCCCGGCGAGGCCCTGTCCGAGCAGGCGCTGGCCGACGGCTCGCACCTCACCGACCGGGTCGGCGCGGCCTTCACCGTGCTGCTGCTGAACCTGCCGCAGCCCGACGACGCCCTGCGTGCCGAGGTGGCGCAGGCGCAGGCCGGCCCGTTGCCCGTGGCGCTGTGCGCGCTGTCGCCGCAGGACGCCGACCCGCAGGTGTTCGAAGCGCTAGGCGCGGGGCAAGGCGCCGTCTATCTGCTGCGCCCCGACGGCCACGTGGCGGCGCGTTGGCGCCGGCCGCCTCCCGGCGCGCTGCGCCGGGCCCTGGCGCGGGCGGCCGCGCTGATCCCCAAGGAGCCCGCATGACGACGACTGCCCTGCCACCCGAGGCGCGTGATCGCGTCTACGCCGAATGCGCCCGCGCCATCAGCGAGGCCGGCCCCGAGCGGGAGTCGCTGTTCCTCGCCCGCCTCGCGCTGCTGCTGTTCGAGCAGGTCGGCGACGAGGCGCGCTGCCGCGAGGCGCTCGCGCAAGCGATCGACGGGCTGCCGACGCCGTCGCTCTCCGCCTGAGCCCTCTGCGCAGCCCTTACATTTGAAGACATACAAACCAGGAGACCTTTCGATGGATCGCAGAACCCTGCTCACCACCCTCGCTGCCACCGCGGCCGCTGCCGCGGCACCGTGGGCGCGCGCCCAGGGCGCCTTTCCCGACCAGCTGATCAAGTGGGTCGTGCCGTACCCGGCCGGCGGCGGCACCGACGTGATCGCGCGCACCCTGTCCGAGGCGATGCGGCAGACGCTGGGCCAGCAGATCGTGATCGACAACCGCCCCGGCGCCTCGACCAACATCGGTGCCGAACTGGTCGCCAAGGCCAAGCCCGACGGCTACACGATCATGTCGGCCGACAACGCGCTGCTGGCCTTCAACGAGCACCTGTTCAGCAAGCTGCCCTTCAACCCCGAGAAGGACTTCAGCTACATCGGCGCGATCGGCAAGTTCCCGCTGGCGCTGGTCGTGCATCCGGACTTTCCGGCGCAGGACTTCAAGGCCTTCCTGGCCTACGTGAAGGCCAATCCGGGCAAGGTCAACTACGCCTCGCCGGGCAACGGCTCGCCGCACCACCTGGCGATGGAGATGTTCAAGGTCCGCACCGGCACCTTCATCACCCACATTCCCTACCGCGGCGCCGCACCGGCGATGGCCGACGTGATGGGCGGCCAGGTGCCGGCGATGTTCCTCGACCTGGCCTCGGGCCTGTCGATCATGCAGGGCAAGAAGGTGCGCGTGCTGGCGATCGGATCGGGCAGCCGCTCGAAGCTGCTGCCGGACGTGCCGACGCTGGCCGAAGTCGGCGTCGCGAATTCCGAGGTGTTCGCCTTCCAGGGCATCGTCGGGCCGGCCGGGATTCCGGCGCCGATCGTCGCGCGGCTGAATGGCGATCTCAACCGTGCCTTCACGACGCCGGCGGTGCAGAAGCGCTTCAGCGACTTCGGCATGGAGGCGATGCCGGGCTCGCCGGCTCAGTTCGCGGCGCTGTCGCGGGCGGAGTCGCAGCGGTGGGGGCCGATCATCAAGGCGGCGGGGATCAAGTTGGATTGAGACCTTGCGGGACAGACCAAGGACTGCGCAGCAGTTCTTGCTCTGTCCTCAACAGATCAAGGCTTTCCCTTCCGCGACCCATCCTCGAACACCTCGTCCTCCCGCTCCAGCTTGCCGTTGGCGTCCCAGCTGCGTTCGCGCGTGACGCGGCCCTTGTCGTCATAGACCGATTCGGCGATGAGCAGGCCGCTGTCGCTGAATCGCTGGTGGGTGCCGGTCGGCAGCTGTCGCAGACGGTCGTTGGCCAGGTAGCGGCCGATCGCGGCGCGCTGGCCGTTGTCGTGGTATTCGGTGACCTCGATCAGGCGCGGGTTGCCGTCCACGCCATAGACCGACTTGCTGCGCGGCTGGCCGTTCTGGTAGAAGCTCTCGTCGCTCAGCGGCGATCCCGTGCTGTTCCAGCGCTGCTCGCGCACCAGCGTCCCCCGCTCGGAGAACTCCTGCTCGCGCTGCCGGACCGTGCCGCGCTCGCCCAGCAGCGAGACCACTTCGCGGCGCTTGACGCCTTCGGACGAAAAGCGCCGTTCGATGCGCTGGTTGCCCATCATCTCGTCCAGGGCCGCGGGCTTGCCGTTGTCGTAGAGCTCTTCGCTGCGCACCCGCTTGCCGGCCACGTAGGACAGCCGCGAGCGCAGGATGCCCCTGGCATCGAACAGCTCGACCCGCGAGGCGCCGCCGACGAATCCGCACAGCTGCGCGTCGTCGGCCGCGGGGGCCAGCACCGGCTTGTCGCCGCAGCGCAGCGCCGAGAGCTGGCCGCGTTCGGTGAACTCGACCGAGGCGCGCTCGCCCGCCGCATCGGCGAAGAAGGTGACGCGGCGCAGCGATCCGTCCGGGTAGAAGATGCGCACCAGGCCCATCTCGTGGCCGTCCTCGTACGTCGCGTCGCGCAGCACCTGGCCGGAGGGCGAGAACTCGCGCGCCCGCCCTTCGATGTTGCCGCGGGCGTTCAGGCTGTGCTCCTTGGCGAGCTTGCCGTCCTCGTAGAAGCGCACCAGGCCCATGAAGGTGCCGCTCTGGACCTGCTGTTCGCGGACCAGCTGACCGCCGTCGCGGTCCTTGCAGCGCATCACGCCGGTCTTGCCGGCAGTGGTTGCCGCGTTGGCCGGGTTCACGGCCTGGCCGTTGAGTTCGCAGTCCTGCACCGCATGGGCGGCCGTGGCGGCGAACAGCAACGCAGCCGCCGCGCCGCCGATGCGCAGGCGCGTCGGCGGGGCGACTGGCGCGGCCGACACACTCATGCGTCGTAGACGGTGTCCAGCGACCGGAAGCCCTTGGCTTCGATCGGATTGCCGAAGGGGTCGCAGAAGAACATGGTCCATTGCTCGCCCGGCAGGCCCTCGAAGCGCACCTGCGGCTTGAGCACGAAGTCCATGCCCGACGCCTCGAGCCGCTTCGCCAGTCCCTGCCAGGCCGGCAGCTCGAGCACGATGCCGAAATGCGGCATCGGCACCATCACCTCGCCCACGCGGCCGGTGCGCTCGGTGGCGAAGGGCTCGCCGAGATGCAGCGAGATCTGGTGGCCGAAGAAATCGAAGTCGACCCAGGTGTCGGTGCTGCGGCCTTCTGCGCAGCCCAGCACGCCGCCGTAGAAGCGGCGCGCCTGGTCGAGATCGCGGACATGGAAGGCGAGATGGAAGATGGACATGTGTCTTTCTGTGTCTGTTTGGGCATTGTCCACAAGCCGGGCCCTCATGGCGAGTGCCGGATGCAGCCGGGCACCCCAAAAGCCCTGACGCTTGGAGTAAGCTGCCCGGACAACAAACACAGACCCGGAGCACGCCATGAGCGACGCCAGCAAGCCCTTCGCCTTCAGTCAGTTCGTTCCGGGCTTCGACTTCCTCAAGAATCTGACGGGCGGCGCCAGCGCTTCGCCCGGCGCCGTGCCCGGCCTG
This sequence comes from Variovorax sp. J31P179, assembly GCF_030316985.1. Lineage (NCBI taxonomy): Bacteria > Pseudomonadati > Pseudomonadota > Betaproteobacteria > Burkholderiales > Comamonadaceae > Variovorax > Variovorax sp. J31P179. The sequence continues at coordinate 505,011 of NZ_JASZYL010000005.1, read as the reverse complement.
CCGAGCCTGTCGAGCTGGGTGGCGCCGACGCTGAGCGTCGAAGAGGTCGACAAGCGCATCCAGGAGCTCAAGACCGTGCAGTATTGGCTCGAGCAGAACGGCCACGCGCTGAAGGCGACCATCCAGGCGCTCGAGGTGCAGAAGATGACGCTCTCGACCTTGCGCGGCATGAACGTCCGCATGGAAGACCTCGCCAACGCCTTCACCCGGCCGACCCCGACCGCCGCGCCCGAACCCGAACCCGAACCCGAACCCGAAGCGCAGCCGGAGGCCGAAGAGTCACCGGCGCCGAAGCGCGCCAAGGCCGCCGCCGCCCAGGACTCGGCTGGCGTCGTCGATCCGGTCCAGTGGTGGGGTGCGTTGACCCAGCAGTTCCAGCAGATCGCCAGTTCGGCGCTGCAGGAAGCCTCCCAGCTCAAGATGCCGGTGATGCCGCAGCCGCTGGGCGATCACGCGGGCTCTGGCGCAGCGTCCGCAACGGCCCGGGCCGCCGAGAGGCCGGCCGCCGCCGCCAAGAAGGCGCCGGCCACGCGCCGCGGCGCCAGCGCGTCCGCCAAGCGACCTGCGCCGGCGCGCAAGCGCGCGGGCTGAAAGGCCAGCCATGAAGCTGTTTCCGAGCGGGCACGCCACCCATCCGCAATGGCGCATGGCGGCCGGCCTGGTGCTGGCGCAGCTGCGGGCGCAGATGGCGCTGCCGGACTACGCCCGCGCGCCGTCGCTGGGCCTGCTCTACATCACCGACCACTACGGGGAAGATGCCCAGGAGATCCTCGATCACCTGGGCGCCGAGCTGCCCGAGATCACCGACTGGACCGGGACGGTGGGCGTCGGCGTGGCCGCCAACAACGCCGAGTACTTCGACGAGCCGGCGCTCAGCGTGATGCTGTGCGAGCTGCCGAGCGACCAGTACCGGGTGTTTTCCGGCGTGGCGCCGCTGGCCAGCTCCGAAATGAGCGGCTTCGCGGCCCACACGGCACTGGTCCATGCCGACCCGCGGACACCCGAACTCGGCGAACTGATCGCCGAGATGGCGGACCGCACCGACACCGGTTATTTGTTCGGCGGCCTGTCCTCCGGGCGGGTCGGCTCGCTGCAGTTCGCGATCGGCGGCAATGGCAACATCCGCGGCCATGGCGCGGTCGGCGGCGTGTTCTCGGGCGGCCTGTCGGGCGTGGTGTTCGGCGAGGGCGTACGCCTGGTCTCGCGCGTGACCCAGGGCTGCCAGCCGGTCTCGCGCGAACGCGAGATCACCGAGGCCGACGGCAACCTGTTGCTGGCGCTCGATGGCCAGCCCGCGCTCGACGTGCTGCTGGCCGACCTGCGGGTCTCGCTCGATGCCCCCGAGCAGGCGATCGACGCGGTCCGCGCGACCCTGGTCGGACTGGTCGAGGCCGGCAGCGACGGCGTCCGGCGCACCGGCGATCTCGGCGCCGACGTCCGGGTGCGCCACATCATCGGCCTCGACCCGACGCGTCGCGGCGTGGCGATCGCCGACAACGCCGAGGCCGGGATGCGCCTGAGCTTCTGCCGCCGCAACGCGCAGGCCGCGCGGGCCGACCTGATGCGCGTCTGCGCGGAGATCCGCGAGGAGCTGGAGCCGCAGGAGCAGACGCTCGCCACCGCGCGCGAAGTCGCGGCCGGCGAGGCCGAGGCCGCGCCGCATCCGGCGCGCCGCATCGCGGGCGCCATCTACGTCAGCTGTTCGGGCCGCGGCGGCCCGCATTTCGGCGCGCCCGGTGCCGAGCTGCAGATCGTGCGCCATGCCCTCGGCGACGTCCCGCTGGTCGGCTTTTTCGCCGCCGGCGAGATCGCCCGCAATCACCTCTACGGCTACACCGGCGTGCTGACCGTCTTCACCGCGGGGGATTGAGCCCCCACGCTCGCCACTTCGTGTGCTTCGCTGCCCCACGAGGGGGCCGCAGGCCGCCTTGGGGCGGCCCGGCGCCGGCCTGAGCCGCCTTGAGGCCCGGTGAACGCGAAGTCGACTTCCGGCTTCAGCCCGCTCACGATCCGCGCGATCGACTTGCCCGAGCCGCAGGCGTGGGTCCAGCCCAGCGTGCCGTGGCCGGTGTTCAGGAACAGGTTCGGCAGCCGGGTGGCGCCGATCAGCGGCACGTTGCTCGGCGTCGCCGGGCGCAGTCCGGTCCAGAACTGTGCCTGGGATGCGTCGCCGGCACCGGGGAACAATTGCTCGACGCGCCGCACGATGGCCTCGCAGCGCACCCGGTTCAGGTCGCGGTCGTAGCCGTTGAGCTCGGCGGTGCCGGCGATCCGCAGCCGGTCGCCGCTGGCGGAGGTGTAGCGCGAGAACACCAGCTTGAACTCGTCGTCGGTCAGCGAGACCTGGTGCGCCCTGGACGCGTCCTTGACCGGCATCGTGACCGAATAGCCCTTGGCCGGGTAAATCGGCAGCCGGATGCCCAGCGGCGCCGCATAGAGCGGGCTCAGCGAGCCCATCGCCAGCACGAAGGCATCGCCGCGGATGCGCTGGAAGCGGCCCTCGCTGTCCGTCGCCTCGACATGGTCGATGGCGCCGCCGGCCTCGCGCAGCGCGGTCACCGTGTGGCTCATGAGAAAGCGCACGCCGGCCGTCTCGGCCAGCTTGACCAGCTCGCGCGCGAAGCGGTTGGCATCGCCCGATTCGTCTTCCGCCGTGTAGGTCGCACCGGCCAGCTGCGGGCGGATGTGGGCCAGCGCGGGCTCGAGCTTCACCGCCTCGTCGGCCGAAATCACGCGCCGGTCGCAGCCGAGCGCGCGCATCTGCTCGGCTGGCGCCAGCGCGGCGTCGAACTCCTTTTGCGTCGTGTAGAAGTGCAGGATGCCCTGGGTGCGCTGGTCGTAGGCCAGGCCGGTGTCGCGCCGCAGCTGCTGCAGCGTGTCGCGGCTGTACGTACCCAGGCGCACGATCTGCTCGATGTTGTGGCGCGTGCGTGCCGGCGTGCATTCGCGCAGGAACTGCAGGCCCCAGAGCCACTGGCGCATGTCGGCGCGGATGCGGAACAGCAGGGGGGCGTCTTCCTTGCCCAGCCATTGCAGCACCTTGAGCGGCGCGCCCGGATTGGCCCAGGGCTCGGCATGGCTGACCGAAATCTGGCCGCCGTTGGCGAAGCTGGTTTCCGCCGCCGGCGTGGCCTGGCGGTCGATGACGGTCACTTCGTGGCCGAGTTGCTGGAGGTAGTAGGCCGAGGTCACGCCGAGCAGGCCGGCGCCAAGAACGATCACGCGCATATCGAGAACCCTTGAAGGTTGCAGCGCTCGGACGCGACGGTTCGGATTGCCGACGGGAACGAAGGCAACCGGACCGGAAGTCCGAGTTGCCGCTCCCCCTGTCCTCGGTACCTGAGAGATTCACCCGCTGCGCCCGCAGCGGGTTTGCTCCTTCGGTGCATCACGCGCGGGCGCGATGGCTCTCCAGACGGCTTTGACAGTTGGTGCAGTACAGGCCCATCACGTGGGCCGACCTGAGCGTTTATGGGAGTTTGCGCCTTCGGTGGGGCCCGTGGGCCCGCTCTCCTGCAGTGGGCGGATTCTAAGGGCGCCGGAACGCGAAGTCGAGTTCGGGCCGCAGGCCGCTGACGATGCGCGCGATCGACTTGCCGGCGCCGCAGGCGTGGATCCAGGTGCGGGTGCCGGGCGCGGTGTTCAGGAACAGGTTGGGCAGCCGGGTCTTGCCGATCATCGGCAGCCGGTTGGTGCTGACCGCGTGCATCGCCGTGTCGAAGCTGGCCCGGCTGGCGTCGGCCACGCCGGGCAGCAGCATCTCGGTGCGGCGCACGATCGCCTGGAAGCGGTCGGAGTCGGGTTCGGCCTCCTCGTCGAGTCCGGCCATCACGATCGCGTGGATCCGCAGCTGGTCGCCGGCCGGGGTTTCGATCCGCACGATGCGCAGCTTGCCCTGGCGGTCGCGCAGCGCGATGCGCGGCGCCATGGCGGGATCCAGGATCGGCATCGTGACGATGTATTCGCGCACGAAGCGCAGCGGCATGTCGATGCCGAGCTCTTCCGCGTGCGGCACGCTGGCCGCGCCCAGCGCCAGCACGTAGGCCTGGCCGCGCAAGGTGGTGGACCGGCCGGCGCCATCGAGCAACTCGACATGGTCGATGCGGCCGTCCTGCTCCTTGAGCGCGACCACCGTGTGGCGGGTCAGGAAGCGCACCCCGGCGGCGCGGCACAGGAAGACCAGGCCGGCGGCGAACTGGGCCGGGTCGCGCGCCGGATCCTCTTGCGCGTAGGTGGCCCCGACCAGTTTGCTGCGCATGGCCGCCAGCGCCGGTTCCAGGCCGATGGCCTCGTCGACCGACAGCAGCCGCTCCTCGCAGCCCAGCCCCGACCAGTGGGTGGCGTTCGCCATCCGGGTCCGAAAGGCCTCGGGGTCGGTGAACAGGTTCATGAGGCCGGCCGTGCGGGCGCCGTGCGGCACGCCGGTTTCGTCGCCCAGGGCGCGCGCGCTCTTGCGGCTGTAGGCGGCCAGGCGCACCAGGTGATCGAGCGGATCTCGCTTCGGCGGCGTGCCCACGGCGCGGTCGATCAGGCGCGCAAAGCCGCGGCGGATGCGGCTGCGCAGTGTCGAGAGCTTCTTGCCGCGCCGCTTCGGCGGCGCGGTCGCAGTCGCTGCGCCGGGACGGGCGGCAGCGACGCCGCGCGCCTTGGCCGCTGGTGTTGCGTGCCGATCCACCACGATCACTTCGTGGCCCAGCTGTTGCAGGTAATAGGCCGAAGTCACGCCGAGCAAGCCGGCGCCAAGTACAACCACGCGCATGTCCGAATCCTTGTGGGAGGGCATGAACGGCGGGCGTTAGCGCTTACTGTGGCAAGCGGCAAGACCCGGGGTTCAGAATGCCGCTCCCCCTGTCTCTGTTACCTGAGAGTTTCACCGCGCTGCGACCGGCAACGGGTTTGCTCCTTCGGTGCACCACGTGGCGTGGTGACTCTCCAGTCGGCGATTGATCACGAATAAGGCAGTGTCTGAACCGCTGCGGGGGCGGTTCACCTGAGCGTTCATGGGAGATTGCGCCATCGGTGGGACGGATGCGTCCGCTTTTCTGCTGGGCGAATCTTACAGAAGAAACCGGTTTCGTGTGTTTTCAGGCCCGGCGCAGGCGGGTGAACAGTTCGAACTCCCAGTTGCGCATGCCCAGCAGCAGCGTGTAGCCCTCGCGCTCCTTGGGCGACAGCTTCTGGTCGGTCTGGTGCTGCTGGGCGAAGTCCTGCGCCACCCGCTGGAGCCGGTCGAGGAAGGCCGGCGCCAGCGACTTGCTGATCGATCCGTGCACCAGCAGCAGCCCTTCGGCCGGGCCGTCGAAGCCGCCGCGGTAGTAGTCGAGCACCACGTTCTCGCGGAAGAAGTCCATCACCGGCCCGTGCGGCCGCCAGCGAAAGGTCTTGGCGAGCTTGAGCCGGTAGCGGTTCAGCGGCCGCAGCTCGATGATGCCGATGCGGTCCAGCTGGGCCAGGTGGCCGATGCACTCGGCCTCGGTGATCCGGTAGGCGCCGACGATCTGCTCCAGCGTCCACTGGCTCAGCACGCAGATCGCCAGCAGCAGCAGCTTCTTGTCCTTGACCACGGCCTTTTCCTGTTCGAGCGTGAGCTCCTTGAGCAGCGGCTGGGCGTCGGCCACCCGGCGTGCCAGTTCGGCGAAGTCGATCTTCAGGGCCCGGCAGATGGCGTCGACCCGGGTCAGCGGCATGTCGCCCTTGGCCAGCATCCGCTTGACGCTGGACTCGGCCATGTCCAGCGACTTGGCCAGGTCGGCATAGGTCATGTGGGCGGACTTGAGCTCGTTCTTGAGGGCATTGACCAGGTCGACAGTGGTACTCATGGGCGGAGGAAGTATTGCGGATTGATACCCGAAGTGGTGAAAAAGTGCTCCGTATCGATTCTCGATGCCGGCCGGTGGGTTGACAACCTAGATTCAGCTCCCACGCGCACCCATCGGAGCCTGCCATGTCCCTGCCGTCCCTGCCGTCGCTCACCCGTCGTGAACATTCCCTGCTCGCGCTGGCCCTGCTGCTGGTCAGCGCCGCGGTGCTCGGGCCCTCGGTCGCGGCCCCGGCGCTGGGCGGCGCGCCCTTCGCCGATGGCCAGTCCTGGCGCACGCTGCCGAACGCCATGGACGTGCTGAGCAACCTGCCTTTCGCGGTGCTGGGCATCTGGGGCCTGCGCTGGCTGCATTGGCTGGACCGTGCCCACGAGCGGCTGCAGGACGCCGCGCCGCTGCCCCAGGCGCTCGCGCTGCCGCCCTTCAATGCGCTGGACTGCGCCTGGATGTTCTTCGCCGGCCTGATCCTGACCGCGCTCGGCTCGGCCTTCTATCACCTGCAGCCCGACGACCTGCGGCTGGCCGCGGACCGCGCAGGCATGGCGGTGGCCTTCTCGGGCCTGGTCGGCTTCGCGGTCTGCGAGCGGGTCAGCGCCCGCGCCGGCTGGCCGGCCGCCTGGTTCACGCTCGCGGGCGGGCTGCTGGCGGCGGCGGTCTGCCAAAAGTACGGCAACGCCTTGCCTTGGGCCGTGGTGCAGTTCGGCGGCATGGCACTGGTGCTGGCGCTGGCGCTGTGTCGGCCGGTAGCGGGGGCGATCGGCCTCAAGCTCGGCTGGGTGGTGTTCTTCTATGCCCTGGCCAAGCTGTTCGAGCTCGCGGACCACGCCATCTTCGAGGCCACCCGGCACCTGGTGTCGGGCCACAGCCTGAAGCACCTGACAGCGGCCCTGGCGGCGCTGCCGGTGCTGCACGCCCTGCAGGTGATGGGGCGGCGGACGCTGCGGCACAATTCGCACGCCGCTTCCCTGCGAACGCGCTCCGCCGCCTCCACCTGAAACATGACGCCCACCACCGAAGCTGCCTCCACCCGCCTGCCCGAAGGCCACGCCAACCAGTTCGCGCTGTTGCGGCAGCGGCGCTTCGCGCCCTTTTTCTGGACCCAGTTCGCCGGTGCCGCCAACGACAACCTGTTCAAGTTCGCCTTCACGGTGATGGTGACCTACCAGCTGCAGCTGGCCTGGATGCCCCCGGCGATGGCCGGGCTGGCGATCGGGGCGCTGTTCATCCTGCCTTTCCTGCTGTTTTCCGCCACCGCGGGACAGCTCACCGACAAGCACGACAAGACGAAGATGATCCGCTTCGTCAAGAACCTCGAGATCGCGATCATGGCGATCGCGGCCTGGGGCTTCCTGCGGGCCGACGCCGGGGTGCTGCTCGCCTGCGTCTTCCTGATGGGGCTGCACTCGACCCTGTTCGGCCCGGTCAAGTTCGCCTATCTGCCGCAGGTGCTGGCGCCACGCGAACTGACCGGCGGCAACGGCATGGTCGAGATGGGCACCTTCGTCGCCATCCTGCTCGGCCAGGTGGCCGGCGGGCTGCTGGTGGCCCTGCCGCAGGTCGGCCATGCGACGGTGGCCGTGGCCTGCCTGCTGCTGGCGCTGGCCGGCCGCGCGGTGGCGCAGGCGATCCCGCCGGCGCCGGCCACCGACCCGGGCCTGAAGATCAACTGGAACCCGGTCAGCGAGACCTGGCGCAACCTTAAGCTGGCGCATGGCAACGTGGTGGTGTTCCGCTCGCTGCTGGGCATCTCGTGGATGTGGTTCTTCGGCGCGGTCTTCCTGGCCCAGTTCCCGAGCTTCGCCAAGGAGGTGCTGCACGGCGACGAGCAGGTGGCCTCGCTGCTGCTGGTGGTGTTCTCGGTCGGCATCGGCGCCGGCTCGCTGCTGTGCGAGACGCTCAGCCGCCGCCAGGTCGAGATCGGCCTGGTGCCGCTCGGTGCGATCGGCATGAGCGTGTTCGCGATCGACCTGTACTTCGCCTCGCGGGGGCTGCCGGCCGCCGCGCAGATGGGGCTGGGCACCTTCACGGCCCAGCCGGCGCACTGGCGCGTGATGGCCGACCTGGGCCTGCTGTCGCTGTTCGCCGGGCTCTACAGCGTGCCGATGTATGCGCTGATCCAGATGCGCAGCCAGCCCACCCACCGGGCCCGCATCATCGCGGCGAACAACATCCTGAACGCGCTCTTCATGATCGCCAGCTCGGTCATCGCCGGGGTGCTGCTCAAGGCCGGCTTCACGATCCCGCAGATCTTCCTGTTCACCGGCATCGCCAACGCCGTGGTCGCCTTCTACATCTTCATGCTGGTTCCCGAGTACCTGCTGCGTTTCGTGGCCTGGGTGCTGTCGCGCTTCGTCTACCGCTTCGACATCCAGGGCCAGGAGCACATTCCGGAGGAGGGCGCCGCGGTGCTGGTCTGCAACCACGTCAGCTTCATCGATGCGGTGCTGCTCATGGCCGCCAGCCCGCGCCCGATCCGCTTCATCATGGACCACCGGATCTTCCGCGTGCCGGTGCTCGGCTGGCTGTTCCGGCTCGCCAAGGCGATCCCGATCGCGCCCCAGAAGGAAGACCCGGCGGCCTACGAGCAGGCCTTCGCCGACGCCGTTCAGGTGCTGCGCGAGGGCGACTTGCTGGCGATCTTTCCCGAGGGCGCGATCACGCGCGACGGCAGCCTGCAGCCCTTCAAGGGCGGCGTGATGAAGATCATCGAGGCCGCGCGCGCCGAAGGCATGGAGCCGCCGGTGGTGCCGATGGCGCTGACCAATCTCTGGGGCTCCTACTTCAGCCGGATCGAGCAGCGCGACGGCCAGCAGGTGGCGATGGTGCGGCCGTTCCGGCGCGGCCTCTTCAGCCGCGTCGGGCTCCGCGTCGGCAGCGCGATGCCCCGCGCCGAGGTGCAGCCCGAATCCCTTCAGCGGCGCGTCAGCGTGCTTCTCGGCACCTGACGCCCCGCCGATGCCCCATTTGCACGATCTCCTGCACGCGATCACCTGGTTCGGTGACAGCGGCTTCCTGCTGCCGGCCTCGCTCTGGATCGGCGTCTGGCTCGGAATTCGCAGCCCCACCCGGCCGCTGGCGTGGCTGTGGATCCTGCTGTTCGGCTTCGGCGGCAGCCTGATCGCCGCGTCGAAGATCGCCTTCCTCGGCTGGGGCATCGGCAGCGCCCGGCTCGATTTCACGGGCTTCAGCGGCCACACGGCGATCGCCGCCAGCGTCTGGCCCGTGGCCTGCTGGCTGGCGGTCTCGCGCCAGGGGCACCGCGCGCGGGTCGCGGCGGCCGTTTTCGGCTGGCTGTTCGCCGCCTTCATCGGCGCCACCCGGCTGGCGCTCGACGCCCATTCGTGGTCGGAAGTCATCGCCGGCTACGCGCTCGGCGTGGGCGTCAGCGCCACCTTCCTCTGGTGGCAGCATCGCATGCCGCACCCCCGCGTGAGCTGGGTGCTGGTGCTGCTGAGCCTGGCGACCCCCCTGTTCTTCCTGCAGCCCGGCACGCCGGCGCCGACCCAGAGCCTGCTCGAGAAAATCGCCGTGCGGCTGGCAGGGATCGAGCGGCCTTTCACGCGCGCCGACCTGCTGGCCGGCCGCCGGACGCCGCTTGGTATCGAATAGCGATACCGGGGGCGCAGGGTATCGGCACCACCGAAGGAATGGACCGGGGGCGTCCGATGGCCGGACCATGATCCGCCCACTTTCAACGGCGGACGAGAAGAATTCCATGAAGCTGTATCTGCTGACATTCCTGGTGGCCGCCTGCGCCGCCTGCACCCACCTCATCACGCCGGGCGGGAGCCCGTGGTGAGCCGCCAGATCACCAATTTCGGTCCTTACGAGCGGGAGTACCGGGAGCGTGTGCCGCGCTCGCAGCACCTGCTGCGGCTGGCGCTGCAGGCCGGGCTGACGGCCGCCGCCGTGATCGCGGCCGGCGTCTTCGTGTTCCCGATGGAGCGCAGGCCGGAGGCGGCCGTCGTCCAGAATCAGCCGGCCCGTTTCACCCCCCCGTCAACAGAGGAAGATTGCAATGAGCAAGGCACTGCGCCTGTCCGAAAAGTGGTTTCGCCGCGGCCTGTGGGTGGTGGCGATTGTGTTCGCCAGCTTCCTGGTCGGGCTCGGTAGCACGATCGTCGGCGACCTGCCCCGGGTCGAGCACCGGATCGAGCTCGATGATTTCATCGACCGCGCGGCGGCCGACCCGCTGCGCACCACGGTGCGCGATGCCGAGCGCAGCGAGCAGCAGGCCGGGCGCGAGCGCGAGCAGGCCGAGCTCAAGCTGGTCACGGCCCAGCAGGCCAGCCGGGCGGCGCGCGAGACCTTCGGCAACTGGCTCGCCACCCGCCGCGCCACCGCCCAGCCCGACCAGGACACCGAGCTGATCGCCCGCACCAGGGCGCTCGACGCCTTGAAGGCGAAGGAGGACGAGGCCGAGCGCGGCGTGGTGGCGCAGCGCCAGATCGCGCCGACGCCCGGCAGTCGCGGCAGCGGGCCCAGCAGCAGCTGGCGCTGCTCGAGGAAGAAGCACGCAAACGGCTCGAGGCCGAGAACCGCAAGGTCGAATTGCGGGTGTTCCTTTACCGGCTGGCGCTCACGCTGCCGTTGCTGGTGGTCGCCGGCTGGCTGTTCGCGAAGAAGCGCAAGAGCACCTGGTGGCCCTTCGTCTGGGGCTTCATCTACTTCGCGCTGTTCGCCTTCTTCGTCGAACTCGTGCCTTACCTGCCAAGCTATGGCGGCTACGTGCGCTATGTGGTGGGGATCGTGGTGACGGTGCTGGTCGGGCGCTACGCCATCCTGGCACTCAACCGCTACCTGGCACGGCAGAAGCTGGCCGAGGCCCAGCCGGAGACCGTGCGCCGCAACGAGCTGAGCTACGACACCGCGCTGGCTCGGCTGGCCAAGAGCGTGTGCCCGGGCTGCGAGCGTCCGGTCGACCTCAAGAACACCGAGATCGATTTCTGCCCGCACTGCGGCATCGGCCTGTTCGACCACTGCCGGGCCTGCGACGCGCGCAAGAGCGCCTTCGCCAAGTTCTGCCATGCCTGCGGGACCTCTGCCGCGCCGGACGCCACGGCGCTGCCGGGGCCGCTTCAGGTCCAGCCGGCGTCCACCACGTAGTCCTGGGCGCTGCACATCTTCGAATCGTCGGCGGCCAGGAACAGCGCCATGGCGGCGATGTCCTCGGCCATCACGCGGCCGGGCAGGCATTGGGCGGCGTCGATCTCGGCGTGCGACTCGGGCTTGACCCATAGCCGCAGCTGGCGCTCGGTCATGACCCAGCCCGGCACGATCGTGTTGACGCGGATGTTGGCCTTGCCCAGGTCGCGCGCCAGCGAGCGCGTCAGTCCGCGGGCGGCCGACTTGCAGGCCTGGTAGACCGGATAGCCGGCGCCCTTGATCATCCAGCTGATCGAGCCGAAGTTGATGATCGAGCCGCCGCCGAGCGCGCGCATGTCGTCGGCCACCGCCTGGGCGGCGAAGAACTGGTGCTTGAAGTTGACCGCGACCAGGCGGTCGAAATCCTCGCTCGTGACGTCGGCCATCTGGTGCCGGCGGTCGTTGGCGGCGTTGTTCAGCAGCACCTGGATCGGGCCGAAGCGCGCGCGCACCGCCCCGATGGCGGCCGCGAGCGCGGCCACGTCGGTGACGTCGCATTCAAGGAACAGGGGCGCGTTGCCGCCGCCGAGCTGCTGCGCCAGCGCCGTGCCGGCCGCGACGTCGAGGTCGCAGAAGCCGACCCGGGCGCCCTGCGCATGGAAGGCGCGCACCAGGCCCTCGCCGATGCCGGAGGCACCGCCGGAAATGAAGACGGTGCGTCCGGCCAGCGAAGGGTAGATGGCCGATGGGGCCGGGGAAGTCGATGTGGTCATGGGCAAATTCTGACCTCCCCGCGTGTCGCCCGCCACCCGCGTGGCCGAAAATAGCCGGCGTCCGCAACGCTTGACGAGGTGCCTTCCAAATGAGTGATGAGCAGACAGGCGCAGCCAGCCCCGCGGGCCTGGTTGAACTGGCCGCCGGCGCGATGCGGCTGCGGCTGGCGCCGCGCGTCGGCGGTGCCATCGCGGCGCTGCACGAGCAGCACGGCGACGAGCGGCTCGACTGGCTGCGGCCGGCCACGCCCGAAGACCTGGCGCGCGGCGATCCCTTCGCGATGGGCAGCTTCCCGTTGCTGCCGTGGTGCAACCGCATCCGCGACAGCCGGGCGCATTTCGGCGACCGCGAGATCGCCCTGGCCGCCGGCCACCCGGCGCGGCCGTCGGGCAAGCATGCGCTGCACGGGTTGGGCTGGCTGCGGCCCTGGCAGGTGGCCGAGGCCGGTCCGGCGCGGGCCCGCCTCGGGCTGGCCCGCGAGGCCGACGGGCAATGGCCCTGGGACTTCGAGGCCTCGCAGCTGTTCGAGCTCGATCCCGCGGGGCTGCGCTGCACGGTGGCCTTGACCAACCGGGATTCGGCGCCGATGCCCGCCGGCATCGGCCACCACCCGTACTTCCCGCACCGTCGCGGCACGCGGCTGCGGGCCGATACCGCGGCCATGTGGCGGGCCGACGCCGAGGTGATGCCGGTGTCGCTCGAAGCCGGCGCCGAGGTCTCGCGGCTGCGCGAGGGCGTGCTGCTGTCGGAACTGGATCTCGACAACAACTTCACGGGCTGGCAGCGCGAGACCCGGATCGAGTGGCCCGATGCCGCGCGCGTGCTGGTGCTGGCGGCCGATGCGCCGCTGGACTTCTTCGTTCTCTATTGCCCGCGCGGCGGCGACCACTTCTGCGCCGAGCCGGTGAGCCAGTGCACCGATGCGGTCAACCTGGCGGGGCGGCATGGGCCGCGGGAGATCGGCGGCGCGGTGCTGGCGCCGGGCCAGACGTTGTCGGGGTCGTGGACCCTGCGCCGCGCGTAAATCCGGCGGGCCTAGATCCCGCGCGCCCGGTCCGCCTTGAAGCGGACGCGGAATTCGGCAAAGGTGCCGGCATCGAGCGCCTCGCGGATCTCGCGCATCAGGTTCAGGTAGTAGTGCAGGTTGTGGATGGTGGTCAGCATCGGGCCCAGCATCTCACCGCAGCGGTCGAGATGGTGCAGGTAGGCGCGGCTGAAGCCGTCGCGGCCGCCGGCCTCCCACGGCACGCCGGAAGCGCCGGCGCAGGCGTGGCAGGTGCAGCTGGCGTCGATCGGCTGCGGATCGCTCTTGTGGCGGGCGTTGCGCATCTTCAGGTCGCCATAGCGCGAGAACAGGGTGCCGTTGCGCGCGTTGCGGGTCGGCATCACGCAATCGAACATGTCGACGCCCTGCGCCACGCCTTCGACCAGGTCCTCGGGCGTGCCGACGCCCATCAGGTAGCGCGGCTTGTGGGCCGGCAGCTTGTGCGGCGTGTGCGCCATGATCCGCAGCATCTCGTCCTTGGGCTCGCCGACGCTGACGCCGCCGATCGCATAGCCCGGGAAGTCCATCTCGACCAGCTGCGCCAGCGATTCCTCGCGCAGGTTCTCGAACATGCCGCCCTGGACGATGCCGAACAGGGCGTTGGGGTTGTCGAGCCGCGCGAATTCGGACTGGCAGCGCCTGGCCCAGCGCAGGCTGAGTTCCATCGACTTGCGCGCTTCGGCCTCGGTCGTGACGTGGCCGTCGACGTCGTAGGGCGTGCATTCGTCGAACTGCATCACGATGTCGCTGTTCAGGATGGTCTGGATCTGCATCGAGACCTCGGGCGTGAGAAACAGCTTGTCGCCGTTGACCGGCGATGCGAAGCGGACGCCTTCCTCGCTGATCTTGCGCATCGCGCCCAGCGACCAGACCTGGAAGCCGCCCGAGTCGGTGAGGATCGGCTTGTCCCACTTCTCGAACTGGTGCAGGCCGCCGAAGGCCGCCATGACGTCGAGGCCGGGCCGCATCCAGAGATGGAAGGTGTTGCCGAGGATGATCTGGGCGCCCATCTCGTGCAGGCTGCGCGGCATCACGCCCTTGACGGTGCCGTAGGTGCCGACCGGCATGAAGATCGGCGTCTGCACCACGCCGTGATTGAGCGTGAGGGTGCCGCGGCGCGCGTGGCTGGTCGGGTCGGTGGCGAGGAGTTCGAAGTTCAGCATGGTGCAGTAGGGGTTCTTGCGAGCAGCATCGCGTCGCCGTAGCTGAAGAAGCGGTAGTTCTCGCGGATCGCGTGGGCGTACAGCGCCATCACGCGCTCGTAGCCGGCGAAAGCGCTGACCAGCATCATCAGCGTGCTCTTGGGCAGGTGGAAGTTGGTGACCAGCAGGTCGACGTGCGCGAAGGCGAAGCCCGGCGTGATGAAGATCCGGGTGTCGCCCGCGGCCTCGCCGCTCTTCGCCCACGACTCGAGCGTGCGCACGGTGGTGGTGCCGACCGCGACCACGCGGCCGCCGCGCGCCTTGCACTCGGCGATCGCCCGCTGCGTCGCCTCGGGCACCTCGTAGCGCTCGGCATGCATCTGGTGCTGGGCGATGTCCTCGGTCTTGACCGGCTGGAAGGTGCCGGCGCCCACATGCAGCGTGACGTTGGCGCGCTGCACGCCGCGCGCCTCCAGCGCAGCCAGCAGCGCGGCGTCGAAGTGCAGCGCCGCGGTGGGTGCCGCGACCGCGCCGGGCACGCGCGCGAACACCGTCTGGTAGCGGCTCTCGTCGTCGGCCGAGTCGGTGTGGGTGATGTAGGGCGGCAGCGGCACGTGGCCGCAGCGCGCCATCAGCGCGTAGGGGTCTTCGCCCGCGGGGCTGTCGAAGCGGAAGCGGAACAGCGCGCCGTCCTCCTCCGGCCAGCGGCCCAGCAAGGTGGCCGCGAAGCCGCCCGCCATCGCCAGCGTGGTGCCGACCGGCGGCTTCTTGCTGACCTTCATGTGGGCCACCACCTCGGCGCCCTGCAGCACGCGCTCCACCAGCAGTTCGAGCTTGCCGCCGGTGGGCTTCTCGCCGAACAGGCGCGCCTTGACGACGCGGGTGTCGTTGAACACCAGCAGGTCGCCGGCGCGCAGCAGCGAGGGCAGCTGGTTGAAGATGCGGTCGACGGCCGGCGAGCCGGTGCCGTCGAGCAGGCGCGAGGCGCTGCGTTCGCTGGCGGGATGCTGGGCCACCAGTTCGGGCGGCAGGTCGAAATCGAAATCGGAGAGCGTGAAGGCGCGCATGGTGCTTGAGGGCCGGACGGGCCCGTGCCAAGGAGGCATGGGAAAAAGGGAGGGCGGCGAGGAGCCGGGCAGAATTGTCCCATGTCCGCCTTGCCCAAGTCTCCGCCGCCCGAAAAGCCCGCCGCCGCGCCCGGCACCGGCCTGAGCGTGGTGCAGCGGGCGCTGCGCAAGCTCGGCCTGGTGCGCGACATCGATTTCGCCCTCTACCTGCCGATGCGCTACGAGGACGAGACCCGGATCGTCCGGCTGGCCGACGTGCGCGACGGGGAGAGCGCGCAGATCGAGGCGGTGGTGACCGACAGCGAGGTCGTGTTTCGCCCCCGTCGGCAGCTGATCGTGACCGTCGACGACGGCAGCGACACCTGCCAGCTGCGCTTCTTCAATTTCTACCCGTCGCAGCAGAAGCAGCTGGCGGTCGGCGCCCGGGTGCGGGTGCGCGGCGAGGTGCGCGGCGGCTTCCTCGGGCGCCAGATGATGCACCCGGCCGTCAAGGCCGCCGGCACCGCGCTGCCGGAGGCGCTGACGCCGGTCTATTCGACCATCGCCGGCCTGGCCCAGCCGGTGCTGCGGCGCGAGGTGCGCGCCGGCCTGGCGCGGGCCGTGCTCGACGAGACCCTGCCCGCGGGCGCCGCGCCGCATGGCGCCTGGGAGCTGCGCCGGGCGCTCAACTTCCTGCACTACCCGGCGCCGGACGTGCCGATGGCCACGCTCGAGGACCACAGCCATCCGGCCTGGCAGCGGCTGAAGGCCGACGAGCTGCTGGCGCAGCAGCTCTCGCAGCTGCAGGCGCGGCGGGCCCGGGCGGCGCAGCGCGCGCCGGTGCTCGATGCGGCCGCGTCGGGCGCCTCCCTGCACACGGAACTGCTGGCCGCCTTGCCCTTCGCCCTCACCGGGGCGCAGCAGCGGGTCGGCGTCGAGATCACCCGCGACCTCGGGCGCGCGCTGCCGATGCACCGGCTGCTGCAGGGCGACGTCGGTTCCGGCAAGACCGTGGTGGCGGCGCTGGCGGCGGCGCGCTGCATCGATGCCGGCCACCAGTGCGCGCTGATGGCGCCGACCGAGATCCTGGCGGCCCAGCATTTCGGCAAGCTGGTCGGCTGGCTCGATCCGCTGCTGGCCGAGCGCGGCCTGCGCGTGGCCTGGCTCACCGGCAGCCAGAAAAAGAAGGAGCGCGACCAGATGTCGGCCGCGGTCGAGAGCGGCGAGGCGGCGCTGGTGATCGGCACCCACGCCGTCATTTCAGAGAAGGTGCATTTCAGCAAGCTCGCGCTGGCGATTATCGACGAGCAGCACCGCTTCGGCGTGGCCCAGCGGCTCGCCTTGCGCGGCAAGGCGGTCGGCGACCTCGAACCGCATCTGCTGATGATGAGCGCGACGCCCATCCCCCGCACGCTGGCCATGAGCTACTACGCCGACCTCGACGTCTCCACGCTCGACGAGCTGCCGCCGGGACGCACGCCGATCGTCACCAAGCTGGTGGCCGACCACCGCCGCGACGAGGTCATCGACCGCATCCAGGCCCAGCTCGCGCAGGGCCGGCAGGTCTACTGGGTCTGCCCGCTGATCGAGGAGAGCGAGGCGGTCGACCTGCGCAACGCCACCGAGACGCGCGACGAACTGGCCGGAGCGCTCGGCGAGAAGGTCGGCGTCGGCCTGCTGCATTCGCGCATGCCGACCGCGGAGAAGCAGGCGGTGATGGAGAGCTTCACGGCCAACCGGCTGCAGGTGCTGGTCAGCACCACGGTGATCGAGGTCGGGGTCGACGTGCCCAACGCCTCGCTGATGGTGATCGAGCACGCCGAGCGCTTCGGGCTCTCGCAGCTGCACCAGCTGCGCGGCCGGGTGGGGCGCGGCGCCGCCGCCTCGGCCTGCGTGCTGCTTTATGCGCCGAACGAGGGCGGCCGGGTCGGCGAGGCCGCGCGCGCCCGGCTCAAGGCAATGGCCGAGACCGCCGATGGCTTCGAGATCGCCCGCCGCGACCTCGAGATCCGCGGTCCGGGCGAGTTCCTCGGCGCCCGCCAGTCGGGCGCGCCGCTGCTGCGCTTCGCCGACCTCACGACCGATGTCATGCTGCTCGACTGGGCCCGCGAACTGGCGCCGCAGATGCTCGACCGGGACCCGGCGCTGGCCGAAAAGCACGTCGACCGCTGGCTCGGCAGCAAGGCCGAATACCTGAAAGCCTGACGGCCTGCGCCCGCCGATGGCGCAGGCGATGCGTCCCTTGCGCATAATTGACGCAGACTATGACCCTCACCGAACTCAAATACATCGTTGCGGTCGCCCGCGAGCGGCATTTCGGCAAGGCGGCCGAGGCCTGCTACGTCTCGCAGCCCACGCTGTCGGTCGCCATCAAGAAGCTCGAGGACGAGCTCGAGGTCAAGCTGTTCGAGCGCAGCGCCGGCGAAGTCACGGTGACGCCGCTGGGCGAGCAGATCGTGCAGCAGGCGCAGAGCGTGCTCGACCAGGCGGCGAGCATCAAGGAGATCGCCAAGCGCGGCAAGGACCCGCTGTCCGGTCCCCTGAACCTCGGCGTGATCTACACCATCGGCCCCTACCTGCTGCCCGACCTGGTGCGCCAGAACATCGCTCGCACGCCGCAGATGCCACTGGTGCTGCAGGAGAACTTCACGGCCAAGCTGCTCGAGATGCTGCGCGCCGGCGAGATCGACTGCGCGATCATGGCCGAGCCCTTTCCCGACACCGGTCTCGCGATGGCCGCGCTCTACGACGAGCCCTTCATGGCCGCCCTGCCGGCGCACCATCCGTTGGCCGAGCGCGAGTCGGTGAGCTCCGACGAGCTCAAGAAGGAGACCATGCTGCTGCTCGGCACCGGCCATTGCTTCCGCGACCATGTGCTCGAGGTCTGCCCCGAGTTCGCGCGTTTCTCAAGCAACGCCGAGGGCATCCGCAAGAGCTTCGAGGGTTCCTCGCTCGAGACCATCAAGCACATGGTGGCCTCGGGCATGGGCGTGACGCTGGTGCCGCGGCTGTCGGTGCCGGCCGAGGCACTCAAGCCGCGCGGCAAGGGCCGCAAGGAGCCCGAGCAGATCGTGCGCTACCTGCCGGTGCGCGACACCCACGGCGGCGAGCCGCCGACCCGCCGCGTGGTGCTGGCCTGGCGGCGCAGCTTCACCCGCTATGAGGCGATCGCGGCGCTGCGCAACGCGATCTATGCCTGCGAGCTGCCGGGCGTCAAGCGCTTGTCCTGAGATAGAGTGCGGCTGTTGCGAAGCGGCCTCCGCTTGGCTCCCGCCCTCCTGCCGTCAACCTTCCTCTAGAAAGACCCGTCGCCATGGCCAAAGTCGTCAAGAAGCCGAAGTCGCCCGCCACCCCTGCACCGGCATCCTCCGCCGGCAAGGTACCGAAGAAAGGCGGCGTCAAGGTCGCCGAGGAATCGGGCAGCCGCAACGCGCCGATCATCAACATCGGCATCGACCGCCAGGACCGCGCAGCCATCGCCGAGGGCCTGAGCCGCGTGCTGGCCGACACCTACACGCTGTACCTGACGACCCACAACTTCCACTGGAACGTGACCGGTCCGCACTTCAACTCGCTGCACGCGATGTTCATGACCCAGTACACCGAGCTGTGGGGCTCGACCGACGTGATCGCCGAGCGCATCCGCGCGCTGGGCCATTACGCGCCGGGCTCCTATGCGGAGTTCAGCAAGATCGCCACCGTGCCCGACGTGCCGCAGACGCCGCCCAAGGCCATGGAGATGGTGCGCATCCTGGTCAAGGGCCACGAGACCGTGTCGCGGATCGCGCGCGAGTTCATTCCCGTGGCCGAGGAAGCGGGCGACGATCCGACCGCAGACATGCTGACCGCCCGCTGCACCGTGCACGACCAGACAGCCTGGATGCTGCGTTCGCTCCTTGAAGAATGATGCCTTGGCCGGGCCCGGGCAGGACGCCGGGCCGGCCGTCTCGACGCCCATGCCCGAGCCCCGCCGCACACGCCTCGCGCTCTACCTGGACCTGATCCGCTGGAACCGCCCGGCCGGCTGGCTGCTGCTGCTCTGGCCCACCCTCGGCGCGCTCTGGTTCGCCGGTGGCGGCTGGCCCGGATGGCACCTGCTGGTGGTCTTCGTCCTCGGGACCTTCCTGATGCGCAGCGCGGGCTGCTGCATCAATGACGTCGCCGACCGCGACTTCGACCGCCACGTCAAGCGCACCGCGCAGCGGCCGGTCACGAGCGGTGCGATCTCGATCAAGGAGGCGCTGGCGCTGGGCGCGGCATTGGCGCTGTGCGCCTTCGCACTGGTGCTCACCACCAACCAGGCGACGGTGCTGTGGTCCTTCGTGGCGCTGGCCGTGACGCTGGCCTATCCCTACGCCAAGCGATTCGTCTCGATCCCGCAGGCGGTGCTCGGCATCGCCTTCAGTTTCGGCATCCCGATGGCCTTCTCCGCGGTCCGGGGCGAGGTGCCGGCGCTGGCCTGGTGGCTGCTTGCGGGCAACCTGTTCTGGGTGCTGGCCTACGACACCGAGTACGCGATGGTCGACCGCGACGACGACCTGCTGATCGGCATGAAGACCTCGGCGATCACCTTCGGCCGCCTCGACGTCCCGATCGTGATGGCCTGCTACCTCACGTTCCTGGTGGTCTGGACCGTGATCGGCGCCGGCATGGGACTGGGCCCGGTCTTCTACCTGGCGATCGCCGCGGCCGCGGCGCAGGCGCTGTGGCACTGGCGCCTGATCCGCGACCGGACCCGCGAAGGCTGCTTCAAGGCCTTCCGCCTCAACCACTGGCTGGGCTTCACCGTGTTCGTCGGCGTGGTGGCGGGCTACGCCCTGCCTTGAATCGGGCTCAGCCCTTGCCGAACTCCGCGCCCAGCTCTTGGGCGCGCTGGTGCGCGGCACGGGCGGCGGCCTTGATCTTGCCGGCCACGTCGGCGTTTTCCATCGATGTGATCGCCGCGTAGGTGGTGCCGCCCTTGGAGGTCACGCGCTCGCGCAGCACCGCGGGCGGCTCGCTGGCGCTGGCGGCCAGCGCCGTGGCGCCCGAGAAGGTGCCGACCGCGAGCTGGTGGGCCTGCTCCGGCGCCAGGCCCAGCTCGATGCCGACCTCGGTCAGTGCCTCGATGAAATAGAACACGTAGGCCGGCCCGGAGCCGGAGATCGCGGTGACCGCGTCGAGCGCCTCCTCGGCGGCGACCCAGAGCAGTTCGCCGGTGGCGCCCAGCACCTGCTCGACCCGCTTTCGGCCCGCCGCGTCGACGGCTTCGCGAGCGAACAGCCCGGTCATGCCCTGGCCCACCAGGGCCGGCGTGTTGGGCATGGCGCGCACCACGCGCTCGGTGCCGAGCCAGTGCGCGATGCTGTCGGAGGGGATGCCGGCGGCGACGCTCAGGTGCACGGCGTCGGGTGCCAGGCCGCGGACCGGCTTCGCGGCCTCGGCGAAGCTCTGCGGCTTGACCGCCCAGACCACGAGCTCGCAGCGCGCCAGGGCCGCGCCGGCCTCGGCCTGGGCGACGATGCCGAAGTCGCGCGCCAGTCGCTCGCGGGCCTCGGCGAAGGGTTCGACCACCTCGAAAGTACTGGCCGGCGTGTCCTGCCGGATCAGCCCGGCGATGATCGCGCTGGCCATGTTGCCGCCGCCGATGAAGGCGATCGGGGGCAGGGGGGTCGGCTCCTGGCGGGGCAGGAAGGTGACTGCGATGTTCATGACTTGTCCGTGAATTCGAAGGCTGCGAACTGGGTGACCTGCAGAGGGTTGAAATTGTCGTCGCTCACCGCCACCAGCATCCGGCGGCCGCCGGGCAGATCGGGGCCCCAGCAGAGGCCCTCGGTGTTGTCCAGCCGTGAAAGCCCGAGCGCGGCGAAGTCCGCCACCAGTTTTTTCGGCACCGGACGGTGATTGTCGGGGGTCAGCGCGTCGAGGGCCAGGGTGTCGCTGGCGTCGCGGGTATCGATCTCGTAGAGCCGCAGCGAATTGCCGGCCCCGACCGCGTAGGCGCGCTCCAGCACCAGCATCCGGTGGGCGTCGATCATCAGCACCTCGCTCACGCCGTTGTCGGCGTGCGTGCCCGGCAGCAGGGGGCGCAGCGGGATCGGGTCGGGCAGGTAGGCGATCTGGCGCGTGGCCTGCCCGATCGCCAGGTCGATCCGGGTGAAGCGGCAGGGGCCGCCGGGCGCGCGCAGCGTGGGCGGCGGGCCGTCCTGGCGCAGCGCGTTCTCCATCGCCACCCAGGCGTGGCGGCCGTCCGGCGTCAGGCCCAGGCCCTCCAGGCTCAGGTTGTCCCTGGGGCCGCGCTGGTTGCTGCGGTCGGCCGCGAACATCGGGGGCAGCGCGATCTCCCGCACCAGCGTCCCGTCGCGCCGCGACTCGTAGAGCGCGGGGCCGAAGCCGCGGGAGACGTCGCCTTCGCCGGTCCAGAGCAGCGTGCCGGTGTCCGGCCGCCAGCGGATGGCTTCGGGGTCGACCACCGGGATGCCGGGACTGGCGGCGCGGCGAGCGGGCCAGGGGCTGCCGTCAGCCTGTCGCAGCCATGTGACGCCGGTGGCCTCCGGGGGCTGGCGCCCCTCGACGTCCCAGTGCGCACTATAGAAACGTGCCGGCGCGAGATCGGACCGGTCGTCGCTGAGGAGCAGGAATTCGCCCGAGGCCCGGTCGTAGTCGATGCCGGACAGCCCGCCGACGGTGCTGCCCCGATAGTCCATGCGGTGGGGCCAGCGCGCCTCGGCCAGCAGCCGCAGCGGCTGGCCCTCTCGGGCGGCAGGCGGTGGGGCCACCCCGCTGCGGCAGGCCGCCAGGCCGGCGGCGACCGCGGCCAGCAGCAGGCGGCGGCGGGAAAAAGGCGTCGAAGGTCGGGCTGGCACGCCGCGAGTCTACGGGCTCGCGTCTTCGTCGAAGGGAGGGGGTTGACGTCCTGCCAAGACTATGCAACAATCGCGGGCTTCGCTTTTAAAGGATTAACTTTAGGGGCGACGAGTGTTTCTGCAAATTTTGCAGTTTCAAGTTTCAGCCCAATGGAAGCGCGCCGGAGTGGTTTCGGTGTGTGGACGACGGGCCCAAGACTGACCGCAGCGCTGCCATTCGGGATTGTCCGAGCCAGCAAACGGTACAAGTTGGGAATATCACGAAATGATCCAAACAGAATCTCGGCTCGATGTGGCCGACAACACGGGCGCGAAATCCGTCCTGTGTATCAAGGTGCTCGGCGGTTCCAAGCGGCGTTATGCCAGCGTGGGCGACGTCATCAAGGTCAGCATCAAGGAAGCTGCTCCTCGCGGTCGCGTCAAGAAGGGCGAGATCTACAGTGCAGTGGTGGTTCGCACCGCCAAGGGCATCCGTCGCGCCGACGGTTCGCTCGTCAAGTTCGACGGCAATGCCGCCGTGCTGCTCAACGCCAAGCTGGAGCCCATCGGCACCCGCATCTTCGGACCGGTCACGCGCGAACTGCGCACCGAGAAGTTCATGAAGATCGTGTCGCTGGCACCCGAAGTTCTGTAAGGACAACAACGCCATGAACAAGATTCGCAAAGGCGACCAGGTCATCGTGTTGGCCGGGCGCGACAAGGGCAAGCGCGGCACTGTGTCGCTGCGCAAGGATGATTCCCATCTGATCATCGAAGGCATCAACCTCGTCAAGAAGCACACCAAGCCGAACCCCCTCAAGGGTACGACCGGTGGCATCGTCGAGAAGGCCATGCCGATTCATCAATCCAACGTGGCGATCTTCAATGCCGCGACCGGCAAGGCCGATCGCGTGGGCATCAAGGTCACGGACGGCAAGCGCGTGCGCGTCTTCAAGTCCAGCGGCGAAGAAATCAAGCTGGCCTAAGGAGCATTCACATGGCACGCCTCCAACAACACTATCGCGAAAAAGTCGCGAAAGACCTGACCGAAAAGTTCGGCTACACCTCGCCGATGCAGGTCCCGCGCCTGACCAAGATCACGCTCAACATGGGCGTGGGCGAAGCAGTCGCTGACAAGAAGGTGCTCGACAACGCCGTTGCCGACCTCACCAAGATCGCCGGCCAGAAGCCCGTGGTCACCAAGTCGAAGAAGGCCATCGCCGGTTTCAAGATCCGCGAGAACCAGCCGATCGGCTGCATGGTCACGCTGCGCGGCGTCCAGATGTACGAATTCCTCGATCGTTTCGTGACCGTGGCCCTGCCGCGCGTGCGTGACTTCCGTGGTATTTCGGGTCGTGCCTTCGACGGCCGCGGCAACTACAACATCGGCGTCAAAGAGCAGATCATTTTCCCCGAGATCGAATACGACAAGGTCGATGCCCTGCGCGGTCTCAATATCAGCATCACGACGACGGCCAAGACCGACGAAGAAGCCAAGGCGCTTCTCGCTGGCTTCCGTTTCCCGTTCAAGAACTGAGGCGACCTGTGGCTAAAGCATCTTTGATCCAACGCGAACTCAAGCGCGACAACCTGGTCGCCAAGTACGCCGCGAAGCACGCCGAACTCAAGGCGATCGCCAACGACTTCAAGAAGAGCGACGAAGAGCGCGCTGCTGCCCGCCTGGGCCTGCAGAAGCTGCCGCGCAACGCGAACCCCACGCGCCAGCGCAACCGTTGCGAAATCACCGGTCGTCCGCGTGGCACCTTCCGTCAATTCGGTCTGGGCCGCGCCAAGA
Organism: Variovorax sp. J31P179; assembly: GCF_030316985.1. NCBI lineage: Bacteria > Pseudomonadati > Pseudomonadota > Betaproteobacteria > Burkholderiales > Comamonadaceae > Variovorax > Variovorax sp. J31P179. Next base: position 481,481 of record NZ_JASZYL010000005.1, on the reverse strand, counting down.
TCCGCGAACTGGCATTCAACGGCGACATCCCCGGTGTCACCAAGGCCAGCTGGTAAGCCAGGCAGGAGCAAACAACATGAGCATGAGTGATCCCATTGCCGACCTGCTGACGCGTATCCGTAACGCGCAGATGGTGGCGAAGCCCACTGTGTCGGTCCCGTCTTCCAAGGTGAAGACCGCGATCGCGCAAGTCCTGAAGGACGAAGGCTACATCGACGGCTTCCAGGTCAAGACCGAAGCCGGCAAGTCCGAACTCGTCATCACGCTGAAGTACTACGCTGGCCGTCCGGTCATCGAGCGCATCGAGCGTGTGAGCCGTCCCGGCCTGCGTGTCTACAAGGCAGCGCAAGCCATCCCGCAAGTTCAGAACGGCCTCGGCGTCGCCATCGTCACGACCCCCCAGGGCGTGATGACCGACCGCAAGGCGCGCGCTACCGGTGTCGGTGGCGAAGTCCTGTGCTACGTCGCCTGACCGAGACATCGAGGAGTCACTGAAATGTCCCGAGTAGGAAAAATGCCGATCGCCATCCCCGCAGGCGTGGATGTGTCGATCAAGGAAGACCAGATCAGCGTCAAGGGTTCGGGCGGTTCGCTCAGCCTGGCCCGCAACGCCCTGGTGAAAGTCGCCAACAACGACGGCAAGCTGAGCTTCGAGCCCGCCAACGATTCGCGTGAAGCGAATGCGCTGAGCGGCACGATCCGCCAGCTGGTGAACAACATGGTGGTCGGCGTGACCAAGGGCTTCGAGAAGAAGCTCAACCTGGTCGGCGTCGGCTTCAAGGCCGCGGCGCAAGGCGCCAAGCTGAACCTGCAGGTCGGTTACTCGCATCCGGTCAACAAGGACATGCCGCAAGGCATCACGGTGGCAACGCCGACCCCGACCGAAATCATCATCAAGGGTGCCGACCGCCAGCGCGTCGGCCAGGTCGCCGCTGAGATCCGTGCCATTCGTCCGCCAGAGCCCTACAAGGGCAAGGGCATCCGCTATGCGGACGAGAAGATCACGATCAAAGAGACCAAGAAGAAGTAAGGGGCAGCAAAATGATGTTGACCAAAAAAGCACAGCGCCTTCGCCGCTCGCGCCAGACCCGCATCCGCATTGCGACGCAAGGCGTGGCGCGCCTGACGGTGAACCGCACCAACCTGCACATCTACGCCACCGTCATCTCCGACGACGGCTCCAAGGTGATTGCCAGCGCATCGACGGCCGAAGCCGAAATGCGCACCGCACTGGGCGCTTCGGGCAAGGGTGCCACCGCAGCCGCGGCCACCGCCATCGGCAAGCGCATCGCTGAAAAGGCGAAGGCTGCCGGCGTCGAGAAGGTCGCCTTCGACCGCGCAGGTTTCGCCTATCACGGCCGCGTCAAGGCGCTGGCCGAAGCGGCCCGCGAAGCCGGCCTGCAGTTCTAACCGGACACGAGATTCAAAATGGCAAAGATTCAGGCAAGAACGCAGAACGAAGGCCCCGAGGACGGCCTGCGCGAGAAGATGATCGCGATCAACCGCGTCACCAAGGTGGTGAAGGGTGGTCGTATCCTCGGTTTCGCAGCACTCACCGTGGTCGGTGACGGCGACGGCCGCGTCGGCATGGGCAAGGGCAAGTCCAAGGAAGTGCCCGCTGCAGTGCAGAAGGCAATGGAAGAAGCCCGTCGCAACCTGGCCAAGATTTCGATCAAGAACGGCACGCTGCATCACCGCGTGACGGGCCACCACGGCGCCGCCTCGGTGGTCATGATCCCGGCTCCCAAGGGTACCGGCATCATCGCCGGCGGCCCGATGCGCGCCGTCTTCGAAGTCATGGGCATCACCGACATCGTGGCCAAGAGCCATGGTTCGTCGAACCCCTACAACATGGTCCGCGCCACCCTGGACGGCCTGAAGAACTCGACGACCGCGTCAGAAGTCGCTGCCAAGCGCGGCCTGACCGTCGAAGAACTCTTCGCCTGAGGAGCAGCAACATGACGCAACAACAAACCGTCAAGGTGCAATTGGTCAAGAGCCCGATCGGCACCAAGGAATCGCATCGCGCCACCGTGCGCGGCCTGGGCCTGCGCAAGCTCAACAGCGTGAGCGAGCTGCAGGACACGCCCGCAGTGCGCGGCATGATCAACAAGATCAGTTATCTGGTCAAAGTGCTCTAACCGGCACCGAGAGAGACGCATATGGAACTCAATGGCATCAAGCCGGCCGACGGCGCCAAGCATGCAAAGCGCCGTGTCGGTCGCGGCATCGGCTCGGGCATCGGCAAGACCGCAGGTCGCGGTCACAAGGGTCAGAAGTCGCGTGCGGGCGGTTTCCACAAGGTGGGCTTCGAAGGCGGTCAAATGCCTCTGCAGCGTCGCCTGCCGAAGCGCGGCTTCAAGTCGCAACTGCTCAAGTACAACGCTGAAGTCACGCTGACCGCTCTCGAGCAGCTCGGTCTGGCCGAAGTGGACCTGCTGGCACTGAAGCAAGCCGGTCTCGTGGGCCAGATCGCCAAGGTCGTCAAGGTCATCAAGACCGGCGAACTGACCAAGGCCGTCAAGCTGACGGGCATCGGTGCGACCGCGGGCGCCAAGGCCGCGATCGAAGCCGCCGGCGGCAGCATCGCCTGAACACCCTGGACTGAAAGAAGTTCTTCGTGGCAACCAACGCGGCAACGCTCGCAAAAACAGGCAAGTTCGGTGACCTCCGTCGCCGGCTCGTCTTTTTGCTGCTCGCGCTCGTGGTCTATCGCATCGGAGCTCACATTCCGGTGCCGGGCATCAACCCGGACCAACTGGCGCAGCTGTTCCAAGGTCAGCAGGGCGGCATCCTGAGCCTGTTCAACATGTTCTCGGGCGGTGCGCTGTCGCGCTTCACCGTGTTCGCGTTGGGCATCATGCCGTACATCTCCGCGTCGATCATCATGCAACTGATGACCTACGTGGTGCCGACCTTCGAGCAGCTCAAGAAAGAAGGCGAAGCCGGCCGGCGCAAGATCACGCAGTACACCCGCTACGGTGCCCTGGCACTGGCCCTGTTCCAGTCCTTCAGCATCGCTGTCGCGCTCGAGTCCTCGGCCGGCCTGGTCATCGCACCCGGCTTCGGCTTCCGCATCACGGCCATGGTCAGCCTCACGGCCGGCTCGATGTTCCTGATGTGGCTCGGCGAGCAGATCACCGAGCGTGGCCTGGGCAACGGCATCTCGATCCTGATCTTCGCGGGTATCGCGGCGGGGCTTCCGAACGCCATCGGCGGTCTGGCTTCGCTGGTGACCACCGGTGCGATGAACCCGATCGTTGCGCTCTTCATCATCGCGGTGGTGGTCCTGGTGACCTACTTCGTGGTGTTCGTCGAACGCGGCCAGCGCAAGATCCTCGTGAACTATGCGCGGCGCCAGGTCGGCAACAAGGTCTACGGCGGCCAGTCGTCGCACCTGCCGCTGAAGCTGAACATGGCCGGCGTGATCCCGCCGATCTTCGCTTCGTCGATCATCCTGCTGCCGACCACGGTGGTGGGCTGGTTCAGCACCGGCGAGAGCATGCGCTGGATCAAGGACATCGCAAGCGCGCTGCAGCCGGGTCAACCGATCTACGTGCTGCTGTACGCCACCGCGATCGTGTTCTTCTGCTTCTTCTACACGGCGCTGGTGTTCAACAGCCGCGAAACCGCCGACAACCTGAAGAAGAGCGGTGCGTTCATTCCGGGTATCCGCCCGGGTGACCAGACCGCACGCTATATCGACAAGATCCTGGTTCGACTGACGTTGGCCGGCGCGGTGTACATCACCTTCGTCTGCCTGCTGCCGGAGTTCCTGATCCTCAAGTACAACGTGCCGTTCTATTTCGGCGGCACGTCCTTGCTGATCATCGTGGTCGTGACGATGGACTTCATGGCCCAGGTGCAGAACTACATGATGTCGCAGCAGTACGAGTCGCTGCTGAAGAAAGCCAACTTCAAGACATCGTAGTCACGGGTCTTAGAGCGCAATGAATTTTCAGGCGAATGGTTCGCCGAGTTGAACAAGAGTTTTAGGAGAATGAAATGAGAGTTTCGGCTTCGGTCAAAACCATCTGCCGTAATTGCAAGATCATCCGCCGCAAGGGTGTGGTGCGTGTGATCTGTACCGACCCGCGCCACAAGCAGCGCCAGGGTTGATTGTTAGAGATTTAGAGGACGCACATGGCACGTATTGCTGGCATCAACATTCCGCCGCACAAGCACGCTGAAATCGGCCTGACCGCCATTTTCGGCATCGGTCGCACTCGCGCACGCAAGATCTGCGAAGCGAGCGGCATCGACTATGCGAAGAAGATCAAGGATCTGACCGACGCCGATCTCGAGAAGATCCGCGACCAGATCGCTCTCTTCACCATCGAAGGTGACCTGCGTCGCGAAACGACGATGAACATCAAGCGTTTGATGGACATCGGCTGCTATCGCGGCTTCCGTCACCGCCGCGGCCTGCCGATGCGCGGCCAGCGCACGCGCACGAATGCCCGTACCCGCAAGGGTCCGCGCAAGGCAGCGCAGTCCCTGAAGAAATAAGGATAGACCATGGCTAAAGCTCCTGCCAACAACGCGGCACAACGCGTTCGCAAGAAGGTTCGCAAGAACGTTGCGGACGGTATTGCCCACGTGCACGCCTCGTTCAACAACACGATCATCACGATCACCGATCGCCAGGGCAACGCCCTGTCGTGGGCATCGTCGGGTGGTCAGGGCTTCAAGGGCTCGCGCAAGTCGACTCCGTTCGCTGCGCAGGTCGCTTCCGAAGTCGCCGGCCGCGCCGCGGTCGAGCAAGGCATCAAGAACCTCGACGTCGAGATCAAGGGCCCGGGCCCCGGTCGCGAATCGTCGGTGCGCGCGCTGGCCGCGCTCGGCATCCGGATCAACTCCATTGCCGACGTGACCCCGGTGCCGCACAACGGCTGCCGTCCGCAGAAGCGCCGTCGCATCTAAGGCGACAGCGCCCGGCGCAGCCTGCTTCACGGCGGCTGCGCATTTTTTGTTTTTATCGAAGCCCACCGCCGTCGGCACGCCGCCGATGGCTCCCGCAGTTCCGCTGCGGCAGATGACACAGAAGGAAATCACGTGGCACGCTACCTCGGCCCCAAGGCCAAACTCTCCCGCCGCGAAGGCACCGACCTGTTCCTGAAGAGCGCCCGCCGCTCGATCCAGGACAAGTCGAAGTTCGACTCCAAGCCCGGCCAGCACGGCCGCACCTCGGGTCAGCGCACCTCCGACTTCGGCCTGCAACTGCGTGAAAAGCAGAAGGTCAAGCGCATGTACGGCGTGCTCGAGAAGCAGTTCCGCCGCTACTTCGAGGAAGCCGATCGCCGCCGTGGCAACACCGGCGCGAACCTGCTGTTCATCCTCGAATCGCGCCTGGACAACGTCGTCTATCGCATGGGCTTCGGCTCGACGCGCGCCGAAGCACGCCAGCTGGTGTCGCACAAGGCGATCACCGTGAACGGCCAGTCGGTCAACATCCCGTCGTACCTGGTCAAGACCGGCGACGTGATCGCTGTCCGCGACAAGTCGAAGAAGCAGACCCGCGTGGCCGAAGCGCTGCAGCTGGCCGCCCAGGTGGGCATGCCGGCATGGGTCGACGTCAACGCCGACAAGGCGGAAGGCACCTTCAAGAAGGTCCCCGATCGCGACGAATTCGCTGCCGACATCAACGAATCGCTGATCGTCGAACTCTACTCGCGTTAAACAGAGGATAACGAGGCGCTTTGCGCCTCGTCCTTGTCATTTTTGTTCCCGCCGGGGCTGCGCCCCGCGGGCGCTTCACCAGCCTTACCGGTGTAACGAGCCGGGGGTATTGAGAGGAAGTCTGCATGCAAACAACCCTGCTGAAACCCAAGACCATCCAGGTCGAGCAACTCGCGCCCAACAAGGCTAAGGTCACGCTCGAGCCGTTCGAGCGCGGCTACGGCCACACGCTCGGCAATGCACTGCGTCGCGTCCTGCTGTCGTCGATGGTCGGCTATTCGGCCACCGAAGTCACGATCGCCGGCGTGCTGCACGAGTACTCGTCGATCGATGGCGTGCAGGAAGACGTCGTCAACATCCTGTTGAACCTCAAGGGCGTGGTGTTCAAGCTCCACAACCGCGATGAAGTCACGCTGAGCCTGCGCAAGGACGGCGAGGGCCCGGTCACCGCTTCGGACATCCAGACGCCACACGACGTCGAGATCATCAACCCCGACCACGTGATCGCCCACCTGTCGCAAGGCGGCAAGCTCGACATGCAGATCAAGGTCGAGAAGGGCCGCGGCTACGTGCCCGGCACGATGCGCCGCTACGCCGACGAGCCGACCAAGTCGATCGGCCGGATCGTGCTGGACGCTTCGTTCTCGCCGGTCAAGCGCGTGAGCTACACGGTCGAAAGCGCCCGTGTCGAACAGCGCACCGACCTCGACAAGCTGCTGGTCGAAATCGAGACCAACGGTGCGATCACCGCCGAAGACGCGGTCCGCGCCTCGGCCAAGATCCTGGTGGAACAACTGGCTGTGTTCGCCCAGCTCGAAGGCGGCGAACTCGCGGCGTTCGACGCCCCGGCACCGCGCAGCGCCCAGCAGTTCGACCCGATCCTGCTGCGCCCGGTCGACGAACTCGAACTCACGGTGCGTTCGGCCAACTGCCTGAAGGCCGAGAACATCTACTACATCGGCGACCTGATCCAGCGCACCGAGAACGAGCTGCTCAAGACCCCGAACCTGGGTCGCAAGTCGCTCAACGAAATCAAGGAAGTGCTCGCCTCGCGCGGCCTGACCTTGGGCATGAAGCTCGAGAGCTGGCCGCCGGCCGGTCTCGATAAGAGATAATTGAGGATGACAAGGCCTCCTTCGGAGGCCTTGAACTTCTGATTTAGGTGAACGTTCAGTACCTGATACGGCTGGACGAATTTAAATGGTAAAGGAAAACACACCATGCGTCACGGTCACGGACTCCGCAAACTCAACCGCACCAGCTCGCACCGCCTCGCGATGCTGCAGAACATGATGAACTCGCTCATCGAGCATGAGGCCATCAAGACCACGCTGCCCAAGGCCAAGGAACTGCGCCGCGTCATCGAACCGATGATCACCCTGGCCAAGAAGCCGACGGTCGCCAACAAGCGCCTCGCCTTCGACCGCCTGCGCGACCGCGACATGGTCGTCAAGCTGTTCGGTGAACTCGGCCCGCGCTACCAGGCACGTCCCGGCGGCTACACGCGCATCCTGAAAATGGGTTTCCGCGTCGGCGACAACGCACCCATGGCCCTGGTCGAACTGGTCGATCGCCCCGAAGTGACAGAATCTTCGGACGACTCGCAAAACGCCGCGGAATAGTATATAATTCCATCTTGCCGCGCGATGGAGCAGCCTGGTAGCTCGTTGGGCTCATAACCCAAAGGTCGCAAGTTCAAATCTTGCTCGCGCAACCAAATTCCCGATAACCCCAAAAAGGTTGTCGACGAAGCAAAAAAGCCCACTTTCGAGTGGGCTTTTTTGTTTTCGGACCTTCGGACCTTCGGACCTTCGGACGTTTGGGTTTTTGGAATTCACGGCCCCGCGAAGCTGCGGGACCAGCCCGCAGGTCTCGCCCCCTGAATCAGTCCGGGATGACCGCCGTGACCTCGATCTCGACCTTGGCCCGCGCCTCGACCAGCCTGGCCACCTGGACGCAGGTCATCGCCGGGAAATTGCGGCCCACGGCCTCGCGATACACCGGCCCCAGCTCGCCGAGGCGGCTGTTGTACTCGTCGCGGTCGGTGATGTACCAGGTCATGCGCACCATGTGCTCCGGGCCTGCGCCGGCTTCGCGCAGCACCTCGACGATATTGCGCAGCGCCTGGCCCGTCTGCGCGATGAAATCGTCGGTCTCGAATTGCTGCTGCGAATTCCAGCCGATCTGGCCGCCGACGAAGATTTGCGTGCCGCGCGCGGCAATGCCGTTCGCATAGCCCTTGGGGGGCAGCCAGCCTGGAGGTTGAAGGTGCTTCATCATGTCATTTGCCTCAATTTGAATCTCTGGAGTTTTCCGGTCTCGGTGCGTGGCAGGTTGGCCACGAAGGTAATTTCCCGCGGGTATTTGTACGGTGCGATGGTGGCCTTGACGTGCTCCTGCAGCGCCTTGGTCAGCGCCGCGTCGCCCGTGTGTCCGGGCTTGAGGACGCAGAACGCCTTGACGATCATGCCGCGCTCTTCGTCGGGCTTGCCGATCACGCCGCACTCGGCCACCGCCGGATGCTTGAGCAGCGCATCCTCGACTTCCGGGCCGCCGACGTTGTAGCCGGCGGTGACGATCATGTCGTCGGCGCGCGACTGGTAGAAGAAATAGCCGTCCTCGTCCTCGACGAAGGCATCGCCGGGGTAGTTCCAGCCGTTGCGTACGTAGTCGGCCTGCCTCGGATCGTCGAGGTAGCGGCAGCCGACCGGGCCGATGATCGCCAGCTTGCCGACCGTGCCGCGCGGCACCTCGTTGCCCTCTTCGTCGACGATCTTCGCCGTGAAGCCGGGCACCGCCTTGCCGACCGCGCCGCGCCGCACTTCGTCGCCGGCGGCCGAGATGTAGATGTGGAAGACCTCGGTGCCGCCAATGCCATCGACCATCTCGAGTCCGGTCGCCTGCTTCCAGAGCTGCCGTGTGGCGTCGGGGAGCGCTTCGCCGGCGCTCACGCTGATGCGCAGGCTCGGCACGCCGGCGGCCTTCGCGAAAGGCGCCATCTGCCGGTAGAAGGTGGGCGCCGTGTAGCAGAGGGTGGCGCCGATGTCGCGGATCACCTGGACCATGGTCTCGGGCGTGTAGGGCTTGTCGTGGAAGTACACCGAGGCGCCGGCCCACATCGGAAACACCAGCAGGCCGCCGAGCCCGAAGGTGAAGGCCAGTGGCGGCGAGCCGATGACGATGTCTTCGCTGCGCGCCTTGAGCACGTGGCGCGGCCAGGTCTGGCACATCGCGAGCACGTCGCGGTGGGTGGTGACCGGGGCCTTGGGCTTGCCGGTGGTCCCGGAGGTGAAGGCCAGCAGGGCGATGTCGTCGGCGGCCGTGGGGCAGGCCTGGAACACGCCGCTCTTCGCGGCGGCCCGGGCGGTGAGCGAATCGGGCGCGTCGAGCTGATTGAAGGCGACGATGGTGCGAAGCACCGGATGGGCCTGCTGCGCGGCCTGCAGCTCGTCGAGCAGCTTGCCTTCGCACAGCGCGACCGTGGGTTGCGCCTTGTCGATGATCTCGCCGAGCTCCTTGGCCCGCAGCAGCGGCATCGTGGCGACCGCGATCAGGCCGGCCTTGACCACGGCCAGCCAGGCCAGCGCCATCGCGATCGAGTTGCCGCCCCGCAGCAGGACGCGGTTGCCCGGCACCAGCCGCAGGTCCTCGGTCAGCACCTGGGCGATGCGATTGACCTCGACGGCAGCTTCGGAATAGGTGAGCGTGCGGCCGGGGGAGCGCAGCATCGGCTTGTCCGCAAAGCCCTTGGCGGCCGCCTTGTCGAGCAGTTCCTCGACCAGGTTCAGCTGGTCGGGCAGCTGCAGCTCGGGCAGCTCGTAGCGGAAGATCGGCAGCTGGTCCGACGGCGGCAGGCGGTCGTGCACGTAGCGATCGGTTTGTGCACTGCGGCTCATGGATTCCTCAGCACGGCCTTGCCGATGATCAGTTGCTGGACTTCGGTCGCGCCCTCGTAGATGCGCAGCGAGCGGATGTCGCGGTAGAGGCTCTCGACCTTGGTTCCGACCTTGACGCCGAGGCCGCCGTGCATCTGCAGCGCCATGTCGATCACGCGGCTGGCGTTCTCGGTGGCGCACATCTTGGCCATCGCGGCGGCGGCGGTCAGGTCGCCGACGGCAGGCGCTCCGCGGCGCTCGCTGTCGTCGCGCATCCAGGCTGCGCGGTAGGTCAGGAGCGCGGCGCTGTCGATCAGCGCCGCCATCTCGCCGAGCTTGGCTTGGGTGAGCTGGAAGTCGGCCAGGGTCTGGCCGAACATCTTGCGCTTCTGGGCATGCTGGATGGCTTCGGCGAGGGCTCGCCGCGCCATGCCGAGCGCCGCACCCGCCACCGAGGCGCGGAAGATGTCGAGCGTGCGCATCGCCAGCTTGAAGCCGCCGTTGAGCTCGCCGAGCTGGGCCGTGCGCGGCACCGTGCAACCGTCGAAGCGCAGGGTCGCGAGCGGATGCGGCGCCATCACCTCGATGTGGGCCGAGGTGTCGAGACCGGGTGTGCTGGCGTCGACGATGAAGGCGGTGATGCCGCGCGAGCCGGCGGCCGGATCGGTCTTGGCGAAGACGCAATAGAAGTCGGCGATGCCGCCGTTGCTGATCCAGGTCTTCTCGCCCGTGAGGCGCCAGCCGTCGGCGGTCGGCTCGGCGCGCATCGCCATCGCGCCGACATCGGAGCCGGCCTCGGGCTCGCTGAGCGCGAAGGCGGCGATCTTGTCGCCGCGTCCGACCGGCGCCAGGTAGCCGGCGTGCTGCGCGGCGCTGCCGGCGAGCGTGATGGCGCCGCTGCCCAGCCCCTGCATCGCGAAGGCGAAATCGGCCAGCGGCGAGTGGAAGGCGAGGGTCTCGCGCAGCAGCACCAGTGCGCGCGAGTCGAGGCGCTCGAGTGCGCCGCCCGAGGCGGCGGGCACGCAGTAGCGCAGCCAGCCGCCGTCGCCGAGCCGGCGCACCCAGTCGCGGCAGGCGGCGCGATCGTCGCGCTCGTCGACCGCCTGGGCCGCGGCCCAGGGCAGCAGCTCGCGGGCGAGGGCCCGGTGCGCCTCGTCGAAGAAGGGCAGCGCGAGATGCGCCGTCGAGGGATCTACAGCGGATGCGGCCATGCGGTCAGTCTCCCTGGAAGGCGGGCTTGCGCTTGGCCGAGAAGGCCTCGTAGGCGCGCTTGAAGTCTTCGGTCTGCATGCAGATCGCCTGGGCCTGGGCCTCGGCCTCGATCGCCTGGTCGATGGTCATCGACCATTCCTGAGACAGCATGGTCTTGGTCATGCCGTGGGCGAAGCTCGGGCCTTCGGCCAGGTCGCGGGCGACCGCGGTGGCGGCGGCGAGCAGGGCGTCGCTGTCGTGCAGGGCGTTGAAGAAACCCCAGGCCTGGCCCTCCTGCGCGGTCATCGCGCGGCCGGTGAACAGCAGCTCGGAGGCGCGGCCCTGGCCGATCACACGCGGCAGCAGGGCGCAGGCGCCCATGTCGGCGCCGGCCAGGCCGACCCGCGTGAACAGGAAGGCGGTCTTGGTCGCGGGCGAGCCGTAGCGCAGGTCGCAGGCCAGCGCGATCATGGCGCCGGCGCCAGCGCAGACGCCGTCGATGGCGCCGACGATCGGCTGCGGGCAGTGGCGGATCGCCTTCACGAGGTCGCCGGTCATGCGGGTGAACTCGAGCAGCTCCGGCATCGTCATGCGGGTCAGCGGGCCGATGATCTCGTGGACGTCGCCGCCCGAGCAGAAATTGCCGCCGGCGCCCGTGACCACGATCGCCTTGACGTCGGTGGCGTAGTTCAGCGCCCGGAACAGGTCGCGCAGCTCGCCGTAGGAGTCGAAGGTGAGCGGGTTCTTGCGCTCCGGGCGGTTCAGCGTGATGGTGCCGACGCCGGCCTCGAAGGCCCACGAGAAATGCTCGGCCTGGTAGCCGGCCTTGGGTTCGAACTGTGCGCGCATGGGACTCGTCGCGCCGATGTAGTGCTTCATAGGGCCTCCGCCATTTGTTGATGCGAGTGCTGCTTGACCTTGCCGAGCAGCTTGTGGAGCTGGTTGATTTCTTTCGGGCTCAGCGACGCGAAGGCGTCGCAGATCCAGGCTTCGTGCTGTTGCGCCATGTCGTTGAAGAGCTTGCGTCCGCGCGCCGTGAGGCGCACCCGCCAGGCGCGGCGGTCGCCAGCGACATCGACCCGCTCGACCAGCCCTTCGGTGACCAGCTGGTCGGTGATGCCGGTGACGTTGCCGCCCGTGACCATCATGCGGCGCGACAGCTCGTTCATCTTGAGGCCCTCGGGCGAACGTTCGAGCTGCGACATCAGGTCGAAGCGCGGCAAGGTGGTGGCGAACTGCTCGCGCAGCTCGTTGCGCACCTGCTTCTCGATCAGCTGGGTGCAGGTCAGCAGGCGCAGCCAGAGCCGGAGCTCGTCCGGGTGCTCGCTGTGGGCGCGGGCTTCGAGGTCCATGTCAGTGTTCTTCTTCGGCGGCGCGCGGAGCGGCCGCCAGCGCCGCCGCCAGCTGCTGCTGTTTGGCGATCTCGCGGTACATCTGGTCGCGCCCGCTCAGGTACTGCTTCGGCCAGTCGACCTCGCGGCTTTGCAGCTTGGCGGCCTCGTGCAAGGTCCAGGCCGGATCGGCCAGGTGCGGCCGGGCGATCGCGCAGAGGTCGGCACGGCCGGCCGCGATGATGCTGTTGGCCTGGTCGGCGTCGGTGATGGCGCCGACCGCGATGGTCGAGATGCCGACTTCGTTGCGGATCCGGTCGGCGAAAGGCGTCTGGTACATGCGGCCGTACACCGGCTTGGCGGCCCGGGTGGTCTGGCCCGAGGAGACGTCGATGAAGTCGGCGCCGGCTTCCTTGAAGGCGCGCGCCATGGCCACCGCGTCGGCGTCGGTGTTGCCGCCCGGCGCCCAGTCGTGGGCCGAGATGCGCACGCTCATCGGGCGCTCGGCCGGCCAGGCGGCGCGCATGGCGCGGAACACCTCGAGCGGGTAGCGCAGCCGGTTCTCGAGGCTGCCGCCGCAGTCGTCGGTGCGAAGGTTGGTGAGCGGGCTCAGGAAGGCCGACAGCAGGTAGCCGTGGGCGCAGTGCAGCTCGAGCCAGTCGAAGCCGATCTCGGCGGCGCGGCGGGTGGAGGCAACGAACTGGTCGCGCATTTGGTCCATCTGCTCGCGGGTCATCGCCGCCGGCAGCTGGTTCTGCTCGCCGTAGGCCAGCGCGCTGGCCGACAGCAGCGGCCAGTTGCCGGAGGCGAGCGGCTCGTCGGTGACTTCCCAGCCGAGCTGGGTCGAGCCCTTGGGACCGCTGTGGCCGAGCTGCATGCCGATCTTGGCGCTCGACTGCGCATGGACGAAGTCGACGATGCGCTGGAAGGCCGCCTGCTGGGCGTCGTTGTAGAGCCCGGTGCAGCCGGGCGTGATGCGGCCTTCGGGCGTCGGGCTGGTCATCTCGACCATCACCATCGCGGCGCCGCCGAGCGCACGGGCGCCCAGGTGCACCAGCAGGAAGTCCTGCGGCACGCCGTCGACCGCGCTGTAGGTGGCCATGGGCGAGACGACGATGCGGTTCTTGAGCTCGAGGCCGCGCACCTTGAGCGGCATCAGCATCGGTGCGATCGGCTTGCCGCCCGACAGCCACTGCTCGTAGCCGCCGAGCCACTGCGTGTCGCGCAGCCGGAGGTTCTCGTGGCTGATGCGCTGCGAGCGCGTGAGCAGCGAATAGGCGAACTGCTCGATCTCCATGCCGGTGTAGCGCGGCACGTTCTCGAACCACTCGGTGGAGTTGCGCGCCGCGTTCTGGATCTTCAGCACCTCGACGCTGCGGCGGGCCTCGTAGGCTTCGAGCACCGGGTCGATGTCGCCGCCGGTTTCGAACTCGTTGGCGAGGTCGATCGCGTCCTCGAGCGCCAGCTTGGTGCCGGAGCCGATCGAGAAGTGCGCGGTGTGGGCGGCGTCGCCCATCAGCACCACCGGAACCGTCCGGCCGTCGACCTCGATCCGGTGCGTCCAGTGGTTGCAGACCACGCGCGGGAAGCGGATCCAGTTGGCCGAGCCGCGCAGGTGGGTGGCGTTGCTGATCAGCGTGTGGCCGCCCAGGTACTTGGCGAACAGCTTCTCGCAGAAGGCGATGGCCTCGGGCTGCTCCATCTTGTCGAGCCCGTGGGCCTCCCAGACCGCCTCGGGCGTCTCGACGATGAAGGTCGAGGTCTTGTCGTCGAACTGGTAGGCGTGGGCCTGGAACCAGCCGTGCTCGGTCTGTTCGAAGGCGAAGGTGAAGGCGTCGAAGGTCTGGTGGGTGCCGAGCCAGACGAAGCGGCACTTGCGCAGGTCGATGTCGGGCTGGTAGACCTCGGCGTAGCGCTGGCGGATGCGGCTGTTGAGGCCGTCGCTGGCGATCACGAGGTCGGCCTTGTATTGCGCCGCCAGGGCCTGGTCGTCGGTGGCGTCGGTCTCGAACACCAGGTTGACGCCGAGTTCGAGGCAGCGCTCCTGCAGGATGTTGAGCAGCCGCTTGCGGCCGATGCCGCAGAAGCCGTGGCCGCCCGAGCGCACCTGCCGGCCCTTGAAGAAGACCTGGATGTCGTCCCAGTGATGGAACTCGTTGCCGATCAGCTTGGCGGTGGGCGCGTCGGCGGCGGCCAGGTTGGCCAGCGTCTGGTCGCTCAGCACCACGCCCCAGCCGAAGGTGTCGAACGGGCGGTTTCGCTCGATCACCGTGATCTCCAGCGAAGGCTGGCGGGCCTTCATCAGCAGCGCGAAGTAGAGCCCTGCGGGGCCACCGCCGATGCACAGCACGCGGCGAAGATTCGGGGTAAAGCTATTCATGGATAAATAGTTTAGACATAAACGATCTCGTGTCAACCATGGGAAGCCCGAAGTTCCATGCCCCTGCGGTTGACGAGGCCGTTTCCACTGGCAAGAATGTTCTGTATGCAAAGCCTGATCCCGAAGATCGAGTCCCAGCTTTCCTCGCTGTCCGTTCCCATCGCGCTGCAACTCCCCGATGGCCGGCAGGTCGCCCAGGCCGGCGCCCGGGTCACCCTGGCCTTCAAGGACTGGTCAGAGCTGGCCAAGCTGGGGCGACGCCAGATCGGCGCCATCGGCGAGGCCTATGTGGAGGGCCGGGTCCAGATCGAGGGCGCCATGCGCGACCTGATCGATGCCGCGGTCGGCCTGCTGCCCGGCAATCCGGCCGAGACCAACACCGGCTGGTGGAGCCGCCTGCAGCGCCGCGCCAAGTCGCGCGGCTCGCATTCGCTGGGCAAGGACGCGGCCCAGATCGAATTCCACTACGACGTCTCGGACGATTTCTACGCCCTGTGGCTCGATCCGCGGCGGGTCTATTCGTGCGCCTACTTCCGTGACGCGGACATGACGCTGGCCCAGGCCCAGGAGGCCAAGCTCGACCACATCTGCCGCAAGCTGATGCTGAGGCCGGGCGAGCGCTACCTGGACATCGGCTCGGGCTGGGGCGCGCTGCTCATGTGGGCGGCCGAGCACTACGGCGTGGATGCCACCGGCATCACGCTGTCGAAGAACCAGCACGCCCATGTGCAGCGCCTGATCGACGAGAAGGGGCTGGGGGGACGGGTTCGGGTCGAGCTGCGCGACTACCGGCAGCTGGACGTCGCCCAGCCCTTCGACAAAATCTCCTCGGTGGGCATGTTCGAGCATGTGGGCAGCGCCAACATGGGGACCTATTTCCGCAAGCTGCATGCGCTGCTGGCGCCCGGCGGGCTGGTGATGAACCACGGCATCACCTCGGGCCAGCTCGACTACCGGCAGCTCGGCGCCGGCATGGGCGACTTCATCGAGAAGTACATCTTCCCGGGCGGCGAACTGCTGCACGTGACCCACGTGCTGCGCGAGACCGCGGCGGCCGGGTTCGAGATGGTCGATACCGAGAACCTGCGGCCGCACTACGCGCGCACGCTGTGGGCCTGGTCCGACACCCTGGAGGCCCGGCTCGACGAGGCGCGCCAGGTGCTGCAGAAAAGCGGCGGGCGCCAGGCCGAGAATGCCGAGCGGATCCTGCGCGCCTACCGGCTCTATCTCGCCGGTTCGGCGATGAGCTTCGAGCAGGGCTGGATATCGCTGCACCAGATGCTGTCGACCAAGCCCGACGGCCAGGTCGACGCGCGGTCGCTGCGCGGCGCGCAATCGGAGTACCCTTTCAACCGCGACTACATCTACAACAAGTAAAGAGAGGCTTCATGCTGTATCGATTCCAATCGCGGGCGACGCCCCCCTTCGTGATGCTCGAGGTGAACGCGCGTCAGTTGTTCGAGATCCTCGGCCGGGCGCCGGCCCCGAAGGGCGTGATCACGACCGACCAGATGCCGGCCGCCATCGCGGCACTCGAGGCCGCCATGGCGCGCGAAGGCGAAAACCTCCACAACGCCGACGCCTACGCGGTGGAAGGGCACGACAACGAGGCCGAGAAGCAGCATGTCGGGCTGCGCCAGCGCGCGACGCCCCTGCTTCACATGCTCAAGGACTCTCTCGCGGACGGAAAAGACGTCATCTGGGAGGTGTAGCTCGCCCGGCGGTCAGTCGACCTTTGCGCCGGACGCTTTCACGACCTTCGCCCACTTGACGTGCTCGGCGTCGATCAGCTTGGCGAAATCGGCCGGTGAATTGCCGCTCGGGATCGCGCCCTGGGCGACCAGCTTTTCTTTGACGGCCGGGGAGTTCAGCGCCTTGGCCACTTCCTGCTGGACGCGGTTGACGATGTCCGGCGGCGTGCCGGCCGGCGCCAGCAGGCCGAACCAGGAGCTGGCCTCGTAGCCCTTGAGCGCGGGGCCGCCGGCTTCCTCGACGGTGGGCACGTCGGGCAGGGCCGGCGAGCGCTGGGCGCTGGTCACGGCCAGCGCCTTGAGCTTGCCGCCCTTGATCTGCTGCATCGAGGAGGGCAGGTTGTCGAACATCACGTCGGCGTTGCCGCCGACCATGTCCATCAGCGCCGGACCCGAGCCGCGGTACGGGATGTGGGTCATGTAGCTGCCGGTCATGCTCTTGAACAATTCGCCCGCCAGGTGGATCGAGGTGCCGCTGCCGCTGGACGCCATGTTGAGCTTGCCGGGGTTGGCCTTGGCGTACTTGACGAAGTCGGCCACGTTGTTGATGTTCAGCGCCTTGGCCTTGTCGACGTTCATTTCCATCACGTTGGGCACCGCAGCGACCAGCGTGATCGGCACGAAGTCCTTGATCGGGTCGTAGGGCAGCTTGGGGTAGAGCGCCCGGTTGATCCCGTGGGTGCCGACCGTGCCCATGAGCAGCGTGTAGCCGTCGTTCGGGGCCCGGGCGACGATCTCGGCGCCCACGTTGCCGCCGGCGCCGGCGCGGTTGTCGACGATGAACTGCTGGCCGAAGGCCCTCGACAGCTCGGGCGCGACGGCGCGCGCCAGGATGTCGGTGGTGCCGCCGGGCGCAAAGGGCACGACGATGCGCACCGGCTTGGTCGGCCAGGTGGACTGGGCCGCGGCGGGCCCGGCCAGGAGGGCGAGCGCGGCGCTCGCGGCCAGCGCCAGGGCGCCGCGGCGCGAATGAGCAGGAGAGAAGTTCATGGGCCTGTTTTACCGGCTAAGCCGCCTCGGCGTCGCGGGTGGAAACCCCGGGCGCCGCGCTGGCGCTGCAGCAGGCCACCGAGGCGATCAGCTTGTCGAGCGTGGCGTTGAGCTGCTGCAGCTCGGGGGCCGCGACGCCGGCGAACAGCTCGGCCTCGCGCTCGCGCGCCTGCACCGCCACCGCCGCATGCACGGCCTTGCCGGCGCTGCTCAGGTAGAGCCGGCTGCGGCGCTGGTCAGTCGGGTCTTCGTGGCGATGCAGCCGGCCGGCCCGCTGCAGGCCCGCGAGGGCGCGGCTCACCGCCATCTTGTCGAGCCCGGTGAGGTCGGTGAGCTGGGTGGCGGTGAGGCCGGGGCGGGCGCCCAGCAGCGCCATCGTGCGCCACTCGTTGAGCGTCAGCTGGTGCAGCCGTCCGACCCGCTGCTGGAACGGCCGTGCCGTCAGGTTGACGACCCGCACCAGCTTGAGGAAGACCGTGTCTTCGACGGTCGATGCGGGGTCGTCGGGGATCATCCGAGCAGTTTCCGTGCGGCGCTCGCGATCTGCCCGGCACCGACCCGCGACTGGGCTTCCAGCACCGGCGCATACCCCACCGGGATGCGCGGCGCCCCGAGCCGCGCCACCCGGCAGCCGGTCGCCTCGGCCGCGCTGGCGGCGATCTCGGCGCCGAAGCCCGCCGCCTGCACCGCCTCGTGGACCACCAGCAGCCGGCCGGTGCGGCCGCAGGAGGCCAGCACGGCCTCGCGGTCCCAGGGCCACAAGGTGCGCAGGTCGATCAGGTCGACGTCGATGCCCTCGGCCGCCAGCGTGTCGCAGGCGGCGTCGCAGACCTGCACCTGCCGGCCCCAGCTGACCAGGGTCAGCGCATCGCCGCGGCGCCGCCGGGCCGCCTTGCCGAGCGCCACGGGCCGGCTTTCGTCGACCGGCCCGCGTGCGCCCCAGAGCGTCTTGTGCTCGATGTAGACCACCGGATCGCCGCATTGCAGCGCCGCGCGCAGCAGCGAATAGTTGTCCTGCGGCGTCGACGGGCAGACCACCACCACGCCGGGCAGGTGCGCGAACCAGGCCTCGAGCGATTGCGAATGCTGCGCCGCCGAGGCGTCCCAGATGCCGCCGGGCATGCGCGCGACCAGCGGCACGCGGCCCTGGCCGCCGAACATGAAGCGGTTCTTGGCGGCCTGGTTGACCAGCTCGTCCATGCCGCAGAGCGCGAAGTCGACCACCCGCATCTCGACCACCGGGCGCAGGCCGGCCAGTGCCATGCCGACCCCGGCGCCCATGATCGCGGCCTCGGAGATCGGCGTGTCGATCACGCGCTCGGCGCCGAAGCGCTGCTGCAGGCCCTTGTACTGGCCGAAGATGCCGCCGCGGCCGACGTCCTCGCCGAGCACCACCACGCGCGGGTCGGCTTCCATTTCGCGCTGGACCGCCAGCACGGCGGCTTCGGCGTAGCCGAGCTGAAGCACGGCGGCGGCCGGTTCGTGGGTCATGTCCATTGGCCGGCTCCGGTGGTCTGCACGTCGGTGAAAGCGGCGCCGGCCTCGGGCCACGGTGCGGCGTCGGCGGCGGCGAGCGCGGCCTCGACCTCGGCATGGGCTTCGTTCTCGATCGCAGCCAGCGCGGCGGCATCGATGCCGCTGGCGACCAGCCGGGCGCGGGCCCGTGCGATCGGGTCGGTCTCGAGCGCCGCGGCCAGTTCGGCCGGGTCGCGGTAGGCGGCCGGATCGACCGAGACATGGCCCTTGACCCGGTAGGTCAGGGCGTGCAGCAGGCGCGGTCCGCGGCCGGCGCGCACCTCGGCGACCAGGCGGCGGGCCGCCGCGTGGACCTCGAACACCTCGTTGCCGTCGACCTGGGTGGCGGCGATGTCCATGGACTCGGCGCGGGCCGAGGCGCCGTCGCCCGCGGTCATCGGCCCGCTGGCGGTGGTGGCGCTCCAGCGGTTGTCCTCGCAGACGAACAGCACCGGCAGCTGGTAGACCCGGGCCCAGTTCAGCGACTCGAGGAAGGGGCCGCGGTTGATCGCGCCGTCGCCGAAGAAGCAGACCGTGATGGCGTCCTTCTTCTGGAGTTTCTGCGCATGGGCTGCGCCGACCGCGATCGGCAGGCCGGCCGCCACCACGCCGTTGGCGCCGAGCATGCCGACCGAGAAGTCGGCGATGTGCATCGAGCCGCCCTTGCCGCCGTTGAACCCGCTCGCCTTGCCGAAGAGCTCGGCCATCATGCGGCCCAGGTCGGCGCCCTTGGCCAGCGTGTGGCCGTGGCCCCGATGGGTCGAGGTGAGGTAGTCGGCGCGGCTCAGGTGGGCGCAGACGCCGGCCGGCACCGCCTCCTGGCCGGTCGACAGGTGCAACGGGCCGCGCACCTTGGCGCCGCCCGCCGCCTCCTGGCCGTAGGCGCTGACGCCGCCCTGGCTGGCGGCCTCGGCGGCGTTCTCGAAGGCGCGGATGCGCACCATCGTGCGGTAGAGCGCCAGGCGCTCCGGGGCTGGAATCTCAGGGTCCATCTTGTCTCCGGCTCATGCACAGCTTGCGTTGTTCGCGAAATCGTATCGATCGTGACTAATCAGGCGCAGCGCATTTACCCGCAGGGAATATCCCAATGCCGACACGTAGGCCTGCTGACATAGTTCGTCGCTCAAACTAAATCAAACCTGGAGACCGACCATGAAGTTCGCCCCGACACTGACCGCCCTGGCCCTCGGACTGACCGCGCTCGGCGCTTGCGCCCAGACCGTGGTCGGCGTGAGCTGGTCGAATTTCCAGGAAGAGCGCTGGAAGACCGACGAGGCCGCGATCAAGGCCCAGCTCGAGAAGCTCGGCGCCAAGTACATCAGCGCCGACGCGGGCGGCTCGCCCGAGAAGCAGCTGGGCGACATCGAGGGCCTGATGTCGAAGGGTGCCAAGGCGCTGATCGTGCTCGCGATGGACAAGGACGCGATCCTGCCGGCGGTCAACAAGGCGCTGAAGCAGAAGGTGCCGGTGGTGGCCTACGACCGGCTGATCGAGACGCCCGGCGTGTTCTACATCACCTTCGACAACACCGAGGTCGGCCGGATGCAGGCGCGCGCGGTCTACAAGCTGCAGCCCAAGGGCAACTACGTGATGATCAAGGGCTCGCCGACCGACCCGAACGCCAACTTCCTGCGTGCCGGCCAGCAGGAGGTGATCGCCGATGCGGTCAAGAAGGGCGACATCAAGATCGTCGGCGACGAATTCACCGACGGCTGGAAGCCCGAGGTGGCGCAGAAGAACATGGAGCAGATCCTCACCAAGGCCGGCAACAAGGTCGATGCGGTGGTGGCCTCGAACGACGGCACCGCGGGCGGCGCGGTGGCGGCGCTCACGGCCAAGGGCATCCGCGGCATCCCGGTGTCGGGCCAGGACGCCGACTTCGCGGCGCTCAACCGGATCGCGCTCGGCACCCAGACCGTGTCGGTGTGGAAGGATTCGCGCGAACTTGGACGCGAGGCGGCCTCGGCGGCCGTGGCGCTGGCCGCCGGCAAGCCGGCCGACAAGGCGGCCGACTGGAGCGGCGGCGAGAAGAAGGTGGCGATCTCGTCGCGCTTCCTGACGCCGGTGCCGATCACGCGCGACAACCTCGACGTGGTGGTCAAGGCCGGCTGGATCAAGAAGGACGAACTCTGCAAGGGTGTCAGCGGCGACAAGGCCCCTTCGGCCTGCAAGTGAAGTTCACCCCCAGGTTGGCCCACTTCGTGTGGCCGCCCACCCCCTCTCCGGGGGCAACACCAGCGGCCCGGCAAAGCCGGTTCCGCGGTGTTTCTGGCAGGGAGCCCGCATCATGAGTTCTTCACCGAATCTGTGGCGCCGCAGCGGCGTCGATCTCCGGCTGCTGCTCATGAGCGTGCTGCTGGTGGTGATGGCGATCGTCTTCCACGTCCTGTCGGGCGGCGTCTTCCTGTCGCCCGAGAACCTCTACAACATCGCGCAGCAGACCGCGGTGGTCGGCATCGTCTCGACCGTGATGGTGCTGATCATCGTGGCCCGCCACATCGACCTGTCGGTGGGTTCGGTGATGGGCTTCGTCGGCGTGCTGATCGCCTACCTGCAGTACTCGGCCGGCTGGTCCTGGCCGGCGGCGAGCCTGGCCGGGCTGGCGGTGGCGCTGCTGGTGTCGCTCTACCAGGGCGGGCTGACCGCGGTGCTCGGCGTGCCGTCGTTCGTGGTCACGCTGGGCGGGCTGATGTCGTTCCGGGGCACCGCCTTCCTGGTGGCCGACGGCAAGACGCAGCCGGTCAACGACGAATTCTTCCAGCGCCTGGGCGGCGGCTACGACGGCGGCATCGGCACCACGGCGTCCTGGGGGCTGGCGGCGCTGGTGGCGGTCGTGATCTTCGCGCGCATGCTGCAGAAGCGCAGCGCCCGGCAGCGCCACGAGATGCCGGTCGAGCCCCTGTGGCTGGACCTGCTGCTGGCCGCAGTGCCCGCGGCGGTGGTGTTCGCCTTCGCCGCCACCATGAACAACTACCAGATTTCGTCGAAGACCGAGGCCCAGGGCATCCCGATCCCGGTGCTGATCTGGGCGGTGGTGGCGGTGGTGCTGTCGTTCATCGTGCACCGCACCCGCTTCGGGCGCTACGTTTTCGCGATGGGCGGCAATCCGGACGCGGCGGCGCTGGTCGGCATCCCGGTCAAGCGCGTGACGCTGATGCTGTTCGCGCTGCTCGCGGTGCTGGTGACGATCGCCGCGATCGTCTCGATCGCGCGGCTCAACGCCGGCACCAATTCGCTCGGCACCGGCATGGAGCTCTACGTGATCGCAGCGGCCGTGATCGGCGGCACGGCGCTGGCCGGCGGCAGCGGCTCGATCTTCGGCTCGGTGCTCGGGGCGCTGATCATGCAGTCGCTCGACAGCGGCATGCTGCTGCTCGACGTGCCGATCGGCAAGCGGATGGTGATCATCGGCCAGGTGCTGATCGTGGCGGTGGTGTTCGATGTGCTGTACCGCAAGAAGTTCGGGGAGAACTAGATGAGCGCCAACCCACCCCTGGTCGAACTGCGCGAGATCCGCAAGGCCTTCGGCGGCGTGAAGGCGGTCGACGGCGTCAGCGTCAACCTCTATCCCGGCGAAGTGGTCGCGCTGCTGGGCCACAACGGTGCCGGCAAGTCGACCTTGATGAAGATGCTCGCGGGCGCCTATCCGATCGACTCCGGCGACACGCTGATCGCCGGCGAAAAGGTCAACATCCGCACGCCCTCCGAAGCCCAGGCCCAGGGCATCGAGACCATCTACCAGACCCTGGCGCTGGCCGACAACCTCGACTCGGTCGCCAACCTGTTCCTCGGCCGCGAGAAGCTCACGCCCTGGCGCACGCTCGACGACCATTTCATGGAAGGCCAGGCGCGCCGTGTGTTCCATCGCCTCAACAAGAACTTCACCAACATCCGGGTGCCGGTGCGGCGCCTGTCGGGCGGCCAGCGGCAGGTGGTGGCGATCTCGCGGGCGCTGTACTTCAACGCCCGCATCCTGATCATGGACGAGCCCTGCGCGGCGCTCGGTCCCGAGGAGACCGCGATGGTCGGCGCGCTGGTGAAGCAGCTCAAGGCCGATGGCGTGGGCATCTTCCTGATCACCCACGACATGCCCGACGTGTTCGGCCTCAGCGACCGTCTCGCGGTGATGAAGAACGGCCGGCTGGTCGGCACCTACCGCACCGCCGACGTCACCGAGGACGAGGTGCTCGGGATGATCATCGCCGGCAAGCGGCCAGAGGGAAAACCGCAGGCCGAACACGCCGGATGAAGACCACGGGCGACCAGCAGCTCGTCAAGCGGATCAACCGCAGCGTGCTGCTGCGGCTGCTGCGGGCGCGGCCCGGCCTGTCGCGCGCGCGGCTGGCCGCCGAGAGCGGCCTCACCAAGTCGACCGTGAGCCTGCTGGTGCGCGAGCTGCTCGACGACGGCTGGCTCGACGAGGCCGGCACGCCGGTCGCCGACGGACTGGGGCGGCCGTCGACGCCGCTGTCGATCAACGTCGGCGTGCGCGCGCTGCTGGGGGTCGAGATCGCGGTCGAGACGGTGCGGGTGGTCTGCGTCTCGCTCCGGGGCGAGGTGCTGTATTCCGATTCGCAGCCGCTGGCCGAACGCGCGCCGCGGGTGGCCTGCGCGCAGGTGGCGCGGATGGCGGCGGCGGCGCATGCCCACCTGGTCGCCGCCGGCCTGCGGCTGTCGGGCATCGGCGTCGGCGTGCCGGGGGCGCTCGACGACGCCACCGGCATGGTGCGCTTCGCGCCCAACCTTGGCTGGCGCAACCTCGACTTCCTGCCGCTGCTCGGCGAGGCGTTGGCGCGCGAAGGGCTGGCGGGCATCGCGGTGCAGCTGCAGAACGACGCCGATGCCGGGGTGCTCGGCGAGTTCGAGTTCTCGGACGGCGAGGGCGAAGACCCGCTGATCTTCGTGAGCTGCGACGTCGGGGTCGGCGCCGGGGTGGTGCTCAACGACCGCCTGTTCACCGGCGCCGGCGGCATGGCCGGCGAGATCGGCCACACCGTGCTGCAGATCGACGGGCCGCGCTGCTCGTGCGGCCGCAACGGCTGCGCCGAAGTCTTCCTGGGGGCGCGGGTGCTCGACCGCAGTGCCGACGGGCCGGCCAGGGCCGCGGGCTACCTGGGCGTGCTGCTGCAGAACCTGTGGGTCACTTTCGAGCCGCGCGCGATCGTGGTCGGCGGCAAGTCGTGCGATGCGCATCCGGACTTCCTGCGCGGCGCCATCGCGACCGTGCAGCGCTACGCCGACAGCGCCGGCCTGCCCGCCCCGGTGGTGCGGCCCGCGCGCTACGGCCAATGGACCCCGGCGGTGGGAGCCGCCGCGCTGCCGCTTCACGAGTACCTGCGTCCGCTGCATCCGAGCTCGGAGGCGCGGCGCCTGCCGGCCCAGCGTTGACAGCCGAGGAAGGCGGCAACGGCGACTCAGTCGCCGCCGGCCGCCGCCGCCCGGCGCGCCTCGATCCAGCGCTGGAACTGCCGTTCGGCCTGGAGCTTGAATTCGTTGCGGGTCTGGTTGCAGATCGCATGCGAGAGTCGCCGGTGCTGCTGCTTGCGGACGCCGCCGAGGGTGGCGTCGTTGAGGTGCTCGATGGTGGCGGAATCGGGGTCGCTGCGGGGCTCCGCGAAATCCATGGGCAGGCCGCACCAATGGCAGTTGTGACCGAAGGTGGATCGCAGGGCCTGGACGCTCATGAATCGATTGTGCCTTCGCGCCAGCGCCTGAGCCTGGTCGCCTGGGACCCGGTCGCGCAGAAGGAGGCCTGGGGCGTCGACTGCGGCGGCAAATTCCCGAAGCTCGGCTACATGCGGCATGCCTGATTTCACGGGCAAGCTGACGCCCGAGGACGTGGACATGATCAAGGCCTTCATTCAGGGAACGGCTGACGCGATCCGGCTGAAGTAGCGCTTTTCAACCACGAGGGTCGTCCCGAGGGTCCAACGGGCAGTGCAGCGGCATCCGGTCATCCGACACGGCGTATTTCCACTCGGGCGATTCCCGCTTCTGGTACGCCTCGAGGGAGGGGTAGCCGGTGATGCCCACATCTTCGGGGCGTCGCCTATTTGCTGCTCTTCGAGTTGAATGACCTCGAAGCCGCAACGCTTGTCGCGCGTCTTGATCCTGACTGCGATGTGAGGCGGTTCGTTCTTCGAGGCGATGTCGATCACTTCGTAGGAACTGCGCCTGCAGTCGCTGAAGGGCGATTTCCAATCGATGGTCTTGGCCGTGAGACGGGCCGCCCCGTGGCAGACGCGACCCCAGGATTCGTAGACGCCCGTGTAGGGCAATGCATCGGCTGCTGCAGCGCCTGCGGTGGCGTGCAGACAAAGCCACATGATTCGAACGCGCGAGCCGACCAAAGCAGTGGTCTTCAACGACGGGGGTCGCCCAGGGGATCCAGTGGACAGGACAGCGGCATTCGGTCATTCGCCACGGAGTTTTTCCACTCGGGTAGTTCCCGCTTCTGGTACGCGTCCAGTGACGGGTAGCCGGTGATGTCCCACATCTTCGGGTCTTCGCCGATCTGTAGCTCCTGCAACTCGATAACTTCAAAGTCGCAATTCTTGCTGCGTTTCTTGATTCTGACGGCAATGCGAGGTGGCTCATTTCTCGGGGCGATGTCGATCACCTCGTAGGCGCTTGGCTTGCAGTAGCTCCAGGTTGTTCGCCACTCGATCGTCTTGGCGCGAAGATAAGCAGCGCCATGACAGCCTCGGCTCCAAGGTTTGTACTTGCCGAAATAGGGCGTGGCGTCGGCTGCGGCGGCCGTGCCCGCAGCAAATAGGCAAAGACCGATGACCACGGTCTTCATGGGGCTGACCCCGGAGATGTTGAGAAGATGAAGGCCTCCCTTCAAGAAGCGGTCGACGCGACTCGACCGAAGTAGCGCTGTTCAAACACGGGGGTCGTCCCGCGGGTCGAGCGGGCAGGTCAGCCGCATCCGGGCATCCGACACGGCGTTTTTCCACTCGGGCAAATCCCGCTTCTGGTACGCCTCGAGCGACGGGTAGCCGTTCAGACTCCACATCTTCATGTCGTATTGAAGCTGCTCGATCTCGACGACGTCAAAGCCGCAGCGCTTGCTGCGCTTCTTGATCCTGACAGCGATGTGAGGCGGTTCGTCCTTCGAGGCTATGTCGATCACTTCATAGGCGCTTGGTTTGCAGTAGCTCCAGGTCGTTCGCCACTCGATCGTCTTGGCGCGAAGATAGGCCGCTCCATTGCAGCCTTGGCTCCAGGGCTTGTACTTTCCGAAGCATGGTGCGGCGTCGGCTGCGGCGGCAGTGCCAACAGCAAGCAGGCAGAAACTGAGGACCAAGGTCCTCATAGAGCAGCCCCCCGGCGCGCCCGTGCAGGGCAATGCATCGGCTGCAGCAGTGCCTCCGGTGGCGAGCAGGCAAAAGTCTCGTGGCGTGCAATACGCGAGCCGGCCAAAGTAGCCGATGTCAATGACGGGGGGCGTCCCGAGGGTCCAACGGGCAGTGCAGCCGCATCCGGTCATCCGACACCGCGTATTTCCACTCGGGCAATTCCCGCTTCTGGTACGCCTCGAGCGAGGGGTAGCCATTGATGCCCCACATCTTCGGGGCATCCCCTATTTGTTGCTCTTCAAGTTGAATGACCTCGAAGTCGCAACCCTTGCTGCGCTTTTTGATCCTCACAGCGATGCGGGGCGGTTCATTGTTCGAGGCTATGTCGATCACTTCATAGGAACTTCGCTTGCAGTTGCTGAAGGGTGATTTCCACTCGATGGTTGTGGCGGTGAGACGGGCTGCGCCACGGCAGACTCGACCCCAGGATTCGTAGACGCCCGTGTAGGGCAACGCATCCGCTGCAGCAGTGCCTGCGGTCGCCAGCAGGCAAAGCCACATGGTTGGAATCTTCAAATTCACAAGGCGGCCCCTCGACGCACCGTTTCCCATGCGTATTTCAATTTCTGCGCATACAGCGGATCGCCGCCGCCGTTGTAGTACCGCGCGATATTCCATAGGTCGATGCTCTTCCAGCCAGTGACAATCTTCCTCCTCGATGCCTTCCGAAGCTTCAGTACCTGTCCTTCTCGCAAGACGTGCGCTGCCGGATTCAGCTTCACCAGGACGTCGACCGTGCTGCCGTTTGCCCTGGCGATCCTGTCCAGGTTGTCTTTCGGCATCACGGTCACTTCGTAGATATGCGTGTCTCGGTCCATGACAGTCTGAATGTCGAAGTTCGCCATTTTCATCAGCAGGTAGCCGATGCCGGCTCTGATGTTGTCGCGAGGATTGATCTTCACGGCGCTTTCATTGATTGGCAGATACGAAGGGGGAACGATCAGCCATCCGCCCTCGATATTGCCGAGCAGCGCGGGCAGACCCAGATCGAGGCGCGCTCCAATCTGCATCGGCTTGATCTTCCACTCGGAGTCCCTCGCCCCTGATTCGACCCAAAGCATCGCTTTCACAAGGCGCCAGTCCAGCCCGGGAAAGCCCGGCGTGGTCGAAAGGAGATGAAACTCGTAGTTCTGCACGGCCGCCTTGATTTCCAGGTCGTGCGCATTCCATTTTTCATCCGCCTTGTCTATGCCATCCTTCCAACTGTCGAAGCCGCTGAGGCGCTGCGGTGGATGCGAGTGCGACGTTGCCATGCCATCCCTTTTTTATTGGAATGAAACTTATCAGTCGAACTGGCGTGCCAGGGATGCGGGCGCTGGATCGAGAAAAATCCGCGTGCCGAATAGTCCCTTCGTTGGAGCATGGGTCATGCGCCGACCGCGCCACCGGCACGCGCATGAAAAAAGCCGCTGGGCTCTCGCTCCGGCGGCTTTGTCTTTTTCAGCTGCGCGAATCAGTCCGCGTAAACACCCGCCGCCTTGATGATCGGGCTCCACTTGGCGATTTCCGCCGCCACGAACTTCTTGTGGCCTTCGGGCTCGATGCGGCCGTCGGTCGCGACCACGGCGCCCAGGCCTTCCTGCTTCTTGATGAACTCGGGGTCCTTCAGGGCCAGCTTGAGCGCGTCGTTGAGCTTCTTGGTGATGGCCGGCGGCGTGCCCTTGGGCGCGTAGAAGCCGTGCCAGATCGTGACTTCGAAGCCCTTCAGGCCCTCTTCCTGGAGGGTCGGCAGGTTCTTCAGCAGCGGCGTCGTCAGGCGCTGGGACGTGGTCACGGCATAGGCCTTGACCTTCTTGGCCTCGATCTGCGGCGAGGTGTTGGTGGTCTGGTCGCAGAGCAAGTCGATCTGGCCGCCGATCAGGTCGGTGATGGCGGGTGCGGTGCCCTTGTACGGCACCGGGGTCATCTCGGTCTTCATGGCGGTCTGGTAGAGCAGGCCGCACAGGTGCGAGGCCGAGCCGATGCCGGCATTGCCGAGGTTGATCTTGCCCTTGTTGGCGGCGATCCAGGCGCTCAGTTCCTTGTAGTTGTTGGCCGCCATCTGGGGCTTGGCGATCAGGGTCATCGGCACGTCGTTGACGATGCCCAGGTATTCGAAATCGGTCTCGACCTTGAACGGCACGTTGCGCACCAGGGTCGGAATCGTCGACATGCCGATGTGGTTGAGCAGCAGGGTGTAGCCGTCCGGGTTGGCGCGCGCCACCTTGGCGGCGCCGATCGAGCTGCCGGCGCCGGGGACGTTGTCGATCACGATGCTGCCGCCGCCCAGGGGCTTGCGCAGGGCCTCCGCGAGGTCGCGCGCGACCCGGTCGGTCGGGCCGCCGGCGGCGAAAGGCACCACGATGCTGATGGGCTTGCTGCCCGGGAAGTCCTGGGCGTGCGCGCCTGCCGCGAGGGCGGCCAGCGCGGTGATTGCGAGCAGTGTCTTCATGCGGTCTCCGAGTAGAAAAGGCAGCAATCTTATAGTCTGACCGGCAGCTGACCATCGCTGTTTTCCCCCAAGGCCGGCCCCGCGGGCGGCGCGGGGACACTGTCGCGGGTATCGTGCCTTCCTGTATTTCGAGACCCGTGGAGTGATGAGCATGCTGAAACTCAAGGACCCGAGCCTGCTGCGCCAGCAGGCCTTCATTGCCGGCGAATGGGCCGATGCGGACGACCGCGAGACCCTCCCGGTCGTCAATCCGGCCAGCGGCCAGCCGATCGGCAGCGTGCCCCTGTGCGGCAGCGCCGAGACCGAGCGCGCCATCGCGGCCGCCGAAGTCGCCCAGCGCGCCTGGGCCAGGCGGCCGGCCAAGGAGCGCTCGGCCATCCTGCGCAAGCTCAACGACCTGATGCTCGCCAACCAGGACGACCTGGCGCTCATCATGACCACCGAGCAGGGCAAGCCGCTGGCGGAGAGCAAGGGCGAGATCGCCTATGCGGCGTCGTTCATCGAGTGGTTCGCCGAGGAGGCGCGCCGGGTCTACGGCGACACGATCCCGGCGCCGCAGTCCGACCGCCGCATCCTGGCGCTCAAGCAGCCGATCGGGGTCACGGCGGCGATCACGCCCTGGAACTTCCCGACCGCCATGCTGACCCGCAAGGCCGGCCCGGCGCTGGCGGCAGGCTGCGCGATGGTGGTCAAGCCGGCGAGCCAGACGCCGTTCTCGGCGCTGGCCTTCGCCGAACTGGCCGATCGCGCGGGCCTGCCCAAGGGGCTGATGTCGGTGCTGACCGGCTCGGCCTCGAAGATCGGCGGCGAGATGACGCGCAGCCCGATCGTGCGCAAGCTCACCTTCACCGGCTCGACCGAGGTCGGCCGCACGCTGATGAAGCAGTCGGCCGACACCATCAAGAAGCTGTCGCTCGAACTCGGCGGCAACGCGCCCTTCATCGTCTTCGACGACGCCGACATCGATGCCGCGGTCGAGGGCGCGATGGTCTCCAAGTACCGCAACACCGGCCAGACCTGCGTCTGCGCCAACCGCATCTACGTCCAACGCGGCGTGCTCGAGGCCTTCACGCAGAAGTTGGTCGCGAAGGTGAATGCGCTCAAGGTCGGCGAGGGCACCGAGCCGGGCGTCACGCAGGGGCCGCTGATCGACGACAAGGCGGTGGCGAAGATCGAGGAGCATGTCGCCGACGCGCTGGCCAAGGGCGGCCGGGTGCTGGCCGGCGGCAAGCGCCACGCGCTGGGCGGGCGCTTCTACGAGCCGACCGTGATCGGCGGCGCCACGGCCGACATGCTGGTGGCGCGCGAGGAAACCTTCGGGCCGCTGGCGCCGATCTTCGCCTTCGACACCGAGGACGAGGCGATCGCGCAGGCCAACGCCACCGAGTTCGGACTGGCCTCGTACTTCTACAGCCGCGACATCGGCCGCGTCATGCGCGTCGCCGAGGCGCTCGAATGCGGCATCGTCGGCGTCAACACCGGCCTGATCTCGACCGCCGAGGCACCGTTCGGCGGCGTCAAGCAGTCGGGCCTGGGGCGCGAGGGTTCCAGATACGGCCTCGACGAGTTCCTGGAGATCAAGTATGTCTGCCTGGCGGGGCTCGGCCAGTGAACGGAATCCTGGCCGGATGAGCGAGGGCATCGCTGTCGAGCTCGCCGTCGAGTTGCTGCGTGCGGCCCGGCGCATCGTGGTCTTTTCCGGGGCGGGGTTGTCCAGGGCGTCGGGCATTCCGACCTACCGCGATGCCGACGGCCTGTGGATGAACCAGGCCGCGCTGCGCTTCTCGCACGCCGAGGACCTGGCGCGCGACCCGGCCGGGTTCACCAAATTCTGGGCCGAGCGCCTGCGCGTGGTCGAGGCGGCCGCGCCCAACCCGGCCCATCTAGCGCTTGCCCGGCTGCAGCGGCTGCGTCCGGCGACGCGGCTGGTGACGCAGAACGTCGACGGCCTGCTGACCCGCGCCGGCGCCGTCGACGTGCTCGAACTCCACGGCGCCCTGCAGCGCTGGCGCTGCGACCACTGCGGCAACCGGCGCGGGCCCTGGCTGTTCCAGCGCTGCATCCGATGCGGCCGGCGGGCGCGCCCGGACGTCGTGATGTTCGGCGAGATGCTCAACAAGGGCGTGCTGCTCGACGCCCAGGTGGCGGCCGAGGAGTCGGACGTCTTCGTGCTGGTCGGCAGCACGGCGGTCGTCTATCCCGCCGCGGACCTGCCCCAGCTGGCGCTCGCCAACGGCGGGCAGCTCATCACCCTCAATGCCGAGCCGCTGGCGCTCGACCATTCGGCGACCGCGGTGCTGCGCGGCAAGGCCGAGGAACTGCTGCCGCTGCTGGTGGACGGCATCGGCGGCGCGTCTGCGCGAAGCTGAAGCTGCGAGCGAATGCTCGTGTTGTTGTGTCGATCGGTTACAGGGGCGACAAATCCAGTCTTCGGCCGCACCAAAACGACCTGGCGCGTTGATTGACACGAAAGTGTGCAAATCGCCGGTCCCGAAGCCGGAAAAGCTCGCGACGTCGACACAGCGGCGCGCGTCGCGCACCACGGCGGCGCAGCAGCGGCACTCGCACGGCGCCGAAACCCTTCGTCGCCGCCGATGGCTTGCGCTTGTGGAGGGCCCACGCGCCGCGCAGAATAGAACGCATGAAAACTGTGGCAGAAATCCTCAAGGCGAAGGGCGATTCGGTCGTGTATTCGATCGGGCCTTCGGCAACGGTGTACGAAGCGCTCGCGCTGATGGCGGAGAAGAACGTCGGCGCGCTGCTCGTGATGGAGGGCGAGAAGATCGTCGGCATGATCACCGAGCGCGACTACGCGCGCAAGGTCGTGCTGCTGGCACGATCGTCGAAGGACACGCCGCTGCGCGACGTCATGACGCCAGCCGTGATCTACGTGCGGCCGGACCAGACCACCGAGGACTGCATGGCGCTGATGACCCAGAGCCGGATCCGCCACCTGCCGGTGATGCAGGATGGCAAGCTGGTCGGCCTGATCTCCATTGGCGACCTGGTCAAGGGCATCATGTCCGAGCAGACCTTCATCATCGAGCAACTCCAGCACTACATTGCTGGATAGGCTCTCATGAGGTCATCCAGCAGCCGGTAGTCCGGCAGCGTGGTGTCGATCGCCTGCCCGGCGCGCAGCACGGTGCGGTCGAACTGCGTGCGCGAGAGCATCTCCGAATAGTTGCGGGCCTTGAGCACCAGCAGGTCGGCGGGCGCGCCGGCCCTCAGCACGCCGCGGTCGATGCCCATGATGGCCGCCGGCGTCTCGGTCGCGGCGCGGATCCAGTCGCCGAGCGGATGGTCCAGGTGCAGGATCTTCACCGCCTGGGTGAAGGTGTCGAGCATGTCGTGGTCGCCGTAGGCATGGAACGGATCGCGGCAGTTGTCGCCGGCCACCGCCACGCGTAGCCCGCGCGCCTTCATCTCGTGGAGCACGGTCACGCCGCGCCAGCGCGGCGTGCGCGCCACGGGGCTGCGGTCCTGCAGGTACATGTTGACGGTCGGCAGGCTCACGATGTCGATGCCGGCGTCGCGGCAGGCGGCGATGGTCTCCTCGATGAATTCGTCGGTCTGCAGGGCCAGCGAGGTGACGTGGCCGCACAGGATGCGGCCCTTGAAGCCCTGGGCCACGGCATGGCGGGCGACCCGGATCAGCGCCCGTGCGCGCGGGTCGGTCGATTCGTCGACGTGCAGGTCGAGGTCGAGCCCGCGCTCGCCGGCCAGCGTGAACACGCGCACCAGCGCCTCGTCGAGGTCGGGCGGCATCGTTTCGCTCGGGAAGGCCGCCGATCGGGTCACGCAGCCCAGCTTGCCGCCGCTCTCGGCCACGATGTCGGCCAGCCGGCGGCCCTCGTCGGTGAGGAAGATGTCGAGCGGCGCGATCGACGACACCTGGAGGTCGATGCGCCCGGCCCAGCGCTCGCGCACCTCGCGCAGCACCGGAAACGAGATCGACGCCTGCGGCGCGAGCGAGTCGAGGTGCGTGCTGATCGCCACCACGCCCTTGGCATAGGCCGTGGCGAGGCCGAACTCCATCCGCCGCCGCACGTCCTCGGCGTTCCAGTTCGCCTGCCGGTCGCGCATCGTGGCCGCCGAGGCACCCGCGCCGTCGCCGGTCGGGTTGGCCTGGCGCGGCCAGATATGGCCCTTGTCGAGGTGCGTGTGGCAGTCGACCAGGCCCGGCAGCACCATCGAGGCGTCGAGGTCGGGGCCCCACTCGGCGGGCATGCGGCCGGCCAGGTCGATGGCGGCGATGCGGCCGTCGTCGATGAGCAGGTCGATGGCGACCAGGTCGTCGTCGGTGTCGCCCGCCAGAGCGGGCTGCACCAGGCAGCGGGGGGCGCGCACATTGCGCAGGGCATGGCGCGAAGCCCGGGGCGGCTGGAAGAAGGAATGGGGCATCGGCTGGAATGGGATTGGTTCTTTCGCTCTGGCTGCCGCAAGGAGCATGCCCGTCCACGCGCATGCTCGTGGATAATTCGCGCCGATGGGCACCGACAACGCTTTCGCCGAACTGGGACTGGGCTCCGACGCCACCGAGCGCGAGGTCAAGGCGGCCTGGCGCCGCCTGGCCTCGCAGTGGCACCCCGACCGCAACACCAGCGCCGATGCGGTCGCCAGGATGCAGCGGATCAACCAGGCCTTCGAGCAAATCCGCAATGCCGGATTCCCCGCAAGCCCGGCGCCTGCGCCGTCCGACGAAACCGAGCCCGCTCCGGCCGCTGCCGCTGCTGAAGACGCCGCCGAACCCCGGCGCCGGCCGATCCATCGCAAGGTCAAGCTCACGCTCGAGGAGGCGGCGGCCGGCAGCATCAAGTCGCTGCGCGGCAAGATGACGCACGCCTGCGCCACCTGCGACGGGGCTGGCCACCAGGTGCTCGGTGGCAACTGCGCCCAGTGCGGCGGCTCGGGCGCGGTGGCGAAGCGCTCCTTCTTCGGCTGGCCCGGCGGCATGAGCGAGTGCGTCGCCTGCCACGGCGGCGGCATCGCCCAGCGAAGCTGTCCGGACTGCGAGGGCGCCGGGACCCAGTCACGCGCCTACCAGGTCAAGGTCCGCATCCCGCCCGGGGTGCGTCACGGCGACCTGCTGCACGTCGACGGCCGGCGCGCGCGTGCCAATCCGCCGCCGGCCGACCTGGAGCTTCGCGTCGAGCTGCTGGCCCACCCCTTCTTCGAACTCGACGAGGACGGCACGCTGCGCTGCGAGATGCCGGTCGACGGCTTCGCCTGGATCGCCAACCGGACGGTCCAGCTGCCCACCCTCGCGGGCCTGCGGTCCCTGGCCTTGCGCCGCGACCGGCTGAGCTATCGCCTGCAGGGCGAGGGCTATCCGACGGGGCGCGGCGGTGCGCGCGGCGACCAGGTGGTCACGGTGCAGCCGGTGTTTCCGGAGCAGCTCAGCGCCGACCAGGAGATCCTGCTCGACCAGCTCATCGCATCGTCGTCAGGCCACGGCGCCACGGCGCCGGACGAGCGCCTGCGGGCCTGGAACCGGGGCCTGCGCGCCTGGGAGCGCGGGCTCGATGCGCGCGACCGGCGGACCGCCCAGGGCTGATCGGAATCCGGCGCGCTGCTTTTTTCAGAGCAGCTTCGCGCGCTTCGCCTGCTCGGTCAGATCGGCGCGGAAATCCGGGTGCGCGATCGCGATCAGTTCCTGTGCCCGTTGCTTGGCCGACTTGCCGCGCAGCTGGGCCACGCCGTGTTCGGTGACCACGTAGTTGATGTCGTTCTTGCTGGTGCTGACATGCGTGCCCGGCGACAGCGAGGGCACGATGCGCGAGATCGTGTCGCCCTTGGCGGTGGAGGGCAGCACGATGAAGGCCTTGCCGCCGCGCGAGCGGTTGGCGGCGCGCACGAAGTCGGACTGGCCGCCGGTGCCCGAGAACGGCGCATGGCCCAGGCTCTCCGAGCCGCACTGGCCCAGCAGGTCGATCTGCAGGGTGGCGTTGATGGCGACCAGGTTGTCGTTCAGGCCCGCCAGCGCCGGGTCGTTGGTGAAGTTGACGGGGTGGATCTCGACCGCCGGATTGCGGTCCATGAAGCGGTACAGCTTGTTCGAGCCGAGCGCGAAGGTCGCGATCGTCTTGCCGGGCAGGTAGTTCTTGCGCCGGTTGGTGACCACGCCGGCCTCGATCAAGGTCAGGATGCCGTCGCCGAGCATCTCGGTGTGGATGCCCAGGTCGCGCTTGTCCGTGAGCTGCATCACGACCGCGTCGGGAATGCCGCCGTAGCCGATCTGCAAGGTCGAGCCGTCCTCGATCAGCTCGGCGACATGCTTGCCGATGGCCTGCTGCACCGGGCCGATCTTCGGCAGTCCGACTTCGAGCACCGGGTCGCTGCTTTCGACCAGGGCCGCGACCTGCGAGACATGCACGTGGCAGTTGCCGTTGGCGAAGGGCACGTTGGGGTTCACCTCGAGCACCACCGCGCGGGCCCGGGCCACCGCCGCCATCGTGTAGTCGGCCCCCAGGCTGAGCGCGAAGTAGCCGTGGGCGTCCATCGGCGAGGCCATGCTGAACACCACGTCGGCCGGGATCTGGCCGCGCTCGATCTGTGCCGGGATCTCGGAGAAGTAGTTGGGGATGAAGTCGATCCAGCCCTCTTGTCCGCCGGCGCGGGTCGCGCCGCCGAAGAACAGGGCGACGTGGCGCACGTGCTGCGTGGTCTCGGGGTCGATGTAGGCGTACTTGCGCATCGCCAGGATCTGCGACACCTTCACGTCCCTGAAATCGCGCCGCTGCACCGACAGCGCGGTGAGCAGCGCGGGCGGCTCGCCGACCCCGGTCGGCACGATGATCAGGTCGCCGTCGCGCACCTGGCGCACGGCCTCGGCGGCCGGCTGCAGCTTCTGTTGGTAGAGGTCTTGGATGGTCATCTCTAAAGCTCCTGTTCGCGGCCGCCATCTTCCATCTTATTTATAGCTGCGTGCATCCTCGATGACCTTGCCGTCGTTGGGCAGACTGCCTGGCGCCACCAGCTCCACCGCGCCGCGCAGCTTGGTGACATCGCGGATCGCCTCGGCGATGCGCTCGGCCAGGCCCGCGGGCGCCTCCGGGCATTCGAGCCGGAGCGTCATGCGGTCGTCGGCCATCTCGCCCTCGACCACCAGCCGCGCCCGCTGCACCTCGGGAAAGCGCCGCGCGATCTCCGCCACCTGGCTCGGATGCACGAACATGCCGCGCACCTTGGTGGTCTGGTCGGCGCGGCCGAGCCAGCCCCTGATGCGCGTGTTGGTGCGGCCCGTGGGACAGTGCCCGGGCAGCACGGCCGACAGGTCGCCGGTGCCGAAGCGGACCAGCGGATAGTCGGGATTGAAGGTGGTGACGACGACCTCGCCGACCTCGCCTTCGGGCACCGGATCGCCGGTGCCCGGGCGCACGATCTCGACGATCACGCCCTCGTCGAGCACCAGGCCTTCGCGGGCCGGGGTCTCGTAGGCGATCAGCCCGAGGTCGGCGGTGGCGTAGCACTGCATGCCGGCCACGCCGCGCTCGGCCATCCAGTCGCGCAGGCTGGGCGGAAAGGCTTCGCCCGACACCAGCGCCTTGGTCAGCGAGGCGAGCGCGATGTTCTTCTCGGCCGCCTTCTCGATCAGGATCCGGAGGAAGCTCGGCGTGCCGATGTAGCCCGTCGGCCGCAATTCGGCGATGGCCTCGACTTGCTGCTCGGTCTGGCCGGTGCCGCCGGCGAACACGGTGCAGCCGAGCGCGCGGGCGCCGCTGTCCATGATCGATCCGGCTGGCGTCATGTGGTAGCTGAAGCAGTTGTGCACCAGTTCGCCGCCGCGAAAGCCGGCCGCGAACAGCGCCCGCGCCGTGCGCCAGTAGTCGCTCGCCTCGCCCTCGGGCTCGTAGATGGTGCCGGGGCTGGCGAACACGCGCGGCATGCGGGACCCGAAGCGCAGCGCCGAGAAGCCGCCGAAGGGGTCGCTGGCGCGGCGCGCCTTCTGCAGCGCCAGCAGCTCGGACTTGCGCGTCACGGGCAGCTTCGCCAGCGCCGCGCGGCTCGTGATCTCGGCCGGCCTCACGCCGTCGAGGATGTGGCCGAAGGCCGCGGTCGCGGACTGGGCCTGCAGGACCTGCCTGGGCAGCGCCGCCAGCAGGTCGCGCTCGCGCTCGGCCGGGTCGCGGACCTCGAGCGCATCGTAGAAATCCGTCATGCCAACCACCGCTTTCTGCGCTTGTAGCTCTTCACGTCGCGGAAGCTCTTGCGGTCGGCGCCGCCGACGCCGAGGTAGAACTCCTTGACGTCCTCGTTCTCGCGCAGGCTCTTCGCCTCGCCGTCCATCACGATGCGGCCGTTTTCCAGGATGTAGCCGTAGTCGGCATAGCGCAGCGCCATGTTGGTGTTCTGTTCCGCCAGCAGGAAGGTCACGCCTTCCTTCGCGTTCAGGTCGCGCACGATGCCGAACACCTCGTCGACGATCTGCGGCGCCAGCCCCATCGAGGGCTCGTCGAGCAGCACCATGTTGGGGTTGGCCATCAGCGCCCGGCCGATGGCGCACATCTGCTGCTCGCCGCCCGAGGTGTAGGCGGCCTGCGAGCCGCGCCGGGTCTTCAGGCGCGGGAAGTAGGCGTAGACCTTCTCGAGCGTCTGCGCGATCGCGGCCTTGCCGTCGGTGCGGGTGTAGGCGCCGGTCATCAGGTTGTCCTCGATCGACAGGTGGGCGAAGCAGTGGCGGCCCTCCATCACCTGGATCAGGCCGCGCTTCACCAGGGCCGCGGGCGACAGTGCCTCGATGCGCTCGCCGCGCAGCTCGATCGTGCCCTTGGTCACCGCGCCGCGCTCGCCCGCCAGCAGGTTCGACACGGCGCGCAGCGTGGTCGTCTTGCCGGCGCCGTTGCCGCCCAGCAGCGCCACGATGCCGCCCTCCGGCACCGTGAGCGAGACGCCCTTCAGCACCAGGATCACGTGGTTGTAGATGACCTCGATGCCGTTGACCTCCAGCAGCGGGGCTGCCGGCGCGGGCGCGGATACGTTGACCATGGCGTGCTGCGTCGGGCCGCTCAGCTGCAAGTGCGCGGCTTGATGTTCTTGTCTTTCGCGTACTTGGCCGAGTACTCCGCGACCAGCGGGTCGAGGTTGGCCTTGCGCGCCTGGTACCAGTCGGGCTGTACCTGCCACTTGGCTCCGTCCCACTGCGCGATGCGCGCCCAGTCGGTGCCCATGTGGTTGCTGCACGAGGTCTTGATCGGCCGCATGATCTCGCCGAAGCCCAGCGCCTTGAGCTTGTCGGCCGAGAGGTCGAGGTTCTCGTA
This sequence comes from Variovorax sp. J31P179, assembly GCF_030316985.1. Taxonomy (NCBI): domain Bacteria; kingdom Pseudomonadati; phylum Pseudomonadota; class Betaproteobacteria; order Burkholderiales; family Comamonadaceae; genus Variovorax; species Variovorax sp. J31P179. Next base: position 443,717 of record NZ_JASZYL010000005.1, on the reverse strand, counting down.
GCCCCAGCGAACCTGCTCGGGCGTCAGCGTCTTGCCCTTGCCGTACTTTTCCTGCGCGGCGCGGATGGCTTCGACCTGCAGCATCGCGATCATCATGCCGCGGGTGTGCGCCATGACGCCGATCTCGTCGGCGTTGGCGGCCGTGCCCTGGCCCTTGTCGTAGACGAACTTCTTCAGGTCGTCGTGCACCTTGTCGCGCGAGGCGCTGTTGTGGATCGTGACCGTGTTGTAGCCCTTGGCGCCGGCGCCGATGTCCTTCACGTCGTGGTCCGAGCCGGCCCACCAGACCGAGTACATCTTCTCGCGCGGGAAGCCGCTGGCCTGGGCCTCGCGGATGCCGGCCGGCGTCATCACGCCGGCGCTCCAGAACAGCACGTAGTCGGGCTTCTGCTGGCGGATCTGCAGCCACGTCGACTTCTGCTCGACGCCGGGCGGCGTGACCGGGAACAGCGCCAGCTCGAAGCCGTCCTGCGCCGCCAGTTTCTGCAGCAGCAGGATCGGCTCCTTGCCATAGGGCGAGTCGTGGTAGACCAGCGCGATCTTCTTGCCCTTGAGGCTGCCCTTCTCCTTATTGGCGATGTCCTGCAGGATCACGTCGGTGGCGGTCCAGTAGGTGCCCAGCAGCGGGAAGTTCCATTCGAACACCGTGCCGTCGACCGACTGCGACAGGCCGTAGCCCATGGTCTCGATCGAGACCTTGTCGTTGAAGGCCTTGTCGGTCACCGCGAAGGTGATGCCGGTCGACTGCGGGTCGAAGCCCGAGGCGCCCGTGCCCTTGGCCTTCAGGCGGTCGTAGCATTCGACGCCCTTGGCGGCGTCGTAGGCGGTCTCGCATTCCTCGTACGCGAGCTTGACGCCGTTGACGCCGCCGTCGCGCGCGTTCACCAGCTTGAGGTAGTCCTGCTTGCCGTCGGCCCATGGGATGCCGAGCGGCGCGAACTGTCCGGTGCGGTAGACCAAGAGCGGGATGAACTGCTCGCCGGCGGCCTGCGCCCGGGCCGGCACCGGCAGCATCGCGGACGAAAGCCCGGCCGCTGCGATGGCCGCCGCGAGAGCGATGGACTGGAACTTCATGCTGTGTCTCCTGTTGTTGAATGGACGGGTCAGTGAGGGAAGGGCCACAGCCGCAGCTTCTGCCGGGCCGTGGCCCACAGGGCGGCGAGGCCGTGCGGCTCGACGATCAGGAAGAACACGATCAGCGCGCCGAAGATCATGTGTTCGAGGAAGCTCGCGGTGCCGGTCGAGATCGCCAGCCCGAGCCAGTGCGGCACGAGGTTCAGGAACAGCGGCAGCAGCACGATGAAGGCGGCGCCGAACACCGCGCCGACGATCGAGCCGAGGCCGCCGATGATCACCATGAACAGCAGCTGGAAGGACTTGTCGATGCCGAAGGCGGCCGGCTCCCAGGCCCCCAGGTGCACGAAGCCCCACAGCGCGCCGGCGACGCCGACGATGAAGGAGCTGACGGCGAAGGCGCTGAGCTTGGCGTAGACCGGCCGGATGCCGATCACCGCGGCCGCCACGTCCATGTCGCGCATCGCCATCCATTCGCGGCCGATCGCGCCGCGCACCAGGTTCTTGGCCGCCAGCCCCAGCAGCACCAGCAGCGACAGGCACAGCAGGTACTTGCGCGCCGGGGTGTCGAGCGCAAGGCCGAAGAACTGCAGCGCCGAGACGCTGACCGAGCCCGACGAGGAGCCGTTCGTGACCCAGGCCACCCGGTTGGTGAACCAGTCGGTGAAGAACTGCGCCGCCAGCGTCGCCACCGCCAGGTAGAGGCCGCGGATGCGCAGGCTCGGAATGCCGAACAGGATGCCGAAGACCATCGCACAGAATCCGCCGCCGATCAGCGACAGCAGCAGCGGCATGCCCTCGATGCGCGCGTTCAGGTTGTAGGCCGCATAGGCGCCGACCGCCATGAAGGCGCCGGTGCCGAGCGAGATCTGGCCGCAGTAGCCGACCAGCACATTGAGCCCGATGGCCGCCAGCGAGAGGATCAGGAAGGGCACCAGCACGGCGCGGAAGAGGTAGTCGCTGGCCAGCATCGGCACGGCGACGAAGGCCACCAGCGCGAACAGCGCGAGCGCGATGCGGTCCTGCGCGATCGGGAAGATCTGCAGGTCGCTCTGGTAGCTGGTCTTGAACTGGCCGTTTTCGCGGTAGAACATGGTGTGTCGAGGCCCTAGACGCGGTCGATGATCTTGTCGCCGAACAAGCCCTGCGGGCGGACCAGCAGGAAGGCGAGCGCCAGCACGTAGGCGAACCAGTTCTCGATGCCGCCGCCGACCATCGGCCCGAGGTAGATCTCCGACAGCTTCTCGCCGACGCCGATGATCAGGCCGCCGAGGATCGCACCGGGCACCGAGGTCAGGCCGCCGAGGATCACCACCGGGAAGGCCTTGAGCGCCACCAGCGAGATCGAGTACTGCACGCCCAGCTTGGAGCCCCAGATGACGCCGGCCACCAGCGCGACCAGGCCGCCGACCGACCAGACGATGACCCAGATGCGGGCCAGCGGAATGCCGATCGATTGCGCCGCCTGGTGGTCGTCGGCCACCGCGCGCAGCGCCCGGCCGGTCTTGGTCTTCTGGAAGAACAGCGACAGCGCGACCACCAGCAGGGCCGCCATCGCCGCGGCGTAGAGGTCTTCCTTGCTCAGCAGCAGGCCGCCCTGGAACACGTTCTCGAGCACGATCATCGGATCCTTCGGCATGCCGACGTCGATCTTGTAGGTGCTGCTGCCGAACAGCAGCTGGCCGGCGCCGTCGAGGAAGTAGCTGATGCCCAAGGTCGCCATCAGGAGCGTGATGCCTTCCTGGTTGACCAGGTGGCGCAGCACCAGCCGCTCGACCAGCCAGGCCACGACCACCATCGCCGCGGCCGCCACGCAAGCCGCCAGCAGGTTGACCAGCAGCATGCTGTCGAGGCCGGTCCAGCGCGGGATCCATTCGGCGAAGCGCGCCATCGTCAGCGCCGCGAACAGCACCATCGCGCCCTGCGCGAAGTTGAAGACGCCCGAGGCCTTGAAGATCAGCACGAAGCCGATCGCGACCAGCGCGTAGAGCATGCCGGCCATCAGGCCGCCGAACAGGGTTTCGAGGAAAAAGCCCATCAGTGTTCAGTCCCCAGGTAAGCCCGGATCACGTCCTCGTTGTTGCGCACCTCGTCGGGCGTGCCGTCGCCGATCTTCTTGCCGTAGTCGAGCACGACCACGCGGTCCGAGATGTCCATCACCACGCCCATGTCATGCTCGATCAGCACGATCGTGGTGCCGAACTCTTCGTTGACGTCGAGGATGAAGCGGCTCATGTCCTGCTTCTCTTCCACGTTCATGCCGGCCATCGGCTCGTCGAGCAGGAGCACCTGCGGCTCCATCGCCAGCGCCCGGCCGAGGTCGACCCGCTTCTGCAGGCCGTAGGGCAGGCGGCCCACGGGCGTCTTGCGGTGCAGCTGGATCTCGAGGAAGTCGATGATGCGCTCGACGAATTCGCGCTGCGCGATCTCCTCGCGCGCGGCCGGCCCCCAGCGCAGCGCCTGCGCCAGGATTCCGCTCTTCATCTTGAGGTTGCGCCCGGTCATGATGTTGTCGAGCACGCTCATGCCCTTGAACAGCGCCAGGTTCTGGAAGGTGCGCGCCACGCCCATCTCGGCCACCTGGCGCGAGTTCATGTGCCTGAAGTGCTGGCCGCGGAAAGTGATCTGGCCCTGCTGCGGCTGGTAGACGCCGTTGATGCAGTTGAGCATCGAGCTCTTGCCGGCACCGTTGGGGCCGATGATCGCGCGCACCTCGTGCTCGCGGACATCGAAGCTGATGTCGGTCAGCGCCTTGACGCCGCCGAAGCTGAGCGAAATGTTCTGCACGTCCAGGATGACGTCGCCGGTCTTCCTGCTGCTCATTGGAGCCTCCACTCTCGGCACTTCGTGTCCTCGCTGCCCCCCGAGGGGGCGCGAGCTTGCTTGGGGCGGCCCGGCGCGGCGCTCATGCGGCTGCTTTCAGCGGTGGAAACCGCTTGGCATCGACGATCTTCAGCGTCGCGCTGACCACACCCGTACGGCCGTCCTCGAACTTGACCTGGGTCTCGATGAACTGCTCCGTCTTGCCGCCGTACAGCGCCTCGATCAGCACCGCGTACTTGCCGGCGATGAAGCCGCGCCGCACCTTGCGCGTGCGCGTGAGTTCGTCGTCGTCGGGGTCGAGCTCCTTGTGCAGCACCAGGAAGCGCGCGATCTGGGTGTCGCCCATGCCTTCCTCGGTTGCCAGGTCGGCGTTGACCTGGGCGATGCAATCGGCCACCAGCCCCAGCACCTCGGGCTTGGCCGCCAGGTCGACATAGCCGCCATAGGCCAGGCCGCGCCGTTCGGCCCAGTTGCCGACGGCCTCGAAATCGATGTTGACGAAGGCGCAGACCTCGTCGCGGCCGTCGCCGAAGCACACGGCTTCTTTGATCTGGGGAAAGAACTTGAGCTTGTTCTCGATGTAGTTGGGCGCGAACATCGCGCCGCCCTGCATGCGGCCGACGTCCTTGGCCCGGTCGATGATGCGCAGGTGGCCTTCGGCATCGAGCACGCCGGCATCGCCGGTGTGGAAGTAGCCGTCGGCGTCGAGCACCTCGGCGGTGGCGTCGGGCCGCTTGTAGTAGCCCTGCAGCACCGATACGCCGCGCACCAGCACCTCGCCGTCGTCGGCGATCTTGAGCTCGATGCCGGGCGCCGCGCTGCCCACGGTCTGCAGCTTGACCTTGCCGTCCTGCTGCAGGCAGACATAGGCGCAGGTCTCGGTCTGGCCGTAGAACTGCTTGAGGTTGACGCCGATCGAGCGGTAGAAGCGGAACAGGTCGGGCCCGATCGCCGCGCCCGCCGTGTAGGCCACGCGGATGCGGCTCATGCCGAGCACGTTGCGCAGCGGGCCGTAGATGAGCAGGTCGCCGAGCGCATAGAGCGCGCGATCCATCGCACCGACCGGTGCGCCATTGAGGATGTCGGCGCCCACGCGCCGCGCCAGCGCCATGAATTTCGCGTACAGCCAGCGCTTGGGCGCGGCCGCGTCCTCCATCCGGATCGACACCGCGGTGAGCAGGGCCTCGAAGGTGCGCGGCGGGCCGAAGTAGTAGCTCGGGCCGATCTCGCGCATGTCGTTCATCACGGTCTCGGCCGACTCGGGACAGTTGAGCGTGAAGCCGCCGACCAGCCACTGCGCGACCGAGAACAGATGGTCGCCGACCCAGGCCATCGGCAGGTAGCTCATGATGTTGTCGCCGGGGCCGAGCCGGTCGGTCTCGACGCCGCCGCGGCCGGCCGCGATGAAGCTCGCGTGCGTCTGGCAGACGCCCTTGGGGCGCCCGGTGGTGCCCGAGGTGTAGAGGATCACGGCCACGTCGGAGGCTTCGCCGGCGGCGACGCTCTGGTCGAAGAATCCGGGATGGGCGGCGTCCCAGGCGCGGCCGAGTTCGCACAGCTTCTCGTAGCCGAGCAGGCCGGGCTGGTCGTAGTGGCGCAGTCCGCGCGGGTCGTCGTAGACGATGTGGCGGATCGCAGGCCGCGTCTCGCGGCATTCGAGCAGCTTGTCGACCTGCTCCTGGTCCTCGGCGACCACGAATTCGACCGCGGCGTCCTCGAGCATGAAGACCATCTCGGCCGCCACCGCGTCCTGGTAGAGCGGCACCGGCACGCCGCGCAGGCTCTGCGCCGCGATCACCGCCATGTAGAGGTGCGGCCGGTTGGCGCCGACGATCGCCAGGTTGTCGCCGGCCTTGAAGCCCAGGCTCGCCAGTCCGCAGGCGAACTCGCGCACTTCGCGCGCGACGTCCGCCCAGGACCAGCTCTGCCAGATGCCGAGATCCTTCTCGCGCACCGCGGGGGCATCGGGCTGATGCTGCGCATGGCCCAGCAACAGGCGAGGAAAGGTAGGAGGGATGGTCTGCACGATGGGCGGACTGTAGGACCAACTTTGACGCCAACTTGTCGTTTGAACGACAATCCTAGGGACAACACTCCCCGGAGTTTCCCGATGCGCGGCACCGACCCTGGCACCTCCACGATCCGCGACCGCGTGCGGCCGGCCAGCGCCGAAGAGCTCGCCAGCATCCCGTGGCTGGACGCGCTGACCCCCGCCGAACGGCGCCGCGCCGAGGCCGCGGTGGTGGTCGGCGAGGCCGAGCCGGGCGACCTGGTCTGCCGCATCGGCCGCCCGCCGACCTACTGGTTCGGCGTCGTCGCCGGCCTGCTCAAGATGAGCAACGACAACGCCGACGGCACGTCGATGACCTACAGCGGACTGCCGCCGGGTGGCTGGTTCGGCGAAGGCACGGTGCTCAAGCGCGAGCCCTACCGCTACAACGTCCAGGCCTTGCGCCACAGCGTGGTGGGGGGATTGCCGGCGGACGACTTCCATTGGCTGCTCGATCACTCGATCGGCTTCAACCGCTTCGTGATGAACCAGCTGAACGAGCGCCTGGCGCAGTTCATCGCGGCGCGCGAGACCGACCGGCTCAACGATCCCGACGTGCGCGTGGCGCGCAATCTGGCGGCGCTGTTCAACCCGGTGCTGTTCCCGGGAGTCGGCGAGTTGCTGCGCATCACGCAGCAGGAGCTGGCCTACCTGATCGGGCTGTCGCGCCAGCGGGTCAACGAGGCCCTGCGCGCGCTGCAGGCGCAGGGCGCGATCCGGGTCGAGTACGGCGGCCTGCGCGTGATCGACCTGGCCGCGCTGCGCGCCAGCGTGACGGCGGGCAAGGGCGCTGCGTAGCGGTGTCGGGGGCAAGCCGCGCTCGGGCATGCAGAATGCTGGCGCGACATCCCGGCCACGACAACGATATCCCTGATGGACCCACTCGACGAACTGCAACGCTACAGCCAACTGCTCCTGCGGCTCTACCGCATGGCCCAGGATCTGCCGATCACCGAATTCCAGGACGCCGCGCTCGGGCTGGTCAAGGGGGTGCTGCCGTTCGACTCGTCGCTGTGGGGCACGGCCGCGCCGTCGGCCGGCGGGCCCGACATCCACACTGTCCACCTGCACAACAAGTCGCCCGAGATGCTGCCGGCCTACGAGTCGGTCAAGCACCTGGACACGGCGGTGGCGGGCATGTTCGCCGAGCCCCGGGCGACCCGCGGCTTCCACCTCGAGACCTGGTTCTCCGACCCGCGCCAGCAGGAGATCCGCGACATGATGCGGCGCTTCGAGATCGAGAACATGCTGGCCACCACCGTGATCGATCCCGCGACCCGCTTCGCCCACTGGATCCTGCTCTACCGCGCCGAGCGCGATGCCGGCTACACGCCCGAGGAGACCGGCCTGCTGGCGTTGCTGGCGCCGCACGTGATGGAGGCGCTGGCGATCAATCGCAAGATGCACCTGGAGCGGCTCGGTCCGGCCGAGCAGGACGCGGTGCCCCGCGGCAGTGCCATCGCCGACATGCGCGGCGTGGTCTACCACGCGGATGCGCGCTTCGCCGCGCTGGCCGGCGAGGAGTGGGACGACTGGCAGGAGCGCCGGCTGCCGGCTGCGCTCGCGAGCCACTTCCAGGGCGACGGCGAGCGCTTTCGCGGCCGCGCGGTGGTGGTCGACGCCCGCGTCGAGCAGCAGCTGCTGTTCCTCAAGGCCCGGCCGCGCTGCCGCGCCGACGGCCTGACGGCGCGCGAGTTCACGATCGCCAAGCTGATCGCCAAGGGCGACACCCACAAGGAGATCGCGCAGACGCTGACCCGCTCGCCGGCCACGGTGCGCAACCAGATCCAGGTGATCTACGAGAAGCTCGGGGTCGGCAACATCGCCGGGTTGATCGAGGCGCTGCGGCTGGCGGACTAGGGCGCGTCCACGCTAGGCTGCGCGTACCGACGCCGCCGGCAGCGTCTGCCGCGCCAGCTTGTCGTCGGCATAGGGCCGCAGGTAGGCCGCGGTTTCCTCCACCGGGCAATGCAGCCAGTCGTCGATCCAGGCGTCGCGCAGGATCGCGGTGCGGCGCTGCTCCGGCCGGCCCGGGGTGCCGAAAGTCAGCAGCGCGAAGCTCTCGACGCACTCGCCGGCGGGCGAGCGCCAGCCGTTCCAGAGGCCGGCCAGGGCGAGCGGCTGGCCGTCGGTGCGCGAGACGCGCACGGTGTGGCCCTCGATGTCGGCGTCCTGGAACACGGCATCGGCAAGGATCACGCAGCGATGGCCGCGCTTCCAGGGCTGGTAGAAGTTGCGCTCGGCGAAGGCGGTCTCGCCGCGTGCCTCGTGGGTGTGCAGGTCCTGGCCGTCCTTGCTGAACAGCGGGATCAGGCCCCAGCGCCCGGGGGCGATCTGGAAGCGGGCCAGCGAATCCTGGGCCGTGTCGTCGGCACGGGGTCGCCGCACGAACAGGCCTTGCTCGCCCGGCCGCACGATCGATGCCTCCGGCCGGCAGGCCAGACCGAAGCGCTGGGCGAAGTGAAGGGGCTCGCTCGCTGCTTGGTAATGGGTGGGCATGGCCAGGACGGTGTGAAAGCTGGCGGATTCTAGTCAGCCGCCGATACCATAGGAAGGTTCGGCCTGCGCACAAGCGGCGCCGGCGCGCCATAGCTCACGAAAACTCCCCAAAACTCCATGACCTCTTCCCGCCTCACCATCATCACCGGCGCTTCCCGCGGCCTGGGCCGCGCCATGGCCGAGCAGTTGCTGCAACCCGGCCAACGCCTGCTGTGCATCTCCCGCCAGGCCGACGAGCAGTTCGCCGCCCGTGCCCGCGAGGCCGGTGCCGAGCTTGAGCAGTGGCAGCTGGACCTGTCCGATCCGGTGTCGGGTGCGGCTCGGCTCGCGGCCTGGCTGCAGGGGCTCGACCCCGACGCCTTCGACAGCGCGACCTTGATCAACAACGCTGGCACGGTCGGCCGTCCGCGCCCCTTGTCCGAAGCGGTGGCGAGCGAACTGGCGCAGGCGCTGCGGGTCGGGCTCGAGGCGCCGATGCTGCTGGCCTCGGCCTTTCTCGGCGCCACCAAGGGCTGGCGCGCCGAGCGCAAGGTGCTCAACATCTCCTCCGGCCTGGGGCGCAATGCGATGGGCAGCCAGGCGCCTTACTGCGCCGCCAAGGCCGGCATGGACCATTTCTCGCGCGCCGTGGCGCTGGAAGAAAAGGCGGCCGCCAACGGCGCGCGGATCGTCTCGCTGGCCCCCGGCATCATCGACACCGACATGCAGGTGGCGCTGCGGGGCGCCGAAGCCGACATGTTCCCGGACCGCGTGCGCTTCGAGAAGTTCAAGGCCGACGGCCTGCTCGACAGCCCGGCGTCGGCCGCCGCCAAGATCCTGAAGTACCTGGCGCGTCCGGACTTCGGCAACAACCCGGTCGCCGATATCCGCGACTGACGGGATCGGCACGGCCGGCGGAGCCCGACCTCGGGGGTTACTCAATCGTCGCGCCGGAGTCGTGGACGATGGATTTCCACTTCTGGTAGTCGGTCTTTAGCAGGGTCTGGAGTTCCTGCGGCGTCATGGCCTGCGGCTCGGCGCCCTGGGCGATGATCGCGGCCTTCATCTCGGGCGTGGCCAGCAGCTTGTTGACTTCGGCGTTGACCGTCACGACCACGTCCTTGGGCGTGCCGGCCGGCATGAAGAGGCCATACCAGGTGCTGACGTCGAAGCCCTTGTAGCCCAGCTCGGCCACCGTGGGGACGTCTGGCAGCGAGCTGCTGCGGCGCCCCGAGGTCACGGCCAGGGGGCGCAGCTTGCCGCCCTGGATCTGGCTCATGGCCGAGGGCAGCGACGACACCATGAGGTCGACGTTGCCGGCCAGCACGTCCATCATCGCGGCGTTTGAGCCCTTGTAGGGCACGTGGCGCATCTTGATGTTGGCGGCGCTCTTGAAGATCTCGCCGGCCAGGTGGATGGTGGTGCCGTTGCCGGGCGAGCCGTAGGTGATCGAGTCGGGCGCCGCACGCGCCGCCGCGACGACATCGGCCAGCGTCTTGAACTTGGAATCGCTGCGGGTGACGATCACCACCGGCGTGTAGGCGACATGCGCCACCGCCACCAGGTCCTTGGTCGGGTCGTAGCTCAGATTCTTGTAGAGCCAGGGCGCGACGACCATGTTGTCCTTCTGGCCCATCACCATCTCGTAGCCCGAGGGCGCCGCCCGCACCGCCTCGGCGATGCCGATGGTGCCGCCGGCACCGGCGCGGTTGTCGGGCACCACGGTCCACTTGCTGACCTCGGTCAGCTTGTTGGCGACCAGCCGCGACAGGATGTCGGTGCCGCCGCCGGGCGGGAACGGCACGATCATGCGGATCGGCTTGGCAGGATAGGGCTGGGCCTGCGCGGCGGTGAATGCCAGCGCCAGGGCGGCGAGGGTGAGCAGCTTTCGGATCATGGGGTGTCTCGTCGTTGGGGTGCCGCGAAGATGCGGCGCCATGCGCCGGGAGTGTGCCCCAACCCGCCGGCCACAGCGCTCGCGATTGGCGATGGCCGAGGTCTCGGATCGCGACTGCGGTCGCCCGCGTCAGTGCATCGTGGGCGGCCCGGCGTCGCCGTGCGCCTCGGTGCGCCGCTGCAGTGCCTCGATGCCGGCCATCATCGCCGCGCCGTAGGTCGGCATCGGCCCGGAAGCGGCGTCGATCGGGCGGCAGTCGCTGCCTTCCTGCTTCTGCAGCACCCAGTAGAAGTGACCGGCGATCGGTTCGTCGACGATCAGCGAGATCGCATGGATGTCCATGTGCAGTTCCTTGTTCAGCCCATGGACCGGTTGTACGCATGCCCCGCACGCCCGCAAAGCAACGAAATCACGCGGCGGCCCACGCGGTTGCAACAGTCGGCGCTTGCGTGAAAAACGCACGCCGCGGATCGCGGACAATGGGCGCGATGTCCGAGATCCCCGCCCCCTCCCGCCTCAACAAGCGCATGGCCGAGCTGGGCTTGTGCTCGCGCCGCGAGGCCGACGACTGGATCGCGCAGGGTTGGGTCAAGGTCAACGGCCAGGTGGCCGAGATGGGTGTCAAGGTGCTGCCCTCCGACCGCATCGAGGTCGACCGCAAGGCGCAGAACCAGCAGCAGCAGCAGGTGACGATCCTGCTGCACAAGCCGATGGGCTACGTCAGCGGGCAGGCCGAGGACGGCCACGAGCCCGCGGTGGTGCTGATCAATCCGCGCACCCACTGGCGCGAGGATCCGAGCCGCAACCGCTTTTCGCCGCCGCAGCTGCGCGGCCTGGCGCCGGCCGGCCGGCTCGACATCGATTCGGTCGGCCTGCTGGTGCTGACGCAGGACGGCCGCGTGGCACGGCAGCTGATCGGCGAGGATTCCGGCATCGAAAAGGAATACCTGGTGCGGGTGGCCTACGGCCCGGTGGCGCAAAACTCGCAGGCCGCCTTTCCGCGCGAACTGCTCGCGAAGCTGCGCCACGGCCTGAGCCTCGACGGCCAGCCGCTGAAGCCGGCCAAGGTCGACTGGCAGAACCCCGAGCAGCTGCGCTTCGTGCTGACCGAGGGCAAGAAGCGCCAGATCCGCCGCATGTGCGAGCTGGTCGGGCTCAAGGTCGTGGGGCTCAAGCGCATTCGCATCGGCCGGGTGGTGCTGGGCAACCTGCCGGTCGGCCAGTGGCGCTACCTGGGGACGGACGAACGGTTCTGAGCGGCCGGCGCACGGGTCAGAAACGCACGACGACCTTCCCGAAGGCGCCCTGTGCCAGGTGCGCGAAGGCGGCCGGCACATCCTCGATGCCGTAGGTGGCCGCAATCACGGGTTCGAGGCGGTTCAGGTCGACCGCACGCACCATCCGTTCGAGCGCGCGCGCATGGCCCACGCTGATGCCCTGGATCACGGCCCGGCGGCGGATCGCGTCGAAGGCCGAGCCGCTCATCGCGCCGCCTTCCAGCACGCCGATGACGCTGACGCGGCCGCCTTGCGCCACCGCCTCCAGCGAGCGGCCGAGGTTGGCGCCGCCCACGAGTTCCAGCACGTGATCGGCACCGCGCCCGTCGGTCAGCCGGCGCACTTCGGCGGGCCAGTCGCCGTCCCGCGCGAGGGCATGGGCGGCGCCCAGCGCGAGCGCCTGCTGGCGTTTGTCCGCGCTGCCCGACACCACGATGGCCCGGGCGCCGTGCAGGCGTGCGAACTGCAGCCCGAACAGCGCCACGCCTCCGGTGCCATGGATCAGCACGGTCTGGCCGGCCTGCAGCGCGCCGGTCTCGACCAGCGAGAACCAGGCGGTGAGCGCGGCGCAGGGCAGGGCGGCGGCCTGGGCCGCATCGAGCGTGCGCGGCGCGGCGACGACCCACTGGGCGTCCAGCACCACGTGCGAGGCCAGCATGCCCGGGCCGGGGCCGCCCATCGCGATGGCGTGTTCCGGCGCGGCGCCGTCCAGCCAGCCGCCGACGAAGGTGCTGATCACCCGCTCGCCGCCTTGCCATGCCGTGACGCCGGCGCCGACGGCGAGCACCGTGCCCGCCATGTCCGAGGCCGGCGTGAAAGGCAGCGGCGGCGTCCAGCCGTAGTCGTTGTCGAGCAGCATCAGGTCGCGATAGTTGAGCGAGACCGCTTCGACGCGGACCAGGACCTGGCCGGGTCCGGGCTCGGGAATGGCACCTTCCGAGAAGCGCAGATGCTGCCGGCCGAAGTCGGTGATATGCCAGCGGCGCAGGGTGGTGTCTGTCATGGAGTGCTTGCAATGGAGTTGTGGAAAGACAGTCGAAAGTCGATGCTATTGGCTCTTACAATTCCGCAGTGGCGATGAATTTTCGATTGAATGAAGATGTGAAGGAATCAATGAGCGAACGTCTGAACGGCATCGAGGCTTTCGTGGCGGCGGTCGAGGCCGGCAATTTCGCGCTCGCTGCCGAGCGGCTGCACCTGAGCCGCTCGGCGGTGGGCAAGAGCGTCGCACGGCTCGAGGCGCGCCTTGGCACGCGGCTGTTCCACCGCACCACGCGCAGCCAGAGCCTCACCGAGGACGGCCAGGCCTACTACGAGCGCTGCCATCGGGCACTGGCCGAACTGGACGCGGCCGACGCGGCGGTGGAGGCCGGCCGGCGGACGCCGACCGGGCGGGTGCGCATCACCATGCCGGCGCTGATCGGCCGGGCCTGCGTCGCGCCGCTGCTGCTGGCGCTCGGCCGCAAGCATCCGGCGCTGGCCTTCGACCTGTCGTTCAGCGACCGCCGCGTCGACCTGGTCGAGGAAGGCATCGACTTGGCGATCCGCAGCGGTCCGCTGGGCGACAGCGCGATGCTCTCGGCGCGGCCGCTGGGCCGGCAGTGGATCGGGATTTATGCGGCGCCGGGCTATCTCGCCGAACGTGGCCGCCCCTCGGGTTTCGACGAGCTCGCGGCCAGCGCGGCGGCGCACAGCTTCGTCGGCTACGCGCGCGAGGGCTGGCCGCATCCCTGGCGCTTCCACGACCGGCTGGGTCGCGTCGCCGAGTTCGAGGTGCCGGCGCGCTTCAGCTTCAGCTGCGACAGCCTGGAGGTCAGCGCCATGGCCGCCATCGACGGCGCCGGGCTGGCGCGGCTGCCGACCTGGCTGGCGGCCGACGCTCTCGCCAGCGGCGCCCTGGTGCGGGTCTTCGAGGAAGCGCAGCCCTACGGCTACGAACTGAACGCCGTGTGGCCGCAGGCGCGCGCGCTGCCGCAGAAGACCCGCGTGGTCATCGACACGCTGGCCGAACGGCTGCCGCCGCTGCTCGCGCTGCGCTGAGCAAGCAGCCTCAGCCCGCGCAGGCCTTGTTGTGCGAGGCGTGCATCCCCTTTGCCTTGGCCTCGGCTTCGCTCAGGTACTCGCCCTTCTTGGTCTTGCCGTAGTAGCGGTCGCCCATGCAGTGGTAGACCTTGGTCTCGTCGTTGGCCCAGACCTTGCCGGCGCCGCCGCCGGGTGCGGCGGCCATCGTCGACGGATCGGGCCGCGCCGCCGGCTTGGCGGCCGCCGCTGCCGCGGCCGGGGCAGCGGCCGCCGGTGCGGCTGCCACCGCAGGTGCCGCTGCAGGTTTCGCATCGGCCTTGCCGTACCAGGTCTGGATGCCCTTGTGGCCGCGGCAGGCGCCCGACTTGGTGTCGGGCGACGCAAAGCTGCCATCCTTGCATTGCACGGTGGTGCCGGCGGGCGCGCCGGCCGGCAGTTGCTGGGCCTGGACGCCGAGGGCGGCCAGCAGGCCTGCCGCGGCCAGCAAGGTCTTGGGGGAAAAAGTCATCCGGACGCCTCCTCGGGCGGTGAAATGGGGAACAACCATCCTCCGCGTGCGGTCTGAACGCCAGCTGACCGATCGGCGCATCGTCCGCTCATGCGGCGCTAATAATCCGGGCGTAGCCTCGCCGTCGAACCCGTTCCAAGGAGATTCCGTGCGCGCATTGCTGGTCGAAGACGACGAAATGATCGGCGCGAGCCTGATGCATGCGCTCGACCGCGCCGGCTGGTCGGTCGACTGGGTCCGCGACGGCCTGCTGGCGCACAGCGCGCTCGCCGATGGCGGCTACACCTGCGTGCTGCTCGATCTCGGGCTGCCGAAGCAGGACGGCACCGAGGTGCTGCGGCGCGCCCGCTCCCGCGGCGACGCCACGCCGGTGCTGGTGCTGACCGCCCGCGACGGGCTCGACGACCGGATCCAGACGCTCGACCTGGGCGCCGACGACTACCTGCTGAAGCCCTTCGCCCTGCGCGAACTCCTGGCGCGAATGCGCGCCGTGGTGCGGCGCCGCGACGGCGCCGCGCATTCGGTCATCGGCACCGCGACACTGCAACTCGACCTCACGACCCGCGACGTGCTCGCCAACGGCGTGCGGGAGGCGCTCACCGCGCGCGAATTCGCGCTGCTGCATGCGCTGCTGGAGCGGCCCGGCGCCATCCTGTCGCGCGAGCAGCTGGAGGACCGCATCTATGGCTGGGGCGACGAGGTCACGAGCAACGCGATCGACGTGCTGATCCACGGCATGCGGCGCAAGCTGGGCGCCGAGGCGATCCGCAACGTGCGCGGGCTCGGCTGGCGGGTCGCACCGGCGTGAACGCCGGCTGGGGCTGGCGCCCGCGCTCGCTGCGCGCCCGGCTGCTGGCCTGGCTGGTGGCGCTGCACCTGCTGGCGATCGCGGCCACCGTGTGGCTCTCCTACGTGGCCTACGGCCGGCTGGTGAACAACTTCATGGACGACCAGATGCGGCTGGTGGCCGAGTCGCATGCGACCCACCGCCGGCTGCCCACCCTGCAGCCGGTGAGCCGCGACGACGTCGTCCAGCGCGGCGCCTTCGTGGTCCAGGTCTGGAGCGCCGACGGCGCCACCTTGCAGGCCACCTCGTGGCGCGGCCTGGCGCTGCCGCTGCAGCCGGAGCCGGGTTTCGGCAACGTCCGCCTCGGCCCCGGCGACACCGGCGAATGGCGCGTCTACACGCTGGCCGCCGAGCCGCCCGACGGCGCGCCGCGGGTGCAAGTGGTGCAGAACGACGGCTTCCGGCGCCAGCGGATCGTGCGCCGGGCACTGCTCGAAAGCCTGCCGATCCTGCTGCTGCTGCCGATCACGCTCGGCCTGCTGTGGGCCATCGTCTCGGCCGCCTCGCGATCGCTGCGCGTCGTCGCCCGCGACCTGGCGGCGCAGGACGAGGCCAGCCCCGACGGCGTGCCGGTGGCCCGGGTGCCGGAGGAGATCGCGCCGCTGGTGGCGGCCTTCAACAGCCTGCTGGGCCGGCTGCGCAGCGCGCTGTCGGCCCAGCGCCACTTCATGCAGGACGCGGCGCACGAGCTGCGCACGCCGATGGCGGCGATCGGCCTGCAGATCGAGAACCTGCGCGCCGATGTGCCGCACGGCGACGCCGCCGAGCGCTTCGCCCAGCTCGAGGGCGGCGTCCGGCGCGCCCAGCACCTGATCGAGCAGCTGCTGCGCCTGTCGCGCCAGGACGCGCCGGCGCCCGGTGCCCGCGGCCCGGTGGACCTCGCGATGCTGTTGCGCGACAGCGTCGGCCAGTTGATGGTGCTGGCCGACCAGCGCCGGGTCGATGTCGGCTTCGAAGGCCTCGTCACGCCGTGGGTTAGTGCGCCGGCGGCCGATCTGCGCAGCGTGTTCGACAACCTGATCGACAACGCGGTGCGCTATGCGGCCGAGGGTGGCGTGGTCGACGTCCGGCTGCACGCGGTCGACGGCCAGCCGGTGGTCGACGTGGTGGACGACGGCCCCGGCATCCCTGGCGAGCAGCTCGAGCGCGTCTTCGATCGCTTCTACCGGGTCGCCGGCGCCCCGGCCGGCGGCAGCGGGCTGGGGCTGGCGATCGCGCAGGCGGCGGCGCTGCGCAACGGGCTGCGCATCGTGCTGGCCAACCGGAGCGACCGCAGCGGCCTGGTGGCCCGGGTCCATCTGCCGCCGATCGCTGCCTGAAGCCGCCACACCCGGGGACGCTATCCTGCGCGTCTCGTTCGTGAACCCGGGAGACTTCATGCGCCGTTTCGTTGCCCCAGCCCTCGCCGCCTTCGCCCTGACCGCCACCGCCCTGGCGGCGCAGGCCCAGGGCACAGTCAATGCCCTGTGCAGCACCGACGCCGGCTGGTGCGAGGCGGCGGCGGCCGAGTTCAGCCGGGCCACCGGCATCCGCGTGCTGCAGGCGCACAAGGGCACCGGCGAGATCGGTGCCCAGCTGCGGGCCGAGGCCGCCAATCCGAAGACCGACATCTGGTGGGGCGGCACCGGCGACCCCTTCCTGCAGGCGGCCGAGGAAGGCCTGCTCGAGCCCTACCGCCCGGCCTACATCAACGACCTGTACGACTGGTCGGTGCGGCAGTACGCGATGTCTGGCAACCGGGTCGGCGGCTTCTACACCAGTGCCATGGGCTTCGGCTTCAACACCGAGGTGCTCAAGAAGAAGCACCTGCCGGAGCCGCGCTGCTGGGCCGACCTGGTCAAGCCAGAGTACAAGGGCGAGATCGAGATGTCGCACCCCGCCACCAGCGGCACCGGCTACACCATCGTCGCCGGGTTGGTGCAGCTGATGGGCGAGGACGCCGCCTTCGACTACCTGAAGAAGCTGCACCGCAACACCACCACCTACACCCGCAGCGGCCAGGCCCAGGCGCCCAACGTGGCCAAGGGCGAGGTGGCGGTCGGCATCAGCTTCATCTTCGGCTTCGACAAATGGCGCCACGACAAGTACCCGGTCAAGACCGCGGCGCCCTGCGAAGGCACCGGCTACGAGATCGGCGGCATCGCGCTGGTCAAGGGCGCGCGCAACAAGGCCAACGCCCAGCGCTACTACGACTGGCTCATGAGCCCGGCCGGCCAGGCCATCGGCGCCCAGGCCGGCAGCCTGCAGTCGCCGGCCAACCGGACCTTCAAGCCCGATCCGCGCATCCCGTCGATGGACGGCGTCAAGCTCATCAAGTACGACTTTGAGAAGTACGGCCAGGCGGCCGAGCGCAAGCGGCTGATCGACCGCTGGACGCGCGAGGTCGAGTCGCAGCCGCGCTGAGGCTCGTAAGGCTTTGAAACCGCCGGCCCTTGCGATCGGGCCGGCCAGCCCCAGGTCTTGTAAAGTTGAAAGTTCGCCGTCGGCGAACCGTTTTTCCCTTTGATTGTTCTCGCGCCATGACCATCTCCAAGACCAAACTCCCGTTCCAGGCCGAAGTCGCCCAGCTGCTGCACCTGGTCACGCATTCGCTCTACTCGAACAAGGAAATCTTCCTGCGCGAACTGATCTCGAATGCGTCCGACGCCTGCGACAAGCTGCGTTTCGAAGCCATCGACCAGCCCGCGCTGTTCGAAGACCAGCCCCGGCTCGACGTGCGCGTCGCCTTTGACGCCGAAGCCAAGACCCTGACCATCACCGACACCGGCATCGGCCTGAGCCAGCAGGAAGCCATCGACAACCTCGGCACCATCGCCAAGAGCGGCACCAAGGAGTTCATGAGCCGGCTGTCGGGCGACCAGAAGGCCGACGCGCAGCTGATCGGCCAGTTCGGCGTCGGCTTCTACTCCGGCTTCATCGTGGCCGACAAGATCACGGTCGAATCGCGCCGCGCCGGACTGCCGGCCGAAGAGGGCGTGCGCTGGGTCAGCAGCGGCGCCGGCGACTTCGAGGTCGACACCATCAGCCGCGCCGAACGCGGCACCAGCGTCACCCTGCACCTGCGCGACGACGCCGAGGAATACCTCAACGCCTGGAAGCTCAAGTCGATCATCGGCAAGTACTCCGACCACATCTCGCTGCCGATCCTGATGGAGAAGGAGGAGTGGAAGGAGGGCGAGGACAACAAGGGCGGCGCGATGGTCAAGACCGGCGAATGGGAGCCGGTCAACAAGGCCAACGCGCTCTGGAGCCGGGCCAAGAAGGACATCAGCGAAGAGCAGTACGTCGACTTCTACAAGAACATCAGCCACGACTTCGAGGCGCCGCTGGCCTGGAGCCACAACCGGGTCGAGGGCAACACCGAGTACACCCAGCTGCTCTACATCCCGGCCAAGGCGCCGATGGACCTGTGGAACCGCGACAAGGGCGCGGGTGTCAAGCTGTACGTCAAGCGCGTCTTCATCATGGACGACGCCGAGGCGCTGCTGCCCAGCTACCTGCGCTTCGTCAAGGGCGTGATCGACTCCGCCGACCTGCCGCTCAACGTCAGCCGCGAGCTGCTCCAGGAGAGCCGCGACGTCAAGGCGATCCGCGAAGGCAGCACCAAGCGCGTGCTGGGCATGCTCGAGGACCTGGCGAAGAAGCAGAAGACGGCGGCCGAGAGCGGCGAGGGCAAGATCGACGTCGGCTCCGGCGAGTCGGTGCCGGCGCCCGAGCCGACCGAAGGCGTGACCGACGTGGTCGACAAGAAGGCCGACCACAGCACGCCCGCGGCCGAAGCCGCCGCGGAATACGCCGACGAATCGGGCAAGTACGCCCGCTTCTATGCCGAGTTCGGCGCGGTCCTGAAAGAAGGGCTGGGCGAGGACTTCGGCAACCGCGAGCGCATCGCCAAGCTGCTGCGCTTCGCCTCCAGCACCAGCGACACGGTCAGCGTCAGCTTCGCCGACTACAAGTCGCGCATGAAGGACGGCCAGGACGCGATCTACTACATCACGGCCGACACGCTGGCCGCCGCCAAGAACAGCCCGCAGCTCGAGATCTTCAAGAAGAAGGGCATCGAGGTGCTGCTGATGACCGACCGGGTCGACGAGTGGGCGCTCAACTACCTGACCGAGTTCGACGGCACGCCGCTGCAGAGCGTGGCCAAGGGCGCGGTCGACTTGGGCAAGCTGCAGGACGAGGCCGAGAAGAAGGCGGCCGAGGAAGCCGCCGAGTCCTTCAAGCCGCTGCTGGAGCGCCTCAAGGAGACACTCAAGGACAAGGCCGAGGACGTCCGCGTCACCACTCGCCTGGTCGATTCGCCGGCCTGCCTGGTGGTGCAGGACGGCGGCATGAGCACCCAGCTGGCGCGCATGCTCAAGCAGGCCGGCCAGCCCGCGCCCGAGCTCAAGCCGGTGCTCGAGGTCAATGCCGAGCATCCGCTGGTGAAGAAGCTGGAGGGGTCGGCGCACTTCGACGACCTGGCCAACATCCTGTTCGACCAGGCGCTGCTGGCCGAAGGCGGCCTGCCGGCCGATCCGGCGGCCTACGTGCGCCGGGTCAACGCCCTGCTGGTCTGAGGCACGCGCTGCGCGACGCCGCCATGTCCGGCTACTGGTTGATGAAGTCCGAGCCCGACGAGTGCTCGATCGACGACGCCCTCGCGGCGCCGAAGTCGACCGTGCCCTGGACCGGCGTGCGCAGCTACCAGGCGCGCAACTTCATGCGCGATGCGATGCAGGTCGGCGACGGGGTGCTGTTCTATCACTCGAGCTGCCCGGAGCCCGGCATCGTCGGCATCGCGCGCGTGGCATCCGGCACCCGGCCCGATCCGACCCAGTTCGATCCGGCCTCGCCCTACTTCGATGCCGCGTCGAAGGCCGAGCAGCCCCGCTGGCTGCTGCTGGACGTTCAGGCGCTGCGCAAGACCCGCCTGCTGTCGCTGCCCGAACTGCGCGCCACGCCGGCGCTGGCCGACATGCTGGTGCTGCGCAAGGGCAACCGGCTGTCGATCACGCCGGTCGAGCCGCAGCACTGGCAGTTCATCACGGGGCAGCTGCTGGCCTGAGCCCGGGGGCCGCCGCTACGCGGTTCACCTCGACCGAGATGTGGACCAGCTCCTCGTGGATGCGCAGCTGCTGCTTGAAGTAGTCCGGCCCGACATCGCCGTCGGTGGCCAGCGAGACGATGCAGGCGTACTTGCCCCTGCCGACCCGCCACACATGGAGATCGCACAGCGTGGCCGGCACCGGGCTGGCATCGATCACCTCGCGGATCTCGGCCACCACCGGCGCATTCATCTCGGCGTCGAGCAGCACCCGACCCGACTCGCGCATCAGCCCGGCGGCCCAGACCGCGACCAGCCCGGCGCCGACGATGCCCATCAGCGGGTCGAGCCAGTCGGCGCCCCGCAGCTTGCCGCCGAACAGCGCGACGATCGCGAGCACCGAAGTCGCGGCATCGGCCACGACGTGCAGGTAGGCCGAGCGCAGGTTCAGGTCGTGGTGCACGTGGCCGGGGTGATCGTGGTGGCCGTGATGGGCATGGCCGTGGTCTTCCCCGCGCAGCAGCCAGGCGCAGGCCAGGTTCACGCCCAGTCCGAGCACGGCGATCGCGATCGCCTGGTCGTAGTGGATCGGGCTCGGGGCCAGCAGGCGCGCGACCGATTGCCAGAGCATCGACGCGGCCACCAGCGCCAGCACGATCGCGCTGGTGTAGCCGCCGAGGACCTCGATCTTCCAGGTGCCGAAGGAGAAGCGCCGGTCGTCGGCGAAGCGCCGCGCCGCGGCATAGGCGGCCACCGACAGACCCAGGGCCACGGTGTGCGAGCTCATGTGCCAGCCGTCGGCCAGCAGCGCCATCGAGTTGAAGATCCAGCCGCCCGCGATCTCGATCACCATCATCACGGCGGTCAGGACCGCCGCCCACAGCGTGGCGCGCTGGGCCAGGGGATTGCCGTCGTCGAAGACGTGGGCGTGCTGCCAGCCCCGGGTGGTTTGAAGAGTCTGCATGGCCAGATACTGTACCCCAGTATATGGCCGGCCGCCTAGAATGGCCCCATGAGCCGCACCATCACGGGAAGCGCGAAGCTGCTGGCGCGGGTGCGCCGCATCAAGGGCCAGGCCGCGGCGCTGGAGAGCGCGCTCGGCGCGGGCACCGAGTGCATGGAGATCCTGCAGCAGATCGCGGCGATCCGCGGAGCCGTCAACGGGCTGATGCTGGAAGTCCTCGAAGGCCACGTCCGCGAGCACCTGGGGCCGGAGGCCGACCCGGCACAGCGGGGCGAGGACACCGAGGCCGTGGTGGCGGCGCTGCGCTCCTACCTGAAGTGAAGTAGCGCTTACTCGATCCCGTGCCCGGCGTCAGCGGCGGATGCCGGTAGCTGGCCGGCGTGCGGCTCAGCTTCACCGGCGAGCCGATGCCGCGCCAGCCGCCTTCCATCTCGACCACCATCTTGCGGTGCGCGGTGTGCGGATGCTCGAGCGCCGCATCGACCGACAGCACCGGCGCTGCCGGCACGCCCGCGGCCATGAGCTGGTCGACCAGCTGGCGGCCGTCGAAAGTCGCCAGCTGCGCTTCGAGCCGCTGCTTCAGGCCGTCGCGGTTCACCGAGCGCGATCCGGCGTCGCGGTAGAGCGGGTCGTCGCTCAGCTCCGGCAGGCCGATGGTGCGGCAGAAGCTCGCGAACTGGCGGTCGTTGCCGACGGCCAGGAAGATCGGATCGGTGCCGGTCCGGAGGGCGTCGTAGGGATAGATGTTGGGGTGCGCGTTGCCGGTGCGGCGCGGCGTGCGGCCGTCGAGGAACCAGTTGGCGGCATGCGGGTGCAGCAGCGACAGGCCGCTGTCGTAGAGCGCCGCCTCGACGAACTGCCCGCGTCCGCTGCGCTGGCGCTCCTGCAGCGCGAGCAGCGCGCCGATCACCGCATTGAGCCCGGTCACCATGTCGACCACCGGCAGTCCGACGCGCAATGGACCCCCCTCGGACTCGCCGTTGATGCTCATGATGCCGGTCATGGCCTGCACCGCGGCGTCGTAGCCCGGCAGCGCGCCGAGCGGCCCGTCGGCGCCGAAGCCCGACACGCGGCACCAGACCAGTCGCGGGAAGCGCTTCGACAGTTCGTCATAGCCGATGCCCCAGCGTTCCATGGTGCCGGTCTTGAAGTTCTCGATCAGCACGTCGGCCTCGGCCACCAGTGCCAGCAGGGCCTCGCGGCCCTCGGCGCTGCCGAGGTCGAGCGCCATCGTGCGCTTGTTGCGGTTGAGGCCGTGGTAGTACGAGGCCACGCCGTCCTTGAAGGGCGGCCCCCAGGTCCGGGTGTCGTCGCCCTGCGGCGGTTCGACCTTGAGCACGTCGGCGCCATGGTCGCCGAGGATCTGGCCGCAGTACGGCCCGCCGAGGATGCGCGAGATGTCGAGGACGCGGATGCCCGCCAGCGCGCCGGTGGTGACTGTGGTGGTCATGGCGTCAATCGAGCTGGGCGCCGGACTTCTTCACGACGTCTTTCCACTTGGCGGTCTCGGCCGCGATGAAGCGGCCAAGCTGCTGTGGCGAGGCGTCGGCCGCCGGCTCGAACCCTTGCGATGCGAACAGCTGCTTGACCTTGGGCGTCGCGAGCGCCTCGGTGAAGGCCTTGTTCAGCCTGGCGATGGTCTCGGGCGGCGTGCCGGCCGGCGCCACGATGCCGAAGAACACGCTGACGTCGCAGCCCTTGACGCCCTGCTCGGCCAAGGTCGGCAGGTCGGGCAGGGCTCGCGAGCGCTGCGCGGTGGCGATGCCGAGCGGGCGCAGCTTGCCGGCCTTGATGTAGGGCAGCGCGGTCAGGACGTCGGTGAAGCTCATCGACACCTGGCCGCCCAGCAGGTCGTTGAGCGCCGGCCCGGTGCCTTGTAGGGCAGCTTTAGTCCATAAAATAAGACCTCGGTGATAGCGGCTGAAGGCGATTTCTCCTATGAGAAAAGGGTCCAAGTGCTCTCATCGAGGTACAGCAAGGATCAGGCATTCCCGCCCGTTTTACAGGTACTAGCTCAGGTACCTGGCCGCTGTGCCCCCTTCAACGGACGAAGCACATGGCACACAAGATCGACACCCCCGCAGCGCGCGCGAAGCTCCCGACGCGCCGCGCCCCGTACTGGCACCAAGTGCGTACGAATCCCTTCATGGGCTGGCGCTACATGACCGAAGGCAGCACCGGCACCTGGGTCGCCAAGGCCCAGGAGGGCCGCAAGGAACGCTTCGAGCCCCTGGGCAAGCTGGACGACATCGCAGAAAAGGATCGCTTCGCGGCGGCCCTGAAGCGCCCTAACGCATGGTTCGATGTCATCGAGGCCGAGGGCGTCGGGGCGACGCTGATCCCGTCGCGCATGACGCTGCAGCACGTGCTGCTGGAATACGTCGCAGCGCAGCGCGCGACGAAGGGCGCCAACGCAGCGCACTCGGCCCAGAGCCGCTTCGAACTGCTGATCGCGACCTACCCCAAGGAGGGCCCCGATTCGTGGCTCTACCGCCCCCTGTCGAAGATCACCAAGGCCGAATTCGTGGCGTGGCGCGCCTGGATGTCAGCGCTGCCCAAGGACCCGATGAAGCTGAACAAGACCGAGCCCGAAGCGAGGCCCCGCAGCGGCGCGACCGTGAATCGCGACATCGCGACCTTCCGCGCAGCGCTGAACCTTGCGCATCGCACGCACGGTATCGCAGACGTGTGGAAGGCGGCGCTGAAGCGCGACCTCGCAGCCGACGAAGGGCGCGGGCCTGTCGTGTACCTGTCGATCGATCAGCGTCGTGCGCTGATGGCCGGTGCGCAGGAGGTCGCGCCTGACGTGATGGCCTTTCTGCACGCCCACCTGATCGTGCCGGTCCGCCCTGGGGCGTTCGCGCAGATGACCGTGAAGGACTACGACAGGCGCGCGCATGCGCTGTGGGTCGAAAAGGACAAGGCGGGCGCCAAGCGCTGGGTGCCGCTACCCAAGGACAAGGCCACGATCGATTTCATGCAGGCCTGCACGAAGGACAAGCTGCCGCTGGCGCCCCTGTTCTGCAACGACGCGGGCCCGCCCTGGAACTTCGGCCGCTGGAACATCGCGATCAAGGCGGCCGCCGCACAGGCGAAGCTGCCGAAGGAACTCACGATGTACTGGCTGCGCCATTCGCGCATCACCGACCTCGTAGAACTGAACATGCCGCTGTCGCACATCGCGACGATCGGCGGCACGTCCGGCGCGATCATCGAAAAACACTATGGGCACCTGCGCGGCGATGCAGTGCAGGCCGCCCTGATGGTTGCAGGCTTCTGAGGGCCCTCCCTCAGGCCCTACAGCGCGCTTTCCTGATGCGCTGCAGGGGATAGGCGCCCTGAACGCCTTGCGCGGCCCCCAGCTCCCCTCGGCGCCTTTAGACGGGACTTGTACAGCCGGAAAGGGCCCTTCGCGGAAGGCCGCCGCTTTCTCAAGCGATCACTCAATGCGGCTTCCACAATGTGCAACGAAGAGAGAGGCCTATTGGCGATCCGTCACGATGTAGCGTTGCGCTGCCGCGGGCACGGGCGTCTCAGCCTTGCCTTTCGACTACACCGGGTACCACAGTAAATGAGACCACGATGCCGATGAAGATGAAGGTGTTTGGCTACCGCGCGAGCCACTCACGAGCGTTGCTCGCCATGATGACTGCTGGATCACTTGCCGCCTGTGGAAGAGGTGGAAACGATAACCAACGCGTTGCTGCAGCCGTGGCGGCAGCGGCCGCTGGTGCTGCAACGCAACCTGCAGCACTTTTGAAATGCGATAGTTCAATAAAGTACGGCTTCAGGCCCGATACCAATACCACAGTCTTGCTGGTCAAGCAGTTCAAAAAGGGCGACGCTCTTTCGCTCTCGGGGAGGCCCACGGTCACCACACCGACGGCAGCCAACGACCTGTGCTTGGTCAAGCTCAACGTTGGCCCTGGCAGCGCCGGACCTGCTGACGCGCCCTCGACGTCTCCGGGCATCGGTATCGAAATCTGGTTGCCCGAAAAGTCCAACTGGAATGGTCGCATTCATGCCACAGGCAATGGTGGCTTCGGTGGGACTGCGGAAGGCATCACCACCACACTGGGCAGGAATGGTGTCGCAAACGACGGACGCCGAGCATCTGAGATTGCCGGTACAGAAGGTGCTATGGCCGCTTCGGAAAACATGGGCCACACGGATCCAACAGGCAGCGGTTCTTGGGCCATGAATCCGAACGGAACGATCAACAGTCCGCTGTGGAACGACTTCTCGCAACGCAGCGTCCACGAAATGGCGGTCAAAGCAAAGGCCCTCGCCGTCGCCTACTATGGATCCGCGCCGAAGTATTCCTATTTCGATGGGGCATCGACAGGCGGCCGGCAGGCCTTGAAATCGGCTCAGGTCAACCCCGCCGATTTCGATGGTGTCGTCGCGGGAGTGCCCGCCCTCAATTGGACAAAGTTCGCCACAGCCGAGCTCTACCCTCAAATCGTTTGGCAGCGCGAATTGGTGGACAATGGCATCCCCATCCCGACCTACGAGCAACAGGACCTCGTTTCGAACGCCGCCATCAGCGCGTGCGATGTTGTTGGCGGAGCGCATCTTGGCTTCATCCTGGATCAGTCGCAATGCCGGTATGACCCGACGAAAGATGCGACTGTGCTTTGCCATGGAGTTGCTGGCAGTGGGGTCGTTGGCGCGAGCACATCTGCGTCGTGCGTGAACATGGCTCAGGCTCAGGCGATCAACAAGATTTGGTACGGGGTCACCGCTGACGGCAGCGTTCCGGACCCGGCTGTGGACAATGGTTGGAATGTCGTTCTGGCTGGCGGCCAGAAGTGGTACGGACTACCGCGGGGAACGTCTCTCTGGAACGCAGCACTCACAAGGCCAATCGGAGTGCCGTTCGGGTTGGCAAATCCAGCGCTCGCCTTCAGCATCGGAACGGATCAAGTCGCGCTGGAACTACGGAACTCGAAACTGGCGGGACCCTACCTCAGGAACGCGACCGGCAATGGTGCCAACGGGTGGAAATCACTTTCGTACGCTCAATTTTCCAACGCCTTTGATCAAGGCGTAGCGCTCCAGTCACAGTTCGCACACATCAACAGCGACGACCCGGATCTGACGGAATTCAAGAAGCGCGGCGGCAAGATCGTTCATTGGGTTGGCGTGAACGACGAGCTGGTCTTTTCCCTTGGTTCGTACAACTACTACGACAGGGTGTTGAATCAGATGGGTGGTGCCGGCGCGGTCCAGAGCTTCTATCGCTTCTATCCACTCCCAGGCATCGGCCACGGCTCTGTCAATGGCACGTCGAATGAAGCAGCGACGCCGCCCGCGTTCGCGTCTGGCCAGGCCTACAGGCTCCTGACCGATTGGGTTGAGAACGGCGTTGCGCCCGGACGCATCGATTTGAGCTCGTTGCCCAATAGCCCGACGGCGATCAGCCTGCCCATTTGCCCCTACCCGCAGAAGCCGCGCCATGAGAGCGGAAATCCGCGGCAGGCTGAGAGTTACAGCTGCTCCTGAGAAAGAATGACAACGACGGTGCGGTTCCTACCACGCCGCGCTTTCCAACATCTGCTTCGCAAGAAGACCCCTTCGAACGGCGGCTTGTGGCTTTGGCGCGCGGCTGTTCGACCGCAACAGCAAGGAGGTGCGGCTGACGCCGGCCGGCCAGGCGCTGCAGGCCTCGGCCCGGCGGCTGCTGCGGAAGGCCGAGGAGGCGGCCCTCGAGGCGCACGATGTCTCGCAGGGCTCGGCGGGGCGCTTGCGGATCGGCTTCGTCGGCGCCACGCTCTATCGCGGCCTGCCGCAGGCGCTGGCCAAGTTCCAGGCCAGGCATCCGGCGGTGCGCGTCACGCTGGCCGAGCTCAACTCGGGCGAACAGATCACCGAGCTGCTGCACGACCGGCTGGACTTCGGCTTCGTCCACACCAGCCGCATGCCGGCCGAACTGCGCCACGAACTGCTGCTGTCGGAGCCTTTCGTCGCCTGCCTGCCGGTCGGGCATCGCCTCGCGCGCCGGCGCACGGTGGCCATCGCCAGCCTGCGCGACGAACCCTTCGTCTTGTTCTCGCGCAGCGCGTCGCCCGACTACCACGAGCGGATCCTCGCGATCTGCGCCGACGCCGGCTTCCGGCCCGAGGTGCGGCACGAGGTGCGGCACTGGCTGTCGGTGGTCTCGCTGGTCTCGCAGGGGATGGGCGTGGCGCTGGTGCCGAGCGCGCTGCGCCGGGCCGCGCTGCGCGGCGCGCTGTTCCGCCCGCTCGACGAGGACGTGGCCGGCTCGGATGCCTACTGCGTCTGGCGCGAGGGGCCCGAGAACGCGGTGGTGCAGGGCTTTCTTCGTGCCGTGCGGGCCGGCGTGCCGGCCGCCGATCAGGCGTAGAGGGGCTCTTCGGCTATCGCCTCGCACTGGTCCTGCAGCATCTGGATCTGCCCCTTCCAGTAGTCGCTGGAGCCGAACCACGGGAAGTTGATCGGGAAGATCGGGTCTTCCCAGCGCCGCGCCAGCCAGGCGCTGTAGTGGATCAGGCGCAGGGTGCGCAGCGGCTCGACCAGCGCCAGCTCGCGGCGGTCGAAGTCGCGGAACTGCTCGTAGCCGTCGAGCAGGCCGCTCAGTTGCCCGGTCTGCTGGGCGCGGTCGCCCGACAGCAGCATCCAGAGGTCCTGCACCGCGAAGCCGGTGCGGGCGTCGTCGAGGTCGACGAAGTGCGGGCCGCCGTCGGGGCGGTCGGTCGGCGTCCAGAGGATGTTGCCGGGGTGCACGTCGCCATGCAGCCGCAGCCGCTTCAGCGGCGGGTCGTTGTCGCCGTCATGGCCGATGCCGAGCGCGCTGGCGGCGATCATCTCGAAGGCGGTGTTGCAGGCGGCTTCCCATTCGCGCTGGACGTCCAGCGGCACCATCTGGTGGCCGAGCAGCCAGTCGCGGGACGCGAGTCCGAAGGTCTGGAGATCGAGGGCCGGACGGGTGACGAAGGGCGCGCGGTCGCCGACCGCGTGGATGCGCGCCAGGAACCGGCCCACCCATTCGAGCACCTCGAAGTCGTCGAGCTCGGGCCCGCGGCCGCCGCGGTAGGGGCTGACGCTGAAGGCGAAGCCGCCATGGTGGTGCAGCGTGCGGCCGGCGACCGCGATCGGCGCCACGGCCGGCACTTCGGCCGCCGCCAGTTCGATCGCGAAGCCGTGCTCCTCGAGGATCTGGTCGTCGCTCCAGCGGCCGGGCCGGTAGAACTTGACCACCACGGCGCTGCGGTCTTCGAGGTGGACCTGGTAGACCCGGTTCTCGTAGGAGTTCAGGGCCGTGAGACGGCCGTCGCCGTGCAGGTCGAGCGCGGCCAGCGCATCCAGCACCACGTCGGGCGTGAGACTCTCGTAAGGGTGGGCGGTCGAGGCCGCAGGCGAAGGAGGGGAGTTGGAAGGAGCCACCCCGCATTGTCGGGCCTGGCGTGTGCCGTCGACCGGGTTTCGCCTGCTTTGCACAGAAACGGGCGTTTGTCATTCGAGTCGAACCCTTCGACAGGCCGGGCGTGCTGGACTAGTATTTTCCAAACCAAGCAGTCCGCGGGGCGTGCACGGCCGCGGCACGGGGGAAGGAAACCGCCATGGTGAATTCGCTGATCGCTTACTGCGGTGCCGCCGCGGTGCCTGACGATACGTGGTCGCGCTGGAACTTCGATCCGCCGTTGCTGGTCGCGCTCGCCGCCGTGGCGTTGGTGGTGGCCCGCGGCCGCTGCGCCGATGCCCGCGCCGGCTGGGGCGCGCTGGCGCTGATGGGCGTGGTCTTCGTGTCGCCGCTTTGCGCCCTGTCGTCGGTGCTGTTCTCGGTCCGCGTGCTGCATCACGTGATCCTGGTGAGCGCGGTGGCGCCCTTGCTGGCGCTGGCCTTCCCGCAGCGGCGTGCCGGCCGGGTCCCCCTCCCGATGCTGGTCGCGGCCCATGCGGTCGTCCTGTGGGTCTGGCACGCGCCCGGCGCCTATGCCTGGGGGCTCGCGAGCGTCCCGGCCTACTGGCTGATGCAGCTCACGCTGCTCGGCAGCGCCTGGCTGCTGTGGCGGGCCGTCCTGTCGCCGGCCACGCCTTCGGGCCTGGCGCTGGTGGCGCTTGCCGTGACGATCGGGCAGATGGGTCTGCTGGGCGCCCTGATCGTCTTCGCGGCGCAGCCGCTCTATCCGGTGCACTTCGCGAGCACCCTGGCCTGGGGCTTCACGCCGCTGGCCGACCAGCAGCTCGCCGGCCTGCTGATGTGGGTGCCGGCGATGCTGCCCTACCTGGGCGCCGGACTCTGGCGCGCCTGGACCAGCCTGCGGCCCGCGGAGGCGGCCCTGTGACGACCTTCCTCAAGTTCGTCCATCTGGCGACGATCGCGATCTGGTCGGGCGGCCTGCTGGTCTTGCCCTTCCTGTTCTGGCAGCGGCGCGGGCTCGAGGCCGGCGCCGAGCTCGATCAGCTGCACCGTATCGTCCGGCTGGTGTATGTGGAGCTGACCTCGCCGGCCGCCTTCGTCGCGGTCGGCAGCGGCACCGCGCTGATCTTCCTGCAGGCCACCTACGAGGAGTGGTTCTCGATCAAGATGGTGCTGGTCGGCATCATGGCGATGCTGCACGTGGTGGCGGGCCTGGTGGTCCACCAGCTGTTTTCGCCCACGGGTCGTTTCGGGCGCTTCTCGTTCATCAGCTTGTCAGCCACCTACGCGGTGCTGATCCTCGCCATCCTGTGGGTGGTGCTGGCCAAGCCGCAGATCGATTCGAACCAGTTCGCCACCCACCTGTTCGAGCCCGGCGGGCTGTCACGCCTGTGGCATCAGTCCTTCGGCGACACCAGGATGCCGATGCCATGATCGAACACCAGCTTGCCTCCATGCCAGCCGGCGAAGCCGACCATGACGGACGCCAGCACCGACAGCATCAGGCCGTGCGGCAGCACCGAGGCCGGGTCGGTCAGGCGCAGGCCCCAGCTGGCGCCCGAGATGGCGACCAGCGTCATGGCCGCGATGGCATGCGACCAGCTGGCCTCGTGCAGCCGGATGCCGCGCACCAGCAGCAGCTCTCCCGTGCCGACCAGGCTGGCCGCGACGCCGCTCCAGAAGGCCATGCCGGCGGCCCAGAGTCCCGCACGCAGCCAGAACACATCGCCCGACCACCAGTAGAAGACATCGACGCCGAGCGTGGCGACCACGAACGCGACCGGGAAGTGCACCAGCATCACGTGCAGCGGATGGCCGACCAGCGCGACCGCCGAACCGACTTCGAGCCGCTGCAGCTCGAGCAGGACCTCGCTGCGGGGTGGGGTGGTGTTGCCTTGGTTCGCCATGGTGCGTCTCCTTCTTTGCAGCGGGTGCTTCCGATGAGCGGCCATCGTAGCGGCTTGCGCGCGGCGCTCCAAGCCGGATCGCTGGCGCTGCTGAGCGGCTGCAGCGGGCCGCTCTCGACGCTCGATACCTCCGGGCCGGCCGCGGCCTCGATCGCGATCATGTGGTGGGTCATGCTGATCGGCTCGGCCTTGCTGTTCCTGCTCGTCGTCGGCATCTTCATCCTGGTGATCCGGCGGCCGGGCTGGGGCTCGAGCGTCTCGCCGACGCGCTGGATCGTGCTCGGCGGCCTGGTGCTGCCGGCCCTCGTGCTGCTGCCCTTGCTGGCCTACGGCCTGGTCACCGGCGAGCGCCTGCTGCCGCTGCCGGGCAGCGCGCCGCCGCAGCGCATCGAGGCGATCGCCTCGCAGTGGACCTGGACCTTCCGCTATCCCGGCCACGGCGGCGCCGAGACCCGCAACGTGCTGCTGCTGCCGGTCGGCCAGCCGGTCGACATGGTGGTGACGAGCAAGGACGTGATCCATGCCTTCTGGGTGCCGCGGCTCGCGGGCAAGGTCGACGCGGTTCCCGGGCGGGTCAACCGGCTGCGCATCCAGGCCGACCAGCCCGGCCGCTTCGAAGGCACCTGCGACGAGTTCTGCGGCATCGGCCACACGGGCATGCGCTTCGCGGTCATCGTCCATCGGCCGGAGGATTTTTCAGCCGCGTTGACGCAGGCGCTCTCAGCACCGGAGGCGAAGAAATGAGTGGACCCGCCGTCGACCCGCAGCCAGGAGGCGCCCGCGCACTGCGGCTGCACCGGGAGCTGAACAAGATCTGGGCCACCGGGCCAGGATGGCAGCGGCTGGCCGCGGTCAACCATTCGGTCATCGGCATGCGGATGTTCATCACGTCCTTCGCCTTCTTCCTGATCGCCGGGCTGCTGGGCATGCTGACCCGCGTGCAGCTGGCCACGCCGCATTCGCTGTTCCTCGACCCGGAGACCTACAACCAGGTGTTCTCGGTGCACGGCTCGATGATGCTGTTTCTGTTCGCGATCCCGATGGTCGAGAGCTTCGCGGTCTACCTGACGCCGAAGATCCTCGGGACCCGCGACTTCGCCTTCCCGCGGCTCACGGCCTACGGCTACTGGTGCTATCTGTTCGGCGCCTCGATCGTGACTGTCTCTCTGATCCTCGGCGTCGCGCCCAACGGCGGCTGGTTCATGTACACGCCGCTGAGCTCCAACGCCTTCACGCCGGGCGTGAATGCGGATGTCTGGCTGCTCGGCATCACCTTCGTCGAGATCTCGGCGCTGTCGCTGGCGATGGAGATCGTGGTGTCGATCCTCAAGATGCGCGCGCCCGGCATGTCGCTCGACCGCATGCCGATCTTCGGCTGGTACATCCTGGTCACCGCGATGATGATGATCGTCGCCTTCCCGCCGCTGATCCTGGCCTCGATCCTGCTCGAGCTCGAGCGCGCCTTCGGCCTGCCCTTCTTCGATCCGACGCGCGGCGGCGACTCGCTGCTGTGGCAGCACCTGTTCTGGCTCTTCGGCCATCCGGACGTCTACATCATCTTCCTGCCGATGGCCGGCGTGCTGTCGACCATGATCCCGGTCTTCGCCAACCGGCAGCTGGTGGGCTACCGCGCGATCGTGGTGGCGATCGTCGCGCTGGCCTTCCTGAGCTTCGGCATCTGGGTGCACCACATGTTCACGGTGGGCATCCCGCACCTTGCGCTGGCCTTCTTCTCGGCCGGCTCGGCGATCGTCGCGGTGCCGACCGCGGTGCAGGTCTTCGCCTGGCTGGCGACGCTGTCGCACGGCAGGCCGCGCTGGGACGTGCCGATGCTCTACGTCTTCGGCTTCTTCTTCGTCTTCGCGATGGGCGGGCTCACCGGCGTCATGCTCGCGATGGTGCCCTTCGACTGGCAGGCGCACGACACCTACTTCGTGGTCGCCCACATGCACTACGTGGTGGCCGGCGCGCTGGCCTTCCCGATGGTGGCGGCGCTCTATTACTGGCTGCCGCTCCTGACCGGGCGCGCCGCGGTGCAGCGCCTGTCGGTGCCGGCGTTCTGGCTGATCTTCGTCGGCTTCAACATGACCTTCTTCATGATGCACCTGACCGGCCTGCTGGGCATGCCGCGGCGCGTCTACACCTACCGCGGCGACGAAGGCTGGAACTGGCTCAACCTGCTGTCCTCGGTCGGCAGCTTCGTGATGACGATCGGCTTCGGGCTGCTGATCATCGACCTCGTGGTGCAGCTGCGCCATGGGCGCCGCGCGCGTCGCGACCCCTGGCGGGCCCAGACCTTCGAATGGGCGATGCCGATGCCGCCGGCGCCCTATGCCTTCGCCTCGATCCCGCATGTCGGGCCGCAGACCGAGGGCGTGACGAAGACCGAGCTGGCGGCTTCGCTGGCGCGTGGCGAGGGCTACCTGGGCGCCACGCGCAACGGCTGGCAGGAGGCGATGGGCGTGCACATCACGAGCGGCAAGCCCGAGCAGCTGATCGTGCTGCCGAACCCGACCTACCTGCCGCTGGTCACGGCGCTGTTCACGGGCGGCGCCGTGCTGGGCTTCCTCTTCAAGGCCTACTGGGTGTCGCTGGCGCTGGCGCTCGTCACCTTCGGCCTGTTCGTCGTCGCGGGGCGGCGCGCGGGCCTGCCGCGCGACTACGGGCCCTTGTCCGTCGGCCTGGGCGTCTCGGTGCCGCCGCACACCGAGGCAGCGAGTTCGCCGTCCTGGCTGGCGCTGATCTGCTCCCTGGTCGCCAACGGCACGCTGTTCACCTCGCTGGTGTTCGGCACCTTCTACCTCTGGCTGTCCGGCGGCGACTGGCAGAAGATGCCGCCGCCCGAGCCGAGCCGGCTGCTGGCCTTCGGCGTCATCGCCTGCCTGGCGGTCGCGGCGGTGGCGGCGCGCGGCTCGCTCAGGGTCGTGGTCGCCAGCGGCAAGACCTCGGGCTGGATGGCGATCACCGCGCTCGCGCTGATGGCGGCGGCGGGGATGATCGTGGAGTTGATCATGGGCGTCACGCCGCACCCGCGCGCGCATGCGCTCGGCGCCACCGCGTCGGTGCTGCTGGGCTATGTGGGCTTTCATGCCGCTGCCGGGCTGCTGTTCCTGATCAGCAACTTCCAGCGCGTGCGCAGCGGCTACATCTCGCGCTTGCGCTGCACCGACCTGCGCCTGACGCGGCTCTGGATCGACTACACGCTGGTGACCGGCGTCATCGCGCTGGGCCTGGTGCTGGCGCTGCCGTCGCTGGTCACCGTGCTGGGGGCCCGGCCATGAATGCAGTGACGACGGTTCCACCCCGGCGTGTCTGGTGGCTCGCGGCCGGCTTCATCGTCTGGTGCCTTGCGCTGGCGGCGCTCTATGCGATCCACGCGATCGGCTGTGCCTTCGGCTGGTCGGCGGGCGCGCTGCGCTGGACCCTGGTCCTCGTGTTCATCGCGCACCTGGTCGTGATCGGATGGATGTGGGGCCGGTTCGCCAAGGGCGCGCCCGACCCCGGATCGGGAGAGACCGGCAGCTTCCTGCACACCGCGATCGTCTGGACCACGATCACCGCATTCGCGAGCGGCGTGCTCGCGCTCGGTCCGCCGCTGTTCCTCAGCGCCTGCATCTGATCGCGAACACCAGCCTGTTTCAACGCCGAACACCATGCAGTTCCGTGACCGAGATTTCCATCGCCGGGTCGTCTGGTCCGTGATCTACCTGCTGTTCATCCTGGCGCCGCTCCTGGCGCTGCTGACCGGCGCGCTGCCGCCGGCGCGCGATTTCTGGACCGAGTTCTCGGTCGCGCTCGGCTACACCGGCCTCGCGATGATGGGACTGCAGTTCGGGCTCACGGCGCGCTTCAGGCATGTCACCGATCCGTGGGGCGAAGACGTCATCTACCACTTCCATCGCCGGGTCTCGCTGCTCGCGGTCGGGCTGGTGGTGGTGCATCCGCTGATCCTGCTTGCCAACGGCTCCGACAAGATGGCCATGCCCGACTCCCTGGCCGAGGTGCCGCTGGGCGCTGTCTTCGCGGTGCTGTCGCTCGGCGCGCTGGTCTTGCTGGTCGTGATGGCGCTGTGGCGCACCCGGCTGAAGATCAGCTACGAGTTCTGGCACTTCACGCACATCGGGCTCGCGCTGGCCGCGGTCGGCGGCGGGCTGCTCCACATGGTGGGCTGGGGCTTCTACCTGGCCGATCCGGTGAAGCGCGCGCTGTGGATCGGCATGACGATCTTCTGGATCGCGCTGCTGCTCTACGTGCGCATCGTGAAGCCGCTGTTCATGCTGCGCCGGCCCTACCGCGTGGCCGAGGTGCGGGCCGAGCGCGGCGACACGACCACGCTGGTGATGCGGCCCGAGGGCCACGCCGGCTTCCGCTTCCGGCCCGGCCAGTTCGGCTGGCTCACGCTGTGGGGCAGCCCGTTCCGGATCACCGGCCATCCCTTCTCTTTCTCGTCGAGCGCGGAGGCCCCCGACGGACGGGTCGAGATGACGATCCGCAACCTCGGCGATTTCACCAGCGGCATCGCCAAGGTGCCGGTGGGGCGGCGCGTCTACCTCGACGGGCCGTATGGCGCCTTCACCATCGGCAACCCGGCGGACATGCATGTGCTGATCGCGGGCGGCATCGGCATCACGCCGATGATGAGCATGATCCGCACGCTGATCGACCGCGGCGACAAGCGGCCGCTGATCCTGCTCTACGGCGGCAAGGACCTCGAATCCCTGACCTTCAGGGATGAACTGGAAGTGCTGGCGAAGCGGGTCGACCTCACGGTGGTCTACGTGCTGTCGCAGCCGCCGGAAGGCTGGGCCGGTGAAAGCGGCTACATCGATGCCGCCGTGTTCAAGCGGCATCTGCCCCCGGGCTACGCCGACCACGAATACTTCATCTGCGGCCCGGACGCGATGATGGACGCCATCGAGGCGGCGCTAGGCCAGATGAAGGTGCCGCTCTCGAAGTACCACTCGGAGCGCTACAGCTTCGTCTAGGAGACAGATCCCATGCGCCGCTTGTTCGCCGATCGACTGGTTCTCGCCACCGCGATCATCGTGGTGCTGGTGGCGGTCGTGTTCGCGGTCTTGCGCGTGGGCGCGTGAGCAATGGCTCGGGCGTCAGAATCGCCGCATGAACGAATTCGCGGAAGAGCTTCACGATGTCTTCGAGCGCTTCGGCCGCATCTCGCTGCGGCGGATGTTCGGCGGCCACGGCGTGTTCCACGAGGGCCGGATGTTCGGCCTGATCGCGGGCGGCCGTCTCTACCTGAAGGCGGATGCCGAAACGGCGGGCTTCTTCGAGGCCCGGCAACTGCCGCCCTTCGAGTACCAGCGCCGGGGGCAGACGGCCCGGATCTCGTACTACGAGGCGCCGCCCGAGCTGTTCGAGGACCGCCATGAAGCGGCGCTCTGGGCCGGCCGGGCGTGGGAGGCGGTACTGCGCGCGGGCGCGGCGAAGCCTGCCGCGCGCCGGGTGCCGTCGAAGAGGATTCGCAGGTCGAGCTAGGGCGAACCGCCGTGCATGCCACCCAGAAACAGCCGGTCCATCCGCGGGTCGGCCAGGATCTCGGCGGCCGGCTTGTGCAGCACCAGGCGGCCCGATTCCAGCGCGATCGCCTCGTCCGAATGGCGCAGCGCCGATTTCACGTTCTGCTCGACCATCAGCACCGTGGCGCCGCGGTCGGCCAGGCTGCGCAGCAACCTGAAGACGTCTTGCACCACGATCGGCGACAGGCCGATCGAAGGCTCGTCGATCAGGATCACCCTGGGCCGCAGGAGCAGCGCCCGGCCGATTTCCAGCTGCTTCTGCTCGCCGCCCGACAGCGAGGACGCCGGCGAGTGCAGCCGCTCTTTCAGGCGCGGGAAGAAGTCGAGAACTTCCGGAATCCGCTCGTGGGTCGCCTTCATCCCGATCGTGATGCCGCCGAGTTCGAGATTCTCGAACGCGCTCAGCTGGCCGAAGAGGTTCCGCCCCTGGGGGACGAAGGCGATGCCCTCGGCCAGCAGTGCCTTCTGCGAGGCGCCCGTGATGTCCCGGCCCTCGAAGCTGATCCGGCCCGCGCGCGGCTTGAGCAATCCGAACAAGGTCTTCAGGACGGTCGATTTCCCGGCGCCGTTCGGCCCGATCAGCAGGCTGATGGCGCCTGCGGGAATCCGGAACGAGAGCTCGTTGAGGATCATGAAGTCCTTGTAGCCCGCCACGACATTCCGGAATTCGATGCAGGTTCGATCGTTCATGCTCAGTTGCCCAGATAGGCGTCCAGCACCTGCTTGTTCGCACGGATCTCCGCCGGGGTCCCGATCGCCATCACTCGGCCTTCCACCATCACCATGACGCGATGGCAGAGGTCCATCACGAAGTCCATGTTGTGCTCGATCACGACGAACGAACTGCGGGCGCCTTCGGACGGGCCGAGATTGAGCTCCTTCAGCAGCGTGCCGATGCCGCCGACCAGCCCCGGGTTGACGCCCGCGCACGGTTCATCGAGCAGCACGACGTTCGGCTCGCTCATGAAGGCCATCGCGATGTCCACCAGCTTCTGCTGGCCGTAGGAGAGCTCCCCGGCCTTCTTGTCGGCCATGTGCCGGATGCGGAACCGGTCCATCAGCGCATCGGCCCGGGGCCCGAGCCCGGAATCGGTCGGCGCGAACATGCGGCCGAACATCGAGCCGCGGTGCTCCTGCGCTGCCACAATGAGGTTGTCGCGCACGCTCATCTTGCCGAACACCTGGAGCGTCTGGAAGGTGCGCCCCACGCCCCGGCGGTTGAGTTGAAGCGGCCCGAGCGCCGTCACGTCCTCGCCCTTGAACTCGATCTTTCCTTCGTCGGGTTCGATCTGTCCCAGCATGCTGTTGAACAGCGTGGTCTTGCCGGAGCCGTTCGGCCCGATCACGCCGAAGATCTCGCCCGGGCGGATCTCGAAACTCACGCCGGCCACGGCCTGGATGGCGCCGTAGGCCTTCTTGAGGCCGGAGACTTTCAGGAGCGGCTGTTGAGTCATCGCATCTACAGGGCGCGCGCGGCCAGGGCCTGGCGCGACAGCCGCCGGGCTCGGATCCGGTCGGGCAGGCTCAGCAAGCCGTCGGGCAGCCAGATCATCAGCAGCACGACGGCCGTGCCGAACACGAACAGGTACCAGGCCTGGGCGAAGCGCAGCCACTCCGGCAGCACCACCCCCACCGCGGAACCGAGCAAGGGGCCGAGGAAGTAGCCGGGCCCGCCGACCACCACCATCAGGTACATCATGATCGACTGGCCCACCGTGAAGAGCGAAGGATCGATGAACTGGACCTGCGCCGCATAGAGGCCACCGGCGATGCCGGCGTAGGTGGCGCCGATGGCGAAGCTCAGCAGCGTGTAGCGGCGCGTGTCGATGCCCAGGCTCTCGGCCCGGATCGGGTTGTCGCGCAAGGCCTTGAAGGCCTTGCCCCAGGGACTGCGCAGCAGCGACGCCATCAGCCAGGCCAGCAGCAACGCGGCCGCCAGCACCAGGTAGTAGAAGGCCAGGTTGCGATCCAGGCTCAGCCCGCCCAGGCTGGGACGGGGGATGTTGTTGATGCCGAAGGTTCCGCCGGTGAGCCATTCCTCGTTGCGCATCACCAGCCAGAGCGCGGTGTTGAAGCCCAGCGTGGCGAAGGCCAGGTAGATGGTCTGCACGCGCAGCGCCGGAAAGCCCAGACCCAGGCCGACGGCGAAGCACAGCAGCGCACCCGCGGGCAGTCCCAGCCAGAAGCTGAAGCCTTCGCGCAGCAGGATGGCGGTGGTGTAGGCACCGATGCCGAAGAACGCCGCATGCCCCAGCGATTTCTGTCCCGCATAGCCCACGGTGAGGTTCAGCCCCATGTTCGCGATCACGAACACCAGCCAGGTCGTGAACAGGTGGATGCCGTAGTTCTTCAGAAAGGCGGGCACGGCCAGCAGCAGGGCCAGCGCCAGCACGCCCAGCACCAGCGATGTCCGCTTCATACCTTGCGCTCCGGCTTGCGGCCCAAGAGCCCCTGCGGCTTGAACAGGATGACCACCATGAAGATCAGCAGCGCCACGGCATCCTTGTAGGCCGGCGACACGTAGGCCGCCGCCAGGTTCTCGCCCACGCCGACGATCAGGCCGCCCAGCAAGGCGCCGCGCGAGTTGTTGAAGCCGCCGATGATGGCGGCGAAGAAGGCCTTGTTGCCCAGCGACTCGCCCATGTCGAACTTGGCCAGGTAGGTGGGCGTCACGAGCAGCGCGGCGGCGGTGGCGAGCAGCGCATTGATCGCGAAGGTGTAGAAGATCATCCGCGGCACGTTGATGCCCAGCACCGCCGCGCTCTCGGTGTTCTGGGCCACCGCCTGCATGGCGCGCCCGGTGACGGTCCTGGCCAGGAACATCTGGGTCCCCACGACCAGCGCCACGGCGAATGCGAAGGTGCCGATGTCGGTGGGCGACAGCACGACGCCGGCCAGTTCGAACACCCGGTCCGGGAACAACTGCGGAAAGGGCTGCGGCTCGGCGCTGTAGGCGGCGCGCACGCCGTTGCGCAGAGCGATCGACAGGCCGATGGTCGCCACCACGATCGGCATCATGCCGAAGCGAAAGAGCGGATCGACCAGGCCGCGCTTGAACAGCCACCCCAGCACCACGACGGCGACCACCGCCGTCAGCGCGAAGCTCAAACCCAGGGAAGCGCCGTGGTGCAGCAGGATGAGCATCATGAACGCCGGCAGCATCACGAATTCGCCCTGGGCGAAGTTGATGGTGCCCGAAGCCTGCCAGAGCAGGGTGAAGCCGAGGGCGGCCAGCGCATAGATGCTGCCGGTGGCCAGGCCGCTGAAGAAGAGCTGCAGGAAGTCGGTCATGCGTGCATCGCGTTGAAGGCCTCATCGAACGGTCGCACCGCCCGCCTGCTGCCGCGGGCCGCGCGCTACTTCTTGCTGTTCAGAGGCGGAAGGGTCTCGACGACCAGGGTCTTGCCGTTGCGGATCTCCGTCATGAAGCTCTCGCGGTCGAGGTCGCCCTTGTCGTCGAAGCACACGTCCATCAAGATTCCGGGGTTCTGCTTGGCACTGAAGCAGCTGTTGCGCAGCGCGGCGGCCACGGCCTTGCGATCGAGCTTCCCGGCCTTCTCGATCGCCGCCTTCAGGATGTACACGCCGGTGTAGCCCTTGACGCCGTTGTGGTCGGAGACCGTGTTGTACTGGGCCTGGTAGCGCTTGCCGAAGTCCTGCAGCTGGGGCGCGTCCACCGTCAGGCCGACGTGCGCCACGGCCCCGTTGGCCGCCTCGCCCGCGAGTTCGACCACCTTGGCGCTGGTCAGCACGGTCTCGCCGATCATCGGCTTGTTCCAGCCCTGCTTGCGCAGCTCGCGCAGCAGGCGGGCCGACTCTTCTTCGTTGGTGTAGGCGAAGAGGGCATCGGCCCCCGACTGCTTGGCCTGGATCACTGCGGCGGAGAAATCCACCTGGCCCGATTCGGTGGAGATCTCGGCCACGATCTGGGTCGGCGAGTTGGCCAGCAGCTGCTTGATGGCCGCCTGGCCGCCCTTGCCGAAATCGTTGTTCACGTAGATGACGGCCAGCTTCTTCGACTTGGCGTTGATGTAGCGTGCCACCTTGGGGAAGGCGACGCTCTGCCCGAACGAGGTCCGGAACACGTAGGGGTTGCCCTGCTGGGTGATGGACGCCGCCTCGCCGCCCGTGAAGTTGGGCGTCTCCGCGCGCTTGCTCTCCGCCATCGACACCATGATCGAGCCCGAGAACACCGGACCGAAGATGGCGAAGACCTCGTTGTCGACCGCCTTCTGGGTGAGGCCCTTGGCCACGCCCGGATTGGTCTGCGTGTCTTCCGTGGTGAAGCTGATCTTCTTGCCCTGGATGCCGCCCGCGGCGTTGATCTCCTTGATCGCCATTTCGACGCCGTTCTTGAACATCGTGCCGGACGTCGTGCCGGGGCCCGAGAGTTCGACGATGTTGGCGATCTTGATGTCCTGGGCGTGCAGCAGGCCCGCCCCGGCGGCCAGCAGCCCGACCAGGGCCAGACGGACGAATCTCGATGAACGGCGCATCTATGTCTCCTGAACGAATGGGCGCTTCGAGCGAGGCCTGCCTCGCCGAGCGCCTGCAAATGTCCTCGAAAATCGATCGCGCGGGTTCGTCAATTCACCCGTTTACGGGTTTTCACGGGTGAGCGTGAGGATGTGTCCGACCCGCGGATCGCCGCGGCCCGCCAATACCGCCGCATAGGCCTCTTGCACGGCCGCTGCGCCCGCGTGGTGCTCGGCCGTGAGCCACGGCGCCTTCGGGTCCGCGACGCGGTCCAGGAAGGCCTCCCAGGCCTGCACCATGCGTTGGCCGAACTGCGCCGGGCCCCAGTCGCCGCTTCGCTTCTTGACCTGCGCCGGGGCGAAGAACAAGGTGGCGCGCGGGCCGGGCAGGCTC
Source organism: Variovorax sp. J31P179 (assembly GCF_030316985.1). NCBI lineage: Bacteria > Pseudomonadati > Pseudomonadota > Betaproteobacteria > Burkholderiales > Comamonadaceae > Variovorax > Variovorax sp. J31P179. The sequence continues at coordinate 403,051 of NZ_JASZYL010000005.1, read as the reverse complement.
TTGCCGGCGCCGCTGGCCGCCAACTGGTCGACATGGGTGCCGCCGATCGAGGCGCTGTGCTTCAGGTTCGTGAAGCGGGTGTGGACCTCGTGCCGCAGCGCGCCGTTGCCGGCGAAGTCGACATAGACACAGGGCACGTCGGCCGCGACCTGGTCCAGCTCGTCGTAGGCCAGCACGCGGTGGTAGCAGCCCAGGCTCTCGCAGAAGGCCTTGTTGGCCGCCGAGGTCAGGCCGACCACCTCGATGCCCTCGCGCCGGGCCAGCTGGAAGGCGGTGCCGTAGGCGGTCTTGCTCGACGCGCTCGACAGCAGCGCGACCCCGGGGCGGGCGCCGAAGAAGTCGTTGTCGTCGAGGAAGTCGTCGATCAGCCAGGAAGTGAGGAACAGCGGCCGCAGCAGGGCCTGCAGGTCTTCGGTGCCGGGGCTGTAGAGCGGGTCGGAGCGCGTGCGCAGGTACTGGTTGTAGACCGCGGGCAAGGCGCTGCGGTGCGGTGCGGCGTCGGTGAAGCGCTCGGGCGACAGGCGCTCGGGCGTCAGCACCGCGCTGGCGGCCATGGGAAAGTAGCCGTAGAGACGCTCGCCCACGGCCACGCCCGGATGCAGCGACTGCGACACCGTCGCGAAGCCCCACACCGGGACGATGCCCCAGCCCTCTTCGCCGCTCGGGAAGAACTGCCAGTAGCTCATCGCCTCGCCGAAAGCCGCGTAGGTGATGTTGTTCGAGGTCAGCGCGAAGCGGTCGATGCGCACGCGCACCTGGCCGTCGGCGAGCGGTTGTTCGGCGGCGCCGTGCAGGCGGGTGGTGTGGAGGTCGTCCTTGCGGACCAGCAGGGTGTCGTTGCTCATCCGGCGACCTTAGCGCAGAGGGCGCGCGGGCGCATGAGAAAAAGCCCGGCGAGGGGTCGCTCAGGCGACGCCGGGCCGGGCTGGCGCTATCGCCCGATCAGACGATCGACAGCTCCACGTCGATGTTGCCGCGGGTGGCGTTCGAGTACGGGCAGACCTGGTGCGCGGTCTCGACCAGCAGCTTCTTCTGGGCGTCGTCCAGGCCCGGCAGCGTGATCGCGAGCTTGACCGCGATGCCGTAGGCCTTGCCTTCGTTGATCGGGCCGAGCGAGACGCTGGAGTCGATGGCGACGTCGTCCGGCACCTTGACGCTGATCTTCGGGCCGACGGCCTTCATGGCGCCGATGAAGCAGGCGGCGTAGCCGACCGCGAACAGCTGCTCGGGGTTGGTGCCGGGCTTGCCCGAGCCGGGCGGGCTGAGCTTGACGTCGATCGCGCCGTCGCTGGACTTGCCGGCGCCGTCGCGGCCGCCGACGGTATGGGCTTCGGCGGTGTAGAGAACCTTGTCGAGCTTGGTGGTCATGGTGATTCCTTTGCAGTGGTGGAGGGAGGGACGAAAAAAAGTGGGCAGGGGACCGGGGTCAGGCCGCCTTCTTGATGCGGTCGCGCAGGGCCTGGACCTGCTGCGTCAGCGAAATCAGTTCGGGCACCGAGCATTGGGAGGCCGCCATCAGGCAGCCGGGAACCTCGGCCGCGCGGGCCTTGAGCCTGCGGCCCGCGGCCGTGAGGCTGACATGCACCCGGCGCTCGTCCGCGGTGTCGCGGATCCGCGCCACCAGGCCGCTGGCCTCGAGCCGCTTGAGCAGCGGGGTCAGCGTGCCCGAGTCGAGCGACAGCCGCTCGCCGAGCTCGGAGACCGTGAGGCCGTCGCGCTCCCACAGCACCAGCAGCACCAGGTACTGCGGGTAGGTGAGGCCGAGCTTGTCGAGCAGCGGCTTGTACAGCCGCGTCATGGCCAGCGAAGCCGAATAGACGGCGAAGCAGAGCTGGTTGTCCAGCTTCAGCAGTTCGTCGGCGGAGAGGCTCGTGGAGGGCATGAGCTGAATTGTAGCGAGCAATTAAATTGTGCGCAATATAAATGTCTGCGACAGGGCCTTTGCCACTTCGGCCACCTGCTGGCCGCCGAAACCGGCGCTTCAACGGCCCCTGAAGCGCGCGGGCCGCCGCTCGACGAAGGAGCGCACGCCTTCGGCCGCGTCCTCGCTGTTGGCGAGGCGCTGCTGCACCGGGATGAATTCCTCGACGGCCGCCAGCGGCCCCTGCTCGATCGCCTTGATGACGTTCAGCCGGGTCGCGACCACCGCCAGCGGCGCCTGGGCCGCGATCCGCTGCGCGATGCGCAGCGCCTCGTCGAGCTCCTTGCCGGCCGGTACCACGCGCTGCACGAAATTGAGGCGGAAGGCCTCGGCACTGTCGAACTCGTCGGCCGTGAGCAGGTGCAGCATCGCGTTGCCGAGTCCGGCGCGCTCGGCCATCCGCAAGGTGGCGCCGCCGGTGGCCATGATGCCGCGCTGCACCTCCATCTGCGAGAAGCGGCAGTTGTCGGCCGCCACCACGATGTCGGCGCCCAGCATCAGCTCGATGCCGACCGTGAAGCAGATGCCCTTGACCGCCACCACCATCGGCTTGGTGCGCCGGCGGTAGCCGGCCAGGCCGAAGTCGTGCGGCTCGACCAGGCCCTGCGGCACGGCCTTCTCGCCGCGCTTCATGTATTCGGCCACGGCCGGCAGGTCGAGGCCGGCCGTGAAGTGGTCGCCGAACGCATGCAGCACGCCCACGCGCAGCGCGGGATCGTCGTCGAGCCGCGTGTAGGCCTCGGCGAGCTGCTTGAACATCGGCGGCGTCCAGCCGTTGCGCTTGGCGGGCCGGTTGATGCCGATCAGCAGCACGTGGTCGAGCACCTGGGTGTCGATGCAGCCTTCGATCGGCGGGGTGGTGGGGGTGGCGGTCATCGGTGCTTGTCTCCTTTTTGGGCTGTCCCGCTAACGCTCAGTACGTATAGACGCCGCGCTTGGTCTTGCGCCCCAGCTGCCCCGCCGCCACCATTTCCTTCAGCAGCGGACAGGGGCGGTATTTGGAGTCGCCGAACTGCTCGAGATAGACCTCCATCACCGCCAGGCAGACGTCCAGACCGATCATGTCGGCCAGGGCCAGCGGGCCGATCGGCTGGTTGCAGCCGAGCTTCATGCCGGCGTCGATGTCCTCGGCGGTCGCCAGGCCCTCGGCCAGCACGAAGAAGGCCTCGTTGATCATCGGCACCAGGATGCGGTTGACCACGAAGCCCGGCGCGTTCTTCACCGTGATCGGCGACTTGCCGAGTTTCACCGCCAGTTCCTTCACCGCGTCGTGGGTGGCGTCGCTGGTCAGGTAGCCGCGGATGATCTCCACCAGCGCCATCATCGGCACCGGGTTGAAGAAGTGCATGCCGATGAAGCGGTCGGCGCGCGAGGTGGCGGCGGCCAGTTGCGTGATCGAGATCGACGAGGTGTTCGACGCGATGATCACCTCGGGCGCCAGCAGCTCGTCGACCTGCTTGAGGATCTTGAGCTTGAGCGCGTGGTTCTCGGTCGCCGCCTCGATCACCAGCTGGGCCGCCTTCAGGTCGTCATAGTTGGTCGAGCCCTTGATCAGCGCCAGCGCGGCGTCCTTCTGGGCGGCCGTGAGCTTGTCCTTCTTGATCAGGCGGTCGAGGCTGCCCGCCACCGTGGCGATGCCCTTGTCGACCGCGGCCTGGGCGATGTCGACCATGACCACGTTCACCCCCGCGACCGCGCAGGCCTGCGCGATGCCGTTGCCCATCGTTCCTGCCCCGATGATGCCGACCGTCTGGATTGCCATGAGAAATACTCCTTGAACTGAGAAATGAAAGAGGAGGGGCGCCGCCCGGGGGCGGCATCCCGTGGCGGTGATTGTGAAACAGAGCGCGAAGGCCCACGTTGCCGTCCGTGACAGCGCCGCAGCGGCCGGGAGTGATTTAAAGTGCCGCGTTGCTTTTCCACCGCCACGAATCGACCCATGACCACCCTCGGCACGCCCCTTTCCCCTTCCGCCACCCGCGTGATGCTGCTCGGCTCCGGCGAGCTCGGCAAGGAGGTGCTGATCGCCCTCCAGCGCCTCGGCGTCGAGACCCTCGCGGTCGACCGCTACGAGAACGCGCCCGGCCAGCAGGTGGCCCACCACGCCCGCACCATCACGATGAGCGATCCGGCCCAGCTGAAGGCGCTGATCGAGGCCGAGCGGCCGCAGCTGGTGGTGCCCGAGATCGAGGCCATCGCCACCCCGATGCTGCAGGAGCTGGAGGACGCCGGCGTGGTGCGGGTGATCCCCACCGCCCGGGCGGCCCGCCTCACGATGGACCGGGAAGGCATCCGCCGTCTGGTCGCGGAGACGCTGGGCGTGCCGACCAGCCCCTACAAGTTCTGCGATTCCCTGGCCGAGCTGCAGGCGGCGATCGATGGCGGGATCGGTTATCCGTGCATCGTCAAGCCCGTGATGAGCAGCTCGGGCAAGGGCCAGAGCAAGATCGACGGCCCGGCCGACGTCCAGAAGGCCTGGGACTACGCCATGGCCGGCGGCCGCGTCAGCCACGGCCGGGTGATCGTCGAGGGCTTCATCGATTTCGATTACGAGATCACGCTCCTGACGGTGCGCGCGCCCGACGCCGCCGGCGTGGTGCAGACGCAGTTCTGCGAGCCGATCGGCCATGTGCAGGTGAGCGGCGACTATGTCGAGAGCTGGCAGCCGCACCCGATGGCGCCGGCCGCCCTGCAATTGGCGCAGCAGATCGCCCGGACCGTCACTGCCGACCTCGGCGGCCAGGGCCTGTTCGGCGTCGAGCTGTTCGTCAAGGGCGACCAGGTCTGGTTCAGCGAGGTCAGCCCGCGGCCGCACGACACCGGCATGGTGACCATGGCGACCCAGTGGCAGAACGAGTTCGAGCTGCACGCCCGCGCGATCCTCGGGCTGCCGGTCGACACCACGCTCAAGAGCCCCGGCGCCAGCGCCGTGATCTATGGCGGCGTCGACGCCACCGGCATCGCCTTCGACGGCGTGGCCGAGGCACTGGCGGTGCCGGGCGTCGACCTGCGGCTGTTCGGCAAGCCCGAGAGTTTCGTGAAGCGCCGCATGGGCGTGGCGCTGGCGCATGCGGCCGACATCGACACTGCGCGGCGCAATGCCAAGGAAGCCGCCTCGCGCGTGAAGCCGCGCAAAGCCTGATTCCTCCAAACCCCGGAGCCCCACACAGATGCTGCACCCCCAAGCCCAGGCCTTCATCGACCTCCTCGTGCAGCGCGGCGTGCCGCCCACGCACACGCTGACGCCGGCCGAGGCGCGCAAGTTCTATCGCGAGCGGCGCGCCTTGACGCAGCCCGATCCCGCCGAGGTGGCGCAGGTGCGCGAGCTGCAGGCCGACGGCCCGCACGGCCCGATTCCGCTGCGCCTCTATCGCCCGCTCGGCAGCGCCGCCTCCGCGCTGCTGCCGGTGCTGGTGTACTACCACGGCGGCGGCTGGACCATCGGCGACCTCGACACCCACGACACGCTGTGCCGCGAGCTCTGCAACGGCTCGGGCTGCGCGGTGGTGGCGGTCGACTACCGCATGGGGCCGGAACACCGCTTTCCGGCGGCAGTCGACGACGTGCTGGCGGCGACGCGCTGGGTGCGCCGCGAAGCGGCCGCGCTCGGCGTCGATGCGCAACGGCTCGCGGTCGGCGGCGACAGCGCGGGCGGCAACTTGGCGGCCGTGGTCGCGATCGCGGCGCGCGACGCCGGCGACCTGCCGGTGGCCTGGCAGCTGCTGATCTACCCGGCCACCGACATGCGCCGCATCCACCCCTCGCACACCACCAACGGCCAGGGCTACGTGCTGACCCGCGACACCATCGGCTATTTCCACGACCACTACATCGCGGATGCGGCGCAGGACCTCGACTGGCGCGCCTCGCCGTTGCTGCGCGAAGACCTCGCGGGCCTGCCGCCGGCACTGGTCCTCACCGCCGGCTACGACCCGCTGCGCGACGAGGGCCTGGACTACGCGCGGGCGCTGACCGCCGCCGGCAGCCGGGCGAGCTACGTCTGCTTCGAGCGCCAGATCCACGGCTTCATCACCATGGGCCGGCTGCTCGACGAGGCCAACACGGCGGTGGCGCTGTGCGCCGCCGAACTGCGCCGCGCGTTGGTCCGTTAGGGAAAGTCCCCGCGCGATCGCCGACCCGGTGGGCGTGGTCCGCCGCTACGATCGACCGATGGCGTCGCCGGCCACCGGGCCGTCCGTCGCCCAGCGGAGGAGACGGCATTGGTCAGCAGGCAAGCGAAGCATGCGCCGCGCGGCAACGACCGCGGCGAGCGCCTCATGTGGATCACCTCGCAGCGCGTGTTCTACGCCGGGCTCCTGGGCGCGGCGGCGGAGCGCAGCATCGGCGGCCTCGGCATCTACCTGTCGCCCACCGGCGCGCCGCTGCGCATCCGCATCGGCGGCGGTGCCTGGCAGCGCGGCGAGCTGATGGTGGTGCCGCCCCTGGTGCCGCACCAGATCGCGACCGATCACCGCAGCATCCTCAGCCTGCTGATCGAACCCGAGTTCGTCGACCCGGCGCAGATGCCTGAATTCCTGCAGCGCTGCGGGCCAGTCGATGCGCCGGCCTTCGTCCAGCGGGTGCGCGACGTCCATGCGCTGCTCGCCGCCGCTTCGGGACGAGAGAGCTTCGAGCGCTTCGACTTCGACACGCTGCTGTTCGACGGGCCGCTGGCGCCGCGACCGCTCGATCCGCGCATCCGCAGCGTGATCGAGCGCATCAACGCCGATCCCGCGGCGCCGGCCTCGGCCGAACAATGCGCCGCCTCGGTGACGCTGTCGTTCTCGCGCTTTCTGCATCTGTTCAAGCAGGAGACCGGCCTGACCTTCCGCGCCTTCAGGGCCTGGAAGCGGGCCCGCAGCCTTTTGCGCCACGTGCGCCAGAGCGCCACGCTGACCGATATCGCACTCGACACCGGCTACCCCGACTCGACCCACTTCAGCCACTCGATCCGCCAGGTCTACGGCCTGCGTCCCAGCGACATCCTCGCCGGATCGCGGCGGCTCGCCGTGCACCAATGAGGCGCGCGCGGGCCGCCCGCGCGAACCCGATGCGGGACAACCCTCTGCAGGGCGTGCACGAGTCGCCGCTATAAACCGCGAAACCCGAACGAGACACTTCTTCTTGCAAATCCTTCAGCTCCTGCTCTCAGGCATCGCACAAGGCTGCATCTACGGTCTGATCGCGCTGGGCTTCGTGCTGATCTACAAGGCCACCGAGACCGTGAGCTTCGCGCAGGGCGAACTCATGATGCTCGGCGCCTTCTGCGCCTTCGCCGGCATGTCGCTGTTCGGGCTGCCCTTCTGGCTCGCCGCGCTGCTGGCGGTGGGGGCGATGGTGGCCTTCGGCGTGCTGCTCGAGCTGGTCGTGATCCGCCCGATCCTGGGCCAGCCGCAGTTCTCGATCGTCATGCTGACCATCGGCATCGGCTACGTGGCGCGCGGCCTGGTGACGATGATCCCGGGCATCGGCACCGAGACCCACACGCTGCCGGTGCCCTACAAGGACCAGATCTGGAAGCTCGGCGAGCTGGTGGTCAACCTCGAGCAGCTGGCCATCATCGCCGCCACGGCGGTGCTGTGCGGGCTGCTGTTCGCGATGTTCCGCTACAGCAAGCTCGGCATTGCGATGCAGGCCTCGTCGCAGAACCAGCTGGCGGCCTACTACATGGGCATTCCGGTGAAGCGGCTCAACGGCCTGGTGTGGGGCCTGGCCGCGGCGGTGGCGGCGATCGCCGGCATGCTGCTGGCGCCGATCACCTTCGTGCACGCCAACATGGGATTCATCGGCCTCAAGGCCTTCCCGGCCGCGGTGGTGGGCGGCTTCGGCAGCCTGCCGGGCGCGATCGTCGGCGGCCTGGTGATCGGCATCGTCGAGTCCTTCGCGGGCTTCTACCTGCCGGACGGCTTCAAGGACACGGCGCCGTACATCGTGGTGCTGGTGATGCTGATGGTGAAGCCCAACGGCCTGTTCGGCGAAAAGCTGCGCAAGAAAGTCTGAGGACGCCCCTTTCATGCGCTACATCTTCAAGACCAGCTACACGCAGGACATCGACCTCGCCAGGCATGGCGGCCATGTCTTCTGGTACAGCCTCCTCGGCGTCGCGCTGATCGCCGCGCCCTGGGTGGTGCCTGAATACTGGTTGGCGCAGCTGACCTTCGTGCTGATCTACGGCATCGTCGGCCTCGGCCTGATGCTGCTGGCGGGCTTCACGGGCCAGTTCTCGATCGGTCATGCGGCCTTCCTCGGCACGGGGGCCTACACGCAGGCGGTGCTCAGCAACATGGGGGTGCCGTTCCCGGTGGCGCTGGTCGCGGCGGCGGCGCTGTCGGCTGCGGTCGGCGTGGTGGTGGCGCTGCCTGCACTGCGCGTGAAGGGCATCTACCTCGGCATTGCCACCCTGGCCTTCGGCTTCATCGTCGAGGAGGTGTTCGCGCGCTGGGAGAGCGTCACCGGCGGCAACTCGGGCCTGCACGTGAAGTCGGCCAGCCTGTTCGGCTGGGAGCTCAACTCGAGCGAGAGCTTCTACATGGTCTGCCTGATCGTCGCGGTGCTGTGCACGCTGGCCATCCTGAACCTGCTGCGCTCGCCCACCGGCCGGGCCTTCGTCGCGATCCGCGATTCCGAGATATCGGCGCAGAGCATGGGCATCCACCTGGCGCGCTACAAGACGATGTCGTTCGCGATCTCGGCCGCGCTGGCGGGCCTGGGCGGCGCGCTGTACGCGCACAAGCTGAGCTTCATCTCGCCCGACCAGTTCAGCATCCTGCAGTCGATCGACCTGCTGCTGCTGGTGGTGATCGGCGGCCTGGGCTCGGTGCACGGCGCCTTCCTCGGTGCGATCTTCCTGATCGCGATGCCGCAGCTGATCGCGTCGGCCAAGGACTGGCTGCCCGAGGCCATCGGCCAGGCGCCCGGGCTGCAGGGCCTGGTCTACGGCCTGGTGCTGATCGCCTTCGTGCTGTTCGAGCCGCTCGGCCTCTACGGGCGCTGGGTCAAGGTGCGCACCTGGCTGCAGTTGTTTCCGTTCTACCGGCGCGGCCTGTTCAAGCGGCAGAAATCCTTCACCAAGTCGGACCGGCTCAGATGACGACACCCGACATCCTGCTTTCCGCCCGGGACCTGAGCGTGCGCTTCGGCGGCGTGCTGGCGGTCAACAAGGTGAGCTTCGATGTCCGTCGGGGCGAGGTCTTCACGCTGATCGGGCCGAACGGCGCGGGCAAGACCACGGTTTTCAACCTGATCAGCCGCATCTACACGCCGACCACCGGCGAGATCGTCTGGCATGGCGGCGGCGCGCCGCTGGCGCTGACCGAGCAGGCGCCGCACGAGATCGCGGCGCTGGGCATCGCGCGCACCTTCCAGAACATCGAGTTGTTCGAGCACGCGACCGTGCTGCACAACCTGCTGATCGGCCGCCACACGCACCGCCAGACCGGTTTCTGGAGCGAGGTGTTCTTCACGCCCGCCACCCGCCGGGCCGAGATCGCGGCGCGCGAGAAGGCCGAGCAGGTGATCGACCTGCTCGACCTGCAGCACCACCGCGACTCGATGGTGGCGGGTCTACCCTACGGCGTGCGCAAGGTGGTCGAGCTGGCGCGCGCGCTGTGCACCGAGCCCAAGCTGCTGCTGCTCGACGAGCCTTCGTCGGGCCTCAATGTCGAGGAAACGGCCGACATGGCGTTCTGGATCCAGGACATCCAGCATGAACTCGGCATCTCGGTGCTGATGGTGGAACATGACATGTCGCTGGTGTCGAAGGTGTCGGACCGGGTGCTGGCGATGAACATGGGCGAGGCGCTGGCCTCGGGGACGCCTGCAGAAGTGCAGTCGGATGCTCGGGTGATCGAGGCTTATCTGGGGACCGTGGATGACGTGAGCAGCTTGCGGAGGGTTGCTTGATGTTTTCTTCGTTGTCGTTGTCGTTGTCGTTGGGGCGGGCACCCGGCAAGCGGTGCGGAGGTGTGCGAGCCATCCCGGCGTCTCCAACGCCGATGCAACCCCGACGTATCAGCGGTCCAGGGCATACCGCCCGCCATCGCCACCCTGGATGACCCGCGTCATGACAGACACAGTCCTCCAACTCCTCAACGTCGAAAGCGCCTACGGCCCCATCAAGGCCATCCGCGGTGTCAGCCTCAAGGTGCGCGCCGGCGAGATCGCCACGGTGCTCGGCTCCAACGGCGCCGGCAAGACCACCATCCTCAAGACCATCTCCGGCATCATCGACCCGCGCAAGGGCAGCATCGAGTTCAAGGGCAGCAACATCACGGCGCAGGACCCGGCCCGCATCGTGCAGCAGGGCCTGAGCCACGTGCCCGAGGGCCGCGAGGTATTCCCGTTGCTGTCGGTCAGGGACAACCTCCTGATGGGCGCCTACACCCGCAAGGACCGCGACGGCGTCGCGCGCGACATCGAGACGGTCTACGGCTACTTCCCGATCCTCAAGGAGCGCGCCATGCAGGACGCCGGCCTGCTGTCGGGCGGCCAGCAGCAGATGCTCGCGATCTCGCGCGCCATCATGGCGGCGCCGCACCTGATCCTGCTCGACGAGCCCAGTCTCGGCCTCTCGCCCAAGCTCACCAAGGAGATTTTCGAGATCGTGGTGCGCATCAACCGCGAGCGCGGCACCACCATCCTCTTGGTCGAACAGAACGCCAACATGGCGCTCAACGCCGCCGACTACGGCTACGTGCTCGAGAACGGCCGCATCGTCATGGAAGACACCTGCGAGCGCCTGCGCGAGAAGGAAGACATCAAGGAGTTCTACCTCGGACTCAAGGACGACGGCGTGCGCGGCGAGCGGCGCTGGAAGAAAAAGAAGACCTGGAGATGACCCAGAACACCACGCACGCCAAGGCACCCGCCGGCCTCTGGGACCTCGGCCGCATCCAGTCGCGCACCGACATCGTGGTGCCCGGCGAGACCATGGCCGCGATGTTCTGGAACGCCGCCCGCCTGCGCGGCGACACCGTCTGGATGCGGCAGAAGAAGCTGGGCATCTGGCGCAGCTGGAGCTGGAAGCAGACCGCCGACGCGGTGGCCGAGATCGCCGGCGGCCTGATGGCGATCGGCTTCGCACCGCACGAGTGCGCCTCGATTCTCTCGAACACAGTGATCGAATGGGTGCTGTGCGACCTCGCGGTGCTGAGCTGCGGCGGCGTTTCCAACGGCATCTATCCGACCGACGCCGCCTCGCAGGTCCACTACCTCTGCGAGGACTCCCGCACCACCGTGCTCTTCGTCGAGGACGACGAACAGCTCGACAAGGCGCTCGAAGTGCGCGCCGCACTGCCGCTGCTGCGCAAGATCGTGGTCTTCGACATGGAAGGCCTGCGCGACCTGCACGACGCCGACGTCATCAGCCTCGATGCGCTGCGCGCGCTCGGCCGCGACCACAACAAGGCACATCCGCAGGAACTCGAACAGCGCGTCGCCGCCTGCCGGCCCGACGACCTGGCGATCCTGGTCTACACATCGGGCACCACGGGCAAGCCCAAGGGCGCGATGCACAGCCACCGCGGCCTGGTCTACACCACGCGCGGCTACAACACGCTGGTGGCGCAGGACGAGCAGGACGAGCGCATGTGCTTCCTGCCGCTGTGCCACATTGCCGAGCGCATGGGCGGCGAGTACTTCGCGATGTACACCGGCTCGATCCTCAACTTCGTCGAGAACCCCGAGACCGTGCCAGAGAACGTGCGCGAGATCGCGCCGACCGTGTTCACGGCCGTGCCGCGGGTGTGGGAGAAGTTCTATTCCGGCGTGATGATCGCGCTCAAGGAAGCCAGCCGCGTGCAGCAGGCCGCCTACGCCTGGAGCATCGGCGTCGGCACCGAGATCGCCGACCGCGTGCTGGCCGGCCAGCCGGTCGGCGGCGCCCTGCGATTCAAGTTCCGGATCGCGCGCTGGCTGGCGCTGGACAACGTGCGCAAGCTGATCGGCATCCACCGGGCGCGCTTCCTGGTCACCGGCGCGGCGCCGATCTCGCCCGAATTGGTCAAGTGGTATCTCGCGCTCGGCGTGCCGATGCTCGAGGTCTGGGGCATGACCGAGTCCTGCGGCGCGGCCACCGGCGTGCCGGCGGCGCGCATCAAGCCCGGCGCGATCGGGCCGGCGGCCGCCTACAACGAAGTCCGCATCGATCCCGCCACCGGCGAGATCCTGGTGCGCGGCACCAACGTCTTCATGGGCTACCTGAACCTGCCCGAGAAGACCGCCGAGACCATCGACGCCGACGGCTGGCTGCACACGGGTGACGTGGGCACGGTCGATGCCGACGGCTACTTCCGCATCACCGACCGCATGAAGGACATCATCATCACGGCGGGCGGCAAGAACATCACGCCGAGCGAACTCGAGAACGAGCTCAAGTTCAGCCCCTACATCACGGATGCCGTCGTGATCGGCGACGCCAGGCCCTATCTCACGGTGATCGTGATGATCGACCAGGAGAACGTCGAGAAGTTCGCCCAGGACCACGACGTGCCCTTCAGCAACTACCAGAGCCTGACGCGCACGCAGCAGGTGCAGGACCTGATCCAGGCCGAGCTCGACCGCGTCAATGCCAAGTTCGCCCGGGTCGAGCAGATCAAGAAGTTCTTCCTGCTCGAGACCCAGCTGAGCGCCGAGGACGAGGAACTGACGCCCACCATGAAGCTCAAGCGCAAGCTGGTGCAGGCCAAGTACGCCGAGCGCATCGACGCCATGTACGCCTAGCTTTTTTTCGCCAACCTAGAGGAGACTCCGTATGAAGACCCAGACATTGATCCCCCTGGCCGCCGCGGCCGGTCTCGCGCTGGGCTCCGGCCTGGCCGCCGCGCAGCAGCAGGGCGTGAGCAAGGACGAGATCCGCATCGGCACAATCCAGGATCTCTCGGGGCCGCTGGCCGGCTTCGGCAAGCAGTCGCGCAACGGCATGCAGCTGGCCGTGGACGAACTCAACGAGCAGGGCAGCGTGCACGGCCGCAAGCTCAAGCTCTTCGTCGAGGACTCGGGCTACGACCCCAAGAAGGCGGTGCTGGCGGCGCAGAAGCTGGTCAACCAGGAAAAGATCTTCATCATGGCGGGCCACATCGGCACCGCGCAGAACATGGCGGCGATGCCGGTGCAGTTCGAGAAGAACATCGTCAACTTCTTCCCGATCACCGCGGCCCGAGAGATGTACGAGCCGTTCAATCGGCTCAAGTATTCGTTCGCCGCGACCTACTACGACCAGATCCGCATCGCCCTTCCCAAGCTGGTCAAGGAAAAGGGTGCCAAGAAGGTCTGCACGATCTACCAGGACGACGAGTTCGGCCTCGAGGTCCAGCGCGGCGCCGAGGCCGGCCTCAAGGCGGCCGGCCTGGAGCTCACCGAGAAGACTTCATTCAAGCGCGGAGCCACCGATTTCTCGTCACAGGTGGCCAAGATGAAGGCCGCCAACTGCGACCTGGTGGTGCTGGGCACCATCATCCGCGAGACCATCGGCACCGTGGGCGAGGCCCGCAAGACCGGCTTCAACCCGACCTTCCTCGGGTCCAGCGCGGCCTACACCGACCTGATCCACAAGCTGGGCGGCAAGCCGATGGACGGCATCTACGCCACCATGACGGTGCAGAACCCCTACACCGACGAGCAGTCGCAGCCGCTGCGCTTCTGGGCCAACAAGTACAAGACCAAGTTCAACGAGGACCCGACCGTGTTCTCGGTCTACGGCTATTCGATCATCCAGGACTTCATCCAGGCGGCCAACAAGGCCGGGCCGAACCTGACGACCGACAGCTTCATCAAGGCGATGGACAGCAGCACCTTCGAGCCCGACATGTTCGGCAGCCCGAAGATGACCTTCAGCGCCACCAAGCGACTCGGCAACGACCAGTCGCGGCTGTCGCAGATCGTCGACGGCAAGTGGAAGGTGGTGTCCGATTACCTGGCACCTTGAGCGATTGCTTCTCCAGCAAAAAACCGCCCGAGGGCGGTTTTTTCATTCCGGCTTGGGGCCGTTCATTCCTCGACGAAGGCTTCCTCTCTTTTCGCCTTGATCGACGGCAGCAGCACGATGCCGAGCAGCAGGCAGGCCGCGACCAGCAAGCCGGCCGACAGCGGCCGGGTCACGAACACGGCCCAGCTGCCGCGCGACAGCAGCAGGGCGCGGCGCAGGTTCTCTTCCATCATCGGCCCCAGGATGAAGCCCAGCAGCAGCGGCGCCGGCTCGGTCCGCAGCTTGATGAAAAGATAGCCGATGAAGCCGAAGGCCGCCACCATCCAGATGTCGAAGGTGTTGTTGTTGGTCGAGTAGACGCCGATGGCACAGAACAGCACGATCGCCGGGAACAGGAACTTGTAGGGCACCGTCAGGAGCTTGATCCACATGCCGATCAGCGGCAGGTTCAGGATGATCAGCATCGCGTTGCCGATCCACATCGAGGCGATCAGACCCCAGAACAGCTCGGGGTTGCTGGTCATGACCTGCGGGCCCGGCTGGATGTTGTGGATCGTCATCGCGCCGACCATCAGCGCCATCACGGCATTGGGCGGAATGCCCAGCGTGAGCAGCGGGATGAAGGAGGTCTGGGCGCCGGCGTTGTTGGCCGACTCGGGCGACGCCACGCCCCGGATGTTGCCCTTGCCGAACGGCACTTCGCCGGGCCGCATGCGGATCTTCTTCTCCAGGGCGTAGGCCGCGAACGAAGCCAGCAGCGCACCGCCGCCGGGCAGGATGCCCAGCGCGGAGCCCAGGGCCGTGCCGCGCAGCACGGCCGGCGCCATCCGCTTGAAGTCATCCTTGGTCGGGAACAGGCCCTTGACCTCCGAGGTGAACACCTCGCGCTCCTCGTCCGGCTGCGACAGGTTGCCGATGATCTCGCCGTAGCCGAACACGCCCATGGCGATGACCACGAAGCCGATGCCGTCGGTCAGTTCGGGGACATCGAAGCTGAAGCGCGCGACGCCCGAGTTGACGTCGGTGCCGACGATGCCGAGCAGGAGGCCCAGCACGATCATCGCGACCGCCTTGAGCAGCGAGCCCGAGGCCAGCACCACGGCCCCGATCAGGCCCAGCACCATCAGCGAGAAGTACTCGGCGGGACCGAACTTGAAGGCCAGTTCGGTCAGCGGCGGCGCGAAGGCGGCCAGGATCAGCGTGCCGACGCAGCCGGCGAAGAAGGACCCGAGGCCGGCCGCCGCGAGCGCGGGGCCCGCGCGTCCCTGCCGCGCCATCTGGTAGCCGTCGATGCAGGTCACGACCGAGGACGATTCGCCCGGCAGGTTGACCAGGATGGCGGTGGTGGAGCCGCCGTACTGGGCGCCGTAGTAGATGCCGGCCAGCATGATCAGGGCCGACACCGGCGGCAGTGCATAGGTCGCCGGCAGCAGCATCGCGATGGTGGCGACCGGGCCGATGCCCGGCAGCACGCCGATCAGCGTGCCGAGAATACAACCGACCAGGCAGTACAGCAGGTTGGTGAAGGTGAAGGCGACGCCGAAGCCGATCGCGAGGTTGTGGAACAGTTCCATGGCGATGGTCTCCTCAGCCCGAAATGAAAGTGGGCCAGACCTGGATCTGCAACTTGAGCGCCCAGATGAACGCCACGTAGCTGCCTGCCGCCAGGATGGTCGAGAGAACCAGCACGTCGCGCAGCTTGAAGTGCTCGCCCGCGAGGCTGGAGATGATGGTGAGCGCGTAGATCGCGATGATCATGCCCATGGCCGGCACGCCGATGCTCGGCAGGCCGCCCAGCAGGACGCCGAAGGCGAGGTTGGCGAAGATCACGAAGAACAGCGGCTTCCAGGCCCATTTGCCGATCGGGTCGCCGTCGATGGTCTCGACCACCAGCGACTGGAACATCACGGCGGCGCCCAGCAGCGCCAGCAGGATGCCGAGCATCAGCGGGAAGTAGCCGGGCCCCATGCGGGCCCCGTCGCCGATGTTGTAGGTGGTGGCGCCGACGGCAAACGCCGCCCCTATCGCCGTGAACATGACCCCTGAATAGAAGTCCGCCTGACTCTTGATACGCATTGTCTCGACCCTCTTTTGTGTACCTTCGAGGGTCGTCGTCGGAGCCTGACGGCTGGCTGACTTGACGCTACGGACTTCCACGTAGCGTCGCCTGGCGCGGCAACGAAAAAGGCTCCCGAAGGAGCCTTTTTTCAGCTGAAAGCCGAGGGGTGCTTAGTAGCCGCCGCGGCCACCGCCGCCGCCGCCGTAGCCGCCACCGCCGCTGCGGTTGCCGCCGCCACCACCGCCGTAGCCGCCGCCACCGCCACCGCCGCCGCCGTAGCCACCGCCACCACCGCTGCGGCCACCGCCGCCGCCGCCGAAGCCGCCGGGCGAACGGGGCTCCATCGGACGGGCTTCATTGACGGTCAGGCTGCGGCCGTCGAGAGCTTGGCCGTTCAGGCCTTCGATGGCTGCCAGCGCTTCCGCGTCGGTGCCCATTTCGACGAAGCCGAAGCCCTTGGAGCGACCGCTGTCGCGTTCCATCATGACCTTGGCGCTGGCGACCGAGCCGTACTGGCTGAAAGCCTGTTCGAGGTCGTTGTCGCGGATGGAGTAGGCGAGGTTGCCTACGTAGAGTTTCTTGCCCATGGAGGGACTCCTAATCAAACCAAAAAAACAAAGCGATGGAGTCCCAGAATCACAACAAACAAATGGCGCTGTGGCGCGAAACTGACCGATCACCGGTTCACGAATCCGGCATGGAATTGCCCGAAACGCTTCGGCATTGTCATGCACAAAGGAACTTTTGGGTAAATTTCTTCTTGAAATTTCAGGCTATTTGATGATGCAACGCAAAAAAAGAGACGAATTCAACCCGGGGGACGGCGGCGCAGGGGGTTCAGCAGCGCTTTCAGGCCGTTGTGGTCGATCTCGTGCATCAGGCCCAAGAGGCGGCCGATCTCGCCTGGCGGGAAGCCTTCGCGGGCGAACCACGTGAGGTAGTTGCCCGGCAGGTCGGCGATCAGGCGGCCCTTGTACTTGCCGAAGGGCATTTCGCGGCTCACGAGCTTTTCCAGGTCTTCCGGGTTCATGGTGGCTATGCTCCTCGATCTCCGCGGCAGTTGCCGCCCGTTCGTTCACAGGTCCCTCGCGGGGCCCTCCGCTCATGCCATTCCATTCGCTGGGACTCGATCCTTCCCTGGTGCGGGCCGCCACCGACAAGGGCTACCTCGCGCCCACGGCCATCCAGGTGGCGGCCATTCCGGCAATCCTGCAGGGCCGCGACCTGCTGGGCGCCGCCCGGACCGGATCCGGCAAGACGGCCGCATTTTCGCTGCCCCTGCTGCAGCGCCTCGCGGGCGCCGGGCGCCAGCAGCCGCGCAGGCTTCAGGCGCTGGTCCTGGTGCCGACCCGCGAGCTGGCGGCGCAGGTGGGCGAATCGATGCGCAGCCTGGCGCAGCAGCTGCCGGTGCCGATGCGCATCGCGGTGGCCTTCGGCGGTGTCTCGATCAATCCGCAGATGATGGCGCTGCGCGGCGGTGCCGACGTCATGATCGCCACGCCCGGGCGCCTGCTCGACCTGCTCGACCATCGCGCGCTGCGGCTGTCGTCGGTGTCGATGCTGGTGCTCGACGAGGCCGACCGGTTGTTCGACCTCGGCTTTGCCGAGGAACTCGGGCGCATCCTGGCGCTCTTGCCCGAGCGGCGCCAGAACCTGCTGTTCTCCGCCACCTTTCCGCCGGCGATCCAGTCGCTGGCCGAGCGCCTGCTGAGCGACCCGGTGCGTGTCGAGGCGCAGGACGATCCGGTCGGCGAGCCCGCCGCCATCCAGCAGCGGGCGATCGAGGTCGATGCCGGACGCCGCACCCAGCTGCTGCGCCAGCTGGTCAAGGGCAGCGGCTGGACGCGCGTGCTGGTCTTCGTCGCCACCAAGCATGGCGCCGAGATGGTGGCCGACAAGCTGCGCCGCGCCGGGGTCGAGGCCGAACCCTTCCATGGCCTGCTGAGCCAGGGCAAGCGCACGCAGGTGCTGGCCGATTTCAAGGCCTCCCGGGTGCAGGTGGTGGTCGCCACCGACCTGGCGGCCCGCGGCATCGATGTCGCGCAGCTGCCGGTGGTGGTCAACTACGACCTGCCGCGCTCGGCGGTCGACTATGTGCACCGCATCGGCCGCACCGGCCGGGCCGGCGCCAGCGGCGTCGCGGTGAGCTTCGTGAACGCGGCCACCGAAGCGCATTTCAGGCTGATCGAGAAGCGCCAGGGCCTCAACGTGCCGCGCGAGCGGGTGGTCGGCTTCGAGCCGGCCGAGGCGCCGCCGCCCGCGCCGGCGGACGAGCCGGGCACCGGCGGCATCAAGGGCAAGCGGCCGAGCAAGAAGGACAAGCTGCGCGCACTTCGGGCCGGCGCCGGCACGCCGAACCGCGAACGCTAGCGAAGGCCGCTCTCACTCGCGCGGCGGCCGCTTCGCGATCCCCATCGTCTTCGCGAGGATGCCCAGCATCACTTCGTCGGCACCGCCGCCGATCGACGCCAGCCGGCCGTCGCGGTACAGGCGCGAGACCCGGTTGTCCCAGGTGAAGCCCATGCCGCCCCAGAACTGCAGGCAGGTGTCGGCCACCTCGCGCGTGAGCCGGCCGGTCTTGAGCTTGGCCATCGAGGCCAGTTCTGTCACGTCCTGGCCCTGCACATGCAGGTCGCAGGCCCGGTAGGTGAGGGCGCGCAGGGCCTCGACCTCGGTCTTGAGCTCGGCCAGCTTGAACTGCACCCACTGCTGGTCTGCCAGCGTGCCGCCGAAGAGCTTGCGCTGCTGGGCCCATTCGATGGTCTCGGCGATGCAGTCGTCGAGCGGCACCAGCGAGCTCGCCGCGCACCACAGGCGCTCTTCCTGGAACTGCTGCATCTGGTAGACGAAGCCCTGGCCTTCCTCGCCGATGCGATAGCGCTGCGGCACCCGCACCTCGTCGAAGTAGATCAGGCCGGTGTCGCTCGAATGCATGCCGATCTTGCGGATCTTCTGCGCCTTCTCGATGCCGGGGCTGTCCATGGGCACCATCACGAGCGACTTGTTGCGGTGCACCGGGCCGTCGCTGGTGTTGACCAGCATGCACATCCAGTCGGCCTGCAGGCTGTTGGTGATCCACATCTTCTGGCCGCTGATGAGGTAGTCGCCGCCGTCCTTGCGGGCATGGCTCTTGAGGCCGGCGACGTCGCTGCCGGCGCCCGGCTCGCTGACGCCGATGCAGCCGACGGTCTGGCCGGCGATGGCCGGCGCCAGGAATTCGCGGCGCAGCTCGTCGTTGCCGAAGCGCGCCAGAGCCGGGGTGCACATGTCGGTCTGCACGCCGATGGCCATCGGCACGCCGCCGCAGCGCACGTGGCCGAGCGCCTCGGCCAGCGCCATGGCGTAGGAATAGTCGAGGCCGGCGCCGCCGTAGGCCTCGGGCTTGTTGAGTCCGAGCAGGCCGAGCGCGCCGAGGCCGGCGAACACCTCGTGCGCCGGGAAGGCCTCTTCGGCCTCCCAGGCATCGACGTGCGGATTGATCCTCTCGTCGATGAAGCGGCGCATCGTCTTCTGGATCTCGAGGTGTTCGTGCGAGTAGTTCAAGTCCGGTCTCCGATCGTGGCTGACGGCCACTCTAGGGCGAGGCGGCCGGCCGCGCTTGCGGCAAGTGGCTAGGGGTGTCCCGCCGCCAGCGCGCCGGCCCCGGGCGCCAGGCAGCCGAGGCCTTCCAGCGTGGCGCCGACCGCGGCGTCGAGCGCGGTGTGCGGCTCGCTGCCGAGCAGCGCCAGCAGCCGCGCGTTGTCCAGCCGCACCGGCTGCTGCCACAGGTAGCGCATTTCGCGCAGCTCGCGCAGCAGCGGCACGAAGGGCGACGCCAATGCCATCAGCCCCCACGGGAAGCGCCGCAGCGGCAGCCCGGGCCGGCCGCTGGCGCGCCGGATCGCGGCCTGCATCCGGGTGCCGTCGGCGTCCCAGTGGCCGCCCATGTGGAAGGTGTCGAAGGGCTGCAGCGCAGCTTCGTGCTCGACCAGCTGGGCGATGGTCTCGGCGACATCCGGCAGGTAGGCCCACTGGTGGCCGACGCCGGGCCGCGCCGGATCGCCGATCGCGGCCAGCGGCCGGCCGGGCTTGACCAGGCCCTGGGAGAACCAGTTGTTGCCGGCACGCGGGCCGAAGAAGTCGCCGGCTCGCACGATCAGCGTGCGCACGCCGCGGTCGGCCGCCGCGCGCAGGCGCCGTTCCATCTGCACGCGGATCGCGCCCTTGCGGGTGCGCGAATGCTGCGGGGCGTCCTCGGCGATGAAGGGAAAGGCGTCGGGCCCGTAGTTGTAGACGGTGCCGGGCAGCACGATGCGCGCACCCGTGGCTTCGGCCGCGCGGAGCGTGCTGTCGATCATCGGCAGCACCAGCGAACCCCAGTTGCGGTAGCCGGGCGGGTTGACCGCATGGACGATCAGCGAGGCGCCGTGGGCCGCAGCGATGACGCTGTCGGCGTCCATCGCGTCGCCGGCCACCCATTGCGGCCTCGCCGTGCCGGCGGGCCATTGCGCCGCCGCCCGGGCCGGGTCGCGCGCCAGCGCCCGCACCTGCCAGCCGCGCCGCAGCAGCGCCGCCGCCGTTTCGCCGCCGATTCCGCCCGTCGCGCCGAGCACCAATGCCGTTGCTTTGTCCATGTCGATTCCTGGTGTTGAGGCATCGATTCTTGGCCGCGGCATCGATAAGCACAATTGTCCTAACGGTGCTATCGGCTAGTATGAAATGTATGAGCCTGAATCCATTGGACTGGGAAAGCCAGCGCGCCTTTCTCGCCGTGTTGCGGGGCGGCAGCCTGTCGGCGGCGGCGCGCGCGCTGGGAGTCGCGCAGCCGACGGTGCGGCGCCGGCTCGAGGCGCTGGAGCGCTCGATCGGCGTCACCCTCTTCACCCGTTCGCCCGGCGGCCTGTCGCCGACCGACGCCGCGCGCGAACTCGGGGGCCACGCCGAGGCGATGGCGGCCGCGGCCGATGCCTTCGCGCGGGCCGCCTCGGCCGACACCGATGCCGTGCGCGGCACTGTGCGGATCACCGCCAGCGAGATGGTCGGTGTCGAGGTCCTGCCCCCGATGCTGGCCGGGCTGCGGGCGGCCCAGCCGGGGCTGGTGTTCGAGCTCAGCCTGACCAACCGCAACGAGGACCTGCTGCGCCAGGAGGCCGACATCGCGGTGCGCATGGTGCGCCCCACGCAGGCCGCGATGGTCGCCACGCGGGCCGGCGTCGTCGCGCTGGGCCTGTTCGCCAGCGCCGACTACCTGCGGCAGAACGGCACGCCGGCGAACCTGGACGACCTGGGCCGCTTTGCGTTGATCGGCCCGGACCGCGAGGTGGCCGACCTGCGTGCCCTGGGCGCACTGGGCTTGCGGCTGCCGCGGCCGAACTTCAGCTGCCGCACCGACAGCCACCTGGCCCAGCTGAGCGCGATCCGCGCCGGCCTCGGCATCGGCTTCTGCCAGAAGGCGATCGCGCGGCGCGACCCGGCGCTGGTCGCGGTGCTGCCGGAGGCCATCGACTTCGGCTTCGAGACCTGGATCACGATGCACGAGGACCTGCGCCGCATCCGGCGCGTGCGCGCCACCTTCGCCCACCTGGTGACGGCTTTCACCGCCTACTGCAGCGAATGACCTCCGGGCGGCCCGGGCGTCAGCGCTGCGGCCGGATCCGGTACAGCGCGTTGTTGCGGTCGGCCGTCATGTAGATCGTGCCGTCGCTGCCGACCGCCACGCCGGTCGGCACGTAGGGCGGCGGCATGCCGGGCCCGGGCTCGAGGCCGATCGGCAGGTTGTCGGCCACGGTGCGGCGGCTGCCGCCGACCGGGTCGATCTCGACCAGCCGCCGCGCCGCGGTCTCGGCCACGATGAAGCTGCCCCACGGCGTCTGCGCCACGCCCTCGGGCATCGCCAGCCCTTCGGCCACCGCGCGCAGCGGCGCACTGGCGTCGAGCGGGATGCGGGTCAGCTTGCCCGCGGCCTCGGTCACGTAGAGGGCGCCGTCGCGGCCGAGGATCATCTGCACCGGGCCGCCGAGGCCGCTGGCCAGCACCTGCCGGTCCTCGAACTTGGGGCCGCTGGCGCGGGTCACGCTGCCGGTCGCGATCTCGGCGTAGATCACGCTGCCGTCGGCCATCGGGATCGCATCGACCGGTGCCTTCAGCCCGTGCAGCATGCCGGTGGTCTTGAGCGTCTTTCGGTCGACCAGTTGCACCGTGCCCGTGAACCAGGAGGTGAGCGCGAAGTGCGTGGCCGACAGGCCGACCGCGAACGGGTATTCGAGCTCGGGGTCGCGCTGCATGCGGAAGATGTCGCGCACCGCCCCGGTGGTGGCATCGACCTGGCGGAAGCCGAAGATGTCCGCCACCCAGAGGTCGTTGCCGTCGATCTTGAGGCCCGCCGGAACCGCCAGCTTGCCGCCGGTGAGCAGCCGCAGTTCGCCGGTCGCGGGGTTGAAGGCCTCGACCGAGTTGTCGGCCATGTTCGAGACGTAGATCGTGCCTTCGGGCGCGATCGCCAGGTTGTCGAGCGAGGGCTTGAGCTGCTTGGCGACCGTCTTGCGGCCGCTCGCGAGATCGACCCGCACCAGTTCGCCGCTGCGCGCGTCGACCACCCACAGGTTGCCCTTGCCGTCGAGATTGGCGGCCGCCGGGATCTTGAAGCCGTCGGCGATCACGGTCATGGCGCCGTTGGCCGGATCGATCTTCACCACCTGGCCCTTGAACCACAGCGGGCCGTAGAGCATGCCGTCGGGCCCGACCTCGAAGCCGTTGAAGCCGCCCATGTCCTTCTTGATCAGGCGCGGCGGCTTCTGGCCGGTGGGGTCGATCTCCCAGAGGGCGTCGCCGAGGAACACCTGCGAGGCATAGAGCTTGCCGTTGCGGCGGTCGAAGTCGAGCGAGTTGAGGCCCGGCAGGTCCTTGGCGACCACGCGCATCGGCGCCGTGTCGCTGTCGCGCATGCGCAGCGCGCCCACGAGGTAGTTGGTCCAGGCCAGCTCGCCCTTGGGTCCGACCGCGATGTCGTCGGCCTGGCCCTCGGGGCCCTTGACCAGCACGCGGGCGGCACCGGTCTGGCGGTCGACCTCCCACAGGCTGTTGCCGACCACCGAGCCGGCTAGCAGTCGGCCCTTGCCGTCGATCGCGAGGCCGTGCACGCCGGCGAAGGACGAGGGCGCGACGATCGCCTCGGGCGGCGCCCAGCCGGTGGGACGGGTCGGCGGCGGCGCTGTGGTGGTGCAGGCGCCGAATGTGAGTGTGGCCGCCAGCAGGGCGCCGCTCAGGATGCGGTTCATGTCGTCTCCTCGTTGTGACCGGACCCTAACAGCGCAGGCCCGGTTTGCAGTCACGCATGAGACAAGCCGAGTCAGGCCCTGAAGCGCTTTCGGGTCAATCCCAGGGCGACCCAGTAGGCCGCCACCGTGTAGGCCACCAGCACCAGCGCATGCAGCCACCAGTCGGCCGGCCACTGGTCCATGAAGAGCGGCCGCACCAGCGCCACCGCATTGGAGAGCGGCAGCCAGGCGGCGACCGCGCGCACCACGCCCGGCAGCTGCTCGAGCGGAAAGAAGACGCCCGACAGGAACATCATCGGCGTCATGAACAAGGTGAAGTAGTAGGTGAAGAAGTCGTAGCCCTTGGCCAGCGCATTGAAGATCAGCGCGATGCACGAGAAGGTGATGCCGACCCCGACCAGCACGAACCAGGCGACCACCAGCTTCGGGCTGTGGCTGATGCCCAGCGCCAGCATCACGAGCATGATCGCGGTGGTGGTGAAGATCGCCTTGAAGCCGGCCCACAGCATCTCGGCCAGCACCACGTCGTCGAGCCCGACCGGCGCGTTCATGATGCCGTCCCAGGTCTTTTGCACGTGCATGCGCGAGAAGGCCGAGTAGAGCGCCTCGAACGAGGCCGCGTTCATCGCGCTCATGCAGACCGAGCCGCTGGCCAGGAACAGGATGTACGGCACGGCGGTGCCGCCGACCTGCACCTCGCCGACCAGCGCGCCCATGCCGTAGCCGAAGGCCACCAGCCAGATCAGCGGCTCGGCGATGTTGCCGATCAGGCTCGGGATCGCCAGCTTGCGCCACACCAGCAGGTTGCGAAGGAACACCGGCCACCAGCGCATCGAGAGTTCGGGCGGGCGCCAGACCGAAGGCGCCGCGGGCACCGAGGAAGTGGACATTGCGTTCGAGCTCATCTAGCCGTCCTCGCGAATTTGCCGGCCGGTCAGCTTGAGGAACAGGTCCTCAAGATTGGCCGGCCGGTGGAAGGTGCGCAGGCCGCTGCGGTCGCCCAGGGCCGCCATCAGCCCGCGCGCATCCTGGGTGTAGAAGAACACGGTCTCGCCGCTTACCTCGACCCGGGCCGCGAAGTCCTTCAGCGGCGACTGCGCGAGTTCGAGCGCGCCGTCGCCGTACAACTCGACCACGTCGGGTTCGAGGTGCTCGGCGATCAGGTCGCGCGGGCGCCCTTCGGCGATCTTGCGGCCATGGTCGAGCACCAGCAGCCGCGAGCACAGGCGCTCGGCCTCGTCCATGAAGTGGGTCGTCAGCAGGATCGACTTGCCCTGCTGCAGCAGCACCTGCAACCGCTCCCACATCAGGTGCCGCGCCTGCGGGTCGAGCCCGGTGGTGGGCTCGTCGAGCATCAGCAGCTTCGGATCGTTGACCAGCGCGCGCGCCAGCGACAGCCGCCTGCGCATGCCGCCCGAGAGCTCGCCCGGCTTGGCATCGGCCTTGTGCGAGAGCGCGGCGAACTCGAGCAGTTGCGGGATGCGCGGCGCGATCTCGCGCCGGCGCATGCCGAAGTAGCGCGCATAGACCATCAAGTTCTCGGCGCAGCTGAAGTCGGGGTCGAGCGTGTCGAACTGGCTCACCACGCCCAGCTGCGCCTTGATGGCGCGCGCATCGCGCGGCATCGACAGGCCGCCGAGCGCCTCGATGCTGCCTTCGTCGGGCGCCGTCAGGCCGAGGCACATGCGGATGGTGGTGGTCTTGCCGGCGCCGTTGGGCCCGATCACGCCGAGGCATTCGCCCGGTGCGATCTCGAACGAGAGGTCGTCCACCACGGTGGCGGTGCCGTAGCGCTTGCGAAGGTGGCGGGCTTGGAAGAGGGGATGCGGCACGGCGGCATTGTGTCGCATGCGCCGCCGGGCCGGGTCAGAGCGCGAGGCCGTCGAACTCGGCCTTCATCCAGTCGATGAAGGCACGCGTGCGCGCGGGCAGCAGCCGGGCGTGCGGGTAGATCACGCTCACCGGCCGCGGCGGCGCCTCGAAGCCCTCGAGCAGGATCTCGAGCCGGCCCTGGGCCACCAGGGGCAGCACCTGGTAGGACAGGAACAAGCCGCAGCCCAGGCCCGCGGCGCAGGTCTCGATCGCCGGTGCGATGTGGTTGAACTCGATGTTGCCCTTGACCGCCACCGGCAGCGGCCGGCCGTTCTCGCGGAACATCCATTGCCCGGACGAGTTCGGCACCACGCACACGCAGTTGGCGCGCGCCAGATCGCGCGGATGCGCGGGCCGGCCGTTGGCGCGCAGCCAGTCCGGGCTCGCGACCACCACGCGGCGGATGCTGCCGAGTTGCTGGGCGACCAGCGAGGAGTCTTCCAGTGCGCTGATGCGGATGCCGACATCGACGCCCTCCTCGAGCAGGTTCACCGGGCGATCGTGCAGCAGCACGCTGCAGCGCATGCGCGCATGGCGCTGCAGGAAGCGCACGATGGCCGGCGCCACGTACATGTGGCCGAACAGCACCGGCGCCGTGACCGTGAGATGGCCGGCGGGCTCGGCCGCGTCGAGCGTGAGCGCGCGGTCGGCGGCGTCGGCGGCGGCCAGCACCTCGCGCGCACTGTGCAGGTAGCTGCGGCCCTCCTCGGTCAGCGAGATGCGGCGCGTGGTGCGGTGGAACAGGCGCACGCCCAGGTGCGTTTCGAGGGCGGCCAGCGCGCGCACCACCGCCGGCAGCGAGCTGCCCAGCGCATCCGCGGCCCGGGTCAGGCTGCCTTGGTCGGCGATCTGCACGAAGGTCTGCATGGCTTTGAGGCGGTCCATGGGTCGATTAAACCGGAAAACGCAGCAGTCAAATGCAGGCGACGCCATTACTTCGAGCAGGGGAACAAACAAGAATGGCGGCATCCCCCACCGATCCAGGAGAAGCCCATGACCGCACCCCGTCCCGCCGCACCCATCAAGGTCCACAGTTCGCCGATTTCCGGCCACTCGCACCGGGTCCGGCTGTTCCTCTCGCTGCTCGGCCTGCCTTTCGAGACCGTCGACGTCGATCTGGGGGCGGGCGCGCACAAGCGCCCCGACTTCCTGGAACGCAACGCCTTCGGCCAGGTGCCGGTGATCGAGGACGGCGAGGTCACCGTGTGCGACTCGAACGCGATCATGGTCTACCTCAACGAGCGCTATGCGGCCGACCCGGCGCGCTGGTATCCGCGCGATCCGCTCGCCGCGGCGCAGGTTCAGCGCTGGCTGTCGGTGGCCGCCGGCCAGCTCGCGGCCGGCCCGGCGGTGGCCCGGGTGATCGTGCTGTTCGGCCTGGCGCGGGACCCGGCCGAGGTGATCGCGCGCTCGCACGACCTCTTGCGCGTGATGGAGCGCGAACTGTCGCGGCGTCCGTTCCTTGCAGGAGAGTCCGCGACCCTGGCCGACATCGCCAACTACACCTACGTGGCCCATGCACCGGAAGGCAATGTCTCGCTCGAGGCCTATCCGCAGGTACGCGCCTGGCTCGCGCGGATCGAGGCGCTGCCGGGCTTCGTGCCGATGGCGGCCTCGCGCATCGGGCTGGCGGCATGAATGCCACCCTCACCCCCTGGCACGAGGGCGAACGCGCGATGCAGACGCTCGCTGGCGTGCGCGAGCGGATGGAGGCCTTCGGCGCGCGCGTGGTACGCGACTACATGCCCGATCAGCACCGGGACTTCTTCGCCCAGCTGCCGTTCCTGGTTGTCGGCAGCCTGGATGCCGCTTCGCAGCCGTGGGCCAGCGTGCTGGCGGCGCCGCCGGGCTTCGCCCATTCACCCGATCCGCGGTTGCTGCGCATCGACGCCTTGCCCGCGGAAGGCGATCCGCTGGCGCAGGCCCTGGCGCCCGACGCGCCGATCGGCCTGCTCGGCATCGAGCCGCACACGCGCCGGCGCAATCGCATGAACGGCGTGGTGGCGAGCGTCGATGGCGCCGGCTTCTCGGTCGACGTGCAGCAGAGCTTCGGCAACTGCCCCAAGTACATCCAGGCGCGCGAGCCGGTGTTCGTCGAGGGCGCGCCGGCGGCCGCGGCGCCCCATTGGACCGACCGCCTCGATGCCGCGGCGCGGCGGCTGATCGGCCAGGCCGACACCTTCTTCATCGCGACGGCACATCCGTCGGCCGGACGGGGCGGCGCGGCGCAGGGAGTGGACGTCTCGCACCGGGGCGGCCGGCCGGGCTTCGTGCAGGTGAGCGGGGAAGGCACGCTGACAGCGCCCGACTTCGTCGGCAACGCGTTCTTCAACACGCTCGGCAACATTGCGGTGAATCCGCGCGCCGGACTGTTGTTCATCGACTTCGAACGCGGCGACCTGCTGCAGCTCGCGATCAGGGCGGAGGTGCTCTGGGATGGACCGGAGCTGGCGGCCTTCGCGGGTGCCGAGCGCCTGCTGCGGATGCAGGTGGTGTCGGTGCTGCACCGGCCGGGCGCATTGCCGCTGCGCTGGGGCCGCGCCGCGCCGTCGCCCTTTCTCGCCCCCACCGGGCGGTGGCCGGAAGCTGCCTGAGCCTCAGCGGAACACCGGGATCCGCGCGTTGACCGACGGCCGATAGTGCCAGCCGCGCCGCAGCAGCGCATCGGTGTCGAGCCCCTCGGCCAGCAGCGCCTGGAGGCCGGCGGCCGCGAGGGTGCCGGCCAACGCCTGCCCCGGGCAGGCATGGCGGCCGTGGCCGAAACCCAGGCAGCGCCGGTCGGTCCGCATCAGTTCGAAGGTCGCGGGGGCGGGGTTGAGCGCCGGGTCCCGGTTGGCGGCCGCCAGCACCAACAGCACCGCGTCGCCCGGCGCCAGCGCCTGGCCGGCGACCGTGGTCGGCGCGGCGACGAAGCGCCGCGTGTTGTGGACCGCGGGGTCGTGCCGCGCGACCTCCGCCACCAACAGCGGCATCAATGTCAGCTGGTCGCCGATCTTCCGGCGCAGGCCCGGTTCCCGCGCCAGCGCGGCGAGGCCGTTGCCCAGCAGTCCGGCCGTGGCCTCGCAGGTCTGCGACAGCAGGCCCACCAGGTTGGCGCGCAGCGCCCGCGACAGAGGCGCCGGCGCGTCGGCCTGCACGGTGGCGAGCAGGCTGCCGTGGCGGGCCGGCCGGGCAGCGACCAGCCCTTCGAAGCGGTCCATGAGCCGGGCCGCGGCGGCGCTCGCCGACGCCAGCTGGCCGTCGGTCGACAGGGGCGAGAGACAGGCGACGAAGTCGCGGGTCCATCGCGCGACCTGCGGCAGTTCGCCGTCGGCGAAGCCGAGCAGGTGCGCGACCGCGCTGACCGGCAGCGCGAAGGCCCGGTCGGCCAGCGTCATGGCGGGCATCGCTGCGGCGACGCGCAGCGTGGCGGCATGCGCCGCTTCGAGGTCGACGCCCGCGAGCGCGCGCTGCAGCAGCGGCTTGTGGTCTGCGTGCAGCGCGCCGTCGTTCATGCGGACCAGCAGGCCGAACAGCTCGCCGGCCGGCGTGCCCGCGATGCCGCGTGGCACCGCCTCGGCCACCGGCCGCACGCGCAGCGCATCGTTGGCGACGATCTCATGCAGCACTTCGGCGCGGCTGGCGATCCAGAGCTTCAGCCTCGGGTCGAAGACCAGCGCCGGCCCGCTGCGCAGGCCGGCGTACCAGGGGTAGGGGTTGCCGTGGGTCACGGCGGCGATCGCGTCGGGGGGCGGGGCCATGGAGTTCATGCCCCGCAGTCTGGACTTTTCATGCCGACACGCTTCGTCTACGATCGAAATATGGATGCCACCTCCACCGCCGATTCCCATCTCTCGCGCCTGGCGAGCGCGATCGCCGAGCCCGCGCGCTCGCGCATGCTGTGCTGCCTCATGGACGGCCATGCCCGCACCGCGACCGAACTCGCCACCGTCGCCGAGGTCGCGCCGTCCACGGCCAGCGCGCACCTGGCGCGCCTCAAGGAGCAGCGGCTGGTCCATGCGGTGGCGCAGGGCAAGCACCGCTATTTCCGGCTCGCGGGTCCCGAGGTGGCCGCCGCGCTGGAGGGCCTGCTGGTGGTCGCCGGCGCGCCGCGCGGCGAGTTTCGCCCGACCACACCCAGCCGGCTGCGCGCCGCGCGCACCTGCTATGACCACATGGCCGGCAGCGCAGGGGTGGCGCTGCACGACAGCCTGCATGCCCAGGACTGGCTGCGGGCGACCTCGGAGGGCGGCGACTACGTGCTCACGCCGGCGGGTGCGATGGCGCTCGAGAGCCTGGGCCTGGACGTGGCGCAGGCCCGCGCCGCCCGACGCCGCTTCGCCTGTGCCTGCCTCGACTGGAGCGAGCGCCGGCCCCACCTGGGCGGTGCGCTGGGGGCGGCCTGCCTGCAGCTGTCGCTGCGCCGCGGCTGGGTGCGGCAAGACCTCGTTGGCCGGGCGCTGGCCCTGACGCCCAAGGCCGCGCGCGAGATGCCGGAACTGTTCGGGCTGGCCTGAGCGTCCGGCCCCGTCGGCCTACTGGAAAGCCACTTCGGCGAAGCTGCGCAGCTTGCGGCTGTGCAGCCGGCTCGAGCCTTCCTGGCGCAGGATGTCGATCGCCGCCATGCCGATGCGCAGGTGCTGCTCGACCCGTTCGCGGTAGAACTGGTTCGCCATGCCCGGCAGCTTGATCTCGCCGTGCAGCGGCTTGTCGCTGACGCACAGCAGCGTGCCGTAGGGCACCCGGAAGCGGAAGCCGTTGGCCGCGATGGTGGCGCTTTCCATGTCGAGCGCGACCGCCCGGCTCTGGCTGAAGCGCCGCTGCGGCTGGTTGCCCGGCAGCAGCTCCCAGTTGCGGTTGTCGGTGCTGGCCACGGTGCCGGTGCGCATGATCTTCTTGAGCTCGGTGCCCTGGGTGCCGGTGACCTCGGCAACCGCCTTCTCGAGCGCCAGCTGGATCTCGGACAGCGCCGGGATCGGCACCCACAGCGGCAGTTCCTCGTCGAGCACGTGGTCCTCGCGCACATAGGCATGCGCGAGCACGTAGTCGCCGAGCTGCTGCCCCTGGCGCAGCCCGGCGCAGTGGCCGAGCATGACCCAGGCGTGCGGCCGCAGCACCGCCACGTGGTCGGTGATGGTCTTGGCGTTGGCCGGGCCGACGCCGATGTTCACCATGCTGATGCCGGTGCAGTCCTCGCGCACCAGGTGGTAGCCGGGCATCTGCGGCAGGCGCGGCGGCGGCGTGCCCTGCGAGCCGTCGAGCAGCTCGCCATACATCGAGCTCGAACCCGCCGCCAGTCCGCGGCGCCGCGTGATGACGTTGCCCGGCTCGATGAAGGCGATGTATTCGCTGTGCTCGTCGGTCATCGCCTCGTGGCCGAGGCGCACGAACTCGTCGATGTAGAACTGGTAGTTGGTGAACAGCACGAAGTTCTGGAACCACTCGGGCGCCGTGCCGCTGTAGTGGCGCAGCCGGTGCAGCGAGTAGTCGACCCGCGCCGCCGTGAAGAGCGACAGCGGCTGCGCCTCGCCGGCCTTGGCCTCGTAGGTGCCGTTGGCGATGCCGTCGTCCATCGCGCCGAGGTCGGGGAGGTCGAACACGTCGCGCATCAGCGCCCGCCGCTCGGCGCTCATGGTGCCCTCGATGTGGTCGTTCTCGGCGAAGGAGAAATGGATCGGGATCGGCTGCGTGCTGGTGCCGATCTCGAGTTCGACCTGGTGATTCTCGAGCAGCAGGCGGAACTGGTCGCGGTAGTAGCGCGAGAACAGGTCGGGCCGGGTCAGCGTGGTCTCGAAGCGGCCGGGCCCGGAGACGAAGCCGTAGCTCAGCCCGGCATTGGCGGCCGGCGTGCGGCGCGAGACCGTATGGGTGTGGACCCGCACGAAGGGGTAGCAGGCCCGCACCCGGCCCGGCAGGCTCTCGCCGGCCACGAAGCGCAGCATCGCATCGCGCAGGTGCTGCAGGCCGCCGTTGTAGATCAGTCGGACTTGCGCCAGGGCGGCATCGGGATCGGTGAAGCGGGCGGGCGCGATAAAGGCGGGCATGTAGGGCATGAAGCCATTGTGGCTCAGCCCGGCATCGGTTCGCGCATCGTCACGAACTCCTCGGCCACCGTCGGATGGATGCCGATGGTGCTGTCGAACATCGCCTTGGTGGCGCCCGCGCGCATGGCGACCGCGAAGCCCTGCACGATCTCGCCGGCGTCGGGGCCGACCATGTGCAGGCCGACCACGCGGTCGCTGGCCTTGTCGACGATCAGCTTCATGAAGGTGCGCTCGGCGCTGCCGGAGAGCGTGTGGCGCAGCGCGCGGAATTCGCTCGAATACAGCGTGACCGCGCCGAACTTCGCGCGCGCGGCGGCCTCCGTGTAGCCGCAGGTGCCGATGTTCGGATGGGTGAAGACGGCGGTCGGCGTGTAGTCGTAGTCGAGCCGGCGCTTGCCGGTGCCGAACAGCGTGTCGACCACGGCCATCGCCTCGGCCAGTGCCACCGGCGTGAGCTGCTGCCGGGTCGAGACGTCGCCCACGGCGTAGACCGACGGCACCGAGCTGCGGTAGCGCGCGTCGACCTCGACCCGGCCCTGGGCGTCGAGCGCGATGCCGGCCGCCTCGAGGCCCATGCCCTGGGTATTCGGAACCCGGCCGGTCGCGAACAGGATGGCGTCGGCCTCGACCCGCTGGCCGCGCGACAAGATCGCGCAGAGGCCGCTGTCGAGGCGGCGGATCGAGGCGATCTCGGCGTTGAAGCGGATGTCGACGCCGGCGCGGCGCATTTCCTTGGCCAGGAATTCGCGGATGTCCTCGTCGAAATCGCTCAGCAGATGCGCACTGCGCTGCAACTGGACCACCTCGGCGCCGAGGCCGTTGAAGATCGACGCGAACTCGCAGGCGATGTAGCCGCCGCCGACCACCAGCAGCCGCTTCGGGAAGGGGTCGAGGTCGAACATCGCATCGGAGACGATCACGTGCTCGCGGCCGGGAAGGTCGGGCACGAAGGGCATGCCGCCGGTCGCGATCAGCACGTGCTGGGCCGTGAAACGGCGCTCGCCGACCTGGACCGTATGGGCATCCGCCAGTTGCGCCCAGCCCTGGACCAGGGTCGCCCCGGCGCCTTCGAGCAGGCTGCGGTAGACCTCGTTGAGGCGCTGGATCTCGCGCGCCCGGTTGCTTTTCAGGCGGTTCCAATCGAAGCGCGGTTCGCCCAGGTCCCAGCCGAAGCCGGCCGCTTCCTCGAAGGCCTCGGCGTAGCCGGCGGCGTAGCTGTAAAGCTTCTTGGGAATGCAGCCGACGTTGACGCAGGTGCCGCCCAGTTCCGCGCATTCGGCCAGCGCCACGCGGGCGCCGCGCTGGGCGGCCATGCGGGCGGCGCGCACGCCGCCGCTGCCGCCGCCGATGACGAACAGGTCGAAGTCGAATGTGCGCATGGGAACTCCTTCGCGCCGACTGTAGCCGGCGCGGGGCGTTCCTGCTGCCCCCCTATGGCCGGTCCGGCTGCGGCTGTTGCTGGCCCGGCACGCCGCTGCGCTGCGGGCCGCGCGGCTCGCCTGGTGCCCGGGGCTGCTGCTGCATCTGCTGGGCGCGCTGCTGCACTTCCTGCGCCTGGCGCATCGCGTTGGCCTGTTGCGCCTGCTGGGCTTGCAACATCTGCTGTTGCGCCTGCATCTGCTGCTGCGCGCGCTGGGCCTGTATCTGCTGCATCGCCTGCAGCTGCTGGGCCTGCGCCTGGGCCGCGCGCTGCTGCGCCTCCTGCTGCAGGTGCATGGCCTGCTGTTGAGCCTGTGCCTGCGCCTGTGCCTGCGCCTGGACTGCTCGCTGCTGGGCTTCGATCTGTTGCCGTTGCGCCTGTTGCGCCTGCTGCATCTGCAGGGCCTGCTGCTGTTGCAGCTGCTGGGCCTGCTGCAGGCGCTGTGCCTGCTGTTGTTGTTGCTGTTGGGCCTGGGCCTGCGCCTGCGCCTGGGCGGCACGCTGCTGGGCTTCGATCTGCTGCCGTTGCGCCTGCTGCGCCTGCTGCTGTTGCAGCTGCTGTGCCTGCTGCATCTGCTGCGCCTGCACCTGTGCCTGCGCCGCGCGCTGCTGTTGTTGCTGCTGAAGCTGCGGAGCCTGCTGGAACTGCGGCGTCTGCTGCATCTGCTGTGCCTGCTGCAATTGCTGGAACTGCCGCAGTTGCAGCGCGGCCTGCGGCGGCGGCGGCGTGGCCGGGCGACCGAAACCGCCATGGCCCCGGTCGCCCGTCGGCACCGGCGCGCCCATGCCGACCGGCACCCCCGTCAGCTGTGCGGGCGGCAGCCGGACCATGTCGCGCCGGCCGATCGGACCGCGACCGAAGGCGTCTGTGGGGACCACCGTGACGGCGCCGGGCAGCTGCTGGTTGGCGAAGCCGCCATTGCGCGCCGCCAGCTGCCGCTGGAAGGCGGCCCTGTTGGCCTCGTCCACATAGCGCTGGCTGGCGCGGTAGCCCGGCCGCCAGGGCTCGCCGGGCGCCAGCGGGAACCAGCCGACGCCGTGGCGGCCGTTGCCGATCGCGAGGTTGGCGCCGGCGGCGCCGCCGACAAAGCCGACCAGCGCCGGCGCGTAGACCGGGCGCGCCTGCCGCGGCCCGGGCACCCAGCCCCAGCGCGGACCGATGCGCGCCCAGCGTCCGTAGTGGGCGGGCGCGAAGCCCCAGGGCGCAGCATCGATCCAGGTCCAGCCCCAGGGCGCCACCTCGACCCATTGGCCGTCGCGGTAGGGCGCCCAGTCGGCATCGACGTTGCGCGGATACCAGACGCTGCCGTAGCCCGGGTCGTTCTGCCAGTCGCCATAGGCGTCGAGCTGCTGGTAACCGACCACGTCGCGCGAGACGTAGCGCGCCGAGATCGACTGGTCCTCGATGCGGTCCCGCTCGGCCACCCAGCGATCGAAGCCGGTGCCGGCGCGCACCGGTGCGCCGCTCACGGCCTCGAGGTTGCGCCCCGTGGTGGTGAGCTGCTGCTGGGCGCCGAGGGCGACCGACTCGCCCCCTTCGCCGAACAGCGTCACCTGGCCGGCGGCCACGGCGACCCGGGTGGTGCCGGCCGCGGGGTCGGTCTCGATGCGATAGTCGCCCGGACTGTCAATCACCATGGCGAGGTTCGCGGTGTCGACCTCGATGCGCTGGCCCGCCAGGTCCTCGCGCACCCGCAGCTGCAGCCGGCCCTGGGCGGCGGTGATGCGGGCGGTAACGTCGTCGAGCTCGGACAGCGTGATGGCGGTCTGCTCGTCGAGGCGCAGCGCCGTGGCGCCCAGCGACAGCTCGGCGCGCGCATTGCGGTCGATCCAGAGGCGGTCGCCGGTGGTGATCGGGCGATTCGGGCCCAGCTCGAACCAGTCGTCGGTGCCGGCCGGCGAGAAGCTCACGGTGCCCTGCTGGTCGTTGAGGCGGCCGACCCGCCCGGGCGGGTCTGGCTGGGCGAAGGCCGGCAGCCCGGCCAGCAGCAGTGCCAGGCCGAGCAGCCAGCTGGCCGCGCGGCCGGAAAGGAGGGGGGTACGGTGCATCATCGAGGGCTTTCTTTCGTCTCTTTGCACTCAACGCACTACAGCGGATGCGCGACGGCATCCGCTTTGCAAAGCAACGAAATATTTCGCCCCTGAAGGCAACCGCGTGTAAGCCGAGCTTGCGGCCGGCTGCAGGTCGACCGCGCCTTCTCAGTGCGTGGCGGCGACTGCCACCTTCCGGTGGCTCAGGAAGAAGCGCAGCATTTCCGCGCTTGCATCCGGACCGGAAGGGTCGGTGTATGAGCCGCGCGCGCTGCCCCCGGACCAGGCGTGGCCGGCGCCGTGCAGCAGCCACTGCTCGACCGCCGCCAGGCCGTGCGCGTCCACATGCACGCGGCGGGTATAGGCGCGGCCCTGCAACGATCGGCCGTCCGACGCCTGCACCTGGGTGGCGGCGCGGTCCTGGGCCGCCAGCGCGGCCTGGACCACCGCCTCGCCGTTGCGGGCGTGGACGGTGCCATCGGCATCGCCGTGGAAGACGATGGTGGGCACGCCCGGACCGGCCGTCGCGTTCGACGCGGCCGCGGATGGGCCGCTCTTCATCGCGGCCAAGGCCGACATCAGGTCGCTGGCCGCACCGCTGGGCAGCCCCGAGTGCACGCCGACCGCCGCGAAGAGGTCGGGATAGCTGCGCCCCAGGATGTCGGCCATCGCACCGCCGGCCGACAGGCCGGCGACATAGACGCGATCGGGGTCCACGTCGTGGGCATCGATCACCGACTGGGTCAGCGCCGCCAGCAGGGCCGGCTCGCCGCGCCCGCGCTGCTGATGCTGCGACTTGAACCAGTTCCAGCACTTCGAGGAGTTGGCATGCTGCGTCTGCGCCGGGTAGAGGACCAGGAATCCGTTCTCGCGCGCCAGCTGGTTCATCCGGGTGCCGGCAGCGAAGTCGTCGGGGTTCTGGGTGCAGCCGTGCAGCATCACGACCAGCGGGCGAGGGCCCACGGCCTGCGTGCCGGGCACGAAGAGCTTGTAGGCGATGGGCCGGTGCTGGTGGGCGAACAGGCCGTCGCTCCACTGCTCGACGCCGGCTTCGCGCGCCGGTGGCGGCGGCGCTGGCGGTGTTTCGGGAGTGGGCGCAGTTGCCGGCGCGGTTGCGGGCTCGACGAAGCGAGCCTCGACATCGATGACCCGGGCGTCGTCGTTCGCCGCCGGGGTGGCGGTGGTCCGGTCGGTGGCGCGGGTGCCTTCATCGGCGGCGCCGCCCAGGGCGCGCTGGATCGCCCGGGTCGCCTCCTGCAGCTGGCCGACCTGGGTCAGTCGGGTGGCCTTGCGCATCAGTCGTTCGAACAGGGGATTCATGGGGAGCCTTGGAGAGTAAAAAATAGGAGAGGGCATCAACGCAGACGATCGGCCAGTGCGGCCTTGACCGCGGCGCTCGCATGCAGGGCGCCGAGCACCGTGACGGACCCGATGGTCTCGAGCGCGAGCTCGGGCGTGACGTCGGCCGAGATCGTGGCCAGTCCGAGCACGCGGATCTCGAGCTTCTCGCCGGCGCGGCGCACGGCCTCGAGGTCGGCGGCGCTGAACTGCTGCAGCCCGAGCACCAGCATCTTGCGGGCGACCACCTGCTTCAGCGCCTCGCCGTGGGCGGTCAGCTGGTTGCGGATCGCGGTGCGGATGAAATCGGTGCGATTCGAATAGAAGCCCTCGGCCACCAGCAGGTCGACCTGGCCGAGGTCGACGTAGCCGAGGTTGATGGTGATCTTCTCGGCTTCGGGCAATTTGGGCCGGGTGGCCGGAAGAGGGGTCTGGATTTGCATGGCGCCATCCTACCACCATCCGTGTGGATGGTGTTGGGATGGTAAATCCATGTTCTCGATTTGGTGAAGAATCCGGGTATGACTGATTCCGACCGCTCTTCCCCGACCGTCGCCACCGGCCGCGACGACATCCGCCCGGCCGCCGGCTACGCGGGCGACGTGACCCCTGAACTGGCTGCGCAATGGGTCGCCCGCGGCGACGCCGTGCTGGTCGACGTGCGGAGCGACGCCGAACGCGAATGGGTCGGCTACGTGCCGGGCGGGGTGGGACTGGCGTGGAAGCAGTGGCCGGGCATGGCACTCAATCCCGGCTTTGACGACGGCCTGAGGGCGGCCGTGCCGGCGGGCCTCAAGGCGGTGATGCTGTGCCGCAGCGGTGTGCGCTCGGTGGCGGCCGCCAGGCGCGCCACCGAACTCGGCATCGAGGCCTACAACATCCTCGAAGGCTTCGAAGGCAATCCCGACGAGGAGGGCCACCGCGGCCGCCAGGGCGGCTGGCGCTTTCGCGGCCTGCCCTGGAAACAAAGCTGAGGCCGCACCGGTCGGGCCGGCGCGGCCCTTGCGGACTCAGAGCTTCGGGATCCGCAGTTTCTGGCCCGGATAGATCTTGTCCGGGTGGCTCAGCATCGGCTTGTTGGCCTCGAAGATCGCGTTGTACTTGTTGGCATCGCCGTAGTACTTCTTGGAAATCGCCGACAGCGTGTCACCGCGAACCACGTCGTGGTACTGCGCCGGGTCGGCAGCGGGCGCGACCAGGTTGTTGTCGACCTGCGTGACGTTGGCCACGTTGCCGGCGGCGAGCGAGGCCTTCTCGCTGGCTTCCTGCGAAGGCGCATTGCCCGACAGCGTCACGACCCCGCTGGTCGCGACATAGGTGACCGCGAGATCGGTCAGGCCCAGGTTCTGGGTCTCGATGTAGGTCTTGATGGCGGCCGCGGCGGCCGCATCCTTGTCCGGCTCGGCTGCGTGCGCGGACGACCCGCCAAACAGCTTCTCCCCAGCCTCCTTGATGAAACTCAGCAAACCCATGATTTTCTCCTTCTGCCTTGGTGGATCGGACGGACCACTTTAACGGCGGAAGATGGCGCTTTCGCGTAGGCCGCGGTCGCAATGTGCAAGCGGCCGTAAGCACAACTCGCAATAATGCCGCGCATGGCATTCCTCGCGATCGACATCGGCAACACCCGCCTCAAGTGGTCCCTCTACGATGCGGCGCGGCCCGGCGCCGTGCCGATCGCGCATGGCGCCGAGTTCCTCGACCACATCGAGCGGCTGGCCGAGGGCCCGTGGGCCGACCTGCCGCCGCCCGATTCGATGCTCGGCTGCGTGGTCGCCGGCGACGCGGTGCGGCGCCGGGCCGAGGAGCAGCTGGTGGAGCGTTTCGAGTGCTCGCCGCGCTGGGTGGTGTCGAGCCAGGCCGAGGCCGGCATCGTCAATGGCTACGACCACCCGACCCGGCTGGGTGCCGACCGCTGGGTCGCCATGATCGGCGCGCGCCACCGGATGATGACGCAGGGCGCACCGCGGCCGATGGTGGTCGTGATGATCGGCACCGCGGTGACGGTCGAGGCGGTGGACGTGCACGGCAAGTTTCTGGGCGGCCTGATCCTGCCCGGCCACGGCATCATGCTGCGCGCGCTCGAGTCCGGCACTGCCGGGCTGCATGTGCCGACCGGCGAGGTGCGCGAATTCCCGACCAACACCAGCGACGCCCTGACCAGCGGCGGCACCTACGCGATCGCGGGCGCGGTGGAGCGCATGGTGCAGCACGTGCGGGCCCATTGCGGTGCCGAGCCGGCCTGCTACATGACCGGCGGCGCGGGCTGGAAGATGGCGCCGAGCATGAACGGCGATTTCGAGCTGGTCGACAGCCTGATCATGGACGGCCTCCTGGTGATCGCGCAGGAGCGGATGCTGGCCGGCTGACGCGCTCGCCGCTCAGCCCTTCCATAGCTGCGTGGCGGTGTGGATCAACAGCCCCACCAGCCCGCCGACCAGCGTGCCATTGACCCGGATGAACTGCAGGTCCCGGCCGATGTTGCGCTCGAGCTCAACGGTCATCTCGTCGGCGTTCCACTCGGCCACGCGCTCCACGATGTAGCGCCGGATGTCCTCGCGGTAGCGCTCGATCGCCCGCGGCGCGGCGTCGACGATCTGCTCGTTGATCCAGCGCCGCATCGCCTCGTCAGCCGAGAGCCGTGCGCCGAGCGTGCCGGCCATCGCGACCAGCCGCTGCCGGATGCTGGAGTCGCTCTTCGCGAGGTCGTCGTGCAGCCAGGCGAGCAGTTCGCTCCACAGCCCGTGCAGGTAGTCGCCGAGTGCCGGATGGGCCTGCAGATCGGCCCGGAGCGCCTCGCCGCGGCGCTGGAACTCGGGGTCGGTCTTGAGCCGTTCGACGAAGCCGGTCATGTAGGCGTCGAAGCGCAGCCGCAGCGGATGCGCCGGCTCGGCCGCCATCTCGCCCAGGGTGTGGACCGCCGCGGCCACGATCTTGCGCGTCGCCAGCCGGGCCGCCATCTGGTCCAGGCCGACATAGCGCAGGGTCTTGATCTCGCGCGCGATCGCCTCGGTGATGCGCTCCTGCATCTCCTCGCCCTCGACCACGGCCGTGACCTGGCGCAGCACGTCGTCGAGCAGCGCATGATGGCGTCCGCCCGCGGTCAGCGCATCGAGCGCCTGGCCAGCCAGCCGGGCCAGGTCGACCTGCGCCAGCCCGGCCGCCGCCATCCGGCCGAGGAAGTCGCGCACCCTCGTGTCGTCGAAGGCCGTCAGGCCGTAGCGCACGGCCGCCACCAGGTGGCCGCCGAGCTTGTCGGCGCTCTCGGGACGCGAGAGCCAGTCCGCCAGGCGGGCGGCCGGATCGAGCTGCGCCAGCTTGGCCAGCACCTGCGGCGTGCTCAGGAAGTTGTTGCAGATGAAGCCGGCGAGCCGGGCCCCGATGCGGTCCTTGTTGGCCGGGATGATCGCGGTGTGCGGGATCGGCAGGCCGAGCGGATGGCGGAACAGCGCCACCACCGCGAACCAGTCGGCGATGGCGCCGACCATCGCCGCCTCGGCGAAGGCCGCCACGTAGCCCCAGGCCGGATGGCGGGCCTCCAGCGCCGTCGCCAGCGCATAGAGCAGCGCGGCAGCGCCCAGCAGGGCCAGCGCGATGCGTTTCATGCCGTGGGCCGGGTCAGCGGATCTCCTTGGCCGCGGCCAGCCCCTGCAGGAACTGCTCGCAGCGCGCCAGCTGCTCCAGCGTGACGTACTCGTCGGGCTGGTGCGCCTGGGTGATGCTGCCCGGGCCGCAGACCACGGTCGGGATGCCGGCGTTCTTGAACAGGCCGGCCTCGGTGCCGAAGGCCACCAGGGTGGTCCGCGACTCCTTCGCGAGGCGCTGCGCGAGCCGGGTCACGGGCTCGTCGGCGGAGCTCAGGAAGCTCGGGATCTCGCAGATGGTCTCGAAGCTGAAGCCGGCATCGGGCGCGACCTTCTTCATCGCGACTTCGGTGCGGCTGGCGTAGTCGGCGACCTCCTTCTGCATCCGCGCCGCGTCGGCGGTCGGCAGGTTGCGGAACTCGTAGCGGAACTCGGCGTCGCGCGGCACCACGTTGTCGGCGATGCCGCCGTGGAACTGGCCCACGCTGGCGGTGCTGAAGGGGACGTCGAAGCCCTCGTAGCGCCGCTCGTCGCGCTCGAAGCCCTCGGCCATGTCGCGCAGCTTGCCGACCACCCGCGCCGCCATCTCGATCGCATTGACCGACTGCGGCGTCAGCGACGAATGCGCCTCCTTGCCGCGCACGCAGCACTTGTAGCGGTAGACGCCCTTGTGCGCGATCGCCGGGATCATCAGCGTGGGCTCGCCGATGATGCAGGCCAGCGGCTTGATGCCCTGGTCCTTCATGTCGGCGATCAGCTCCCGGACGCCGAAGCAGCCGACTTCCTCGTCGTAGCTGAAGGCGAAGTGGACCGCGAACGGCGAGTCGCTCTCGATGAAGCGCTCGGCATTGGCCAGGGCGATCGCGATGAAGCTCTTCATGTCGGCGGCGCCGCGGCCATAGAGGCGCGGCTCGACCCGTGCCGATTCGGCATCAGCGTCGTCGGCCGGCCAGTCCTGCACGATCGCCGACAGCGGGTCGACGCTCCAGTCCTGGCCGTCCCAGGGCACCGTGTCGGTGTGGCCGGAGACGATCACGCCGGCCTTCTTGCCGGCGCCCAGCGTGGCGAACAGGTTGGCCTTGGTCTTGTCGGCGTTGTAGGTGAGCCGGCTGCGCACGCCGAGGCCGGCCAGGTGGTCGCGCGCGAAATCGATCAGCTCGAGATTGCTGTTGGCGCTGACGGTGTTCATGCGCACCAGCGTCTGCGCGAGTTCGAGGCTGCGGGGGGAGAGCACTTGTGACATGCGAACCATTGTCCCGGAAGTTGCCAAACTTCTTGGGACATCGATAAGCGGCGAGCGCTTCGCCTGACCCGCCCAATTGGCCGGCTCCGGATGAGCTGCAGACAGGTCCGCAGCTGGTCGAGCTAGTTTTGGGTGTCGTCTGGGCCGGGTGGGGATCGCCCCGTGTGACGAAACGGGCGATCCGCGCCGGCGTCGTTCTCCTTGATCGGTCGCTTGCGCTTCTTGTAGTGGCCCATGACCACCGCCGCGGCTTCGGCGCCGAAGATCGCCTGCATGTTGGCGGCGGCGGTCGAGCGGGTGTCAAAGAGCGAGTAGAGCCGGCCGTCATCGAAGGCTCGCACGCAAG
Source organism: Variovorax sp. J31P179 (assembly GCF_030316985.1). Lineage (NCBI taxonomy): Bacteria > Pseudomonadati > Pseudomonadota > Betaproteobacteria > Burkholderiales > Comamonadaceae > Variovorax > Variovorax sp. J31P179. Next base: position 362,036 of record NZ_JASZYL010000005.1, on the reverse strand, counting down.
CGTCACGCAGAGCGCGTCGGCATCCGTTATAGAGGCGGTCGAAGGTGGGTTCGCCGTCATCATCGGCTTCGCCGGTCAGGTACTGCTGAATATTCGTCAGGTGGGCATCGATGGCGCCGCGGGAGCGGAATGGCACTTTAATGTCTCGCCACGCGAGCCCGGCGTTTTGGAGTTCCCATCTGCGGAGCCGACGAAGCGTTTCAATCGCTATGGCATTGCTCGCATCGGTTCCCGCCTCAGCCTGATCGAAGAAGGCCAGGTTCCGGGCCAGCATGTCTGAGTGCCGCTTGGCCGCGGAGATCACCGCCGAGACCTTCTTTGGGTCGATGGGGATTTCCGCGGCGAGGTCGACATCTGCAAGATTCAGGAGACGCTCTGGAATGTGCTGCCAGCTGATTGGAGCCTGCTTTCTCAGTTTTGCATTCGGGAGCCGAAGGATTCCGCGCTCTCGATCGAGCCAGTACGCTGATCGCCATTCGCCTGGGAGCGCGCCAGTGGCAATTCCTGCGACGAGCCAAGCGGTGGTCTTGGCAGCCCAATTGCGGGGGGACGAACGAGCACTCAGGAGGCCGTTTAAAACTGGCCCCAGATCCTCTTTGGGGATTGCCCGGGCTGAAACGCGGGTGTTTCGTACGATCTGTTGATCACGTAGGTTGAAGGCGCCAATGAGTTCGAGACCCTGCTCGCGGGACTCGTGCGGGAATTCGATGTCGGGCTGCTTTAGTGCCCATTTGATCGAGGCTTTGTAGGTAACTTTGGTGGCGGTGGTGAGCGTCTCGTCGCTGCGCAATTGCACGATTAGATCGGAAACCGTGACGAGGTCCGGGTCTAAGTTAAGGGCGGCCGCGGCGCGTTCAATCATCATACCAAAGTTCCGGCGGTATTTGACTGCGGTCTTGGCGGTGACCTGTCGGCGGGATTTGTTGGGTTTGCCTCGGCTCGCGGAGGATTCGGGCTCACCTGGAAAGTCGAATTCGCCGCGATCGCCGTGCGGGTTTTTGTCGCGGCTCAAGTCTGGATTGCTGCTCATAGTGTTTCTACGGTGGGGGCTGGGTAGTGGACTCGGGCCATCTCCGGCACATGTCTCAAAAGCGGCTCGTGTCTCATTGTCCGCGAGAGGCGCAATCCCCCCGGTTTCCGTCCAAATGGCTGATAAATGTGAGAGTTCCTGGTAACAAGTTCGAAAAATAGGCTGAAAACTGGCGAAAACGGCCATGCGAGCAACTGGGAATAAGCGCGCTTATGAACGGTTATCTGGCGATTTTGACACTTCATGGAGCACAAAATTTCTGAAATGAAGGGTGCTTGCAACTGGGAGTAGGTGTGCTTATTCTCATTTGTACGTCTTCTGCGCAAAGCCCGCGGAAAGGAGCGGGAAAAGCCGGGCCGTTTGAGGTGCTACGTCGAATCCATTCATGTAACTGACAATAAGTGAGCTTATTCCCAGTTTGACGCATGTCCCGAGTTGACGAAATATTACTGACTACTGGGAATAAGCGCGCTCAGTGACAGTTTTGTTGTCCATACTTCGCACAATCGCCTAGAAAATTCGCAGAAAACTGTGAATAAGCGCACTTAATCCCGGTTGCCCTCAGCGTCTGCTCATCATTCAAACTTCCCGGGGTCAGGCGGGGTGGGTCCTGGCGCATGGAGAAGAACTTGTCGAGGCCGGCCCGGGCCCGACCTGATTCGGACGCCGTGTGCGGCCGGGGCTCGCATGGCATCCACGCCTTCCAAAGTCATCTTTTTGACCATTTCGATGCGGCGGGCGAAGGTAATTCGGGCATGCTTGTGGGTGCTCATCCGGTTGGGCGTCCTGAGTGGATTGGGTGTTTGGCGACTTCCAGTCTCTCAAACCCAATCCGGATGAACACCGGACACAACCCATTGAAGCTTCACACCTGGTCCAGGGCACGATCTTTGCGGGCTCTATCCGCAAAGCCTAGACTCTTGCCCATGAAACTCATCGATTCCCTCGTCACCCAGGCGGCCGGCATCGCCGCGGTCCGACGCGACCTGCATGCCCATCCCGAACTCTGCTTCGAAGAAGTGCGCACCGCCGACGTGGTGGCGGCCAAGCTGACCGAGTGGGGGATTCCGATCCACCGCGGGCTCGGCACAACCGGGGTGGTCGGCATCGTCAAGAACGGCAGCAGCGAGCGCGCCGTCGGCCTGCGCGCCGACATGGACGCGCTGCCGGTGACCGAACTCAACACCTTCGAGCACGCCAGCCAGCACCACGGCAAGATGCACGCCTGCGGCCACGACGGCCACACCGCGATGCTGCTGGCGGCGGCGCAGCACCTGGCGAAGCACCGCAACTTCGACGGCACGGTCTACCTGATCTTCCAGCCGGCCGAGGAGGGCGGCGGCGGCGCCCGCGAGATGATCAAGGAGGGCCTGTTCGAGCAGTTCCCGATGGAGGCGGTGTTCGGCATGCACAACTGGCCCGGCATGAAGGCCGGCCAGTTCGCGGTCAGCCCCGGGCCGGCCATGGCCTCGAGCAACGAGTTCACCATCAGGATCACGGGCAAGGGCGGCCATGCGGCGCTGCCGCACACCGGCATCGACCCGGTGCCGGTGGCCTGCGAGATGGTGCAGGCCTTCCAGACCATCATCACGCGCAACAAGAAGCCGACCGATCCCGGCGTGATCTCGGTCACGATGATCCACGGCGGCGAGGCCAGCAACGTGATCCCCGACAGCTGCGAGATCAAGGGCACGGTGCGCACCTTCTCGCTCGAGGTGCTGGACCTGATCGAGTCGCGCATGAAGACCGTGGCCGAACATGTCTGCGCGGCCCACGAGGCCGAGTGCGACTTCCGCTTCCACCGCAACTACCCGCCGACCATCAACTCGGCCGCCGAGGCGAACTTCGCCCGCCGCGTGATGGCCGGCATCGTCGGCGCCGACAACGTGCTGGTGCAGGAGCCGGCCATGACCGCCGAAGACTTCGCCTTCATGCTGCTGGCCAGGCCGGGCGCCTATGCCTTCATCGGCAACGGCGACGGCAGCCATCGCGCCATGCACCACGGCGGCGGCCCGTGCCTGCTGCACAACGCGAGCTACGACTTCAACGACGACCTGATCCCGCTCGGCGCCACCTGCTGGGTGCAGCTGGCCGAACAGTTCCTCAACGGCCCGAAGCTGGCGGAAGGGGGCGCGGCATGATCGGCATCGCAGAAGCCTTCTCCGCGCGCTATGCGCAGGCCCGCCAGAAGTTCCTGCAGGGCTGCGACAGCGCCGGCCTCGCGGTGCGCTCGCATGTCCACCCGCTGAAGGGACGCGACGGCGAAGAGCTCGCGATGGACGTCGCGCTCGATGGCGACCCGCAGGCCGAGCGCATGCTGATCGTCACCAGCGCCTGCCATGGCGTCGAGGGCCACTGCGGCAGCGGCGTGCAGGTGTTCGCCCTGCATGACGCAGAGTGGCGCGAGAAGGCCAGGGCGCAGGGCGTGGCCGTGCTGTACGTGCATGCGCTCAACCCGCACGGGTTCTCGCACGGCCGCCGCGTGACCCACGAGAACTGCGACCTGAACCGCAACTTCTTCGATTTCGCCAAGCCGCTGCCGGTCAACAAGGACTATGCGGAAATCCACGCGCTGCTGCTGCCCGAACAATGGCCGCCGACCGCGGCCAACGAGGCCGCCCTCGGCGCCTGGATCGAGAAGAACGGCCCCACCGCCTACCAGGCGGCCGTGACCCGCGGCCAGTACCAGTTCGACGACGGCCTGTTCTTCGGTGGCAAGGCGCCGACCTGGAGCAACGACACGCTGCGCAAGGTTCTGCGCACGCAGGTGCAGGCGGCCCGCCGGCTGGCCTGGATCGACCTCCACACGGGGCTGGGCCCGAACGGCCTCGGCGAGCGGATCTTTTCCTGCCGCGACGACAAGGCCGCCTATGCGCGCGCCAACGCGTGGTGGGGCACGCCGGCGGCGCCGGTGACATCGATCTACGACGGTTCCTCGACCTCGGCCTTCCTGACCGGCCTGATGTGGAGTTCGATCTACGAGGAATGCCCCGAGGCCGAATACACCGGCATCGCGCTCGAATACGGCACGGTCCCGGTGATGCAGGTGGTGGGCGCGCTCAGGGCCGACCACTGGCTGCACAAGCACCCCGAAGCGCCGCCCGAACTGGCCGCTTCGATCCGGGCCCAGATGCTGGAGGCCTTCTACACCGACACCGACGGCTGGCGCGGCCAGATCATCAGCCAGGCCAGGCAGGCGATGTTCCAGGCGGTGGATGGGCTCGCGAGCTAAGTCCTGATCCGGCCGTCGCCGGTGAGCATCGACAGTTCGACGAACTTCGACGCCACGTGGTTGCGCGGCGAGAACGAGACCTCGAAGCCGCCGAACTGCTGCCGGTCGATGCTCTCCAGACCGGCGATCAGGCTGTCGCGCGTCACCTTGCCGGGCGCCCGGCGCAGCCCCTCGACCAGCACCTTGGCAGCGATATAGCCTTCCAGGCTCGAGAAGTTGGCCTTGGTGGCGCCGCCGCTCTTGCGCTGGGCCTCGTTGAATTCGCGTGTGATGGCGTTCGCCGCGTTGTAGGGCGAAGGCACGACCTGCGTCACGACCACGCCGGCGCCGTCCTTGCCGAGCTCGTCCGACAGCGCCTGCGTGCCGACGAAGGACACGTTGAAGAAGGTGCCGCCGTAGCCTGCCTTGCGGGCTTCGCGGATGAAGGCGGCGCATGACTTGTAGGCGCTGACCTGGACCACGGCGTCCGGCTTCGCGGCGGCGATGGTCCTCACCGCGGCGGCGACATCCACCGAGTTGCGCTCGACCGTGGCGAGCGCGGTCGGCTTCAGGTCGAGCTGCGCCAGCGCCAGGGTCACGCCGTCGAGCCCGGCCTTGCCGTAGGCGTCGTTCTGGTAGAAGACCGCGATCTTCTTGAGGCCCAGGTGGGTGAGCTGCTTGACGATCAGCGCGGTCTCGTCGTTGTACGAGGCGCGCAGGTGGAAGACGTTCCTGTGGAAGGGCTCACGCAACGCCATCGCGCCGGTGAAGGGGGCGATGAACGGCACTTTCGCGTTGACCGCCAGCGGCAGCGCCGCCAGGCTGGTCGGCGTGCCGATGTAGCCGAACAGCGCGAAGGCCTCCTCGTCGATCAGCTTCCTGGTGTTGGCCGCGCAGCGGTCGGGCTCGTAGCCGTCGTCCAGGAACTTGATCTGCACGTCGCGATGGCCCGGCTGGGCGTTGTACTGGTCGAGGTAGAGCTTGGCGCCTTCGTAGAACTGGATGCCCAGCTGCGCGGCCGGCCCGGTGAAGGGGGCGGACTGGCCGAGGATGATCGGCGTCTCGCTCTGCGCCCGCGCCGGCTGGAAGCCGGCCAGCGCCGCGGCGCCGGTGGCGATTGAAAATTGTCTGCGGCTGATCATCGTGAATACCCCTTTGCGCGTGTTCGCATCGTTCAAACTAGACTTGCGGGTTGGTCTTCGCTCCGGTCGAACAATGACTTCCCCCACCCCCTCGAATTCAGTGACCCAGGTGCTCGGCGCCTGCCCGCACGACTGCCCCGATACCTGTGCCCTCGTGACCACCGTGCAGGACGGCGTGGCCGTCAAGCTGCAAGGCAATCCCGACCACCGGCACACCGCCGGCGTGCTCTGCACCAAGGTCTCGCGCTACATCGAGCGCAACGACCACCCCGAGCGCCTGGTCCAGCCGATGAAGCGCGCTGGGCCCAAGGGCAGCGGCCGCTTCGAGCCGGTGAGCTGGGACGCGGCGCTCGACGTCATCGCTTCCCGCCTGAATGTATTGAAAGGTAACAATCCCCAAGGGATTCTCCCCTACAGTTACGCCGGAACGATGGGTCTTGTGCAGGGAGAGTCGATGGATCGTCGTTTTTTCCACAAGCTCGGGGCGTCGCTGCTGGACCGCACGATCTGCTCGACCGCTGGGGGTGAAGCCTTAAGTTTTATTTTGGGTGGCAAGGTGGGCATGCGGGTCGAATTCTTTGCCGAAGCCCGCCTGATCCTGATCTGGGGCAGCAACTCGATCGCCAGCAACCTGCATTTCTGGCGCCATGCGCAGGCCGCGAAACGGGCCGGCGCGCGGCTGGTGTGCATCGATCCACGCAAGACCGAGACCGCCGACAAGTGCGACGAGCACGTGGCGCTGCTGCCGGGCACCGACGCCGCGCTGGCTTTGGCCCTGATGCACGAGCTGATCGTGAACGACTGGCTCGACCACGACTACATCCAGCGCCACACCATCGGCTGGGACAAGCTGCGCGCGCGCGCGCTCCAGTGGCCGCCGGCCCGCGCCGCCGCGGTCTGCGGCGTGCCGGAGGCACAGATCGTGGCGCTGGCGCGCGCCTACGGCACCACCCGGCCGGCCGCGATCCGGCTCAACTACGGCATGCAGCGGGTGCGCGGCGGCGGCAATGCGGCGCGCGCCGTGGCCTGCCTCCCGGCGCTGGTCGGCGCCTGGCGCGAGCGGGCCGGCGGGCTGCTGCTGAGCAGCTCCGGCCAGTACCCCGTGAATCGGGCGGCCCTGCAGCGGCCCGACCTGCTGGCGGGGCGCCGGCCGCGGACCATCAACATGAGCACCATCGGCGACGCGCTGACCGACACGGCGAATCCGGTCGAGGCGCTGATCGTCTACAACAGCAACCCGGTCGCGGTCGCGCCCGACTCGGGCAAGGTGGTGGCCGGCTTCGCGCGCGAGGATCTCTTCACGGTGGTGCTGGAGCAGTTCCAGACCGACACCGCCGACTATGCCGACTACCTGCTGCCCGCCACCACGCAGCTCGAGCATTGGGACATCCACACCAGCTACGGCCACACCGACGTGCTGCTGAACCAGCCGGCCGTCGCGCCGCGCGGCCAGGCCCGCAGCAACACCTGGGTCTTCCGCGAACTGGCGCGCCGGATGGGCTTCGACGAGCCGTGTTTCTCCGACGGCGACGAGGCCGTCTGCCGCAGCGCCTTCGCGCCCGAGGTGGTCGACTTCGGGGAATTGCAGGCGCAGGGTTTCGCGACGCTGAAGCTGCCGGACGCGCCCTTTGCCGAAGGCAACTTCCCGACCGCCTCCGGGCGTTGCGAGTTCTTCAGCGAAGCGCTGGCGGCGATGGGCCAGGACGGGCTGCCCGACCACCTGCCCAACCACGAGGCCTTCGGCAGCTCGACCGAGTTCCCGCTGGCGATGATCTCGCCGCCGGCGCGCAACTTCCTCAACTCGAGCTTCGTCAACGTGCGCAGCCTGCGCGCGATCGAGGGCGAGCCGCTGCTCGAGATCCACGCCGCCGACGCGGCCGCGCGCGGCATCGCCGACGGCGCCACGGTGCGCATCTTCAACCAGCGCGGCGAGCACCGCTGCCGCGCCGAGATCTCGCGCCGCGCCCGGCCCGGCGTGGTGCATGGCCTGGGCATCTGGTGGCGCAAGCTCGGGCTCGACGGCACCAATGTCAACCAGCTCACCAGCCAGCGGCTGACCGACATCGGGCGCGGGCCGACCTTCTACGACTGCCTGGTCGAGGTCGAAGCCGTCGCGGTCCCCGAGCCGGCCGCGTCATGAGGTTTGGCAGGCGCGGCGCGGCAGCAGCGCTGGCGGTGCTCGCCGCGTCGGCGCTGCTGGCGGGCTGTGCCGACCTCGGCTACTACTGGCAGTCGGCCAGCGGGCACCTGGGTCTGATGCGCGCCGCCCGGCCGGTGCCCGAGTGGCTCGACGATCCGGCCACGTCGGAGGCGCTCAAGACCAAGCTGGCGCTGACGCAGCGCATCCGCCAGTTCGCGGTGGCCGAACTCGGTCTGCCCGACAACGACAGCTACAAGTCCTATGCCGACCTGCACCGCAACGCAGCGCTGTGGAACGTGGTCGCCGCACCGCCGCACGCATTGACCCTGAAGACCTGGTGCTTCCCGGTGGCGGGCTGCGTCGGCTACCGCGGCTACTACGACGAGGCCGCCGCCAATGCCGAGGCCGCCGCCCAGCAGTCGCAGGGCCTGGAGACCGCCGTCTACCCGGTGCCGGCGTACTCGACACTGGGCTGGATGAACTGGGCCGGCGGCGATCCGTTGCTGTCCACCTTCATCGGCTATCCGGAAGGCGAGCTGGCCCGGCTGGTGTTCCACGAACTCGCGCACCAGGTGCTGTACGTGCCCGACGACACCATGTTCAACGAGTCCTTCGCGACCGCGGTGGAACGCATCGGCGGGGCCCGATGGCTGCGCACGCGTGCGAGCGAGGCGGCGCGGCTCGACTACGCGCAGTTCGATGGCCGCCGCCAGCAGTTCCGCGCGCTCACGGCCGAGACGCGGCGGGCGCTGGAGGCGGTCTATGGTTCGCCCGCGGCCAAGGCGCAGGACTGGCCGGCGGTCGACGCGATGAAGGCCGACGCGATGGCCGATTTCCGGCAACGCTACGCGAAGCTGCGCGAAGGCTGGACCGGTCCGCGGCAGGGCGTCTACGACGGCTGGGTGGCGCGGGCCAACAACGCGATGTTCGGCGCCCAGGCCGCCTACGACGAGCTGGTGCCGGGCTTCGAGGCCCTGTTCGAGCGCGAAGGCGAAGACTGGCCGCGCTTTTACGCGGCGGTCAAGCGGCTGGCCGAAATGCCCAAGGCCGAGCGCCGGCAAGCGCTGCGGACCGAGGCCGCGCCGGCGACGGCGGGCGCCCCGACAGATCAACAACAACAAGGAGGCCGAGGTGGCTGACATCGTGATCGAACGCGCCCACCAACTCGGCCTGGCCGGTGCCCGGGAGGTCGCGCGCCGGTGGATGCGCAAGGCCGAGGAGGCGTACGGCCTGGAGTGCCGCTATGTCGAAGGGGCGGATGGCGACCAGGCGGCATTCACTCGCGACGGGGTCGATGGCCGGGTCGAGGTCGGCGCCGACCGCCTCCGGCTCGAGGCCACGCTGGGATTCCTGTTCGCGGCTTTCAGCGGGCAGATCGAGCAGCGGCTCGCAAGCAGCCTCGACGAATTGCTGGCCGGCGCGGCACCGGCCTGAGCCGGGCGCCGTTCAGCGCAGCGACTCGATCAGGTCGATGTACTGCTGCTTCGCCTCGTCGGCGCTCAATCCCTTGCGTGCGGTCCAGGCGTCCCACTTGGCGCGCGCCACGATGTCGCTGAAGCTGGGCTTCTTCTCGGCGTTGTCGCCGGCCGTGGCCTGCTTGAACAGGCCGTAGATCTTCAGCAGGGTGGGGTTGTCCGGGCGCTCGGCGAGCAGCTTGGAGTTGGCTTGGGCGGATTCGAACAGGGCGTTCAGGTCGGACATGAAAGATGGGAGCGTGATGAGGAACGAAGCGCGATCTTAAGTGACGGCGCCGTTGAGATAAATCAATCGATCAGTCCGGCCCGCGCCAGCTCGACATCGAGCCGCTCTCGCGCGTCGGCCGGTTCGAGGTGGGCCGCGCGCTCGTAGAGCCGGGTGGCCTCGGGCATGCGCGAATCGCCGTGCAGCATCAGCAGGCCGCGGGCGTATTCGATCAGCGCGCTGGCCGAGTGGGGGTTGAGCTGGAGCCCGCGCTCGAACAACGAGACGGCGGCGTCGGTGCGCACGCCGTAGGTCATGCGGCCCACCAGCGAGCCGACCTTGTCGATCACCTCGGCGTGAAAGGCCGCCAGCGCCACGTGGGCGTCGGCGTGCTGCGGCCGCAGCGCGATCAGGTGCTCGAGCGCGCCCTTGACCTTGGTCCCGAGGCCCTGCGCCAGGGCCCGCGCCACGCTGATGCCCTGGCTGTAGCGCCCCAGCGCGTAGGCCTGCCAGTACAGGGCCTGGCAATCGTCCGGGTCCGACGCGAGCTGCGCGGTGGCGCGCTCGGCCACCTGCTTGAACAGCGCCTGCCGCACGGATTCGCGCGGCTCGAGGTAGTTGGCGTAGATCGCCGTCGCCTGGTTGGCGAGCGCCAGGCCGTCCGGCGCGTGCGCCAGCCCGAGCGCGGCGGCGCGTTCGAAATCCCCGCTGTGATAGAGCGCCCAGCCCTCGGCGAGCGGACCCTGCGGTGGCGTCGGCAGGCCCTGACCGACATGCAGCCGGGGCCAGTGCAGGTGCAGGTCGGCGGCGTTGAAGCGAGGCCCGTCGCGGTAGGGCAGCCGGGTCCATTGCCCCACCGTATCGGGTTCCCGGGACGAAAGCAGCGAAAGCGGGTCGGGTGGGGGAGGATTCATTCGCTCTATGAGGTGTCAGGCCGTCGCGGATTGATCTTCGCCAGCATAAGCGCTGCTGAGCGCCAGCAGGTGGCGGCGTTGCTCGGTGGCGAGATAGGGCGCCAGCAGGTGCAGGGTGTGGTGGGCGCCGCGCATCAGCGCCCCCTGGGCGTGCGCCGGCTCCAGGGCCTCGCGCGGGTTGCGCACGTATTCGTAGCTGAGCCAGTAGGTCAGCACCACCACCATGCTCTGCGCCAGGGTGTCGACCTCTCGCGCATCGATATCGAGGTGGCCGGCGCGGCCCAGGCCGGCGATCAGGGCCCGGATGGCACGGGCCTTGTTCTTGAGCACCAGCTGAAACTGGGTCTCGAGATGGCGGTTCTTGCTGAGCAGGTCGTTCAGGTCGCGGTAGAGGAAGCGGTAGCGCCAGATCAGCTCGAACAGGCTGTGCATGAAGAACCAGGCGTCTTCGACGTCGTGCACGCCCTCGCTGGCATGCAGCAGTTCGAGCAGTTCGGTTTCATAGCCCTCGTAGAGCCGGTTGATCAGCTCGTCCTTGGCGGGGTAGTGGTAGTAGAGATTGCCGGGGCTGATGTTGAGCTCGCCGGCGACCAGGGTGGTGGAGACGTTCGGTTCCCCGAAGCGGTTGAACAGGTCAAGTGCGGCTTCGAGGATGCGTTGCGCAGTGCGGCGTGGCGCTTTTTTGGCCATGTCGTAGCCCCGTTTGTCTCGTGGGGAGCACTCTAGCGCAAGTCCGCGAAAGCAGGGGAGGCGGCGCGCCGGTGGGCGAGCGCCGCGCGGGCGCTCAGGGTCCGGTCAGGGCGCTTCAGCCGGCGCCGCCCGGCTTGTGCCGCTGCGAAGGCTTGGCCGGCTCCGAGGTCTTGCGCGCGGCGGTCTTGCGGGGCGCGGCGGCGCTGGCCTGGCGCTTGAGCTGCGCCTCGAGCGCCTCGACCCGGGCCCGCAGGGCCGCGACTTCGTCGGCCGACGGCACGCCGAGCTTTTCGAGGGCGCGGGCGACCCGGTCCTCGAAGATGTTCTCGAGCTTGCCCCACCCGCCCGCGGCCTTGGTGCCGAACTCGCTGGCGAAGCCGGCCATCCGGGCCTGCGCCTGGGCCAGGGTTTCTTCGGCGGCCTGCTGGGTCTTCTTCTGCACGCCGGCCCCATCCTTGACCAGGGCTTCGAAGGCCTTGCTGCCTTCCTGCTGCATCTTGGCGAAGGCACCCAGGCCCGCGAGCCAGATCTGCTGGGCGGAGTCCTTGATGCGGTCGGAGGGTTTGTCGTCGTCGGAGGTCGGCATGGGTCTTCCTTGGGATGGTTAGCCACTCTAGCGCGGCGGCCGGGGGTCGGTGTAGAGCGAAGGTCCTAGCTGCAAAATGAAACATTCGCGAATGGGATAATCATGGGTTCGAGCGCCGCCACAGGCGACATTTGACATTCGACAATAAAGAGGGACCCCCATGATCCTGGCAACCGGGGGCGCCGGCTTCATCGGCGCCAATTTCGTTCTCGACTGGGCTGATCAACAGGGGGAGGCCGTGGTTAACCTGGACAAGCTGACCTACGCGGGCAATCTCGAGACCCTGGCGTCGCTCGACGGCAATCCGAAGCACGTCTTCGTGCAGGGCGACATCGGCGACAGCGCCTTGCTCGACCGGCTGCTGGCCGAGTACAAGCCGCGCGCCATCGTCAACTTCGCGGCCGAGTCCCACGTCGACCGGTCGATCCACGGCCCCGAGGACTTCGTGCAGACCAACGTGCTCGGCACCTTCCGGCTGCTGGAGTCGGTGCGCGGCTATTGGAGCGCGCTGCCGGCCGACCAGAAGGCCGCCTTCCGCTTCCTGCACGTGTCGACCGACGAGGTCTACGGCTCGCTCTCGGCGACCGACCCGGCTTTTACCGAAGAGAACAAGTACGAGCCCAACAGCCCGTACTCGGCCAGCAAGGCAGCCAGCGACCATCTGGTGCGGGCCTGGCACCACACCTATGGGCTGCCGGTGCTGACGACCAACTGCTCGAACAACTACGGCCCCTTCCACTTCCCCGAGAAGCTGATCCCGCTGATGATCGTCAACGCGCTGGCCGGCAAGCCGCTGCCGGTGTATGGCGACGGCATGCAGGTGCGCGACTGGCTCTACGTCAAGGACCATTGCAGCGCGATCCGCCGCGTGCTCGAAGCCGGCCGGCTCGGCGAGACCTACAACGTCGGCGGCTGGAACGAGAAGCCCAACATCGAGATCGTCAACACCGTGTGCGCGCTGCTCGACGAGCTGCGTCCGCGGGCCGACGGCAAGAGCTACCGCGAGCAGATCATCTACGTCACCGACCGCCCGGGCCACGACCGCCGCTACGCGATCGATGCGCGCAAGCTCGAGCGCGAACTGGGCTGGAAGCCTGCCGAGACCTTCGACACCGGGATCCGCAAGACCGTCGAGTGGTATCTCGCCAACGGCGAATGGGTGGCCAACGTGCAGAGCGGTGCCTACCGCGAATGGGTGCAGAAGCAGTACGACGCTGCGCCCGCCAAGGCGGCGGCATGAAGCTGCTGCTGCTCGGCAAGGGCGGGCAGGTGGGCTGGGAGCTGCAGCGCAGCCTGGCGCCCCTGGGCGAGGTGGTGGCGCTCGATTTCGACAGCACCGACTTCCATGCCGATTTCAGCCGCCCGGAACAGCTGGCCGAAACGGTGCTGAAGGTGCGGCCCGACGTGGTAGTCAATTCGGCGGCGCACACCGCGGTCGACAAGGCCGAGAGCGAGCCGGAATTCGCGCGCAAGCTGAATGCGACCTCACCGGGCGTGGTGGCACAGGCGGCGCAGGAAGTCGGCGCCCTGATGGTGCACTACTCGACCGACTACGTATTCGATGGCAGCGGCAACAAGCCCTGGCTCGAGGACGACCTCACGGCGCCGCTCAGCGTCTACGGCAGCACGAAGCTCGAAGGTGAGCTCTTGGTCGCGCTGCACTGCGTGCGGCACCTGATCTTCCGGACCAGCTGGGTCTATGCGGCGCGCGGCGGCAACTTCGCCAAGACGATGCTGCGGCTGGCCAAGGAGCGTGACCGTCTGACCGTGATCGACGACCAGTTCGGCGCACCGACCGGGGCGGAGCTGCTGGCCGACGTGACGGCTCATGCGATCCGCGCGACCCTGGCCGATCCGGCCAAGGCGGGGCTGTACCACCTCGTGGCGGGCGGCGAGACCACCTGGCACGGTTATGCGCGCTTCGTGCTGGCGCAGGCAAGGGCGGCAGGGGTTGAGCTCAGGGCTTCGCCCGAGGCGGTGGATGCGGTGCCGACCAGCGCGTTCCCCACGCCAGCCGTACGCCCCCACAATTCACGGCTGAACACGGACAAGCTGCAGTCCACGTTCGGTCTCAAGCTGCCCCACTGGCAGCTTGGCGTCGCGCGCATGCTGGCCGAAATCCTCTAACTCACGACTCCCCAAAGAATGACCCAACGCAAAGGCATCATCCTTGCCGGCGGCTCCGGCACGCGGCTGCACCCGGCCACGCTGGCAGTGAGCAAGCAGCTTCTGCCTGTCTACGACAAGCCGATGATCTACTACCCTCTGAGCACGCTGATGCTGGGCGGCATGCGCGACATCCTGATCATCAGCACGCCGCAGGACACGCCGCGCTTCCAGCAGCTTCTGGGCGACGGCAGCCAGTGGGGGATCAACCTGCAGTACGCGGTGCAGCCGAGCCCGGACGGGCTGGCGCAGGCCTTCATCATCGGCGACAAGTTCGTAGGGAATTCGCCCAGCGCGCTGGTGCTGGGGGACAACATCTTCTACGGGCACGATCTGGTGCACCTGCTCTCCGAGGCCGACAAGCAGGACGCGGGTGCGACGGTGTTCGCGTATCACGTGCAGGATCCGGAGCGGTATGGCGTGGTGGCTTTCGATGCGAACGGCAAGGCCAGCAGCATCGAGGAGAAGCCGCTCGAGCCCAAGAGCAGCTATGCGGTCACGGGGCTCTATTTCTATGACAACCACGTGATCGACATCGCCAAGGCGGTCAGGCCGAGCGCGCGTGGGGAACTGGAGATCACGGCTGTCAACCAGGCGTACCTGGATCTCGGCAAGCTCAATGTGCAGATCATGCAGCGCGGATACGCGTGGCTGGATACGGGGACCCATGAGAGCTTGCTGGAAGCGGGGCAGTTCATTGCGACGCTGGAGCATCGGCAGGGGTTGAAGATCGCTTGTCCGGAAGAGATTGCGTGGCGCAATGGGTTCATCACCAGCGAGCAACTGGCAGTGTTGGCGAAACCGCTAGAGAAGAGCGGATACGGCCAGTACCTGAATCACCTTCTGACCGACGAGGTGCGCTCATGAAGGTCACGCCCACAGCGATTCCTGAAGTCCTCATCATCGAACCGAAGGTGTTTGGCGATGCCCGCGGGTTCTTCTTTGAGAGCTTCAATCAGAAGGCCTTCGATGAGGCCGCAGGGCAACACGTGACGTTCGTGCAGGACAATCATTCGCGATCCGTCAAGGGCGTGCTGCGAGGCTTGCACTACCAAATTCGGCAGCCGCAAGGGAAGTTGGTGCGGGTGGTTCAAGGCGCCGTGTTCGACGTGGCCATAGATATCCGCAGGTCTTCGCCCACTTTTGGGAAATGGGTCGGAGTCGAACTCGATGCTCAGAGCCAGAAACAGTTATGGATTCCCGTTGGTTTTGCTCACGGGTTTCTGGTCATGAGTGAAACGGCAGAGTTCTTGTACAAGACGACGGACTACTACGCGCCCTCGCATGAGCGTTGCCTCGTCTGGAATGATCCGACGATTGGCATCGAATGGCCCGAGGTAGGCGAGGTTCAGTTGTCGGCCAAAGACCGGGCCGGTGACGGTTGGTCGCAGGCCGAGTTTTTCGCCTAGGCGTTGCGCGAGAGCTGCGCCTGCTCGTGCGACGGACGACAGTACACAGCTGGCCGACACAGTAATCACATGCCGATTTCAATACTGCTGATATTCCCGCTTCTCTGCTTCTTCGCCCTGCGAAAAACAACTGCCAGCGAGTGGCGTGCGTCATTCCTGCTGGCCGCGCTACTTTGGGGTGCGGCGGTCCTCCTCGTGACCGAGTTTCTGAGCTTCCTGAAGCTTCTGGCGTTCGGGCCGCTGTTGGCGGCCTGGGTGGTCGCATGCACCGTGCCGATCGGAGTCCTCATTTACGGCAGGGCCCATCCCATGAGGCGCCAGGCGGCGTCACCTGCGAATCGGGCTTCGCCTTTCGAGAAGCTGATCCTGTTCTACTTGGCTGCAGTGCTGGCGACGACCGCCGTTCTGGCATGGGTGGCCCCGCCGAACACCTGGGATTCCATGACCTACCACATGAGTCGGGTGGTTCACTGGGTCCAGAACAGAAGCGTCGACTTCTATCCCACGGCCATCTTGAGGCAGTTGCATTCGAACCCCTGGGCAGAGTATGCGATCCTGAATCTGCAACTGGCAACCGGCGGCGATCGGTTGGCCAATTTCGTCCAGTGGTTCGCGATGGCTGGCTCGGTGCTGGGCGTTTCGCTCATCGCCAAGGAGTTGGGGGCTGCCCGGCGCGGGCAGGTTTTTGCCGCAGCCGTTTGTGCGTCGATCCCGATGGGCATCTTGCAGAGCACCTCGACGCAAACAGACTACGCAGTTGCGTTCTGGCTTGTCTGCCTGGTCTATTTTTCGTTGCGCCTGATAGAGAAAGCCGACGCACTGCATGCCCTGGGCGTGGGATTGGCACTGGGTCTAGCTCTGTTGACCAAGGGGACCGCTTATGTCTTCGCGTTTTCGTTTGTCGCCTGGCTGGTTCTCTCCTCGCTCCGTCAACGCGACAGACGAAAGTTGGTGCTGGTCGGCGGGGCGCTTGTCGTGGCCGTGGTCGTCAATGTGCCGCACTATGCTCGAAATTTCGAGATGTATGGCAGCCCGCTGGGGCCGGGGTCCGAGGGTGGAGATTTTGTCTATGCCAACCAGTTGCTGAGTCCCGCCGCGATCACTTCCAACGTGCTTCGAAATTTGGGCTTGAATCTGGCGATCTACGAACCGGTCGATCGGGCAACCGAAAAGATCATCTACAAGGTTCACGAGCGCCTGGGGATCTCACCGAAGGATCCCCGGACCACGTGGCCCGGTACGGAATTTCACGTCCGGGATTCGCACAATGAAGATGACGCCGGAAACACAGCGCCTTTGCTGCTCATCGTGATTGCGCTGGTGATCTATCTTTCGCAGCCCGGAAAGCACTGGCGGGTCAGCATCTATGCGGGTTCGATCGTCTTCGCTTTTCTCTTTTTCAGCACTTACCTGAAGTGGCAGCCATGGCATAGCCGTCTGCAGCTTCCGATGTTCGTCCTGTGGGCGCCTTTTGTCGGCCTCATGCTTGCACGATGGAGGCGCTTCGAACTCGGCAGCATCTTGCTTGTTTTGCTGATATTGGCCTCGCTGCCCTCGTTCGTATTTTCTGCAACGAAACCGGTCCTGAGTGCGAGCGGCATTTTTGATACTGGCAGAACGCATCAGTATTTCTTCAAAAACCCCAGCGTTGAAAGCCCCTATGGCGCTGCCGCGCAGGCGATCGCTGAGATGCAGTGCCGCGACGTCGGGCTGATGATCGGCGGCGACGATTGGGAATATCCGCTGTGGGTGATGCTGAAGGAGAAGATTGGCCCCGACCTCCGCTTGGAGCATGTCAACGTCACCAATGTCTCCCGGAAAAAGCTCGCGCATCAAGCAGGCGACGTAGGCTTCGAGCCTTGCGCGATCTTCGTGGTCAATCCAGCACCCGAGAACTCGATCGTGGTCAGCGGCAGAGGCTTCATTCGCCGATGGAACTCTGGTGCTGTCAATGTCTACGGGACAACGCAGTGAGTGAGCCGCGACAACGCCATCGCGTGCACTCGCCGTCCATAGGTCGCCGCGATATTTTGGAGCAGTCTGCACGAACCAATCGCGCCATCGAAGGAGCGACGATGAAAAATGCGAGCTAGTGTAGTGCGCTCGAAATAGCGGAACTTAATCGATACGGCACACTCCGACCTCGATGGAGGTCGTCATGCGCATTGCCCCAAGGATCGAACTGGATGCTGCTGTTCAACGAGAGTTGACGGCATTGGCGCGGCGAGGCCGCGTCGAGGCCCGTGTGCAGCAACGCGCCAAGATTGTGTTGCTCGCCGCTGAGGGCAGGCAGAACAAGGACATCGCAGTGGAGGTCGATCTCGATCGGCGCCAGGTGGCCTTGTGGCGCCAGCGCTTCCTGGAAGGCGGGGTGGAGGCCCTGAAGCACGATGCTCCGCGCCCCGGGCGCACCCCCAGCGTGACCACCCCCGAATTTGAGTCGAGCATCGTGGACAAGACGCTTCACGAAAAGCCCATCGCGGCCACTCACTGGAGCACGCGCACGCTGGCCGCGCAGCTTGGTGTAGGTGCGACAACCATCCGCCGGGTGTGGAAGCGCAACGGCCTGAAGCCGCATCGCCAGAGCAGCTTCAAGCTCTCGCGGGATCCGCGCTTCGAGGACAAGCTGCTGGACGTCGTCGGGCTGTACTTGAATCCACCCGAGCGCGCCCTGGTTCTGAGCTGCGACGAGAAGAGCCAGATCCAGGCGCTCAACCGCACCCAGCCGGGCTTGCCGATGAAGAAAGGCCGCGCCGGCACCGTCACGCATGACTACAAGCGCCACGGCACGACCACACTGTTTGCCGCCTTGAACACCCTGGACGGCACCGTGATCTCGATGTGCCAACAGCAACACCGGCACGCGGAGTGGTTGCAGTTCCTGCGCCTGATCCAGCGCAAGACGCCCAAGCACCTGCAGCTGCACCTGATCGTGGACAACTACGGCACCCACACCCACCCCGACGTGCAGGCCTGGCTCGCCAAGCACCCGCGCTTCGTCATGCACTTCACGCCCACGAGCGCGTCGTGGTTGAACATGGTCGAGCGCTTCTTCCGCGACATCTGGGAAAACCGCATCCGACGAGACAGCTTCACCAGCGTGCCTGAGCTGGAATTGGCCATCGATCTGTACGTGGCCCACCACAACGCCAACCCCAAACCGTTCATCTGGACCAAGAGCGCGACCGACATCCTCGCCAAGGTTACGCGAGCTAAGGCGGCGCTGGCGCTGAATAGATAAGTACATATTTAGGTGGCGCACTGCACTAGCGGGCGCTCACGGGAGTGGGAACTGGCGGTGACTTGAACAGGGCGGTGGCCTGCCGACGGCCTCCACCTGCGCAAGTGACGCTGCCAGGCGATGTCATTCCATCGACAGACTGACGCAGGTGCCGGCGTCAAACGAGTCCCGCTTGCCACAGCAGCTTCGGCGATCTGCCGCGCGCAGGCGCGAGGCTGTAAGAATGGGATAATACTTTGTTGCCGAACGGATGAGTACTTTCGATTCGTTAAAGACGGAGGCCATGATTCTGGTTGTCGGCGCCGGGTTCATTGGCGCGAGTTTGGCCCTGTCGATTTGCGCGGCAGTCTTCGTTGTCCGCCTAGGACTTCGCCGTCTTGGCCCGTGAAAGCGCCGAGTTGATGCGTGATTCGTTGCGACATGGGCGCTCGAGCAAACCGCGCGGAGACCGCATTGGTGTTTGAAATTCAAGGAAAAGAGGAGCGGGGGCCAATCGATGAATGAATCGAGCAACTTCGAGGAAGTGCTTCGAGGCAGGAGGGTTTTCGTCACGGGTCACTCCGGCTTCACAGGGGGATGGGCCTGCCTCTGGCTGAATGAAATCGGGGCGACCGTGGCGGGCTATTCGCTGGCGCCCGACACAACGCCTTCCCTCTTCGAGGCCTTGGGCATCGGACAGATCGTCGAAAGCACGTTCGACGATGTCTGCGACTACGAGGCCGTCCTGGGTGCGATGCAGCGCTTCGAACCCGAACTCGTGCTGCATCTCGCCGCACAGCCGCTGGTCCGCCGTTCCTACCGTGAGCCCGTCTGGACCTTCCAGGTCAATGCGCAGGGCACGGCGCACGTGCTTGAGGCGGCGCGCAACGTCGCCAGCGTGCGCGGCGTGGTCTGCGTCACCACCGACAAGGTCTATCGCAATAACGAATGGCCTTGGCCCTACCGGGAGAACGATCCGCTGGGCGGCAAGGATCCCTACAGTGCTTCCAAGGCCGCGGCGGAGATGGTCATCCAGAGCTACGCCGCCTCCTATCCCTGTGCGGAAGGCAAGGGCCCCGCGATCGCCACGGCGCGGGGCGGCAACATCGTCGGAGGCGGCGATTGGTCGGCCGACCGCCTCATTCCCGATTTCGTTCGCAGCGTAGTCGACGACTCGCCCCTGACGTTGCGCTATCCGGAGGCGACCCGTCCCTGGCAGCACGTGCTTGCGCTGGTCCATGGCTACCTCCTGCTCATGTCGAAGCTGATCGGGCCTCGACCGCAGGACTTCGCGCGCGCATGGAACCTGGGTCCCCAGGACCCGAAGCAATACTCGGTGCGCGAAGTCCTCGAACTCATGAGCAACGAATGGCGCCGCCCGCCGCTGGAGTTTATGAGCAACCCGCTCCCGGAGGCAGGAGCACTTGCGCTCGATAGTTCGCTCGCCCGGAATCTGCTGGGGTGGGTGCCAGCCTGGGACACGCAGCGCGTCATTCGCGAGACGGCGGCGTGGTATCGGAAGTACTACGAGGCACCGGATGCGGTGAAGGCCACTACCTTTGCCCAACTCGATGACTGGCGCAAGGGCATCGCCACATGATCTACGTGCTGGGTGGGCGCGGCAGGCTGGGCCGTGCGATTGAAGCGGCGCGTGTATCGGGCGAGGTCACCTTGCTGGAGCGCGCCGAGTACGAGAACTGGTGGCAGAGCGATGCGGTTTCGCGCGTTGCCCGCTTCTTCGATGGCGCTCCGCCGGGTTCGGCGGTTCTTGTCGCGGCGGGTCTCCTCGATCCCTCGCTGCCGGGGCCGGAGCACCAGCGCGTCAACGTCGAGTTGCCGTCCCGCGTCGTAGAAGGCGCGTGCAAGGCAGGACTTCGGGCGGTGACATTCGGCACCGTGATGGAGCGGCTCCCCGATCCCCCCAATGCGTACATCGCCACCAAGGCCGCGCTCGGCCGCGTCGTTGCGGAACGCGCGGCCGCCGGCGATGCAGTCACACATCTGCAACTGCACACGCTCTATGGTGGAGGCGAGCCGGCGCCGTTCATGTTTCTCGGGCAAGTTGTCCGGGCACTGCGCGAGCAGCGTTCATTCGAGATGTCTCCCGGGCGCCAGCTTCGCGAATATCACCATGTCGATGACGACGCGGTGGCGGCGCTTGCGGTCCTCGATGCAGGCGTCGGCGGCGTGGTCGCGCTGAGCCATGGCGCTCCGTTCACCCTGCGCGAACTGGCCTCCCACGTGTTCGCCGAACTCGGCAAGAAGGAACTGCTTCACATCGGTGCGCTGCCCGAGCCGCGGAACGACAACTACGGTACGGTAGTGCCGCGGCCCAAGTTGCTCGATCACCTGGACTTCCGCCCGACCCTGGAGGGGGTCGCAGCCTATTTGCGGGCGCTTCTGACACAGCAGCAGCGAGTATGAACGAATCGAATCTCTCGCCCCAGCGTCGGCCGCTGGTGTCGATCTCCATTCCTGTGCTCAACGAGGCCGGTAACCTCGATGCGCTTTACCTGCGACTGACCGCGCTTGCCGATCGCATGGCCGATCGGTGCGATCTCGAATTCGTCTTCACGGACAACCATTCGGAGGACGACACCTGGTCGATGCTGACCGCGCTCGCCGCCCAGGACCCGCGCGTGCGCGCCATCCGCTTCTCGCGCAACTTCGGTTTCCAGAGTTCGATCCTCGCCAACTATCTTCATGCACGCGGCGATGCGGTCATGCAGATTGATGCCGACCTGCAGGATCCGCCAGAGATGCTGGAACAGTTCTTCGAGTTGTGGCGCCAGGGCTTTCACGTCGTCTATGGCATCCGGCGCAAGCGCCCCGAGAACTGGCTCCTGAACCAGACACGCAAGTTCGGCTATTGGGCCATCGACAAGGTCAGCGAACACCCCATCCCGCGGGACGTGGGCGACTTTCGACTGGTCGATCGCGCGGTCGTCTCTGCCATCGCCAGGTTCAGAACGGCGAATCCCTATCTGCGAGGCATGATTGCCGGCCTTGGCTTCAACCAGACCGGAATCGCCTATGACCGTGATGCACGGATGGCGGGCGAGAGCAAGTTCAATGTGTCGCGACTGGTTCGGCTGGGACTGACCGCCGTCTTCAACCACTCTACGGTGCCGTTGCGCATGGCATCCTTCCTGGGCATCGTGATCCTGGTGGTGAGCTTGATCGGCGCTCTGTACTACGTCATGTTGCGCCTTGTGCGGCCCGACCTACCGCCCGGCTTCGTGAGCATCCAACTGATGATCCTGTTCGGCATCGGGCTCAATGCCTTTCTGCTGGGAATCATCGGCGAATACATCCTGAGGATCTATCGCGTCCTCCGATCCGACCCGATCGCCATTGTTGAGCGCAGCCTCAATATGCGACCGGACGAACTCAAGCTTTGACGAAGAGATAACATGAAAGCAGTCATCCTCGCCGGTGGGTTGGGCACTCGCATCGCCGAAGAGTCCGACACCAAGCCAAAACCGATGGTCGAAGTCGGCGGACGGCCGTTGCTTTGGCACATCATGAAGATCTATGCCAGCCACGGCATCAACGATTTCGTGATCTGCCTAGGCTACAAGGGCTATGTCATCAAGGAATTCTTCTTCAACTACTATCGACATATGTCGGACATGCGCATCGACCTGAAAACCGGGGATCACCAGATCCTGAGCAACCATGCGGAAGACTGGCGCATCACACTGGTGGACACGGGGGCGGAGACCATGACCGGCGGCCGGCTCAAGCGCGCTGCGCAGTATCTTGACAACAAGACTTTCTGCCTGACCTATGGCGATGGGCTGTCGGATGTCGACATCGGCGCGGAACTGGAATTCCATCGTCGGCATGGCAAGCTCGCGACCGTGCTCGCTGTGCAGCCGCCCGGCCGCTTCGGTGTGCTGAACCTTGATCCGGATCACTGCGTGTCCAGCTTCGAGGAGAAGCCGAGCGACGAGATCGGCTGGATCAACGGAGGGTTCTTCGTCCTCGAGCCGGCTGCGATCGACTATGTGGCAGACGACTTGACGTCGTGGGAGCGTGCGCCGCTCATGAATCTCGCGCGCGACGGGCAGCTTGCCGCCTACCAGCACACGGGCTTCTGGCAGCCGTGCGACACCCTGCGTGACAAGCGAGAACTCGAAGCGCTCTGGGACAGTGGAAAGGCGCCCTGGCGTGTCTGGGAATGATCGATTGACCAAGGTGCCATCCGCGACGACCGAGTCGCAGCCTGTCGACGCCCAAGCCGCGCCGGGCAAGATCGACTTCGACGACTACTCGGCGAGCTACGATACCTTGCTTCACGAAAGCACGAAGCTCTACGCCGAGGACTCAGAGTACTTCGCCCGCTACAAAGTGGATCTGATCAAAGAGGCGACCCGGCATCCGGTCAGGCGAGTCCTCGAATACGGTTGCGGAACCGGCCGCAACATCGCCTACCTGCAGACTGCGTTTCCAGACGCCGAGATCGTCGGCACAGACGTTTCGGCCGTTAGCCTCGAGGTCGCGGCGACGGCCAATCCGAAGGCACGGTTCGAGATCGAGCGGGAGGGCATGGCGCTGGGCGCCTTCGATCTCATCTTCGTCGCGAGTGTGTTCCATCACATTCCGCCGCTTGAGCGGCCTACGGTCATGCGCACACTGGCTGGGAGGCTCGCGCCCGGCGGCTCGATCGACATCTTCGAGCACAACCCCTTCAACCCCGTGACGCGCCGGATCGTCAGCACGTGCCCGTTCGATGCAGACGCGGTGCTGCTCAAGCCGGCGGAACTGCGCGCCTTGTTCCAGAGCGCGGGCCTCAAGTTGACGCGGCAGGTGTATTGCCTGTTCGTCCCTCCGAAGCTGTCATGGTTGATGCCGCTCGAAAAGCACTTGAGGTGGCTTCCACTGGGGGGGCAATACTGGATCAGCGCGAGCCAGGTCCGATGAAGCACTTGCTGAAGTTCGCGATGGTCGGGGTGCTGAACACGGCCCTCGGCTATGCGGTGATCTTCGGCTGCATGTACCTGTTCGGCCTTGGCGCCGTTGTCAGCAACGTACTGGGCTACGCAGTCGGCCTCGTGGTCTCCTACTCGCTGAATCGAAGTTTCACGTTTCGCAGTTCGGGCGCGCGTCGCGTGGAAGCGGTCCGCTTCGTGGCGATCTTCCTCCTGGCCTATCTCGCCAATCTCGGCGTCCTCGTGCTGTCGACCCGCCGTTTCGGCTGGCACGAGGGTGTGGCGCAAGTCATTGCGGGCGTCGTGTATTTCGGGCTATCGTTCGTTCTGAACAAATACTATGTGTTCAGGGGCGCCAGAGTTGAATCCGCGGCGGCGGATGCACCGCGCGAGTCGTAGACCTTGCGCTACGCATTTGTCGCTGGCGGATCGCGGAACTCGAGATCGACCGCGCGGTGCGTGAGACAATTCCCCGTAGGACGATCGCGCGGGTTCGACGAATTCGTGTGGCCGCACGGATTCCGCGTGACGGTCTCGCCGATCAGTCTGATCGCTCCGCCTCAGACCCTGAATCAACACCTCGCATGACTCGCCCGACCGACCACACTATCACGGTTGTCATTCCAACCTTCAACCGGAGAGCGCAACTGCAAAATGCTGTCGAGAGCGTGCTTCAGGAACGGCGAGTTCCGATTTTCCTGCACATTTTCGACAACGCCTCGACGGACGAGACGGAAAGCTACGCGAGAGCAGTCGCCGCGCAAGATCCGCGCGTTTCATATACACGCAGGCCCGAAAACGTTGGTGCCGTCGGAAACTATTCGTTGGCGCTTGCGAGCATCTCGACCGAGTACTTCGTACCACTGGCCGACGATGACTGGTTGCTGCCGGATTTCTTGCACGACGCCCATCAGGTGCTTGAGAAGGAGGTCGAACTCGGCGCAGCGGTGTTTGTGACCGAGGCACGTGACCCTCAAGGCGTGGTAGCTGCCACCTATCCAGCCGCGCTGAGCGAGATCCGGTTCGGATTGCTCAGGCCGCGCGAGCATCTGGAGGATTGGTTGCGCTTCGGCCACTATGCCTGGAGTTCCATTCTTTGGCGCACGCGAACGCTGGAGTGTGTCGGAGCGCCGTATATGCATGTCGGCCTTCCGAGCGATGTGGACTTCCAAGTACAGATTTTCTGCCACTATCCGGCATACCTGTGCAACCGACCGGGAGCGGTGTACTCCCTCCACAACGCTCAGGCGAGTGGAGGCTACGATGTGTCGCATGTTCGCTCCTGGGCGCGGTTGTTCCAGCGTCTTGATCGCGAAATCGAGGGGCAGAGCATCTTCTCTCGCGGTGAGTATTTCCCACTTAGGGAAATCATGAGGCAACGGTACCGGCCCTGCTGGACTGCTCCGGCTAGGGCAGACATGACCGCGAGAGATCGGGTTGCCGCTGCATGTCTGGCCGGTTTCAGGCTGGGCGACTGGGAAACGGCTTTCTCGTTGATCCAGGGCGTGCAGGATGCGGCGAACGCGTCGCAGACGGTCGATCGAGCGGTCTTCCGGTTGCCGCAGATCGGGAGTGAGGCAATGGCCAGCCACCCGATTTCCTCCGATGGCACCACGGAACTGGTTGCTTCGGTACTGGGCTGGATCAAACAGGCGACGGAGGCCATTGATCGACTGGAACAGGACAACGTTCGCTTGAAATCCGAGATGGCCGTATTGAAGGCGGAACTCTTCGCTGCCGATGAACGGGAGGAGCGTGCCAGGATCCTCGCAGGGCAGAATGATCGCAAACGGATATTGGCTGAAGCTGAGCTGGAAGCGCTTCGTGGTCATCCATTGCTCAGAGCCATGAAGAGGCTTCGACTTCTCCGACCGACGAAAGCGGCGTGAGCGTGGTATCGCCAATGTCCAGGTTCACGGTGACTTCAACTGCGCTGGATGGCCTCGTGTGCATCCAGCGTCAAAGGCGTGGGGACACGCGCGGTTGGTTCAGCCGCCTTTTCTGTGCCGACGAGCTTGCCGCTGCAGGGTTTCGCCAGCCTGTCTCCCAGATCAACCACACGCAGACACGCCGGAGTGGCTCCGTGCGGGGACTCCATTTCCAGCATCCGCCCCACGCCGAAGACAAACTGGTCAGTTGCATCCGAGGTGAAGTGTTCGATGTGGCGGTCGACCTGCGAAAAGAGTCCAGGACCTTCCTTCAGTGGCATGCCGAGGTTCTGAGTGGCGATAACATGCGTAGTCTGTTGATTCCCAAGGGATTCGCACACGGGTTCCAGGCGCTCAGCGACGATGTGGAGTTGATCTACTTGCATTCTGAACCCTACGCCCCAGGCGCCGAGGGCGGATTAAATTCTCTCGATCCGATGCTCGCCATCGCTTGGCCTCTCCCGCTCGCCGACCTCTCCGACCGTGATGCCGCTCATCCGTATCTCACAACTGACTTTGGCGGAATCTAGATGAAATGTCGTCATTGCGATGCAGGGCTGAGCCTGCAGTTCATGGATCTGGGCTCATCTCCGCCTTCAAACGCTTACCTGAGCGCGGAGCAACTCCTGGCGCCCGAGAAGTGGTACCCCCTGCGCGTGCTCACTTGCACCCGATGCTGGCTCGTGCAGACCGAGGACTGCGCGCACTACGCCGAACTCTTCTCTGACGACTACGCTTATTTCAGTTCATTCTCGGAGAGTTGGCTCCGGCATAGTCAGCGATTCGTCGAGGCCGCGACGCAGCGTTTTGCCCTTTCGGGGGCATCGCATGTCGTGGAGGTGGCGGCCAACGACGGATATTTGCTGCAGTACGTGAAGCAGGCGGGGATTCCGTGCACCGGCGTCGAGCCAACGTCCAGCACGGCAAGCGCAGCGCGCGCCAAGGACCTCGATATTGTGGAGGACTTTTTCGGCGCTGCCTTGGCCGAGCGACTTGTCGTGGAGGGAAAGGCGGCGGACTTGATCGTGGCCAATAATGTGCTGGCGCACGTTCCGGAGATCAATGATTTCGTGGCAGGTTTCGCCAAGTTGCTCAAGCCGCATGGCGTCGCCACGTTCGAGTTCCCGCACTTGACACAGCTTGTTGCCAAGTGCCTCTTCGACACCATCTATCACGAGCATTTCTCGTACCTGTCGTTGACCGCGGTTGTCCGGATTCTCGAGGCCAACGGCCTTAGCGTCTTTGACGTCGAAGAACTCGACACGCACGGCGGAAGTCTGCGAGTCTATGCGCAACGACGTGCATCGGGCGAGCGGCCGGTCGTCGATTCGGTGCCGCGTCTGCTGAAGGCTGAAAGGGATGCTGGGGTGAACTCGGCCGCCTACTATGCGGGCTTTCAGAAGCGAGCGGACGACATCCGCGACGGCCTCCTAGCCTTCCTGATCGAGGCACGGCGTGCCGGCAAGAGCGTCGGTGCCTACGGTGCAGCAGCCAAGGGCAACACGTTGCTGAACTATGCGGGCGTGCGGCCAAGCCTGCTGCCGTGGGTTGTCGATCGCAATCCCGCGAAGCAGGGGCAGTACATGCCCGGCAGTCGGATCCCGATCGTCGATGAAGAGCATCTGAAGCGCGAGCGCCCCGACTATGTCCTGATCCTGCCGTGGAACCTCAAGGCTGAGGTGAGCAATCAGCTTGCTTACATTCGGAGCTGGGGTGGGCAGTTCGTGCGCGCGGTGCCGGAGATCGAAATCCGATGAAGATCGCCATCACCGGTGCCAGCGGGTTCGTGGGCCGCCATGTCCTGCAAGCTGTCGCAAGGCGCAAGGATGTCGAGGTGCTTGTCGTGTCTCGTCATATCCCGGGTGGGTGGTTGCCATTGGGCATGCAGCATGTCGCATTTGATCTGACTGCGCCGCCGCCAGACGTCTTTTCCAAGATGGGAAGACCCGATGTGCTCATCCATCTGGCCTGGAGCGGATTGCCGAACTACCAGTTACGCCATCACTACGAGACGCAACTCGCAGAGCAGTACAGGTTCCTAAGGCAACTCGTGATCTCGGGCCTGCCGTCCCTGCTGTGCGCTGGTACCTGCTTCGAATATGGCATGCAGTCGGGCGAACTGCACGAGGCGCTCCCAACCGATCCCTGCAATCCCTACGGCTTCGCCAAAGACGCACTGCGCCGCGAGCTTGAGTTCCTCGCCGCCGAAGTCGACTTCAAGTTGAACTGGGCGCGTCTGTTCTACATGTACGGGGAAGGTCAGGCTCCTAGCTCGCTGTACAGCCAGTTCATGGCGGCAGGCGCCGCCGGTGCGGTCGAATTCCCGATGTCCGGCGGAGAGCAACTGCGAGACTTCCTTCATGTTGCCGACGTGGCTCAACGTCTCGTTGACTTGGCCTGCGATGCGCCAGGTGCAGGAATCGTGAACGTCTGCTCGGGTCGTCCGACGTCCGTGCGGACGCTGGTTGAAGGGTGGCTCGAAACACATCGATGGCCGATGAAGCTCTCGCTGGGATGCTATCCGTATCCGGCTTACGAGCCGATGGCTTTCTGGGGCTCCAGCGCCAAGCTCGACCGGCTCCTGGAGCGCGCATGATGCAGAACGAGCTTTTGCGCGTCAACGGCCTGCCGGTCTTGCAGAACAGGGTGTATTCGAGCGCGTCGTCGGCAATGACCTCGCCGAAGGGGGGCATGGTCCTGGTTCAGGACGATGTCACCGGTCTGGTCTTCAACGCTGCATTCGACGCCGACCTGCTTAACTACGACGCCGACTATCAGAACGAGCAGGCCTGCTCCTCCGTCTTTCGACGGCACCTGGATGAGGTGCTGTGCGTCATTCGACGGCATTTCCTCACGCCGTCCTTGATCGAGGTGGGTTGCGGCAAAGGCTACTTCCTCGATCGACTGCGCACCGCTGGCTATGAGGCGATCGGCATCGACCCCGCCTACGAAGGCGATAGCCCACATGTGATCAAGGCGCCGTTTTCAGCCGCATTGGGCCTATCGGCAGACGCCCTCGTGCTCAGGCACGTGCTCGAACACATCCAGAATCCGGTGGAATTCCTCTATGCCATCGCGCATGCCAATGGAGGGAGGGGAAGCATCTACATCGAGGTCCCGTGCTTTGAATGGATCTGCGAGCGACGTGCCTGGTTTGACATCTTCTATGAGCACGTCAATTACTTCCGCGCAGCCGATTTCCAACGCATGTTCGGGCGGATTCATGAACAAGGTCACGTCTTCGGCGGTCAGTACCTCTACGTGGTGGCCGACCTTGCCTCGCTGCGAGATCCGGCTGATTTCGGGACCGATCGCGTCGCACTTCCTCCGGACTTTCTGTCCGGCATCGATCGATGCAAGTTGCTTGCACGAAGCGCGCCCGGTTCAAAGGCGATCTGGGGTGCTTCTTCAAAGGGGGTGATCTTTTCCCACCACCTCCAGACTTCGGGAATTGACTTCGATCTCGCCATCGACATCAATCCCGTCAAGCAGGACAAGTACATGGCCGGCACTGCGCTGAAAATCGTTTCACCGGAACACGCGCTGAGCATGCTGCCCGCCGGCTCGCTCGTGTTTGTCATGAATTCCAACTATTTCGACGAAATCGTGGCGCAGTCCCGCGGCTCGTTTCGTCTCGTGAAGGTAGACCAGAATGAGCTTTGAAGCCGAGACTGCGGCACGTATCGCCGCCAATGACACCAACTCCAAGTTGAAGGCTGACGCGCAGGCGTTGATGGATTCGTCGATCCGAGCCCAATATTCATACAACTTCTCATGGATGGGGCGGCCGATCATCCAGTATCCGCAGGACATTGTCGCGATGCAGGAGATCATCTGGCGCGTGCAGCCGGACCTGATCATCGAAACAGGCATAGCGCACGGTGGCTCTCTGATTTTCTCGGCTGCGATGCTGGAACTGAATGCTGCCTGCGGAGGGCCAGCCGATGCGAAAGTGCTCGGTATCGACATCGACATTCGTGCGCACAATCGCGCGGCGATCGAGGCGCATCCGATGTTCAGGCGGATCTCGATGATCGAGGGGTCCAGCGTGGCCCCCGAGGTGATCGATAGGGTGCGCCAGGAGGCAATTGGCAAGGGCCGTGTGTTGGTATGCCTTGACAGCAACCACACGCACGCTCACGTACTGCAAGAGCTTCGGGCATACGCGCCGTTGGTGACGATCGGCAGCTATTGCGTAGTCTTCGATACCATCGTGGAAGACCTGCCGGCCGAACTCTTCCCGGATCGCGCCTGGGCGCCTGGAGACAATCCGAAGACTGCCGTACGCGAGTTTCTAGCGGCGAATTCCGGCTTCGTGATCGACCATACCATCGATCAGAAGCTCCTGGTTAGCGTCGCCCCCAACGGTTACCTCAAGCGGACGGGGTAGATCGGTTTTCATTTGACGGGGCCAGATCAGATGATTGACGGGTCGCGTTCCTGGCGCAGCGCCTCGATCATCGTCGGGTCGATGCTCCCGAGATTTTCAATGCGGCGTCCGAAGTCACTTCGGCCAACGATCCGCCAACTCACGATCGAATCGGCGGTCATGGCGCATCAGCTAAACTAAAGTTGGGGTTCGAGTCACCCAAGCGCGCCGACGATCGTTTTTCCGGCGCGCCCGGCGAAGGCGCTTGTCGGGTGGCCGATTGATCACCTCGGGCCACTACGGCCGCCCTTCCAACCGGTTCCATTCGCCAAATGCTTCGATCCAAATCCGCCGCAGTCTGCGTCCTCTTGAGCGTATGGGTGTTTCATGTCGTGGGGGTCATGAGCTACGTCGTGCGCGGCGGGCGCCTGTCGATCGTGCCGATCTACGACGACGTGGGCTATCTGATCGATGGTCTAAGTCGACTGACAACGCTGGATCGCTCGGGCATTGCGGGTTGTCTGGTTGATTTTTTCCAGCATCCGCCGCATGCACCACTCATGGCCCTCACGAGCGTCCTTGGGCTGCTGTTGAGTGCGGGTGCCGTGTGGGGGCCATATCTGCTCAACTCGGTGTGGGTGCTGTTTATTTTGGGACTCGGCTTGATCGCATTGCGTCGGTCGAGTCCGTGGGTCAGTGTAGGCATCCTGGTCGCGACGCTAGCCGTGCCGATGCTTGGCAACGTGCTGGCGGAGTTCCGTCCAGACCCGGTCTGGGGTCTGCTGGTCGGTTTTGCAATGATCGTCTGCGCAAGCACGGATGTCGTCGGGATGCGTTCCGGTAGGCTTTTTGGATTGGGCTTGCTCTTCGGCGCCGCTGTCATCGCCAAACCAACCGCGGCGCCTGCGTCTGCGCTCGTGCTTGCCATCGGGTTCGCGACCCAGTCCAGCCTGTCGCTCGTGTCCCAACGGGCCTGGTCGACCAGGGCCTTCATTCGAAGTGCAGCGTTGCCGTCGCTCGGTGCGGCCTGCTTGATCGTTCCCTACTTTGTCTCGCATGGGGCGGCCATCTTGGCATACGTCCGCGAAGTGATGGGAAGCGAAAGCGTCTGGAAGACTCAGGCATCTGTTTGGGGGCACATCAGCTTCTATTTGAATCGGAGCCTCGGCGTGATAGTCATGGGATGGGTCTGGTACGCGGCGGTCCCATTGTTTATTGCCTGCGCCACTTTGCTGGTTCGAGCGAGGGACAGGCGGGCGCTATCCTCGTTCGCCGGAATCATGGCTGCGGTCCTCACCGCGTACTTGATCGTGACCGTGAGTGCGGTCAAGTCGCTCATGATCGGCAGCATCTTGTACGGCACGATCATTGCCGCGGTTGTATGGTGTCTGGGCCAGCTCGCGACGCGAACTTCCCTGCGTGGGCGTGCCGCGATACTTATTGGATTCTTGGTCTTTGCCACGCAGTGGGTGCCCCGTGCCGGCACGATCCATCGCGAGGATCCGGCGATGATGGCGACCGATGAAGCGAATCGTGCCGTGTTACAGCCTCTGTTGGAAACTCTGCGCGCCCGCCCTTCCGCGAAGAATGTGTTGATCACTGTTCCGGGCCCCGTATTCGCCGGAACCCTCGATTTCCTGACAAGGCAGCAGGGCGTCGTCCGGAACTTCATGGCGGCCTACACTTGGGGGACATGGACGCAGTTTACGCACGGCGTGTCGGCCGCCGACGTGATCGTCCTCAGTGAAGCGGGCATGAGAGGTCAGGGGTATGACCCAAGTGTTCGATTCCAGGCTGAGCTCTTGACTTCCTTGCGCGCCAGCCCTGATTTCATTGGCCGGCCGGTCTACACGGACGAAGAGAAACGCTCAGTCTGGTTGTTTGTGCGCAATGCGCGTTGATGGCCGGCATTCGGCATAAACGGCGGCGTGATGGAGGCGCATGGCGCGCCTAGAAATCCCAGGTTCGTCGCATCAGTCCAGGTTGTGGCGCCCCCTGCGACACATCAAGCGCGGCGTCTCGACTGGCGCCACGGCCAGAAGCGCAAAGGCAAGCTCGTCGCCACGAAGGACGTGCGAGTCATCTCGCACGATGAAGGCACCGCCCGCCGCGCCTGCGCGGCCCGCACCGCCAAAGAACATGCCTGCACGCGAAAATATCCGATTCGGCGTGAAGGCCTGGTTCGACGACAAGGACCGCCAGGCCCATTGGCGTCCCGCGGCCAGAGCTCAGCTCACCACGTCGACCTCGCCCTGCAACTTCCTGAGTTGAGCCCATTGTCGGTAGAAGTCTTGATGGGATCCCGCATCGGCTTCAGCGGCGAGGGCTCGCACTCCCATGGCGACCTCATCGGCAAAAGCGTCCCACCTGAATCTGGCGGCCTGTAGGGCGCCGCGCTGATTCAGGCGCTCGCGCTCTGCCGGAACGCGCACCTGGCGAAGTGCCTCGACCATCTCGGGAATCGAGGTTCCCGAGATCTTCAACGAGGCGTCCAATGTCACCTCGGCGAGCGAGCCGTGAGGAGTGCAGATAACTGGGCAGCCGCAGCTCATCGCCTCGACGACAGGCAGGCCGAATCCTTCGTACAGGGACGGGTAGACCAGCGCCGCCGCTCCTCCGTAGGCCAAGGCAAGCCCTTCGTCGTCGAGGTCGATCTGAATGATCTTGTGCCCCGCGCTGTCGACCGCCGAAGTGGGGATAGCCTTCTCGCCACCTACGCAGAGCACGTCGAAGTCAACCTCGCCCATCGTGTTCACGGCGTCGAAGAAGAGGCTTGCATTCTTGTAGTTGTTGGCCTGCACGCGAGATCCCACAAACATGTAGTAGGGGCGATGCAATCCCAATCGATGCCGAAACTCGGCGATGGCACTTTCATCGCGCGGCTTGAAGATCGTAGAGTCGATGCCGCAGTGCGCTACAGATGTGGTGTCTGGGTCGATCTCGGGGTAGAACTCCAGCAGATCCCTGCGCGTATTGTTCGAGATGCAGATATGGCGGCGCGCGTGGATGATGGCAAGTTCCTTTTCGCGCCAGTCCCGAGCCGATAGGTCGAACCCAAGTCGCTCCGGAATCATGTCGTAGACGAGCAGCAGCGAAGGGGTCTCCATCGGAGTGGTGTAGTAGGTGGACGTGAAGACCTTGGCGCCGTAGTGGCGGCAGATCTGCTCCAACAGTTGCGAGTCGCCGGCGTTGTACTTGGATTTATAGGTCGGAAACGGAACGACTTCGACGCCATCGAATTCTTCATTGACCCCGCCCCTGTCGAGGAAAACGATCGGCATTTCGAGTCTCTTTGCGAGGCGCGGGAGCGTCGCTCGCCACACCCTTGCGATCCCCGACTGCGCGAGCTGGAAGAAAACGCCGTCAATTACCAAAGCCATCGTCAACCTCCTCGAACGCAATATGTGTCACGCGATGCGCCGGAATGGATTCGCAGTGCTCGCAGCGCCCGCTGTGCCGCGCTGTAGCGCCACTCCGGCGCAGCCTGCTCGGTCTCGCCCATTGCCACTGGCACGCCTGCCAGGCGCGACAGTTCGTGCATGAACTCCTCGTCCGAGGACAGCAGCCAAGGCGAAAGGAGGTTGCGGCCGTGCATCTTCGTGATCCGCTGAGCCTCGACGATACCGCGCGTGTTGGGCTGCGTGGACAGGCCATCAGGGTTGACGAAATAGATGACGTGTGGGTCGTTGACCTTGAAGAAAGTTTTCCCGGCCCGTGCGCATCGGAGCCAGAATTCGTAGTCGCCCGCAGACCGGAAACTTGCATCGAACAGGCCAAGCTCGTCGTGCAGTGTTCTTCGCCACATCGGTGCGTTGTGCGGTGAGTTCGACTGCATGAGGTTGTAGGGCGTGATGACCGGTACCTGGCTCTTGAATCCTGCGGCAGCGCTCTTCGCGAAAGGCGCCTTGCCGTCGAACGAGTAGTAGAAGTCCTGGTACACGACGTCCACAAACGGAAACTTCTCGAGGATCTCCAACTGCCGCTCAAAGGAATCCGATCTTCTCAGATCGTCCAGATTGGTATTGGTGATGTATCTGCCCTTCGACATCTGGACGCCTAGATTCCAGGCCTCGTAGATCCCGATTCGCGTGGCGGCACGGTGGTAGACGATGTTGGGAAATCGTTCCATGTAGCGCGCGATCGCGGCAGCCTCGCCCTCTGGCGAGTCCGCATCGATGATGATGAGTTCGCAATGCGTGGAGAAGATCGTCTGCGATGTGATGTTCTCCAGAAATTGCTCGATATAGTCACCGCCCCGATAGAGGCTGGCGATGGCGGAGACGAGGACTTCGGGCTCGCGCGGAATGCTCAGGCTTGCATAGTGTTTGGTCTCGAGGGGCCGGTAGCCGCCACCGATCTCGTCGATCTTTGCTTGCCAACCCCTGACGTTGAGCAACTGGTCTGTGCCCATCAAGAAGGTGACACTTGGATCGTGTACGGGCGCCTGCACCGTTTCCGCCAGCGCTTCGTTGGCGTGATGGGCGAACAGGTGCAGTACCATCTGGCCGCGCGCGGATTTGTGACGCTTGAACGCTTGGTCCCAATGGATCACCTCGGACACCATCGGGCTACGCTCCGCCAGGTACTCGTAGGCGAACTGAATGAAGCGGCCGTTGGCCAACTCCGGCACGATCGTCGCCCGCTGGCGCACGAGGTCGGCCTCCGTCGAGGTCATGAGGGTATTGATCAATCCGGCGACGCTCAACCGCTGGTTGAGCACCTCATTGGCCCACAGCTGGCATTCCTCGGCGCTGGGCGTGCGTTCCAAGGCCAATTGGTAGAGGAGCGCCACCACGGCGTTCATCTCACGCTCATCGTGGGTCCCGGCGCCTGCCTCGGTTTCGCGCACTCGCTCGACCCGAATACGCTCAGCCTCCGGTGAGCCCGTGATGCTGTTGACCATTCTGGCGACGCTGATCCGATTGCTGAGCACTTCGTTGGTCCACAGCTGGCGTTCTTCGTCGTTGGGCGTGCGTCCAATCGCCAGTTGGTAGATGCGCGTCACCAGGGCTTCGACCTCGCCATCTTCGAGCGCGGACTTGGCGCGCTCATTCGGCGGCAGGAAGGCGGCGCGGTAGACGCGGCCCAGCAGCCGCCGCAGCCGTCCAGGTAAGCGCTGGACCAGCGTCGACCTGTGAAATCGTTCGATCAACTTGACACCCTATCAAAAACTTCGGAACGCACGGTCGCAGGCCCGGCCTTGAACACACGAAATGACCACTCCGGATACCGCGGTGCGGCCGCGGCGCGGGACGGCAGCCTTTCCGCGACGCCCGCGAACAGGCGACCGGGGAGCTTAGCAGACGCCGGAGCGCGTCCGGCGTGGTCGCTCGATGTGCCAGCTTATGATCGAATGTGTGGTCATGGTGCCGTCGTGACAGGTTGGCGCCGCCAATGCGCCCAGAATCGACGTTCTAATGGCATCCGGCAAGCCCTCGCTGGGGCTGCAGACCTATAGCGTCAGGCGGCCGCTCCCATTGCCGCAGCCGTTGCTGCGCTGAGCTCGTTGTGCGAGATCCTGTTCGCAGAGTTAGAGTTTCCAGCCTAGGGCCCGAAAATCGATCCCAATCAGTATGCCCGCTCAAGTGTCTACATCTCTCCCGACCCAACAATTCGTTTCATATGCCCAGAATTACGAGGACGTCATGCTGCGGCGCGCCCTTCGGCATGTGGAGCGGGGCTTCTACATCGATGTGGGCGCGCAGTCACCCGAGTCCGATTCGGTCACGAAGGCCTTCAGCCTGGATGGTTGGCGAGGGATCAACATCGAACCACATCCCTTCTACTTCGAGCAACTCGTCCGGTTGCGGCCCGACGACATCAATCTGAATGTCGCACTCGGGGAGCACCCAGGCTGCCTGACGATGAACCTCATCGAGGACACGGGGTTGTCGACGGCGGACGACGAGATCGCCGCCCGACACGCCGCTGCCGGCTATGCCCTCAAGACGCACGAGGTACCCATGCTGACCTTGGAGCAGGTGTGGCAGCAGCATGTGCCGGAGGGGCAGGCGGTGCACTTCCTCAAGGTCGATGTCGAAGGTTTCGAGCAGTTCGTCCTCGCTGGCAACGAATGGCAGCGCCATCGTCCCTGGATCGTTCTGGTGGAGGCCACGCTGCCGAACTCGCAAGTAGAAAACCATGAAGAATGGGAGCCCGTCCTGACGGGCGCCGGCTATCGGTACGTCTATGCCGATGGCCTCAATCGCTTCTACGTCGCCGAGGAGCGCGCCGAACTCGCCTCGGCTTTCAAATACCCGCCGAACGTATTCGATGGGTTCATCATGGGATCCTTCGAGCGCTTGCAACAGGACTGCTCCCGACTTGGGCTGGAATTGAACGCCGTCCACGAGCACGCTTCCAAACTGCTGCAGCAGGTTCGCGCGCTCAACGGGAGCCTGCAAGAGTCCGAATCGCACTTGGCGCTGGTCCGCGGAAGGGAAATGGCGCTCCAACACGAAATCGCCCAGCGCGACGCCGCCATCCGATTGCTTCAGGATCGATCGGATGCCGAGCGGAGCGCGCTGCAGCGCGAGATCGCCAGGGTCGAGCAGCGCGCCCATCTTGTCGAGCAGCAGCGCGACGCTGTTCTCCAGTCCCCCTGGTGGCGAATGACGGGGCCTGGCAGAGCATTGGTGGGCGCTGCGCCGAAGTCTCTGCGCCGCCAGATTCGCCGATGTGCCAAGGGGGTCTGGTGGGCCGTAACGCCTTGGCGCATTCCGAGTCGGCTGCGCCTCGTTCGCGAGCGCGAGGGGACGGCGGCCCAGGTCGAGGGGGGCGCGGTCGAGGCGCCCGAGTTGAATTTGTACCCGGACCGAACGCCCGGTCGGCCCGCCGTGCCGCCGATAGAGGCGCTGGAGCGCGACCTCACGGATCGACCACTTGCCGCGCGCTGGTGCATGTGCCTCTTGCGTTCACAACCTGAAGTCCGCGCAAGGTTCCCGCGCGCGCTGTCACAGCCGCAGGCGGATGGATTCGTCGCATGGGTGCGGGGAGAAGGAGGTGATCGCTTCGGTCTTTCGGTGTCTGCGCGTTCGCTGGTCGTGGGCGTGCTGGAGGATGACTTCGGCAGACGCGCGCGTCAGTACTATCTCGCTCGTACGGACGTGCGCGCACTTCATCCGAACGGACTCAACCCCGCTGGACAGGGCGGGCTGTATCGTTGGTTCTCGCAGTTTGGATGTTCCGAAGGAACATTGTCGGCGGAAGAGGTGCTCTGGCTCTTCATGCAGGCGTCGGAGACTCCGGACCCTGAAAGAGGCTGATCGATGCGTTACGCTCCACTCTCGTAGTTGCAGCCAATTTGACGAGGTAGATGATGGAAAAGAAGAGGGTATATGTGGCCGGCCACCGGGGTTTGGTCGGCACGGCCACCTTGCAGGCCCTAAGCAGACGGCCAGAGTACGAGGTGCTCACTCGCACCCATGCCGAACTCGATCTCGAGGATCGCCAGGCCACGCGCGAGTTCTTCCAGCAGCAGCGACCGGACTACGTGGTCATGAGCGCCGCGAAGGTTGGCGGCATTCTTGCGAACTCCAATTTTCCTGTCGACTTTCTGCACAACAATCTGCGCATCCAACTCAACGTGTTCGACGCGGCGCACGAAGTTGGCATTGATCGAATGATATTTCTCGGCTCCTCGTGCATCTATCCGCGCGACTGTCCGCAGCCGATCAACGAAGACTATCTGTTGACCGGACCGCTGGAGGCCAGCAATCGCCCCTATGCTCTGGCCAAGATTTCAGGCGTTGAATCGTGTTGGGCTTTCAATCGCCAGCATGGCACCCGTTACCTCGCCGCGATGCCGACCAATATGTACGGGCCTGGAGACACCTACCACCCTGAGCACTCGCACGTATTGCCAGCGCTGATCCGACGTTTCCACGAGGCCAAGATGAAGGGCGCGCCCGAAGTGGTGGTGTGGGGATCCGGCAAGCCAAGGCGGGAGTTCATGTATTCATCGGATCTGGGCGATGCCATCTCGTTTCTCTTGAGCCTTCCCGAAGAACGCTTCGCTGCGCTGACGCACCCTGATGTCAGTCCTTTGATCAACATCGGCGTGGGCCAGGACACGACCATCGGCGAGGTCGCGGAGCTTGTGAAAAAGACCGTCGGCTACACGGGTGAGCTCAAGCTGGATCCGAGCAAGCCGGACGGCACGCCGCGCAAGCTATTGGATGTTGGCCGTCTCGGTTCGCTAGGTTGGAGGGCGAGCACGCCGCTTGACGTCGGGCTGGCGAATGCCTATCAGGATTTTCTGCAGCACCATGACTGATCTCGAGCGCATGCTGGAGGACCTGCAATGCGGGTGGGGCGAAGGAGTCCGGCGGCCGATGCCATTTGCCTGCGTGATTACACGCCCAACCTGCTCCAGGCAGGACGGGCGTTCGCGTGGATGCTCCAGCGGCGTCGTGCACGAAGCCGGTGAGCAATGTGCAGCGGAACGCGCCTCGTCGCACATGCCGCGTTGCGGCCGTATATGCGGCCGCCGATGAGATCAAGGAGGGGCGACCGAAAACATCCGCGCACACTGAGCGCTCGAATGCCGCTCACGGCCCACCTGTCCGAAGCCAGATCGGTGAACTGCTCGGTCGAACGATACGATGCCAGCACCCAACCATCTTGCGGGCCGCGGGATCGCTGGACGACTCATGGACTAGTTGTCCCCAAAGAGGTCTCGCGTGTAAACCTTGCCCTTCACATCATCAAGCGCATCAACCATTCGGTTGCTGATGATGACATCGGCCTCCTCCTTGAACGCATTCAAGTCAGTGACAACGCGAGAGTGAAAAAAATCGACCTCGTTCAACGCAGGCTCGTAGACGATCACTTCGACGCCTTTGGCCTTCAGGCGTTTCATGATGCCTTGAATGCTTGATGCCCGGAAGTTGTCCGAGCCACTCTTCATGATGAGGCGAAAGATGCCGACTGTCTTTGGCTTGCGTCGCAGAATATCTTCTGCAATGAAATCTTTCCGGGTTGTGTTTGATTCAACAATCGCGTGAATGAGGTTTTGCGGAACGTCGCGATAGTTGGCAAGCAGTTGCTTCGTGTCTTTGGGAAGGCAGTAACCGCCGTAGCCGAAGGACGGATTGTTGTAATGACTGCCGATCCGTGGATCGAGACCTACTCCATCGATGATCTGTCTGCTATCGAGACCATGGGTGGCGGCATATGTGTCTAGTTCGTTGAAGTACGAGACCCGCATGGCAAGGTAGGTGTTCGCAAAAAGCTTGATCGCCTCGGCTTCGGTTGAATCGGTAAAAAGGACTGGAATATCCTTCTTGAGCGCACCTTCCTGGAGAAGATTGGCAAATTCTCTTGCACGTTGAGAACGCTCGCCAATGACTATCCGGGAAGGGTGCAGGTTGTCATGGAGAGCGCGACCTTCGCGCAGGAACTCAGGGGAAAAGATGAGATTGTCGCAGCCAAATGCCTCGCGAGTCTTGCTGGTGTAGCCGACAGGAACGGTGGATTTGATGACCATCACCGCGTTCGGGTTGATTGCCATCACATC
The DNA here is from genome assembly GCF_030316985.1 of Variovorax sp. J31P179. Classification (NCBI taxonomy): domain Bacteria; kingdom Pseudomonadati; phylum Pseudomonadota; class Betaproteobacteria; order Burkholderiales; family Comamonadaceae; genus Variovorax; species Variovorax sp. J31P179. Next base: position 323,100 of record NZ_JASZYL010000005.1, on the reverse strand, counting down.
CCGAATTACGCTTTCGATGGATGTGGTGTTGAAATAGTTCGTTTCCGGATCGTAGTCGGTAGGCGTGGCGATGACGACGAAGTCAGCATCTTCATAGGCTTCTTGCTTGTCCAGCGTCGCACGGAAGTTGATGGGTCGATTTTTCAGATAGTCTTCGAGCTCGACGTCGATAATCGGTGACTCTCTGCGATTGAGCATGGCCACTTTTTCTGGAAGAATGTCGAGTGCGACGACCTGATTCTTCTGTGACAGCAATATGCCATTCGAAAGTCCGACATATCCGGTGCCGGAAATTGCAATTTTTTTTGCCAAACTGTTCCCCTTGACTTATTGGGCGGGATCGCTGCGGGCCAGGCTATGAATCGTTATTGCGCAGGGTGATTGCTGGCAGCCAGAACTTTTCGAAAGTGCGCGATGGTCTTTGACAGACCTTCTTCCAGCTGAATGTTTGGTGCCCAGTTGAGTGTGCTTTTTGCCAGATCAATGTCCGGCTTGCGTTGTTTGGGGTCGTCTTCAGGGAGCGGTTTGAATATCAATTCTGATTTGCTTCCCGACAGTTTCAAAACTGTGCTGGCCAGCTCGAGCATTGTGAATTCGGTCGGATTCCCAATATTGATTGGCCCCGTGATTTCGGCCGGACTTTCCATGAGCCGAATCATTCCTTCGATGAGATCGTCAACGTAGCAAAAGCTTCGTGTTTGAGATCCGTTTCCATATATTGTGATTGGCTCGTTCTTTATGGCTTGCACAATGAAATTGCTGACCACCCTCCCGTCGTTCGGGTGCATCTTGGGGCCATAGGTATTGAAAATTCGCATCACTTTGATTTCTATTTGATGCTGGCGCCAATAGTCAAAAAACAATGTTTCGGCGCAACGCTTCCCCTCGTCGTAGCAGCTTCGGAATCCGATTGGATTTACTCTTCCCCAATAGCTTTCGGGCTGCGGATGTACTTCGGGATCTCCGTAGACTTCTGAAGTCGATGCCTGAAGAACCCGCGCCTTGACTCGTTTGGCCAAGCCGAGCATGTTGATTGCGCCCTGCACGCTCGTCTTGGTTGTTTGGACTGGATCCCACTGGTAGTGGATTGGCGAAGCGGGGCATGCCAGGTTGTATATTTGATCGACTTCAACGTAAAGGGGGAAAGTGACGTCGTGCCGCATCGCCTCGAAATTCGGGCGATTCAGAAGATGTTCGATATTCAGTTTGCTGCCGGTGAAGTAGTTGTCGACACAAAGGACATCGTGTCCGGCTTCGACCAGCCGTTCGCATAGATGGGATCCGAGAAATCCTGCGCCGCCCGTTACGAGAATTTTTTTCATTGATAGTTCCTGTTCGATTTCGATTGAATATGCGTGGACGGTCAGGTCGGCAAGGTCGGTGCAGCGTTGAAGCGAGCCAGGGTCATGGATGCGCGGCCTCACTGTCAAAGGTCAAGTGGGCAATCGGCATTCCCAGGTCGTGCAGCCAGGCATGGCCTTCGGCGACCATCGAGAATTGGAGGTCGTACACTCCGGGCCCGCGGGGCGGGCGCACGGCGACATGAACCGCCTCCGCTTCGCCCGCAGGCAGCGAGATCGACAGGTCTTGCCGCGCTTCCCAGCTGGGTGCCGCGGAACCGTCCGCCGTTCCCTTCGGGACGAAGCGCCACGAAAGCCGCAGTGGATGGTCGACTTGCGAAAGCGTATGCAGGGCCGACGCACCGCTGTTCCGGATGCCGACGACGACTTCCAGCACGTCCCGATTCACCTTGGTCACCCGGGCATCGAGCTGAATGTGTCTGGCTTGCTCTTCGTCGGGCGGCGAAGCCGCAAATTCGACCGCCGGGTGTTGCTGCGGACACGATCCCAGCGCGAACCATCGGGTGCGGGACAACAGCGCTGCTGGCGTCAGCGTGCTGCGGCCGAAGATCGAGCCGGCCATGCTCTGGATGCGCGACGCGGGAGCGGTACACGGCTCAGGCGGTCTGTAGCCCGACGGTGCATTGCCCGAATAGCCGTTGAGCGTGGGGAGCTTTTGGTCTTGAGCGAAGACCATCCCATCCAGTTCAGTCTGGAAATCCGGTTCTCGCGCGCGCCCCGTCACGTAGACCACCGCATCTTTCCCCAGCGGCGAAGTCGCCGCTGCCGCAGCGAGCGGTTCGGTGCGGCTTCGCCATTCGTCGATCGGCGTGGCGATGGGGCTGAAGGCGAGCGTTTCCAGCGATGCCGCGACGACCACCAGCGCTGCGACGAGCCAGCTCGGCGCCATCTTCTGCAAGGCTTCGACCCCGATCGCAGCCATGATGCCGACGGGGAGCGCCATGACCAGTATCACGCGGCTGACGGCCCTGACCGACGAAACGCCGGGCAGGCGCATCAGCAGCTGGTAGATGGACTTGTCGCCGACGATCAGGGTCACTGCGGCCAGGATGGCGAGGGCAACCAGGCTGATGCCGAGCAGGCGACGTCGTGGCGCAGCCCCCCCGTTGCGAATCGTCAGCAAGGCACTCAGGGCCAGCAGGAGGGGGACGAAGCCCAGGAACATCTGGTGCTCTTGCCGCGCAGGAATGCCCTGGGCTAGGCGCCCGAACCATTGGTAGGCATCGACCCGGTCTGCCACGAGGTAGCTCATCGGTCGCGGCAGCATGGTGATGACCTCCGCAGGGCTGCGGGCGAACCCGTAGGAGCGGCTGACTGATTGATACTGAAAAAGCAGATAGCCGGTCGCCGCGGCGCACGCGATGATGATCAGGATGGCGCTCGTCCTGCTTTTTGCAGAGACGGCTGGGCCTGTCGCTGCTCGAGGCGAGCGAAACGCCTCGGGCCTCAGCGACGGGAGCAGCATCGCCAACGCCGTCGCCGCCAGCAGATAGACCAGGAACACGCCCAGATAGATCGAACAGAAGAACTGCAGGGCACCCCAGGCGGCCAACGGGACCAGGCGCTCGACCCGCGGCGCCTCAACGAACCGCAGAAACGCCAGGTAGGCCATCGGAATGGCGAAGCGATAGGTCAGCTGCGCGTGGCTGGCCTGCAGGAAAGCCGGCAGGTTGAACGCGAAGATGAAGGCCGCGACGGACGCGGCGAATGGGGCGAAGTGCAATCGTCGCATGACGAAATACATCGCGATGAAGTTGAGGGCACATCCGAATGCGAACCAGGCGTCGAAGGCAATCTCCCGACTCAGGCCCAGAAAGCGAAAAAGAATATAGACCGGACCGGAGCCGAAGTGGTTGTCGCTGAACGCGAGGGTGCCGTGCGCCGGATAGAAGAAGGCAGGCGACCAGAGCGACGGCGCCTCACCGCGTACCCACTGATGGAGATGCTCGAGGATCACGCTGTTGAAGCGTGCGTCACCCAGGTCTCCGGGCACGGCCCTGAACCAGTCTGTCGCGCGCAGGACGAACAAGCACATCCCCACTGCCAGCAGCAGCAACGGCGCAACGCGTCCCCAGGACCCGGTTCGCGGCAGGGAAGCGTGGGCGACGAGGCTCATTTGCACAGGTAGTCGACCTGACTGGCGCTGTGACGGAACGGATCAGTCAGGTCGTCGGTGTAGCTGCCCATCAACAGTCGCTGCTTGGGCAGAAGATGCGCCCGGAAGAAACGGCTGAAGGTTGCGAGCCGATCGCCTTTGGGTGTCAGGTGCACGCAGCCGCTCTCGATTCGGATCGTGCCCGATTCGAGTTGTTCGGTCAGTCGCACATCGACCAACCGATGCTCCTTCACATACTCTTGCGTGAAGACTTCGGAGAATCGACCTTGTTGGATTCCGCCGCCGCGCTGCTGCAACTTTTCCAGGATGTAGAAAGACAGCGATCGATCCAGAACCGTCGGAGCTGAAATCGCGAGGGCATAGGCCGTAAGCAGCCAAATGAGGAACATCTGGGACTTCTCGAAACTGCCGAAGATCGCGAACCAGCGCAAGCGCAGGACGATCGCGCTCGAAATCAGCGCTGCCAGCGCGCCATCCAGGATGGCACTGTAGAACACCACGTTGACGCGAAAGAAGGTGATGTGCACCCAGTAGATCAAGCAGGTGAGCACGACGAAGAACGCCGATGCCGCGACAAATCTCGTTGTCTTCATGGAGCGGAGAAAACCATCAGTTTGTTGCCCAGGTAACTGAGCACGGTCTGGAGTACGGTTGCGAGCGCGAAGCCGGTGGTGTAGTTCAGTTGAAAAGTGTCGGTCCAGGCGAAAAGCAGGAGACCATGCAGACAGGCAATGGACGCGTAGAGCGCCAGGAAGCGCAATGCCTGCTTCAGCCAGGGTGCTTCCGACCGACGGAAGACGAAGAACCGGCTGCCGATGAAGGACGCGGCGATGCCGAACCAGGCAGCGATGAAATTCGCCACGCCCGCCGAGGGAATGCCGATCACCTTGAGGTTGAAGGTGAGCACGGCGTAGTGAATCGCCGTGGCGACGAGGCCATTGATGACGAAGCGCCCGAGTTCCGCGAGGCGCGGATTCTTGGGATCGAGTCGCAGGATCATGCGGTGGGTGTTCCAGTGGAATCGATGCGATCGATGAATTGGTCGTAGGCGTTGCCGATCGGTGCGCCGGACTTGCTCACGCCGGTCAGCATCAAGCTCGTGAGCGCCAATGACCCGGTCTGCAGGAAGACCAGCAGGAGAATGCCCAGGGCGACGGAAAACCACCCGGGCGTGGCGTAGCCAGATACCTTGAGAACGATGGAGGCGATGCCTCCCACGATGGTCAGGACACCCATCAGTGCTGATGCGATTCCAACGCGGACGAGCACATCCTCGGCGAACACCATCACCCCGCGAAAGCCGTGCAGCGCGAGGCCAACAAAATTCATCTTGCTCTTGCCGGCATACCTCGGCCCACGGTCCAACGCGCATGTGACGACGCGAAGCCGGGAGGCGAGAACGCAACTCGCCACGTGCGTCCAGAGTTCTTGCATGGCGGCAAGGCGCCTCGTCGCGGCGGGCTTGAGCGCCATGAAATTGCCGAAACTGATCCGCCGCCCCGTCAGCAGCGTGAACAACCGCTTGTAGACCGCGTAGAACGCCTTGAAACGCAGGGTCTCTACGCGCGCCTTGCGCTCTGCCACGACCAGATCGACTTCAGGATCATCCAGGGCCGTGAGCAGTTCGGGGATGGAGGCCGGGAGGTCTTCCCCGTCCGAGTCCATCACGACCACGTAGGCGCTGTCCATGTGGTCGGCAACGTAGCTCAACCCGATCGCGATGGCGCGTTGATGACCGACATTGCGCCGCAGGCGGATCACGGTGCCGTCGATGCCGAATTCGTTCATCTTCTCGAGGTCGACTGGCTGGCGCACCGACCCGTCGTCGACCGCAACGACGTGCACCTGCTTGCCAAAGCTCGATGACAGTTCCTGGAACAGCCGCGTGGACGCCTCGGCGTCCTCGAAGACAGGTGTGACCACGACGAAGGTGGATGAGGCAACACGCATGTTGTGGATTTCAAGAAGCAGATTGGAGGACCAACGTCCCGGCGATCCCGCTCGCTGGCGAGTCCGTGATCCCAAAGCGGCAGGCGGATGCCAGGTGTTGCGCTGGCCTTGTCGGGCCGTTGAAGCGCAACAGGCAGCACGGAAGGCGCATATTGTGCCGCAGAATCTGTGAGGGTCGTCACGACGTGCGCCCATCACTTCGCCGATGGGATCATGCGCGCTCCAACCGCTGGCTACGCCGACGAGCTCCGTTTCCGCGCTCTCGCCGCCGCAGCGGGGGTGAGAACCGTAGACTGCGGCCCAATAACGCTCGGCGCTCTGATTTTCTTGATCCCGTGTTGCAAATCGAATTGGTGAAGAGGCTGGCTTAGCTTGGCTGGACTCAATGCTTTGTGGGCGACTCCTTGGCGATGTGCAAGATCAAGAACTCAATGATCGGCTCGATGCATATTTCGGAGGCAGGGGGATTTTTGAATTTCAGCGATCTTCCGATGTGGAAACTTCGAACCTGATGGAATTGAAATATGGCAGGAGGCTGGGAATTCGATACCTAATTCGAATTGCCCACCAACGAAATTTGATGATCAACCCCAAGATGGAAATTGAGGGCGGGACCCTGCAGGTTTTCGCTCGTGCAGCCAGTACTTTCGCTGCCGTTGGCTGTTGCCGCGGAGGCACTGGGCCTCAGCGCGAAGGAGGGCGTCGCCTACTTCAACCTGATGGTGTTCGCGATCTTCGGATCGATCGTCCTCGCGGAACTCGTGCGCGTGTACGGCGCCACCGTGGCATGCCGCTCGCTGCTGGTGCTGCTGGCCATGTCCATGCTGCCGCACAACCTGCAGCTGTACTACGGGGAGGCATCGAGCGCGCTCATGATCATGGCGTGCGTCCTGCTTTCTTCCCGTCGACCTGTCCTCGCTGCACTGCTGGTGGGGCTCGGCGTCGCCAATACGCCGGTGCTCCTGGTGCCGGCGTTCGTTGGTGCCGCGTTGCTCGTGCGCCAGTTGCCCGCCTTGGCCGCCGGGGTCGGGGTGGCTGCCGCGATCTATGCCGCCGAGAACCTCCTCAAATTCGGATCGCTGACCGGCTCTGGGTACTGCCGCCGATGCTGGCTTCAAAACTGTGCTGCCGTATTCGAACAAGCCAGGCTTCGCCTACCCGATGTTCTTCGGCGTGCTGTCGGTCCTCTTTTCGTTCGGAAAAGGGCTGGTGTTTTTCATCCCGGGCCTGCTTCTCTTCGGCTGCAAGGCCACTTACGTGCCCGAGTTCAGTGCGTTGTGGCGCCCCTTCGTGACGATGGAATTCGGCGATCTGGTGATGGCCGTGATCCACAGTCCGCGCTTCCCGTTCGCTGCCTGGCAGGTGGTCGTCTGTTGGTATCTTCTCGGCGTCCTGATCAGTGCCGGTCGAAGCCAGGCGCCTGTTGGCTTGGTGCCGGTTTCGGGGACGATCACGACCTGATCAGGAACGCATCCGATCGAGGGTCTTGCACTCAATCCGGCGAAAGCCGAGGATTTCGCCAGCCTTGAACGCCGTCGACGCTGATCAGGGGCCTGCCATCAATGAGTCCCAGTATGGGCGGCGCGCTCCAATTCCAGGCGCCAGCCGACTCCGAGCAACCTGTCGTAGAGTCGTCCTTCGATCTGCTTCGAGTGTGTGCCGATCAACATGTAGGCGATCTTCTCATTCAGAAGTGGCAAGCAGCCTTCGACGAGGTCGGCCTCGCCGCCCTGAATGTCGATGTGGAGCAGATCGACGCGCGCGTGGTCGGCAACCAATTGCGACATCGGCACCATCGGCAAGGCATCATGACTGCCCGCCTTGACAGCCTCGCGTTGTTGCCGTTGTTGCTCTTCCGTGGCGCCGAAGACAGGTTCAAGTCCCCACTTCATCCCTGCCTGCTCCTGTTTCGGGAAAAGGGCGATGCCTGCGTTGGCGGCGGCAATCCCGTGATGGAGGTCGAACTCGTCCGGGCCGAACCCGTTGGTAGCAAGGGACTCCTTGGCAAATTCGATATGCCCTTCGTCGCCCTCCACGCCGATGAGGTGCACCTTGCGGCTCACTCGTCTGGCAGCAACACCGGTGTTGTTCATCCAGCATCCCCAGCCGCATCCGAGTTCGATCATCGTGAAGGTCTCGCGGGATAGATCGACGGCCCGAAAGGCCGCGCCCCATTCCGCAATGTCTGCATGCCAGTTTGCAGGAAGCGGTGCCCCCTCGACCTCGCCGGCACGACCATTGAGCAGGCCTGGGAAAAACTCCGGGTTGATGCGAACACCCAGGAAGTTCGTCAGATGCCCTGCCATCGGCTTCAGGTCGGGCGCGGCATATCGGTGCATTTCCGATTTCCATTCCGAGTCGACATTCGTTCGGAATCCTTCTGGCCGACTGGACGATGCCAGTGGACTAGAGAGTCGCTGTCGAGATCAAGTCGCCCGATGCCGAAGCTCTGTCTCCGCGGCCCGAAGCATTCGTTCCAGCGTGTCCCGAAGCGGGGGATTAACCAGCGTCACGCCGTGCTTCTCGAGCGTCGCCCGCAGCTTGTCGGGGCTGCCGCTGAGCCGATGCACCTCATTGGGCCGAACGAACGTCTGATCGACTTCGACCTTGATCTGGTGGCCAGTCAACTCGACGAATGTCTCGATGATGTGATTGAGCGTGTAGGGCAGGCCGGAGCATACGTTGTATGTCTCGCCCGACTCTCCATAGGTGAGCAGCTGCATGTAGGCGTCGCAGACCATGCGGATATCGTTGAACTCGCGCTCCACTTCCAGGTTCCCCAACGCGACGACCGGTGCGCGTGCCGCGAAGTGCATCGCCAATTTGGGGATCAGGAAATTGATGTCCTGACCCGGGCCGGTGTAGTTGAATGGCCGGGTGATGATCAGGTCCAGGCGATCCGCGTAGGTACGCGCCATGTACTCCATGGCGACCTTGCTCATGGCGTAGTGATTGACGGGCGCCGGCTGGTGCGTTTCGCGCAGTGGCGACTGATCGCTGTTGCCATAGATGTTGGCACTGCTGGCCAGCAGTACGCGTTCAGGCTGAAGCGGCAATTGCAGCAGTGCATCGAGCAGGTTGGTGGTGCCGACGACGTTGACGGCATAGAAGGCGTCCTCGTGCGCGTGGCCGACGAAGCTGATCGCAGCCAGGTGAACGACCGCGCGCGGCGCAACTTCGAGCACTTCCTCGCGCAACCCTGCGCGGTCGGAGAGGTCGCAGCGGAGCGCGACAACCTCATGCCCCTTGGCGACAGCCTGCTCTGCGAATGGCCGACCGGTGAAGCCGTCGGCGCCGGTTAGGAGGATCTTCAAAATGAAAAGCCCTGCGTGTTGCGTCTCAAGTCGGCCTCCACCATCATCTGGCACAACTCCTCGAGCGAAGTCTTGGGCTCCCAGCCCAGCTTGGCCTTGGCGCGCGCCGGATCGCCGATCAGCAGTTCCACCTCGGCTGGCCGATAGAACTTCGGATTGATGCGCATGACGGTCTTGCCGCTGGCCATGTCAACCGCCGATTCCTGCTCGCCGGAACCCTTGAATTCAATGGCGATACCGGCGCCCTTGAACGCCATGCGAACGAAATCGCGCACCGTCTCGGTCCGGTTGGTGGCGAGCACGAAGGTATCGGGCTCGGCGGCCTGCAGCATGAGCCACATGCCTTCGACGTACTCCTTCGCGAAGCCCCAGTCGCGCTTCGCGTCCAGGTTGCCGAGCTCGAGCACGTCGAGTTGCTGAAGCTTGATCTTCGCCACCGAGTCCGTGATTTTGCGCGTGACGAACTCTCTTCCGCGCAGGGGGCTTTCATGATTGAACAAGATGCCGCTGCTGCCGAAGATGCCATAGCTCTCGCGGTAATTCACGGTGATCCAATGCGCATAGAGCTTTGCCACGCCGTAGGGGCTGCGCGGGTAGAACGGTGTGTCCTCCACCTGCGGCACGGCCTGAACCTTGCCAAACATTTCGGAGGTTGACGCCTGGTAGAAGCGGATCTTCGGATTTGTCAACCGAATGGCTTCCAGCAGATGCAGCGCGCCGATGGCGGTGATCTGCGCCGTCGCCGCCGGCTGGTTGAAACTGACGCCGACGAAGCTCTGAGCCGCAAGGTTGTACACCTCGTCGGGGGCGGTGTCTCGTATCAGGGACAGCGAGCTGCCGAGATCGGTGAGGTCGTATTCCACCAGCTTGAGATCGGGATGGTTCTGGATGCCGAGTTCCTCGATACGCCAGAAATTCACCGAACTCGTCCGGCGAAAGGTCCCGAAGACCGTGTAGCCCTTGCTGAGCAGAAGCGCCGCGAGATACGCCCCGTCTTGGCCCGTGATGCCGGTGACAACAGCTCGTTTGTTCATAGGATTTAAATCGACTCCGATTGATGTTTTCTGACGATGATTGGTTGCTCTCGAGCCTGTGTAGCAATGTCGATCACTAAGCCGTTCGAAGCCTTGGGCGCCGCTCGCGCCGACCGCAGGACGTGGGCCAAGATCATGGCGGTCGTCTGGTGCCAGGTGAGCCACGGCATGTCGTCCGACTTCGGATGAGATTTCGTCTCGAACAAGGCGAGCCACTCCTTGACCGCTTCCGCTAGGGCCTGGGGATCCAGACCGTGGAAGTAGTATGCATGCGAGCCTGCGACCTCCTTGAAGACCGGCAGGTCGCGTGCGATCACCGGCAGTTTCTGGCGGGCCGCCTCGATCAGTGGCAAGCCGAAGCCCTCGCCTTCTGATGGCGCCACCAGACATGTGGCCGCCGAATAGACGCGTTCGAGGTATTCGTCGCTGGCGCCCTTGAGCCAGAAGACTCTCTTTCCCGACTCGGCATGCTTGTCGAGACGGGCCGCCAACTGGTCGACCATCCATCCCTTCTTCCCGACGATCACGAGATTGACATCGACGCCCTCGGCCCACAGGCGCTCGAACGCATCGAGGGTTTGCGCGTGACCTTTGCGTGGCTCGATCGTGCCCACAACCAGAAAACTCGGTCGTGCTGCCAGGCGCGCGAGTACTTTTTCCGCATCTGCAGGCATGCCCCGGGAGGGGCTCGAGTTCTCGATATCGGCGCCGTTGTGAAACCAGTCGATCTCGAAGTACCTGGCTCTTTCCGGACGATTTTCCGCCACCCACTCCTGCAAGTCATCGGCGACGGCACGAGACACGCACAGCGCGCCGTCGTAGTCGGTGATCGCATGGAGCCAGCGCGAAAATCCATCGCTGGTTTCGCGGGGGAAGTGTTGTTGCATGCGAATGCAGAGAAGGTCGTGCAGGACGAACAGCATGAGAACGCCGTCTCGGTGCATGCGTGCCAGGGACTCCCGTTGATTGGGGATCACATCGGGTTGCAGGTCAAGGCCGAGGAAAATGTCGCCGGCGCGAAAATCGATGGGCTCGTCGCTCGCCGCGGTGACTGTCTTCGTGCCACCGAAATTCCGGATGAATTCGTTTGCTTGGAGATAGCCCGGCACGCCGAACAAGGCGTAGACCGGAACGATTTCGTAGTCGGGAAGCGGGATTTCAAGCAGCTCTCGAAGCACGCTTCGCGTCACTCGCTGGATGCCTGTCTTGGAGTCGTGGTGCACCAATTCCGATATGTCAACGAACAAGGACTTTGCCCGTGCACGCGGTATGCTCGCCGAAATATCCCGGGCCAGTCGAGCGAGCTCCTGGTCGTTGCTGGCTTTCAAAAGCGGAGAAACCGATCTCAGCAGATCTGCAACAATCGATTTGGCGCTTGCGGGAGGGATCGAAAGCGAGATCAGCGGTCCCGGAGATGTCGTCGTGTCACGGCCCGCTGCGCCCAGGGCTTCCCGGACCCGATCCAACACGGAATCGACCGGTATATCTTCCAGGCAATAGAGGCCGTTCTGGCAATCGCCGCGGGAAGCGATATGACAGGGGGAGCAGTGGGCGTCGCGGTGGATGACGTAGCTCTCTCCGAAAACCGGGCCCCATTCCTTGGCGGTCTCGTGGCCGCCATAGACGCCGATGACGATCAACCCCAGGTAGGCTGCGAGATGCGCGCCCCCGGAATTGTTGGCCACGCACACGGAGTTTCTCGCGAGCGAATCGATCAACTCCGAGATCTTCAAGCCCGCGTGTAGAAATACCTTGGGGTGAGTCGGAAACGGATGTCTTGCAGCCTCGATGGCGCTGGAGAAATAGACGTTGACTTCGTCGACGGCGACGCTCCCCGCCAGATTCGTCGCCAATTCCTCATACCTGCGGATGTCCCATTCCTTCACGTCGTTGCCGGCATAGGGGAACAGGGCGACCGCCTTCGCGGAGGTTCGCTTCGCGGGGTCGACAAGGGCCGGCAACGAGACGAAGTCGTTCGGGTTCTTGGGCAGCGCATCGATCAATGCCAGCATCTGATCGCTGATCGCCGTGCGGTTCAGCGACGTCTCGACGAATGGCACGTCCTGTTCAGCCTGGAGGGCGATATCGAGCTTTTCGTCGATGGCGGCGTCGAAGGTCTGGTAGCCGACCTTCAATGCCGCCTGCACGCTCGCGAGCACGAACCGCGTGTCGGCTTGCCGGCGCAGGTCGATCGCGACGTCGTAGTGGCCCACGCCCTTAGAGAACGATTGAAGTTCGGCAAGGGCGAGATCCGCCTTGCCTGCGGACTTCTGCTTGAAATAGTCCAGCACGTGGATCTTCTCGAAGAACGGAAACGCCTTGGCGAGTTCCGCGTTCCAACTGCCTACCGCGATGTCGAGTGACGATGCGGGATAACGCGCCTTCAGCTTCGCGATGGCGGGAATCGCCAAGAGCAGGTCGCCGAGGTGGTCGAGCTTGAGCAGGAGAATCTTCTTTCTCACCGGCTCGAAAAGCGTCGTCCTCTCGACATACGGGAGCCCATGAGGAGACTGGCTTCGCTTCGGGTCGAATCGCTCCAGGGCCGCGAGGGCGATTCTGGCGCTGCGATCCCACGAAAAGGCCTGCGCTTGCCGGGTGGCGTTGTTCAGCAATCGTTCCCGAAATGCCTCGTCGGTCAAGGCCTGGAGCAGCTTGTCGCGAATCGACAGCAACGACTCAGGATCGAACATGGCCTCGGCGTCGCCGATAACTTCAGGCAGGCTCGTGCGATTGGCGGCAATGACTGCCGCGCCAGATGCCATCGCTTCCAGGGGAGGCAGGCCGAAACCCTCGTGCAGGGACGGGAAGATAAACAGCCTGCAGGTGTTGTAGAGCTTCAGCAGGTCATCGTCTGTGATGTACCCTGTGAACAGCGTCTCATCGGCACCCAGGCCGCATTCGTCAGCGTGCGCCAGCAGGGCCTTCACTTCACCCTCGGGCATGCGGCCGGCAAGAACGAGCTGGTGCGCACGCCGCACCGGCGAAGGAAGTTCCGAATACGCCGAGATCAAGCCGCGAAGATTCTTTCGCTCGTCGGCACCGCCGGTGTACATGACGAAGGGCCGCGCGATGCCCAGTCTGGCATTGAGTGCTTGCCGTTCCTCCGTCGACATGTCGATCTTTCTGAAAGCCACATCGCACGCCCCTGAAACATTGGTGATGTCGCCCGCTTGAAAGTCGAGCGCAGACAGGCCTTCCTGCCGTGCGCTTTCCGAGATGGCCAGAAGATGCGCGGCTCGCTTGAGTGACGCGATTTTCCGGGCGTACTGCTCTCGGTGGATACGGCTGGATTGGAAGTGAATATCGGGACTGATGAGTGGAATCAAGTCGTAGAGGATCACCGCAGTGGGCGTGCGTGAATCGAATTCGCCAATGCTCACGACGGCGTCGTCACCCAGACCCTCGAATAGACTGGTGACCAGAACGACGTCGGGTTCGAGAGAGAGCAGGAACGCTTCCCGAACTCGCTCTGCAATCTGGCGCCGCGACGCATTGTTGTCATCGAGTTCACGCGTCGGGCCGGGGGCGTGCCAGACGCGGATGTTCTCGCGTGGCAGCAGGCCATGAAATGCAACTCTAATGGAGTCGATGGTTTCCGGAAAAAAGCCGCTCACTGCGAGCAGGATTTCATGCTTTCCGGCATTGCGAATGATGGCCTGTGCCAGCGACAGACTGTACCGACCTATTCCCCGGAATCTGCTTTCAGTCTGCGCACCCTGCAAGTCGATGATAATTCGCATGGGTTTTCTTAAGGAAATAGCTCGTGCATTGAATATCAGAGGGGCTTGGCAGTGCGCAAGACCTGCTTGACGAAGGCGGCGAGATTGCCCCCCTTGAAGAGGTGCCCCGCTACGCCCGCGCGCTGGGCGGCGAAAAGATCCGAGTTCTTGTCGCCAATCATCAATGACAGCGCCAGATCGATATCCATTTCGCATGCTGCCCGCTTCAGCATGCCAGGATTCGGCTTGCGATCGAAATGGTCGGTGTATGCGTAGGCTTCATCACTTCCACGTTCGTGAAAAGGACAGTGATACCAGGCATCGACTGTTGCACCTTGCTCCTTGAGTCTAGCAGACATCCACCGATGCAAATTCATCACATCTGCTTCGCTCGCATAGCCGCGCGCCACACCTGATTGATTGGTCACCACGACCACGCGGTAGCCGGCGGCCTTGGCTTCGGAAATGGCTTGCGCCGCACCTTCGATGAAGGTGATCTGTTCCGGTCTGCTTGGGTAGCCGGTGTCTACATTGATGACGCCATCGCGGTCCAGGAACAGTGCGCCTCCGTTGGCGGGCGATTCGATGTCCGGTGCAACGCGTCCAAACACACGCTCGCATTCCGCGATGGCGAGCATCAGGTGATAGAGGCTGCTGGCCGGGACGTCTTTCGACAGGGGGCGGTCGGAAGCATCGACGCGATCGACCCAAAGCCCATGCCTGGGCGCGGCCAGGAATGTGCGGTGCAACGATCGCAACGCCGAGGCGGCCCGGTCCCGCCAGGCGGGCGCGGCCACCGGATCGGCTTCTGCCTCGGCGGCACATGCCTTGAGGTATTCGCAGGTCCCCCATAGGCGTCGCGTCGGGACCGACTCGCCGCTCAGGATCTGTACGCGCTCCACGGCCATGCTCGCCGCGTCGATGCCTTCGCTCAGCGCGCGCGACAGCAGCAACTCGACGTCCTGATCCACGGTCTTGCCGGTGAACCTGGCGAGGCGCCTCAGAAGCCATACCCACTCGAAATGGTGGCCCGGTTCGTACCACCCGGCTTCGATGCCTTCGGCATTCCATTCATCGTCGTGCTGTTCGGGCAGCGCGCGCTGGCGTCGCCAGATCATCCGGGTGGAAAAGACCCGTTGGATGGCCTCGGCCCGCGACAGATCCTGGGGCCTCCCGGCCGATTCGTAGAGGGCCAGGCAGGCCTCCAGCAAATGCATGTTCGGGTTCTGGCGAACGAATGCGTCCGGCCTCGGCCAGGCGTCCACCACGCCGCCAGCCGGCGCAGAGAGCGATCCATCCAGCACGTCGAAGATCTCGTCGGCTAGGGCCAGGTACGTCGGCCTGGGCTCAAGGCGGTGAAGCCAGGCCAGCAGAAAAAGCAGAAACGCGAGCGTATAGGCATCGCATTTCGGGTCGTGAACACCACCATCGGTATCGATCGAGAACACCCAGCGATGCGCCAGGTCTGGCCGATAGTAGTGCCGGACGATCTGCTTCCAGGTCCGGTCGATCAGGGCGCGTTCGTCGCGGATGCCGCGCAACGTTGCGTGAGTGAGTACATACAATTGACGGCACTGCACCATGAGGCGGCGAGGCAGCGAGGGAATCGGTCGCCCCGAGAAATCGAGTCTTTCGTGGAAGAGACCCAATTCCCGGTCGAAGCCGTCGCCGATCCACAGGGGCAGGGCGTCGCGGCTGAGCCAATTCGAAGTCAGGGCCCGCAATCGCTCGAAGCTGTTATCTGAATTCAAGTAAGTCCCGGCCGGCCGATCTTCTCGATCATCTTGGTTGTCGAATACCCATCGTGGAAATCGAGGGCGACCACGCTGCCGCCGCGCTCGGTCACCACTTCATAGCCGACGATCTCCGCGACAGGGTAGTCCCCGCCCTTGACCAGTGTGTCGGGCAGGATCGCCTTGATGAGTTCCAGGGGTGTGGGCGCGTCGAATTCGACGACATAGTCGACGGCCGCCAGCCCCGCGAGCACCTCTGCCCGATGAAGGAAAGGGTTCACCGGACGCTCCGGGCCCTTGAGCGCACGTATCGAAGCGTCGGAGTTGAGCCCGAGGATGAGCGTGTCCCCCAGGGCTCTCGCGGCTTTCAGCAATCGTACGTGCCCCGGATGGAGCAGATCGAAACAGCCGTTGGTGAATACGATCCTTTGGCCCTTGAGGCGAAGGTCGACGAGCACCGAGTGCAACTGCTGTGGCGTCAGGACCTTCGAGTCGCTGCCCCAGGCTTTCAAATGCTCGGCATCGATTTCCCGCTTGCTGACCACGTAAGTGCCGGCGTGCGACACCGCCACGCCGGCAGCGACGTTGGCAGCGTGGACGGCGTCCGAAATCGACCGCCCGTCGGCCAGGTCCACGGCCAGCGCGGCCAGGACGGTGTCTCCCGCGCCCGACACATCGAAAACATCGCGCGCCTTCGTCGCAACGAAGTGGGCGCGCCCGTCGGCACTGACGACGGCCATGCCTTTGGCGCCACGTGTGACCACCAAATGCCGCAATTGCAATGCTGCAAGCGCAGCGCGCGCTTGCGCGACGAGTTCGTCGTCCGAGGTGTAGGCGCCGAACAGGCCGACGAACTCGTTGTGGTTGGGTTTCAGGAGGTAGGCACCCCGATAGAACGAACTGTCCGTGCGCTTGGGATCGACCAGGGTCGGAATCTTTCGTTCGGCCGCGGCGGCGAGAAACTCCGGCAGGCGGTCCAGGGAGCCCTTGGCGTAGTCCGAAAAGACGATCAGATCGTAGGTCGGGGCGATCCGCAGGAATTCGCTCAGCAGCTTGGCTTGCATCTCGGGCGTCGGACGGACATCGCGGTCGACGCGGGCGATCTGCTGCGAGCCCACCACAAGGCGCGTTTTCTGGGTCGTGCCGGCGAGGGGATGCTTGAGGAAGAGAGTCTGGACCCCGTAGTCATGGAGGCATTTTTCGAGTTCGATCGAGGCGGCATCCGGCCCGACGACCGCAAGTAGCGTCGCCTGCCCGCCCATGGATGCGATATTGGCGGCCACGTTCGCTGCGCCGCCTGGGCGGTTTTCGTCGTGACGGGCCGCCAGCACGGGGACCGGCGCCTCGGGCGAGATCCGCGACACCTCCCCGATGACATAGCGGTCCAGCATCATGTCGCCGACGACGAGGATGCGCGGCTTTGCAGGAGAGGAAGAGGGTTGCTGCATCTCAGGCGAACTGGTCGGCATTGTTGAGGTAGCCCTGGACATATTCGGTCACGCCTTCCTCCAGTGAATGGAAGGCCGCGTCGTAGCCCGCGGCGCGCAGCTTCAGCATGGCTGCCTGCGTGAAGTACTGGTACTTGCCGCGGAGGTTCTCGGGCATGGGAACGTACTGGATGTCGGGCTTGACGCTGCATGCGGTTCCGACGGCCTCGATGAGGTCGCGAAAGGAACGCGCCGACCCGGTCCCGAGGTTGTAGATGCCGTTCTGCCGCGGGCTCTCCATGAACCAGGACATCACCTTGCAGCAGTCCTTGACGTAGACGAAATCCCGCAGCTGTTCGCCGTCCTTGAAATCGGGGCGATGCGACTTGAACAGTTGGATCGACTGTCCTGCCACCACGCGCGCGTGGTTCTTCGCCACGATGCTCATCATGTCGGCCTTGTGGTACTCGTTGGGACCGTAGACGTTGAAGAACTTGAAGCCGGCCCATCGGGGCGGAGCAGAACCTTTGTCCGCCTGGCCGAGCGCCCAACGATCGAAGGCCTGCTTGGACCAGCCATAGAGGTTGAGTGGCTGCAGCAGCGCGATGTCGCCGGTATCGTCGAAGCCTTGTTTGCCATCGCCATAGGTCGCGGCCGACGATGCGTAGAAGAAGGGGACTTGTTTCGCCGCGCACCATTTCCAGAGATTCATCGAGAACTGGATATTGCTTCTGACGATCTCGTCGCCGTCGGTGGCCGTCGTGGCAGAAATCGCCCCAAGGTGGAAAACGGCCTCCACCCCGGCGGTGGTCTTCGCGAGAAATTCGGCAAAGTCCTCGGGAAATACGAACTCGACAAAGCGATGCTTGGCGATGTTCTTCCACTTCTCGCCCGTTCCCAGCCAGTCGACGATGACGATGTCGGTATGTCCTGACTGATTCAGGCTGGCGACGAGATTCGATCCGATGAAGCCTGTCGCTCCAGTGACGATGATCATTTGCTGTACTCCGAGCGATGTGCTGTGGGATAGGGCTTGGCCGCGGCGCGAACTCGGCGCGCGGTCATTCGCGTCCGGTGGCCGCCTTGAGGGCGAGGTAGATCGCATGCGCTGCGGGGGACATCGTCGGCAAGGTCTCGTTCAGCGGTGGACTGCCAACGTGCGCTGCGGCGGGCGGCGGAACGAGCAGCTGGCACACGCGCAGGTGCAAGGGCGGAACCGCGCGCAGGCACGCCAGGACGCCGCGCTTGAGCGTCGGGTGCCGCACCACCGCGAGGGCGCACGAGCGCAGGACGGCCTTGATTCGGCGCTTGATGCCGCTCGTCAAGCGCCCCTCCCGGACCGCGGACAGCAATCGCCGGCGCGTCGAGCCGATCTTTCGAATGGGCGCCGTGATGCGCCAGGACGTGCTGTTCAGCATCGCATCGAGTCGATGCTGAACCGCGCTGCGCTGCTGTTCGCTCGACTGCAGCGCAGCCGCCGTGGTCTGCCCGTCGCGCCGGGCCTGCTCTTCGAGTGCCCGCCTTTCGCGCTGCGTAGCGGCTTCCACTTCGAGGACTCGATTCCGCAGTGCCTTGATGCGTTGCTCCAGCGCTCTCATCGCGACGCGATGCGCCTCCTCGAGCCTGTCCGTCTCGGCGCGATGCGTCTCCAGCAAACCCCTGCACAGTTCGGAACTGGCCAACCCGCTGAGGCGCACCTCGTCGAACACGTTGGGCGGCGTCGCGAAGGCAGCCTTCAGTTCGGGATGCTCTTTGGCGACGTAGAAGCGATTGAGTCCGTCGAAATAGACGAATTCGTAGTCGGCGGCCAGCAGGATGTCCTCGGCCCCTTGGAAGCGGACTTCCGCCGACATCGGAACGGTCGCCTCGATGACGATGATCCAAGGCCGCAGCGCCCGGCTGTCCCAGCCGCGCAGTACCGCTTCCTCCAGCCCCTCGACGTCGATCTTGAGCCAGTGCACGGGCTGTCCCGCAAGCGACTCGAAGGCTGTCCTCATGGGCAGCATCGGCGTGGGGACGATGCTGTGCGCGCGGTGCTGCAAGGTGCGGTGACTGTCCGCGATTTCCTGGACCCCCGTGCTCAGGCCGGTGTCCTCGAACACATGGAGGTCGAGGGTGCCCGCCTTGTCCGACAGCGCCAGCTGCAGCACCGTTTCATCCGGGCGATCTTGCCGCAGCATCTCTGCGTAGCGCGGAACCGGTTCGACATGGATGCCGCGCCAGCCATTCTGGTGAAACGCCTTGCTGACCGAATCGACGATGGGATCCTGGGCTCCGACGTCGATATAAGTTCCACCCGGTACATGCTTGAGCGCTCGCCATAGCATGACGTCTTCAAAGTTTTGCGCGTAGGAAATGAACGTCATGGGCTCTCATGGAAGTGCAAGGGCGGCTTGATCGGGGGCGGGCTCAGCCGCGGCTGTTCCGGAAAATATGCACTCGTTTGGCGGGTATTTCGCATTTTACGAGCTGGGCGTGCCTTGTTCTTGGGCATGATTGCCCCCCACGGAATCCCCACGATCCGATGAAGTTACGTTTGCTGGTGAAAGTGCAACAAGATGACAGGGCTTGATTCTCTGCGCCGATCGGTCCGAAGGGTCCCCAAAGCCGCCTTTTGGCTGCTGACGCCATGGCGCATGCCTGACCGGCTGCGTTTCCTCAGGGAACGGGCCGCCAGGGAGACGAGGGAACAGGAACTGGCCTCCTTGATCGAAACAGAGCGTTTGCGCCTGGAAGCATTGCGATCGGGCGTGACTGTGGCGCCGATGCCACGCTTGGAACTGGGCAGCGACGCCATCTTCGCCGAGTCGGCAGCTGCGCCGCTCCAGGAGGTCCTCGGAGACCCCGTCGGCGCCGCGGAGGTGACCGACAAGTGGACGGCCGCACGCTTTTGCATCGCCTTGCTGCGCAGCCGTCCGGACCTGTACCTGAGGTTTCCAGCTGCGTTCTCCGAGTCGGGCGGGGAAAGCCCCTTTCCGGCCTGGCTGCAAAGCGATGAAGGATTGCGGGCGTCGGGCCTGGATGCCCAATCGCTTCCTCATGTCCTTGGGCTCTTTTCCGACGACTTCGCCGCGCGGGCGCGGCAGGCCTTCCTGGCCAACCAAGTCGTCAGACAAGTGTTGCCCCACGGGCTGACGCCAGCAGGCCAGTACGGTCTTTTCCGGTGGTTCATGCGACATGCGTTGACGGAGGTCGACGCCCAGTTGCGGCGGGAGGAGATCGTCTGGCTGTTCCTGCAGGCGGCCGAGAATCCCCGGCTGGAATTGATCCGCGCCTACCTGTTCACCCCGGATTGGCAACGACAGTTTCCGGCTGCGCTCACCGTTTTCGGATGGGCCGATTTTGCTCGGTGGTTTGTCAGGCATTTCGGCGCCAGCTCGCAATGGGTCGATGCAGGGCGACCGCCCGACTTCTATGCGCCCGCGCAACAGGTCCACATCGGCTACGTTGCCAACACCGCGTGGCAGGCGCGACATCCCGGCGCGACCTCCGATGGGTCGAAAGCCGAGGCATTGCTCGAATGGCTGGCTGCCGATCCGGAGGCCGATTTGCCCGCCACGGCGAGGGAATGGTGCTGCGCTCTGGACGTCGGGGCCGTGGCGGCGGCATTGGTCAAGCCGGGGGTGAACATCATCGGCCATTTTTGTCATCCGTCCGGCGTCCGTGTCTCGGTCGAATCGATCACGGCGGCGTTGGCGCGCGTCGGAGTGGAAAGCTCGCTGCGCGACATCAGAACGGATGTCAAGGACGACCCCTTCCACGCGCGCTTCGATGGCCCCGAATGGCACGGCATCACCCTCATCCACACGCAGCCCGAGCCCTACTTTCCCGAGGCTTACATCAGGGCGGATCTGGCCGAGCGCTCGCCAAGAACCTACAGGATCGGCTACTGGTACTGGGAATTCGACTCGATTCCCGACAGCTGGATCGAGGTCGGGAAGCAGGTCGACGAAGTCTGGACCGCCACGGATTTCATCGCGCGCGGTTTGCGAGAGCGCTTGTCCGTGCCGGTGCACAGGTTGTTCCCGGGTGTGAGGCTGAATCCGTTCGAGGTGCGCAAGCTCTCGGACTTCGGGTTGAAGGACGACCACTACACGTTTCTCTTCACTTTTCACATGATGAGCGTCATGGAGCGCAAGAACCCACTGGGGTTGATTCGTGCCTTCAAGATGGCCTTTCGCAAGGAGGAGAGGGTTTCACTGGTGTTGAAGACGGTGTTCGGCGACAGGCAGCCCGCGGAACTCAAGAGGCTGCGCGAAGCCGCTGCGGGCGCGAACATCACGGTCATCGATCAGGTGTTCAGCCCCGATGAGGTTCTTTCGTTGATGAATGCCTGCGACGCTTACGTGTCGCTCCATCGCAGCGAGGGTCTGGGGCTGACGATGGCAGAGGCGATGCTGCTCGGCAAGCCCGTGATCGCCACCGGTTTCTCGGGCAATGTGGATTTCATGGACGACGGCAACAGCCTGCTCGTGCCATTCGAGCTCGTGAAGGTGGGCAAATCCATCCCTCCCTACACCGCCGACCTCGAATGGGCCGAGCCGTCCCTGGACGATGCGGCGACATACATGCGTCGGGTGTTCGATGACCGGGAATGGTCACGCGAGATCGGCGCTCGCGCGAGGGCGAGTGCGCAGTCTCAATTGTCCCTGGACGCGGCGGGGCTGAGGATGAAGGCGCGCCTCGAGGAGATCGAGGGGCTGCGCAGTCAGGGCCGTGCGATGCGTCGCAATTCGCCCTCGTAGCGTTCGACCAACTCGGGCGAGCAAAAATACCTGAGCACTCTATCTTGCGCGATGCCGGCCCTTCGCTGCGCTTCGCGGGGATTGCGACAGACAGCGGCCAATTGTTCGGCGAGGGAACTCACCTCCGGGTCGGCCCACACGAAGCCACGCGGATAGGGGGGGTAGTCATCCTCCAACTCGGCCAACCGGTATGCCGGCGAATAGGCCGTGGCCGGGTCGACGAACGCATCGACGCCGCCGAAGGCAGTCGAAACGACAGGGACGCCGGCACCCATGGCTTCGATCACGGTCAGGCCCAGCCCTTCCGATCGATGGGGCGAGACGTACGCGGAGGCGGAGCGAATCAGTTGGTGCAGATCGGCGTCCGAGAGCAGATGGTCGATGATCGTGATGCGCGGGTCGTCCGCAGCCATTCGATACAAATAGTCGACCTCGGCGATGCTTCGATTCGGATATGTGATCTTGAGGGTCAGCGTCGCCGGGGTTGTCGATCGCTTCGGAAAGGCGAGCTGGAAGGCGTCGACCAGCGCAGCTGGGTTCTTTCTTTCCAGAACGCTATTGGCGTCGAAGCAATAGACGAAACGAGTCTGTTCGGGGTTTGCCTGCTGGCGCTGCAACCCGCGCAGGTAGGCGAGATACGGGGGGAGCAGACGTACCGGCTTGGCGGTCGATTGCCGGAGCATTCGGAAGATGAATGGCGTCGGCGCCCAGAATTCCTGAAAGTACTTCATCGATGCCTGCCATTCGGGCCTCAATGTCGGCAACTCCCAGTACCACACGGCAATGTTGTATCGCTCGCGAAAGAGTTCGTCCCCTCCGTGGGCGATCATCGCCTGCAATGTGTCTCCATTCATGTGCACGATGTTCACCGGCGCATGCGGGAGAAACGGGGGAAAGGCGGGGGCGGCCTCATCGCTCGACTGGATCGTGAACTCCCTCTGCTGGACGCGGCAGCCGATCGGCCCCACCCCGGCCAGGCGCAGTCCGTCGAGATAGCCGCGCGCACTGACGCCCAGACCCGATACCCTGTCCAGCGGACCGATGACGTTCACGCCCTCGGTCAAGGCGATGCGCTCCCGAACGGGCGAGAGCGAATCGCGTCGAAAATTGACTTTCTGCCCGTCGGTCAGCCGCTCTCGCCGGTCGATCATGAGCCCCGCCTGCCGACCCAGCTGAAGATAGTGCGTCAGCGGCTTGTCGAGCCAGGCTTGCAGATCGGGGTTGGATCGAAGGTATCGCCGCGGAGAGAAAGCGCCCGAAGCCTTCAGCCCGAGCGCTTCGCCGAACACCGCATAGTGATAGAGCGCCGAGACCGCGCGCGGTTCACCCGCGTCGAACTGCGATCGATAGAAATTGGGGTCGAAGACGGCATTGGGGCGCCGACCTTCGGCGTCGCCCGAACGGATGTAGTGGGTCAGCGGCCGAATGCCGGAGGACAGGATGTCGGGATACGTAGAGACGTAGAAAGCCTCGTCGAACAATCCCGCGGCGAGCACCGTCAGCGCTTGTCGGGCCGGCGTGTGCCGGTCCTGACCTGGTCGCATCACGGCGTCCCAGTCGAGTCCGGTTTCCGTCGCGAAGTGACGAGCCTCGGCTTCGAGACGCCGCGTCGTTTCGAGATAGCCCTGCTCGGAAAGCTTGGCGACCTCGGTCATGGATGGATGTGCCCGACCGACCGGGCCTTTGCGATGGCGGCCCGCAGCAACTGGTCTTCCGCCGTCGCCGCTTCCGGCCCCATGGATGCTTGAACGGCGAGCAGCAAGCGCTTGCGCACGGCAGCGAAGTGCCGGGCGGAGTGCGCTGCCTCCGCATGAACCACGTCCAGCTCGGGCGACTGCGCGAGCATCTCGCCCAGTGCGCGCACGAAATCGTCATCGACTTCGCCGTCGGGCAGCAGGATGATGAATTCTGTGGTCGCGTACATTGCAGCAGCCTTCAGGAGCTGTGACTCGGTGTCCAGGGCTGCCATCTCGACCCGTCTCACCCGCCAGTCGATATCCAGCCATTCGGCGACCGCTTCCGCGTTCTCGGACGTGCAGCACAGGAGAAGCTCCCAACTGGCATCCGTCTGGCGCAACGCGGACTGCAACACCTGTTCCAGCGAGGTGCGGCTGGATCCGCGAACCGGCACCACGAAGCAGACCGAAGCCGGACTCTGGCGGATCTGGTTCATCTCGACGACCGGATCGAGATTTTCGCTTGAATGAGCGCCCAGCAGAGTCTGGGGCTCGAGGAAAACGGCCTTCGGGCGCGCCAGCACGAGGAGGTCGGGATCCGACAGCACGGGATGCAGGTCCGACGGCGCATGGACATGGCCGGTGAATTTCACCCGTCGCGAATCGAGCCGCGAGCCGGTTCGGCGCCCCGATCGCACCCAGTCCCTCAATCGAGCATGCAATCGAGGGAAGCGCGCCAGCAGCGCCGCGCGGGCCTGCTTTCGGAGCGTAAGCAGGCTCATTTTTCGACGATGCGTCCGTGCTCCATGTGAATCACTCGGTTGCACTCCTTGGCGATCAGGTCAGGCGAATGCGAGGCCAGCACCAGGATGCCGGACTTCGCGACTACGTCCTTCATGCGCTTTTCAGCCTTTTCGGTGAATTCCGCGTCACCGACGGACAACCATTCGTCCATCAGGAGAATGTCGGCTTCGACGCTGGTGGAGATCGAGAACGCCAGGCGCATGAGCATGCCGGTGGAATAGGTCCGCACCGGCATGTTGACGTACTCGCCAAGACCGCTGAACTCGCAGATCTCTGGAGTGAGCGCATCGATCTGTTTCTTGCTCATGCCCATGACAAGCCCGCGCAGCATGATGTTCTCGATGCCGGTGGCGTCGGGTTCGATGCCCAGAGATGGGTCGATCAGGCTCGACACCGTGCCTTGGCGCACGAATTCTCCCGCGGAAGGCTCGTAGACGCCCGCGAGCGTTCGCAGCAAGGTGGACTTGCCCGCACCGTTGTGGCCGACCAGGCCCAGCCGGTCGCCGCTCCTGAGTTCGATGTTGATGCCGCTGAGCGCCTGGACCACGTTGACGCCGGTTTCCTTGCCGAATCGACCGCCGGTGACAGAGGCGGCCAGCGTCTTCTTGAAGGATGCCGCTCCCGCACCGTAGATAGGAAAGTTGACGGAGACGTTCTTGAGGGAAATCGAAGCCATATTCAGAGCCAGTAGACGACGCGACGGCGGTACTTCGCAAAGAGCAGGCTCGACACGATCAGAGTCGCCGCAGTCCAGGCGAGAATCCCCCACCAGTTGTGGCTCTCCGCGACGCCGCCCATGAGCGGCGTGCGAAGGAGTTCGAGCATTTGCGCGAAAGGATTCCAGAGGATGTACTTGGCGCGGCCGGGCAAGCTCGACGGCAGCCAGAACACGGGCGTCAGAAACATCAGCATCTGCATCACGCTGGTCACGATCTGCGTCACGTCCCGGAATCGGGTGCAAACCAGGCCGAGCGCGATGCCAACCGCCTGCGCGTTGACGAGCACGAGCAGGAAGGCCGGTATGAACAGGAGCGAACTCCACGACAGCGTGATGCCGGCCCACAGTGCGACCGGGATGTACAGCACGACCTGATGGCCGAACTGGATCAGGTTGCGCGCCATGCTTCGCCAGACGAAGAGGCTGATCGGAAAGTAGCCCTGCTTGAGATAGTTGCCCGAGCCGATGAAGGCATTGCACGAGTCGGTCACCATGCTGGAGAAGAAGCCCCAGAAGATGATGCCGAGCGCCAGGTGGGGGAAGAATTTCGACAGCTCGGTGCCGAACAGCGAACTGTAGAGCGGCCCCATGCCGCCGATCATCGCGCCCATGCTCAGCGTGAGCCACAGCGGGCCCAGCATGGAACGGCGATAGCGAAGAACGATGTCGAACCAGGCGAGCGTCCACCAGATGTCGGTGCGACGGGTGCCTTCCCACCAGTCGCCCCATGCACTGCGATGCAAATTGGAATGTGCCTGGCTCATACCCGCCCGTACGTGTCGGCGAGCCGCACGATGTCGTCTTCGCCCAGGTATTCGCCGCATTGCACTTCGACGAGCACCAGTTCGTCCTTGCCGACATTGGTCAATCGATGCTTCTCCTTGAGCGGGATGTAGCGATACTCGCCGGGCAGGGTCCTGTGCTCCACTTCGCCGACCTGCACGATGGCCGTGCCCTGCACGACGACCCAATGCTCGGCACGCTGATGGTGGTACTGCAGGGAAAGCGCCTGGCCCGGCTTGACCGTGATGCGCTTGACCTTGTAGCCTTCTTCCTCCTTGAGGGACGCGTAGGTTCCCCACGGCCGATGGACCACCGCGGGCAGATTGACGGTCTCGCTCTCACGAGCCTTCAGCGTATCGACGATCCGCTTGACGTCCTGGGCGCTGCTCTTGTGGGCGACCAGCAAGGCGTCCGGTGTATCCACAATCACGAGGTCGTGCACGCCGAGTGTGGCTACCACCTTCGGGCTGTGGCTGTCCACCTGGACATGTGTGCCGGTCGTATCGATGGCCACCACGTTCGGCGGCATGGTGTTGCCGCTCGCGTCGGGGTTGTGCGCCCTTGCCACCGAGGGCCAGGACCCCACGTCGCTCCAGCTGAATTTGGCCGGCACGACGTGGACGTTGTCGGCGTTCTCCATGACGGCGTAGTCGATGCTGATGTCCGGCTGCAGGCCGAAGGCATGCAGATCGAACTGGATCGAATCTTCGGTCGTCGTCGACGAATCGAGCGCGTGGCGGGCGCCGGCAAGCACTTCGGGTGCGTGCCGCTCGAAGGCCGAGACGATCGCGTCCGCGGTGAAGCAGAACATGCCGCTGTTCCAATAGTAGCGCCCGGTCGCGAGGTACTCCTGTGCAGTTTGCAGGTCGGGCTTTTCCACGAAGCGTTTGGCCCGCTGGCTTTCACGCGACACATGCTCCACCTCCACGTAGCCAAAACCGGTGTCGGGGCTGGTCGGGCTGATGCCGAAGACGACCAGGTTGCCTTGCGTGGCGAGCCGGAAGGCCTGACTGGCACTGGCGACGAAGGCCTCGACGTCCGGCACCAGATGGTCGGCCGACAGCACGAGCATCACGGTGTCGCCACCGAACTGCTTGATGCATTGGAGCGCCGCCAGCGCGATGGCGGGTGCGGTGTTGCGACCCTTGGGTTCGAGCAGCAGCGTCGCTTCGGGCGGGTCGGCCATCTGCCGCAGCACGTCCTTGGTGAGGAACAAGTGGTCCTTGTTGGTGACGATCATCAGATCGCCGGTGCCGCACGCCTGACCCCTCTCCACGGCTTGCTGGAGCAGGGTCGAGCCCCCCAACTTCATGAAGGGCTTCGGAAAAGCCTGGCGCGAGGCGGGCCACAGGCGGGAGCCTGCGCCTCCCGAGAGCACAACTGAAAGCAAGCGCATTTTTTTCCTGGTATCTGGACGGGCGATAATTTTAGCGGGCCGACCCGGTCAGCCTGAGAACGCAGCGATCTTCGGGATTGTCCCGCGACCGCCCCCCCCCGATTCCGCAGCCCCATGACCCTCTCCGTCTCCGTCGCCCTCTGCACACACAACGGCGCCCGCTACATCGGCGAGCAGATCCGCAGCATCTGCCTCCAGACCCAGCCGCCCTCGGAAATCGTCCTGTCCGACGACGCCTCCACCGACGGCTGCGTCGAGTTGGCGCAGGCCGCTCTCAATGCCTGCCATTCCGAGCGTCCCGGCCTGTCGATCCGCTTGCGGCCGATCCGCAACGTCAAGGCCCTGCGCGTCACCAAGAATTTCGAACAGGCCGCCAGCGCTTGCACCGGCGACCTGATCGCCCTGAGCGACCAGGACGACGTCTGGCATCCGGAGCGCCTGGCACGGATGGTGGCCGAGTTCGGCCGGCGCCCGGACCTGCTGCTGCTTCACACCGACGCCCGCTTGGTTGACGGTGCCCTCCAGGATCTCGGCCAATCGCTGTTCCATGCGCTGGAGGCCAAGCCTTTCGAGCGCGCCTGGATCCATGGTGGTCGCGCTTTCGACGTCTTCCTGCGGCGCAACCTGGTGACTGGCGCGACCACCTTGTTCCGGCGTTCCTTGCTCGTGCGGGCCGCGCCTTTCCCCAGGGAGTGGCTGCACGACGAGTGGCTGGGCATCGTCGCCGCCGCGATCGGCCAGGTCGACATGCTCGAAGAATCGCTGATCGACTACCGGCAGCACGAGAGCAACCAGATCGGCGCCCGCCGCGACAGTTTCATGGGCAAGGTCCGCAAGGCCCTGGCGTCGCGTGGCACCACCCACCACGAGCGGGCCCGGAAGGCCGAACTGCTGCTCGAACGGCTCCTGTCGCTGGGCGACCAGGTCGCTCCGGCTACCATCCAGAAGCTGCGTGACAAGATCGAGCACCAGCATTTCCGGGCCGCGTTGCCGGCGTCGCGGGTGGCACGCTGCCTGCCCGTGCTGCGCGAGGCCATGACCGGTCGCTACGAAAAGTTCGGCCGCGGCGTGCGCGGCGTTGTCCGCGATCTGTTCGAATCCGTTTGAAAAACCACCTGGCCGCGCCCGATGCACGACAACAAGAAAGACGACCCCATTCCCGCGTCCAGACCCTCGACGGTTGTGATCCGCCACCTCTGGAAGGCCTGAACGGATGTCCATCACCTCCGCCTTGGCCGCGCAGGCCCGTCGTGCCTGGCGGATGGCCCAGGTTCTGCCCGCGGCGATCTACAAGGGTGGCGGCGTGAGCGGCATGCTGGGGCGGAGCTGGCTGATCTTCAGGCGGTCCGGTTGGCGAGGGCTGAAGACCTCGGTGGGCATCCTCGTGCGCGGCGAGGGCCCGCCGCGCATGGCGGATGCCGATACCCTGGATCGCAAGCACTACAGCGAATGGGTCAAGCGCTACGACACGCCGACCGACAGCCTGCGTGCCGCGATGCGGGAGCGCATCGCGTCCATGGGCAACACGCCTTTGATCTCGGTCGTCATGCCCGTCTACGACGTCGACCCGAGCTGGCTGCGCGAAGCGATCGAATCCGTGCGCCGGCAGATCTATCCGCATTGGGAGCTGTGCATCGCCGATGACGCATCGCCGAGCGAGGCGACGCGCGCCTTGCTGAAGGAGTACGCCGCGCTCGACGCTCGCATCAAGGTTGTCTTCAGGCCGCGCAACGGGCATATTTCCGCTGCGTCGAATAGTGCGCTCGAACTGGCCGCCGGACCCTGGATCGCCCTCATGGATCACGACGACCTGCTTGCCGAGCACGCCCTGTTCTGGCTGGCGGACGCCATCGACCGCCACCCGAACGCGCGCCTGATCTACTCCGACGAAGACAAGATCGACGGGCGGGGCGTGCGCTCGGCGCCGAACTTCAAGCCGGACTGGAACCTCGATCTGTTCCGGTCGCAGAACATCTTCTCGCACCTCGGGGCCTTGCGCACCGATCTGGTCCGGGAGGTGGGCGGCTTCCGGGTCGGGCTGGAAGGCGCGCAGGACTACGACCTCGTGCTGCGCTGCATCGAGCATGTCGCCCCAGCACAGGTGCATCACATTCCGAGGGTGCTCTATCACTGGCGTGTCCATGCCGCGAGCACCGCCACATCCATCGAGGCCAAGCCCTATGCCCAAGAGGCGGGCGCGCGGGCGCTGAACGAGCACTTCGCCCGTACCGGCGTGCGCGCCAAGGCCGAATGCACCCGCGATGGCTACCGGGTGCACTACGAGCTGCCTGATCCGCCGCCGCTGGTGTCACTCATCATTCCGACCCGGAATGCAGTCGAACTGGTGAGGCAGTGCATCGAGAGCATCCAGCGCAAGACGACCTATCCGCGCTACGAGATCATCCTGGTCGACAACGGATCGGACGATCCGGCCGCGCTCGACTATTTCCGCCAGCTCGGGCAGCAGCCGGGCGTTCGCGTCATCCGGGACGACCGGCCGTTCAACTACTCGGCGCTCAACAACGCGGCCGTCGAATCGGCCAGTGGCGAACTGGTGGGCCTGGTCAACAACGACATCGAGGTGATCTCGCCGGATTGGCTCTCGGAGATGGTCTCCATCGCGCTGCAACCCGGCGTGGGCGCCGTGGGCGCGCGGCTCTGGTACCCGGACATGCGGCTCCAGCACGGGGGGATCATCCTCGGGATCGGCGGCATCGCGGGGCATTCCCACAAGCGCCTTCAGTCGGGTGATGCGGGTCATTTCCAGCGCGCCGTCGTGGTCCAGTCGCTGGCCGCCGTCACTGCCGCCTGCATGGTGGTGCGCAAGGACATCTATCGGTCGGTGGGAGGGCTCGACGAAGAGCACCTGCAGGTCGCGTACAACGACGTCGATTTCTGCCTGCGTGTGCGTGAGGCGGGCTATCGGAACGTCTGGACGCCGCATGCGGAGCTGATTCACCACGAGTCGGCGACGCGCGGCGATGACGCCGCGGCGGACAAGCAGGCACGCTTCGTCGCCGAAGGCCAGTACATGCAGCGGCGCTGGGGCGAGGCACTGGCGGCAGATCCTGCCTACAGCCCGAACCTCACACTGATATTCGAGGACTTCAGCTACGCCTGGCCGCCGCGCGTGCCGCCGCTGGCGCCACCCACCAGCCTCCGGTAGCGCCAGAACGCGGCCGAACTCCACACCTTCAACAGGCTGGTCACGTGCCAGTACAGGTGCCGGTGGCTGGTGCGGCTGGCGCGTTGGGCGTCGTGCCGGGCCAGCAGGTCTTCCGCCACCTGCAGCTTCCAGCCCGCGAGCTGGGTGCGGGCGCAGATGTCGAAATCTTCCCCGTACATGAAGAAGCGCTCGTCGAAGCCGCCGATCTCGCGGTAGGCGTCGCTGCGGAACAGCATGAACAGCCCCGGGATCCAGTGCGGCACCGCGGGGCGCTGGTAGCCGGGCCGCCGGCGCACCAGGATCTCGTGCGGCGTGATGATCGCCCGGTGCTGCTCGGGCTCGTCCTTGCCGGGCTCGAGGATGCGCGGCGTCAGCAGGCCGCTGTCCGGCCGCGCCTGGGCGACCAGCGGCGCCAGGATGTCGCGATCGAAGCGGATGTCCGGGTTCAGCACCAAGAACCAGGGCGTCGCGCAGTGGCCGAAGGCCTGGTTGTGGTTGGCGCCGAAGCCCATCGGGGCCGGATTCTCGATCCGCTCGACCTCGAAGCCCCAGTGCAGGCCCGCCAGCGCGTCGGTCTCGGGGATGTTGATCGTCAGCACCACCTTGGCGACCGTGCCGCGGCTGAAGCGGTCGAGTTCCTCCATCAGGGGGCGCACCAGGTCGAGCTGGCCGTGGCTCACGATCGACACCGTGATGGAGGCTGGGGAAGAGGGGGGCATCGGCATGGTCTAATTTCGTCCGGGAATTCTAGGGTTCCCTACACCACCCCATGATTGCCCTGATCGTCATCAGCTTCCTCTTCTCCGCCTTCGCGGTGCAGCTGTTCATGCGCCGCGCCCGCCGGCATGCACGTCGCTACGGCGCCGACATGCCGCAGCGCTTCCACAAGGGGCACGTGCCGCGGCTGGGCGGGGCCGGCATCTTCATCGGCACCGGCGTCGCCTGGCTGGTCGCGGGCATCGGCTCGGACCCGTTCAATGTGTCGTGGCCGCTCAAGAGCTCGACGCTGACGCTGCTGTGCATCGCGCCGGCTGTCCTCGGCGGCATCATCGAGGACGTGACCCAGCAGGTGTCGGTGCGCTACCGGCTCAGCCTGACCATCGGCTCGGCGCTGCTGCTGTGCTGGGTGCTGAACCTGGGCCTCGCGCGGGTCGGCATCCCGGCCGTCGACGGCTGGCTGCAGGCCATGCCCTTTGCCGCGATCGTGTTCGCCGCCCTGGCCATCGGCGGCCTGCCGCACGCCTTCAACATCATCGACGGCTACAACGGCCTGGCCGGCACGGTGGCGGTGCTGGTCTGCCTGGCGATTTCGCACGTGGCGCTGCAGGTCGGCGACCGGCAGCTCGCCGCCATGGTGATCTGCCTGGTCGGCGCCACGCTCGGCTTCCTCATCTGGAACTATCCGCGCGGCAAGATCTTCGCCGGCGACGGCGGCGCCTATGTCTGGGGCATGGTGATCGCCATCGCCGCCGTCACGCTGGTGCAGCGGCACCGCGTGGTCTCGCCCTGGTTCCCGATGCTGCTGCTGATCTACCCGGTCTGGGAGACGCTGTTCTCGATCTACCGCAAGATGGCGCGCGGCCAGTCGCCGGGCACGGCGGACGCGCTGCACTTCCACCAGCTGATCTTCCGCCGCATCGTGCGCGTGGCCTTCGCCGACGACGAGGCCCGGCAGCTGTTGGCGCGCAACAACCGCACCTCGCCGTACCTGTGGATCTTCGCGGCGCTGACCGTGGTGCCGGCAGTGCTGTTCTGGAACAACACGCTGGTGCTGATCGCCTTCTGCGTCCTGTTCGTGGCCACTTACGTCGCCGCCTACCTGATGATCGTCCGGTTCAAGGTGCCGCGCTGGCTGCGGCCGTAACCTCGGCGTCGCCGAGTTCCGCCACAATCCGGAAATTCGTCTTTTCCATCGCTCGCCATGACTGATCCCGTCCTCAACATCCCCCCGCGCGACAAGGCCGAGATCCTGGCCCAGGCGCTGCCCTACATCCGCAAGTTCCACGGCAAGACCATCGTCATCAAGTACGGCGGCAATGCCATGACCGACCCCGAGCTGCAGGCCGACTTCGCCGAGGACGTGGTGCTGCTCAAGCTGGTCGGCATGAACCCGGTGGTGGTGCATGGCGGCGGCCCGCAGATCGAGGCGGCGCTCAAGAAGCTCGGCAAGACCGGCCACTTCATCCAGGGCATGCGCGTGACCGACTCCGAGACCATGGAAGTGGTCGAGTGGGTGCTCGCCGGTGAGGTTCAACAGGACATCGTGGGTCTGATCAACCAGGCCGGCGGCAAGGCGGTGGGCCTGACCGGGCGCGATGGCGGACTGATCCGGGCCCAGAAGCTCAAGATGGCCGACCGCAACGATCCCAACCTCGAGCACGACGTCGGCCAGGTCGGCGACATCGTCTCGATCGACCCGAGCGTGGTCAAGGCGCTGCAGGACGACGCCTTCATCCCGGTGGTGAGCCCGATCGGCTTCGGCGAGAACAACGAGAGCTACAACATCAACGCCGATGTCGTGGCCGGCAAGCTGGCCACCGTGCTGCAGGCCGAAAAGCTCATGATGCTGACCAACACCCCCGGCGTGCTCGACAAGAACGGCACGCTGCTGACCGACCTGAGCGCCCGCGAGATCGACGAGCTGTTCGCCGACGGCACCATCTCCGGCGGCATGCTGCCGAAGATCGAGGGCGCGCTCGACGCCGCCAAGAGCGGCGTCAACGCGGTCCACATCATCGACGGCCGCGTGCCGCACGCGATGCTGCTGGAAATCCTCACCGACCAAGCCTACGGGACGATGATCCGCGCCCGCTGAGGGGGCCGGGCGAGGCTAGCTTTCGTAGCCCCGCGGGTTGGCTTGCTGCCAGCGCCAGCTGTCGGCGCACATCTGGTCGATGCCGCGGCGGGCCGTCCAGCCGAGCGTGGCTTGCGCCAGTGCCGGATCGCCCCAATAGGCCGGGACGTCGCCGGGGCGGCGCCCGCCGATCTCGTAGGGGATGGAGTGGCCGCAGGCCCGCTCGAAAGCCTTCACCACCTCGAGCACCGATGCTCCCCGGCCGGTCCCCAGGTTGAGCGTGGCGAGTCCTGGCTGGCTTTCGGCATGCCTCAGTGCCGCCACGTGGCCCTCGGCCAGGTCCATCACGTGGACGTAGTCGCGCACGCCGGTGCCGTCGGGCGTCGGGTAGTCGCCGCCATGCACCGCGAGCTTGTCGCGCAGGCCCACCGCGACCTGGCTGACGAAAGGCATCAGGTTGTTGGGCCGTCCCTGCGGGTGCTCCCCGATCAACCCGCTCTCGTGCGCGCCCACGGGATTGAAATAGCGCAGCAGCGCAATCCGCCATGTCGGATCCGAACGCTGAAGGTCGCCCAGCGCCTCTTCGACCATCAGCTTCGAGCGGCCGTACGGATTGGCCGGTCGGCGTGGCGCGTTTTCCGGGATCGGCGAGTGATCCGGCTCGCCGTAGACTGTCGCCGACGACGAGAAGATCAGCGTGCGCACCCCGGCGGCCTGCATTGCCGCCGCCAGCACGAAACTCCCGTGCACGTTGTTGTCGTAGTAGGCGAGCGGGTCGGCCACCGAATCGCCGACCGACTTGAGGCCGGCGAAGTGGATCACGCCGGCGATCGGCTGTTCGGCGAAAAGCCGATCCAGCAAGGCCCGGTCGCGAACATCTCCCTCCACGAAGCGCGGCGGGCTGCCGATGATGCGCGCCAGCCGCTCGAAGACCCGGGCATCGCTGTTGCAGAAGTTGTCGAGCACCAGCGGCGCATAGCCGGCAGCGGCCAGCGCGACGCAGGTGTGGCTGCCGATGAATCCGGCGCCGCCGGTCACGAGAATCGTTTCGCTCATGGTCTTTCTTGTGTCGGAAGCGTGAATGATTTGTCGATTCTGCGCGACAGACAGGGCTTGCCCGGTTGGCGCACGCTAACGTTCCCGTGCGAGAATCATTTTTTTACATTTTGCACGCGCCCATGCAGAACGACGAGCCGAGCGCCTCTGGCGCCACAAGCAGTTCAGAACCGGTGGCCGCACCGACGCGCAAGCGCCCCAAGCCGGGCGAGCGGCGCGTGCAGATCCTGCAGGCCCTGGCCGCCATGCTCGAGCAGCCCGGTGCCGAGCGCGTCACCACGGCCGCGCTGGCCGCACGGCTGGAGGTCAGCGAGGCCGCGCTGTACCGTCATTTCGCCAGCAAGGCGCAGATGTTCGAGGGCCTGATCGATTTCATCGAGCAGAGCGTGTTCACGCTAATCAACCAGATCGTCGAGCGCGAGGCCCCGGGCCACGAGCAGGCCGCGCGCATCGTCGCGATGCTGGTCCAGTTCGCCGAGAAGAACCCCGGCATGACCCGGGTCATGGTGGGCGACGCGCTGGTGTTCGAGAACGAGCGGCTGCAGAGCCGGATGAACCAGTTCTTCGACAAGATCGAAGCCACGCTGCGCCAGTCCTTTCGCGACGGGGCGCAGGTCGACGGCTCCGCCACCCCCACCCTGGACGCGCAGGTGCGCGCCTCGGCGCTGACCGCCTTCGTGGTCGGGCGGCTGCAGCGCTTCGCGCGATCGGGCTTTCGCCGGGCGCCGTCCGAGCACCTCGATGCCTCGGTGGCGTTGATGCTGCCAAGCTGAACACCGTGCGAGGCGGTGGCCTCGCGCCGGGCGTCGCGCCGCGATGCCCGATCCGGCTATGCGCGGCATAGAGAGGCCCTATTCGCAGCCGGCCGGTTCTGCCACAGAATGCTCCTCCGATCCTCATCGTAGAACGTAGGAGAACCCCATGAGCAGCGAAAAGACCGAAGCCAAGTGCCCGTTCAGCCCGGCCGCGGGCGGCACGACGAACCGTGACTGGTGGCCCCAGCAGTTGCGGCTCGACCTGCTCCACCAGCATTCGTCCAAGTCCGACCCGATGGGTGAGGGCTTCGACTACGCCGCCGAGTTCAAGACCCTTGACCTGGCGGCGCTGAAGAAGGACCTCGCCGACCTGATGACCGATTCGCAGGACTGGTGGCCGGCGGATTTCGGGCACTACGGGCCCCTGTTCATCCGCATGGCCTGGCACAGCGCCGGCACCTATCGCATCGGCGACGGACGGGGCGGCGCCGGCCGCGGCCAGCAGCGCTTCGCGCCCCTGAACAGCTGGCCGGACAACGTCAGCCTCGACAAGGCGCGCCGGCTGCTCTGGCCGGTCAAGCAGAAGTACGGCAAGAAGATCTCCTGGGCCGACCTGATGATCCTCGCCGGCAACGTCGCGCTCGAAACCATGGGTTTCAAGACCTTCGGCTTCGGCGGCGGCCGCGCCGACGTGTGGGAGCCTGACCAGGACGTGTACTGGGGTCGCGAGACCAAGTGGCTCGGCGGCGATATCCGCTACGCCCAGGGTTCGCCGGGCGTCGACGAGCCGCACGGCGTGCTCGTGAAGGACGACGACAGCCAGGTGCCGCACTCGCGCAAGCTCGAGAACCCGCTCGGCGCGGTGCAGATGGGCCTGATCTACGTCAATCCCGAAGGTCCGGACGGCAACCCCGATCCGATCGCGGCCGCCTACGACATCCGAGACACCTTCGGACGCATGGCAATGAACGACGAGGAAACCGTGGCGCTGATCGCCGGCGGCCACACCTTCGGCAAGACGCATGGCGCCGGCCCTGCGTCCAACGTCGGGGCCGAGCCCGAAGCCGCCGGCCTCGAGGCCCAGGGCCTCGGCTGGGCGAACAGCTTCGGCACCGGCCGCGGCGGCGACACGATCACCAGCGGCCTGGAGGTCACCTGGACCACCACGCCGATCCAGTGGAGCAACAACTTCTTCTGGAACCTGTTCGGCTACGAATATGAGCTGAGCAAGAGCCCGGCGGGCGCGCAGCAGTGGGTGGCCAAGGGCGCCGGCGCGACCATTCCGCATGCCCACGACCCGTCGAAGAAGCTGGTCCCCACCATGCTGACCACAGACCTGTCGCTGCGCTTCGACCCGGCCTACGAGAAGATCTCGCGCCGCTTCATGGAGCACCCCGACCAGTTCGCCGATGCCTTCGCCCGCGCCTGGTTCAAGCTGACCCATCGCGACATGGGGCCGCGCGCCCGCTACCTGGGGCCGGAGGTGCCGGCCGAAGAGCTGATCTGGCAGGACCCGGTTCCTCCGGTCAACCATCCGCTGGTCGACGAGAAGGACGTCGCGGCGCTGGCCAAGAAGGTGCTGGCATCGGGGCTCACCCCGGCGCAGCTGGTCTCGACCGCCTGGGCGTCGGCCTCCACCTTCCGCGGCTCCGACAAGCGCGGCGGCGCCAATGGCGCCCGGATTCGCCTGGCGCCGCAAAAGGACTGGGACGTCAACCAGCCCGAGCAGCTGACCAAGGTCCTGCAGGCGCTGGAGGGGATTCGCACCGAGTTCAACGGGGCGCAGACGGACGGCAAGAAGATCTCGCTGGCCGACCTGATCGTCCTGGCCGGCGGCGCGGCCGTGGAGCAGGCGGCGCGCGACGGCGGTCACGAGGTGCGGGTTCCCTTCACGCCGGGGCGCACGGATGCGCTGCAGGCGCAGACCGACGCCGAGTCGTTCGCGCCGCTGGAGCCAGTCGCCGACGGCTTCCGCAACTACGTGAAGGCCGGGGTGGCCGGGCCGGCCGAGGTGCTGCTGGTCGACAAGGCACAACTGCTGACCTTGACGGCGCCCGAGATGACGGTGCTGGTCGGCGGCCTGCGCGTGCTGGGCGGCAATGCCGGCCAGTCCCGCGACGGTGTCTTCACCGACAAGCCGGGCACCTTGAGCAACGACTTCTTCGTCAACCTGCTGGACATGGGCACGGAGTGGAACGCGGACTCGGCCGGCGCCGCGTTCCAGGGCCGCGACCGCAAGACG
This sequence comes from Variovorax sp. J31P179, assembly GCF_030316985.1. Lineage (NCBI taxonomy): Bacteria > Pseudomonadati > Pseudomonadota > Betaproteobacteria > Burkholderiales > Comamonadaceae > Variovorax > Variovorax sp. J31P179. The sequence continues at coordinate 286,311 of NZ_JASZYL010000005.1, read as the reverse complement.
GGCGAGCTCAAGTGGACCGGGTCCCGCGTCGACCTGGTCTTCGGCTCGAACGCGCAGCTGCGCGCCATCGCCGAGATCTACGCCAGTTTGGACTCGAAGAAGAAGTTCGTCGACGACTTCGTGGCGGCCTGGACCAAGGTGATGAACCTCGATCGCTTCGATATCTAGGCCGGCGCCGGGCCGCCCCAAGGCGGCCTGCGGCCCCCTCGGGGGGCAGCGACCCACACGCAGTGGGGGAGCGTGGGGCCTATAGCATTTGCTTGGCTTGCTTGAGCACGAAGTCACAGGCCTTGCGCGTGACTTCCTGCTTCAGGCCGCCGCCGGTCAGGTCCATCTTCTTGCCGTCGGTGCCGGTCAGGATGCCCTGCGCGCCGTCCACGTAGCCGAGGTCCGACGCCGGCTTGCCGCCTGGGATCTTGCCCATCAGCTGGTCCTTCACGGCCGTGGTGGCGCTGTCGGCGCTCAGGTAGTTGTTCTTGAGGCAGTACTCGATCACGCCGGCGGCGTTGCCGAGGCTGCCCGAGGCCATGCCGCCACCGCCGCCGGCCAGGCCCTTGAGCATGTCCAGCGACTGGGCCTGGACGAAGCCGGCGCTGCCGAGCAGCAGGGCGATGGCGCTGACGCGCATGAAGCGTTGTCTGGTGGTGTTCATGTCGGCTCCTTGTACTTTGCGAACAGTTGGGGAAACCATAGCGCAAGCCCAAGGCCGGGCGAAGACGACATTGAAACAGTTGGTGGGCCCTAACCGCCGGTGGCACCGACCGTGACACCGACCTTGCGTCCCGCCTCCACGATCTCGCTCCAGGTCGCATCGTCGAGCCAGATGCCCTCGCGCTCGCGCGCCGCCCGCGCCTTGCGCTCGGGCTCGCCGGCGATCTGCACGGCCTCGAAGCCGGCGCCCGGCGGGCTCTGGCGAAGCCAGTCGACGAAGGCCGTCGCTTCCTGCTCGAAGCTCGCCTGCGTGCCGAGTTTGGCCGGGTCGATCAGCACCACCAGCATGCCGTTGAGCACGGTGCGCGCGGTGTCCGCCGGCCGGTGCCAGGTGCCGCTGCCGGTCAGTGCGCCGCCGAGCAGCTCGCAGGCCACCGCCATGCCATAGCCCTTGTGCTCGCCGAAGGTCATCAGGGCGCCGAACAGGCCGTTGCTCTGCGGCACCACCACCACGCCCGGGTCGTCGGTCGGTGCGCCATGCTCGTCGATCAGGTGGCCCGGCGGCACGCGCTCGCCCTTGTTGTAGGCCACGCGCATCTTGCCCTGCGCCACCCGGCTGGTCGCGAAGTCGAGGATGAAGGGCTCGGCCCCTGCCAGCGGCACGCCGATGCAGCAGGGGTTGGTGCCGAAGCGGCCGTCGCCGCCGCCCCAGGGCGCGACCACCGGCCGCGACAGCACGTTGACGAAATGCATCGCCACCAGCCCCTGGGCCACCGCCATCTCGGCGAAATGGCCGATGCGCCCCAGGTGGTGCGCGCTGGCCAGCGACACGATGCAGCTGCCATGCTGCTTGGCCCGCGCAATGCCGAGCTCCATCGCCTGCACGCCGACGATCTGGCCGAAGCCGTGCTGGCCGTCGAGCGAGAGCAGGGCGCCGGTGTCGAGGATGATTCGGGCCGCGGCATTGGGCACCAGGCCGCCCTCGGCGATGGCGTCGACATAGCGCGGCAGCATGCCGACGCCGTGCGAATCGTGGCCGCTCAGGTTGGCCAGCACCAGGTTGGCGGCGACCTGCTCGGCCTCGGCCGGCGTGCTGCCGGCGGCGGCCAGGATGCGGGCGACCTCATTTCTCAGGCGGCCCGGCTCCAGTGTTTGGGACATGTGATTCAAACTCCCTTGGCGTTGAGGGTGATGGCGTAGAGCGAACTCGTGGCGCAGATGAAGAGCCGGTTGCGCTTGGGGCCGCCGAAGCAGACATTGGCCACGCGCTCGGGCAGCAGGATCTTGCCGATCAGGCTGCCGTCGGGGTGCAAGGCATGCACGCCGTCGGCGGCGCTGGTCCAGATGCGGCCCTCGGTGTCGAGCCGGAAGCCGTCGAACAGCCCCTGCGTGCATTCCGCGAACAGGCTGCCGGCACCCAGCCGCCGGCCATCGCTCGCGACCGCGAAGCGGCGGATGTGGCGCGGCCCGTCGTCCGCATGGCTGGCGCCGGTGTCGGCGATGTAGAGCATCGATTCGTCGGGCGAGAAAGCCAGCCCGTTGGGCTTGACGAAGTCGTCGGCGACGAGGTCGACCGCGCCGCTGTCCGGGTCGATGCGGTACACGTTGCAGGCGCCGATCTCGCTGTCGGCGCGCAGTCCTTCGTAGTCGCTCAGGATGCCGTAGCTCGGGTCCGTGAACCAGATGCCGCCATCGGAGTGCACCACGACGTCGTTCGGCGAGTTGAGGCGCTTGCCTTGCCAGTGCGAGGCCAGCACCGTGAGGCTGCCGTCATGCTCGGTGCGCGTCACGCGCCGCGTCAGGTGCTCGCAGCTGACCAGCCGGCCCTGGCGGTCGACCGTGTTGCCGTTCGAATTGTTGGACGGTTCGCGGAACACGGCCACGCCGCCGTTGCGCTCGTCGAAGCGCATCATGCGGTTGTTCGGGATGTCGGACCACACCAGTGTGCGGTGGGCGCCGAACCAGGCCGGCCCCTCGCACCAGCGGGCGCCGGTCCAGAGCCGCTCGACCTTCTCGGGACCGGGCACGAGGCGGTTGAAACGGGCGTCGAATTTCTCGATGCCGCAGCCGTCCAGCGTGCCGAAGGGTGGTTGAGTGAAATGCGACATGGCTACATCACCGCGCCGACCTGCCAGGGCACGAACTCGTTCTGCCCGTAGCCATGGCGCTCGCTCTTCGAGGGTTCGCCCGAGGCGGTCGCCAGCACCATCTCGAAGATGCGCTGGCCCATCTCCTGGATCGACACCGTGCCTTCGACGATCTCGCCGCAGTTGATGTCCATGTCTTCTTCCTGGCGCTGCCAGAGCGCGGAATTGGTCGCCAGCTTGAGCGACGGCGAAGGCGCGCAGCCATAGGCCGAGCCGCGGCCGGTGGTGAAGCAGATGATGTTGGCGCCGCCCGCGACCTGGCCGGTGGCGCTGACCGGATCGTAGCCCGGCGTGTCCATGTAGACGAAGCCGTGCGCGGTCACGGGTTCGGCGTATTCGTAGACCGCCTCGAGGTTGCTGGTGCCGCCCTTGGCCACGGCGCCGAGCGACTTCTCGAGAATCGTCGTGAGCCCGCCGGCCTTGTTGCCGGGCGAGGGGTTGTTGTTCATCTCGCCCTCGTTGATCGCGGTGTAGTGCTCCCACCAGCGGATCCGCTCGACCAGCTTTTCGCCGACCTCGCGCCGCACGGCGCGGCGGGTCAGCAGGTGCTCGGCGCCGTAGACCTCCGGCGTCTCGGACAGGATCGCCGTGCCGCCGTGCGCCACCAGCAGGTCGACCGCGGCGCCCAGCGCCGGGTTGGCGCTGATGCCCGAGTAGCCGTCGGAGCCGCCGCACTGCAGCCCGATCGTGATGTGGGCCGCGCTCAGCGGCTCGCGCCGCACGGCATTGGCGCGCGGCAGCATCTCGTTGATCAGCGCCACGCCCTTCTCGACCGTCTTGCGCGTGCCGCCGGTGTCCTGGATGTTGAAGACGCGGAAGTTCTCGCCTTCGCTCAGGTGGCCGGTGGCCAGCCAGGCGTTGATCTGGTTGGCCTCGCAGCCCAGCCCGACCACCAGCACGGCGGCGAAGTTGGGGTGCGTCGCGTAGCCCGTGAGCGTGCGCTCGAGCAGCTGCATGCCCATGCCGCCGGTGTCCATGCCGCAGCCGGTGCCGTGGGTGAGCGCGACCACGCCGTCCACGTTCGGGTAGTCGGCCAGCGCCGCCGGATTGGTCTTGCGCGAGAAGTGGTCGGCAATGGCGCGTGCCGCCGTGGCCGAGCAGTTGACGCTGGTCAGCACGCCGATGTAGTTGCGTGTGGCGACGCGGCCGTCGGCCCGCTTGATGCCCATGAAGGTGGCCTCGCGCTTCGGCGGCGGCGCCTTCACGTCGGCCCCGAAGGCGTAGTCACGCTCGAAGTGGCCCTTGTCGGGGCCCATGTCGAGGTTGTGCGTATGCACGTGTTCGCCGGGCGCGATCGGCTTGCTGGCGAAGCCGATGATCTGGTTGTAGCGGCGCACCGGGTCGCCTTGCGCGATGGCGCGCACCGCGATCTTGTGGCCGGGCGGGATCAGGCCGCGTGCCGTCACGCCCTCGACCGGCGTGCCGCCGACCAGCTGGCCGCGCGCGATCACGACATCGTCGGCGGGGTGGAGTCGAATGAAGGGGTTCATCGTGGGGGTCCTTTGTCTTGTACGGCACTGGATCTGGTCAGTTGGGGACAGAGCAAAAACCGCTGCGCGGTTTGTTGGTCTGTCGCGCAAGGTCTCAGAAGAACATTTTCGGCAGCCACAGTACCAGGGACGGCATGTAGGTGATGATCGCCAGGCTCACCAGCAGCGGCACCAGCCACGGCAGGATCGCCATGGTGGTGCGCTCGAAGCTCAGTCCGGCGACCCGCGCGAGCACGAACAGCACCATCCCCATCGGCGGATGCAGCAGCCCGATCATGAGGTTCAGCACCATCACCAGGCCGAAGTGGATCGGATCGATGCCCAGGTGGGTCGCGATCGGCAGCAGGATCGGCACCAGGATCGTGATGGCAGCGGTGGGCTCCAGGAAGCAGCCGACGAACAGCATCAGCAGGTTGGCCAGCAGCAGGAAGACCCAGGCCTGGTCGGTGAAGCCCAGCACCCAGCTGGCGATCTCGGCCGTGACGCCGGTCGCGGTCAGCATCCAGCCGAAAATCGACGCCGCGGCGACGATGAACAGCACGGTCGAGGTGGTCTCGATGGTGTCGAGGCAGACCTTGACGAACATCTTCCAGGACAGCGTGCGGTACCAGGCGAAGCCGAGGATCATGGCCCACACGCAGGCGGCGATCGCGCCCTCGGTGGGCGTGAAGAGGCCGGTGGTCATGCCGCCGATCAGCAGCACCGGCGTCATGATCGGCAGCAGGGCCTCGAAGCGGAAGATCCGGTCGAGCACGAACAGCGCCGCCAGGCCGCCGAAGACCGTCAGCTGCGGCGGCGTGCCCAGCTGGCTGATCAACAGCCACATCAGCAGCGGCCAGCCGACCACCACGGCCAGCTCGCTCAAGGCCTTGAACAGCCGTGTGCGCGAGAACTTGACGTCGCCGCCCCACTTGTTCTTGTGAGCGTAGTAGGCCACCGTGAGCATCATCAGGATCGCCATCATGGCGCCCGGCAGGATGCCCGCGAGGAACAGCGCGCCCACCGAGACGTTGGCCATCATCCCGTAGATCACGAAGGGCAGGCTGGGCGGGATGATCGGCCCGAGCGTGGCCGAGGCGGCCGTGACGCCGACCGCGAACTCGGTCTCGTAGCCATGTTCCTGCATGGCCTTGATCTCGATCGTGCCGAGGCCGGCGGCGTCGGCGATCGCGGTGCCGCTCATGCCGGCGAAGATCACCGAGCCGAGCACGTTGACGTGGCCCAGCCCGCCCTTGAGCCAGCCGACCAGCGCCAGCGCGAAATTGTAGATGCGGGTCGTGATGCCGGCGTTGTTCATGAGGTTGCCGGCCAGGATGAAGAAGGGCACGGCGAGCAGCGGGAAGCTGTCGATGCCGCTCACCATCCGGTGGATCACGACGAAGGGCGGCAGGCCGCCCGACATCAGGATGTAGGCCAGCGAGGCGCCCGCCATCGCGATCGCCACCGGGATGCCGCCGGCCATGAAGACCAGGAAGAATATCTTGAGCATGTGGGACGGTCTCAGTGGTCTGACAAGGTGGATTCAGGCCGTTCGAGCACGCTGTAGCCGCGCCGCCAGTGGATGCGCGCCACCTGCAGCGAGCGCCAGGCCATCGCCGCGAAGCCGAACAGGCAGAGGCCGTAGACGATGTTCATCGGCAGGTCGACGATGGTCATGCGCGTGCGGCTGCCGATCTTGAACATCATCTGCACGGTCATGATCACCGCACCGGCGAAGAAGGCGATGCGCACCAGGTCGACCGCCTTGGACATCCACACGCCCATCGCCTTGGGCATGTGGCGGTAGAAGAAGTCGACCTGGATCTGGTTGTTCTTCGAGACCCCGATCGCCGCCCCGATGAAGACCACGCCGATCAGCATGTAGCGCGCCACCTCTTCGGTCCAGGCCGCGGAATCGTTCAGCACGTAGCGCGTGACGAACTGGTAGAAAACCGTGAGGCCGAGCAGCCAGAACAGCGCCAGCGCGATCCATCCCTCGGCGATGGTGTCCGAAAGGTCGACCACTTCGTCTTCCGCATGGAAGTGGCCCTCGTCGTCGATGATCTTCTGCTCGGTCATGGCGGCGCCTTACTTGATCGCCAGGATGCGGTCGTAGTCCTGCTGGCGGTATCCCTGGTCGGTCGGCTTGGTGTTCTTGAGCACGGCCTCGCGGAACGCGGCCTTGTCGACCACGATCACGTTGTTGCCCTTCTTCTTGAACTCATCGGTGAGACGGATCTCCGAAGCGATGATCTCGCGGCCGGTCTTCTCGGCCGCTTCCTGCATCACCTCCGTGAAGATCTTCTTCTCGTCCGGCGACAGCTTCTCCCAGGTCTGGCCCGAGACCACGGTGAGCAGCGAGTCGATGATGTGGCCGGTCAGCGAGATGTTCTTCTGCACTTCGAAGAATTTCTTGGCCTCGATGGTCGGCAGCGGGTTCTCCTGGGCATCGACCGTGCCGTTCTGCAGCGCCAGGTAGACCTCGGCGAAGGCGATCGGCGTCGCGTTGGCGCCCAGCGATTTCGGGAAGGCCAGGTAGGCCGGCGCGTCGGGCACGCGGATCTTCAGGCCCTTCATGTCCTCGGGCTTGGACACCGGCTTGGCGGCGGCCGAGGTGACGTGGCGCGCGCCGTAGTAGTTGAGCGCCGTGATGTGGTTGCCGCTCTTGTCGTCGTAGCCCTTGGCGAGCTCCTTGAAGACATCGCTCTGGGCGTACTTCAGCAGGTGCTCGGAATCGCGGAAGATGAACGGGAAGTAGGTCACGGCGAGCGGCTTGTAGGTGTTGCCCGCGAAGCTCGCGCCGGTCAGGATGATGTCGACCGTGCCCAGGGTCAGGCCCTGGTTGATGTCCGACTCCTTGCCCAGGCTGGAGGCCGGGAAGACCTGGATCTCGTACTTGCCGTTGGTGCGCTTCTTGATCTCGTCGGCGGCCCACAGCGAGTATTTGTGGAAGGGCTCCGAAGTCTCGTAGACATGGGCCCACTTGAGCTTGGTCTGGGCCTGCGCGAGGCCGAAGGCGCCGAGCGCGCCGGCCGCCAGGGCGCAGGCCGCGAAGGTCTTGAGGGCGAAGCGTTTGCTGGTCATCGATTTGTCTCCGTTGTGGTTGGGAAGAAAAGCGGACTGACTTGGCTGGGATCAGGAGGCCTTCGCGCGGCGCCAACTCGCGCTGAATCTCTGGTGGGACTTGTCCATGTGCGCGTGCATGGCGGCACGGGCGGCGTCGGGGTCGCGCGCGGCGATCGCGTCGCGGATGGCCTCGTGCTCGGCGATCGCGCTGCGCCACGACTTGACGGTCTCGAAGTAGCCGCCGAGCCGCGTGAAGATCGGGCCGTTGCGCGAATCCCAATAGCCCTGCACCGTCTCGGACAGCACCACGTTGCCGCAGGCCTCGACGATCGCCAGGTGGAAGGCCCGGTCGCCCTCGAGCGGCATCATGTTGCGGTCGGCCATCTCGCGCATGCTTTCGATGGCCCGGGTGAGGGTGTCGACGTCGCGCCGTCGGCCCAGCGCGGCCGCCAGGGCCGCGGTCTCGCCCTCGACCACGCGGCGGGCCCGGATCAGTTCGAGCGGGCCCCATTCGGCCGCCGCCACCGGCGCCGCAGTGCGGTGCGAACGGTCGAGCACGTAGACGCCCGAGCCGGTGCGGACCTCGACCCAGCCCTCGACCTCGAGCGCGATCAGCGCCTCGCGCACCGAAGGCCGGCTGACGCCGAGCTGCCTGGCCAGATCGCGCTCGGCGGGCAGCCGCGCGCCGACCGCGAACTCGCCCTCGGCGATCAGCGCGCGCAGCTGGTCGGCGATCTGCCGATAGAGGCGTTGGGGCTCGACGGTTTGCAGCGGCACGTGCAGGGCGCGGGGAGGGGGTTAAGGGTTGTCCTGAATTGGACAAGTGGTAAGGCCAATTCAGAATACGAGCCGCACCGGAGCCGGGCCATCGGGCGAAACCCTGAATGCGGCGCGGCCTTCGCGGCATCACCATCGCCATCAGCTTCGAGAGGACATCCCATGAGACTTCAGGGCAAGACCGCGCTCGTCACCGCGGCCGGACAGGGTATCGGCCATGCGAGCGTGCTCGCACTCGCGGCCGAGGGCGCGACGGTGTGGGCCACCGACGTCAACGAAAAGCTGTTGGCGCGCTTCGACGGCGTCGCCAACGTCAGGACCGCGAAGCTCGACGTGCTCGACAAGGCCGCCATCGGCGCACTCGTGCAGACCTTGCCGGCGCTCGACGTGCTCTTCAACTGCGCCGGCGTGGTCCACAACGGCAGCGTGCTCGACGCCGCCGACGCCGACCTCGAGTTCGCCTTCAACCTCAACGTGCGGGCCCAGTTCTGGACCATCCAGGCGGTGCTGCCGGGGATGCTCGCGGCCGGGCGCGGCAGCATCATCAACATGGCGAGCGTCTGCTCGAGCATGAAGGGCCTGCCGAACCGCTTCGTCTACGGCACCACCAAGGCGGCGGTGCTCGGCCTCACCAAGAGCGTCGCCGCCGACTACGTGACCAAGGGCATCCGCTGCAACGCGGTGTGCCCCGGCACGGTCGACACGCCCTCGCTCGGCGACCGCATCAACGCCAACGCCGACCCCGAAGAGGCACGCAAGGCCTTCATCGCGCGCCAGCCGATGGGCCGGCTCGCGCGGGCCGAGGAGATCGCGCCGGTGGTGGTGTTCCTGGCCAGCGACGAATCCGTCTTCGCGACCGGCCAGGCCTTCACGGTCGACGGCGGCATCATGATATGAACCAGCTCGACTTCAACGGCCGCCATGCGGTCGTCACCGGCGGCGCCACCGGCCTGGGCTTCGGCATCGCCAAGCGGCTGCTGGCCTCGGGCGGCAGCGTCACCGTGTGGGACCGCGACGGCGAGGCCGCGACCAAGGCCGCCTGGGCGCTCGGCGCCAAGGCCTATGCGCTGGCGGTCGACGTGACCCAGCAGCCTTCGGTGGCCAAGGCCGTGGCGGCCACGCTGGCGCAGGCCGGGCGCATCGATGCGCTGGTCAACAGCGCCGGCATCACCGGGCCCAACACGCGGCTGTGGGACTACCCGGTCGATGCCTGGCGCCAGGTCATGGAGGTCAACCTGACCGGCCTCTTCATCTGCTGCCGGGAGGTGGTCGGCCAGATGCGCTCGCAGGGCTACGGCCGGATCGTCAACATCGCCTCGGTCGCCGGCAAGGACGGCAACCCCAACGCCAGTGCCTACAGTGCGAGCAAGGCCGGCGTGATCGCGCTCACCAAGTCGCTCGGCAAGGAACTCGCCGATACTGGCATCCGCGTCAACTGCGTCACCCCGGCGGCGGTCAAGACCGCGATCTTCGACCAGATGACGCCCGACCACATCGCCTTCATGCTGTCGAAGATCCCGATGGGGCGATTCGGCACGGTGGAGGAGGTGGCCGCGATGGTGGCCTGGCTCTGCACCGAGGATTGCTCTTTTTCCACCGGCGCGACCTTCGATCTCTCGGGCGGTCGCTCCACCTACTGATCCCACAACAAAGGACCTTCATGAAACTCGTTCGCTATGGCAACCCGGGCAAGGAGAAGCCTGGCCTCATCGATGCCGAGGGCAAGCTGCGCGACCTGAGCGCGGTGGTCGGCGACATCGGCCCCGACCAGCTCGGCGACGCCGCGCTGGCCAAGCTGCGCAAGCTCAAGGTCGACAAGCTGCCGCTGGTCAAGGGCAAGCCTCGCTACGGCTGCCCGGTGGCCAAGGTCGGCAAGTTCATCGCGATCGGCCTCAACTACGCCGACCACGCGGCCGAGTCGGGCATGCCGATCCCCAAGGAGCCGGTGGTGTTCACCAAGGCCAACAGCTGCATCCAGGGGCCGAACGATCCGGTCATGCTGCCCAAGGGCTCGGTCAAGGGCGACTGGGAGGTCGAGCTCGGCGTGGTGATCGGCACCCGCGCGCGCTACGTCTCGCAGAAGAACGCGCTCGACTACGTGGCCGGCTTCTGCGTCGTCAACGACGTCAGCGAGCGCGAATGGCAGCTCGAGCGCGGCCTGACCTGGGACAAGGGCAAGGGCTTCGACACCTTCGGCCCGATCGGTCCCTGGCTGGTCACGCGCGACGAGATCGCCAACCCGCAGAAGCTCGCGATGTGGCTCGACCTCAACGGCGAGCGCATGCAGACCGGCAACACCAAGACGATGATCTTCAACGTCGCCAGGCTGGTGAGCTACGTGAGCCAGCTCAACACGCTGGAGCCCGGCGACATCATCACCACCGGCACGCCGCCGGGCGTCGGCATGGGCAAGAAGCCGCAGCCGGTGTTCCTCAAGAAGGGCGACGTGATGACCCTCGGCATCGAGGGGCTTGGCGAACAGCGCCAGGAAGTGGTGCCGTTCAAGCTCTGAAACGAAAACACCCCCCGAAGCGCCTGCGGCGCCTCCCCCCTCAAGGGGGGCGATACCAGCGGCCCGGCAAAGCCGGTTCCGCGGTATCCCTGGCGTTCGACTGCGCCTGATTCATGCGTCGCGGGTCACGCGATCGCGTGGCGATCACTGAGAAAGCGAGTCGGCTCAGTCCACCTTGATCCCGGCCGCCTTGACCACCTGCTGGGCCTTGGCGGTCTCGTCGGCCAGGAAGCGATCGAAGTCCGCCGAGGGCATCGTGAAGGGTTCGGCGCCGAGCTTGTCGAGCCGCTCCTTGAGGTCGGGCGCCGCCATGATCTTCGCCACCTCGGCCTGCAGCCGGTCGACCACCGGCCGCGGCGTCTTCGCCGGCGCGAACAGGCCGACCCAGAACAGGTACTCAGAACCCGGCACGCCGGCCTCGACCGTGGTGGGCACCTGCGGCATCACGGACGATCGCTTGCCGGTTCCGACCGCCAGCGCCTTCAGCCGCCCGTCCTTGATCAGCGGCAGCGCCGAGACCATCGGCGCGAAGAACCAGTCGACCCGCCCGCCCATCACCTCGGTCATGGCTTCGGGCGTGCCGCGGAACGGCACGTGCTGGGCCTGGAGGCCGGCCGCGAGCCGGAACACCTCGGCATTCATGTGGGTCGCCGAGCCGTTGCCCGCCGAGGCGTAGTTGAAGCCCGTCGGCTTGGCCTTGGCCTGCGCGACCAGGTCCTTCACGTCGGCGAAGCGCCCGGGCGGGGCGACCAGCACGTTGGGCAGGCTGGCCAGCGGCGTGACACCGGCGAAGTCCTTCAGCGTGTCGTAGCTGAGGCCCGGATAGATCGACGGGTTCACCAGATGCCCCGCCGAATGCACCAGCAGCGTGTAGCCGTCGGGCGCCGCCTTGGCGACCTGGGCAGCGCCCAGCGTGCCGCCCGCGCCCGGCTTGTTGTCGATGATGACGCTGGTCCCGAGTGCCGGCCCGAGCCGCTCGGCCACCAGCCGGGCCACGATGTCGGTGCCGCTGCCGGCGGTGAAGGGCACCACCATCCGGATCGTCTGGCCGCGCGGCCAGTCGCCCTGCGCCTGGACGGCCGGGAAGGCGCACAGGGCGATGGCGGCCGCCAGCAGCTGGCGCCGGCCGAGGAAGGATGTCGTCATGGGGTTGTCTCCGTTGGAATGGTGTGTGTAGCGAGGAACGACGAAAGGCGAAAGAAGGCTCAGCCGGGTGCGGCGTTGGCCATGACCAGCGCCACCAGCACCGGCCGTTGGCTGCGGTTCAGCAGTTGCCGCTTCTCGCCTGGCGCGAAGCGGCAGCTGTCGTAGGGGCCGAGCTCGTGCTCTTCCTGGCGGCCGTCGAGTTCGGACACCACGGTCAGGCGCCCCTCGAGCACCAGGTAGAGCTTTTCGATCGGCGAGCCATCGAGCGTGGTGTGGCCGCCCGGCAGGATCTGGCTCATGCCCATCCACATCTGGGTCGAGGGCCCGGCCTCCTTGCCCTGCAGCCGCAGGCAGCGCATGTCGAAATGGTTGGGCGCCTCGTAGGCCGGCGCCTGCTCGAATCGGGTCAGGTGCATGGCGGCGTCTCCTCAGGGCCGCAGCACGACGCGGTCGGTGCTGCCCGACAGCACCAGCCGGTAGGCATCCGCGGCCTGGTCGAGCGTGAAGGCACGGGCCACCGGAAAGGGCTTCAGCGTGCCGCGCTCGAAGCCCTCGCGCATCGCGTCGAGCTGGCCGGTGGCAGCCACGCAGTCCATCGCCAGCGAGTCGATGCCGACATAGGTGTGCATGCCGCGGTAGAAGGCGAAGATGTCGAAGGGCACCGCGCGGTCCTGGGTCGAGATCAGGATCTGCGTCGCGCCCTTGGCCATCGACTTGTTGGCGGCGTCGAAGTAGGCGCTGCCCACCGTGTTGTAGGCGATGTTGACGCCGCGTCCGCCGGTGAGCTCCCGCACCCGCGCCGCGATGTCGCCCTGCGTGGCATCGATCGTCTCGACCGCTGCGCAGGCGAAGCCTTCGAAAGGCCCCGGGCGCCGTTGCACCGCGATCACCCGCGCCCCGCCTTGGGCCGCCAGCTGCACCGCCGCCTGGCCGACTTTGCCATTGGCGCCCAGCACCAGCACCGTCTGCCCGTCCCTCGGCATGCCGCTGCGCCGGAAGCCCTCGTATGCCGTGACGAAGGGCACGCCGACCGCACCCGATTCGTCCATCGAGATGCTGAGCGGCCGGTCGCGCAGGGCGGCCACCGGCAGCACCAGGAAGCGCGCATGCGAGCCGTCGCGCGTGATGCCGATGTCTCCGCCGGAGCCATAGACTTCGCGGCCGATCCAGTCGTTGGGGCCGTCGACCACCACGCCCGCGAAATCGCGCCCCGGGGTGCGCGGCCAGACGGCCTGCGGCATCAGGCCGAGTGCCGCCTTGACGTCGCTCGGATTGACCGCCGCGGCGCCGACCCGCACCACCGCGAAGCCGGGCGTGGCCGCCGGTTCGGGCTGGGCGGCGGCCTGGAGCCGCAGTCCGGCGATGTCCGCGGCCTTCTCGGCCAGCCGCAAGGCGCGGGCGCTGTCGTCGACAGTGACGGCGTTCATGCGCGGCCTCCTTCCAGTCCCAGCGTGGCGCGCGCCTCGCGCGCCGAAGCCACCTCGCCGCCCAGGCTCACGATGATGTCCCTGGCCTTGGCCACCAGCTGCGCGTTGCTTTCGGCCAGCACGCCGCGCTCGAGGTAGATGTTGTCTTCCATGCCGACCCGCACGTGGCCGCCCATGAGCCACGCTTGCGCGACGATCGGGAACTCCATGCGGCCGATGCCGAAGGCGCTCCAGAAGGCGCCGCGCGGCAGCATGTTGCGGGCATAGAGCAGCGTCTCGGGTGTCGGCGCGAAGCCGTACTTCACGCCGAGGACGAAGGTCCACATGGCGGGGCCTTCGAGCGTGCCGTCGGCGATCAGGTCGAGCGCCAGGTTGATGTCGCCCGAGTCGAAGATCTCGAGCTCGGGCTTGACGCCTGCCTCCCGGATCACGCGGGCCATGCGGCGCACGTTCTTCGGCGTGTTCATGACGACGTCGGGGCCGGAGTTCATGGTGTTGAGGTCCAGCGAGCAGACGTCGGGCTTGATCAGCGCGATGTGCTCGACCCGCTTCTCGGGCGGCAGCAGCGTGCTGCCCGGCGCGGCGACCTTCGGGTCGTCCTCGCTCGGAATGAAGCGGCCGCCGGGGCCGGTGGTCAGGTTGATGATGAGCTCGCGGTTCTGGCGCCGGATGCGGTCGACCACGTCGCGGTAGAGGTCGACCTGCATCGACGGCTTGCCGCTCTCGGGGTCGCGCACGTGGATGTGGACCTGGCCGGCGCCGGCCTCGGCCGCGGCCAGGCATTCGTCGGCGATCTGCGCCGGCGTGATCGGCAGGTGCGGCGTCTGCTCGGGCTTCACGAGGTTGCCGGTGACGGCGCAGGTGATCAGCGTCTTCACAGGTGGCGCCCTCCATCGACCACGATGCGGGTGCCGGTCACGAAGCGCAGGGTGGTCGCCAGCGCTTCGATGGTGGCGGCCACGTCCTCCGGCCGGCCGATGCGGCCCAGCGGGGTGGTGGCGGCCATCTTGTCGGCGAACTCGGCGCCACGGCCCGGCACGAAGCCCGACTCGACCGCGCCCGGCGACACCGAGACCACGCGCACCGCCGGTGCCAGGGCCTTGGCCAGCGCGTCGCCGACGACGTCGAGCCCGGCCTTGGCCGCGACATAGGCCAGGTTGCTGCCGACCCCGGTGAAGCCGGCGATCGACGAGACGTTGACCACCAGGCCGTCGCCGCTGGCCTTGAGCATCGGCGCGAAGGCCCGGATGGTGGCGAACACGCCGCGGAAGTTGGCGCGCAGCAGGTCGTCGATCAGTTCGTCGGTCAAGGCATCGAGGTCGGCGGCGGGCACCGGCTGCGTGTGGCCGGCACTGTTGACCAGGATGTCGCAGCGTCCGTAGCTCGCCTGCACGGCAGCGGCGGCGCGCTGCAGGCTGGGCGTGTCGACGATGTCTGCGCGCAGCGCCGAATGGCGCTGCCCGTCGGCATGCGGCAAGGCGGCGGCGCGGGCGTCGGCGTCCTCGCCCTTGCGGTGCACCAGCACGCAGCTGGCGCCGAGCGCGGCGAGCCGGCGTGCGCTCGCATGGCCGATGGCGCCGAGGCCGCCGGTGATGACGGCGACCTTGCCGTCGAGTCGGGAGGTGGGATCAAAACTCATGGGGTGTCCAAGGGAAAGGTTGAAGGCGATCGATCGAGGTGTTCATGGAATCGGCGGGCGCGGGAACTTCATCTCGCCGGGCTCCAGCACGAAGTCGTACTGCAAGGTCGCGTGGCCGCCGCCCTGCTGGGGTTCGAAGCGGCCGATCAGCCGGCGCGTCACGCCGAACACCGGGTCGCTCTCGAGGTTCTCGTCGTCGTCCGCGAAGACCTGCGTGACGAGCACCTTGTGGCCCGGCTTGCTGACCATGAAATGCAGGTGCGCCGGCCGGTTGGGATGCCGAAGCTGGGCCCGCAGCAGGTCGCCGCAGGGGCCGTCGGTCGGCACCGGATAGCCGGCCGGCCGGACGCTGCGGAAATGGAAGCGGCCCTCGGCATCGGTCCTGAAGCGGCCGCGCAGGTTCATGTCCTGCTGCGCCGGGTCCTGGTTCTCGTAGAGGCCGACCGGCGAGGCCTGCCAGACATCGAGGGTGGCGTCCGCCACCGGACGGCCCGCGCTGTCGCGCACGGTGCCGGCGACCTCGAGCGGAACGCCGGGCGTCTCCGAGCGCGCAATGCTCTCGCCGCCGTCGCAGAACGGCGCGTTGGCGCGCCAGAACGGCCCCAGCAGCGCGGCCGGCGACTCGCCCTGCGGGTCCTGGTTGTTCTGCAAGGCCACCAGGGTGGACACGCCCAGCAGGTCGGCCGCCAGCACGACCTCGTTCTTGGTCTCGCCGCTGGCCTGGCCGATCGCGACCAGGAATTCGAGCGCGCGCTCGAACTCGTCCTCGGTCAGCTCGACCTCGCGCACGAAGGCATGCAGGTGACGGGTGAGGGCGGCCATCACGCTGCGCAGGCGCGGGTCGGGCGTGCGCTCCATCGCCTGGAGGGTGATCTGCAGCACGGATTCGGGGGTGGTCACGATGTTCATGGGGTGGGCGGCCTTTTATGCAAACGTTTGCAAATTATTCCTCCATTCTTCGAAAAAGTAAAATCAGCATATCCATGCGCTCATCGTGGAAAATCGCCGGGTTGTCCCGATTCGGGCATTCAATCGTTTGCATCCATGAACCCCCAACCCTCGTCCACCGTCACGATCCGCGATGTCGCGCTGGCCGCCGGCGTGCATGTCTCGACGGTCTCGCGCGCGCTCAATCCGGACAAGCGCAGCCTGATCAGCGCCGAGGTGCTGAAGGTGGTCGAGGAGGCCGCGCGCAAGCTCGGTTACCGGCCCAACCGCGCGGCGTCGGCGCTGCGGACCGGCCGCACCCACACCATCGGGGTGCTGGTGCCCGACATCACCAACCCAGTGTTCCCGCCGATCCTGCAGGGCATCGAGGCCAGCGCGGCGGCGCGCGGCTACTTCGTCTTCGTGACCAACGTGGTCGACCATGCCCTGGCGCGCCCGATCGTCGAGCGGATGCTGGCGCAGCGGGTCGACGGGCTGGTGCTGGCGATCGCCACCCGAGACGACCCGCTGGTCGACTACATCGGCAAGGCCGGCCTGCAGGCGGTGCTGGTCAACCGGGCCGACGAGACCGGGCGCCTGCCCGCCGTGGTGAGCGACGACCGGCTGGCGATGAAGCTGGCGGTCGACCACCTGGTGTCGCTGGGCCATCGCCGCATCGCCCACCTGGCCGGCCCGCAGAACGTGCCGACCGGCGTCGGCCGGCGCCAGGGCGTCGAGCAGGCGCTGCGCGACCGCGGGCTCGAGCTGGCCAGCGTCGAGGAATGCGAAGGCTACAGCCGCGAGGCCGGCCGCGCCGCCATGCAGCGGCTGCTCGATGGCCACGAACGGCCGCAGGCCGTGGTGTGCTGCAACGACCTGGTCGCGCTCGGCGCCTACGACGTGCTGCGCGAGCGCGGCATCCGCGTGCCGCAGGACATCTCGATCACTGGTCACAACGACATGCCGCTGGTCGACATGGTCAACCCGCCGCTCACCACCATCCGGCTGCCGCACCGCGAACTCGGTTGGCGCGCCGCCGAGATGCTGTTCGACGGCATCGAGGGCCGGGCGCCGTTGGCCTTCACGGTGGTGCTGCGGCCGGAGCTGGTGGTGCGCGAGTCGACGCGGGACGTTGTTGGCGAGTCTTGAGGACGGGTCTTCAGGGGTGCGTGCCGAGGGCACCGGGTGGCCCCCTCCGCTCATGTCCCCCGGCCTGCGGCCTCCTCCTTTACTTCGCTGCGGGGGCCACCCGGTGCCCTCGGCACGGGTAGCGCCGTGCGGTGCTGCCGAGGATGAACCACCGGCTTGACGGCTCACGCCGATGGTGTGCTCTGCGCAGCGAAATAAAGGAGGAGGCCGAAGGCCGGGGGACATTCGCGGAGCAGAGCACACCGTCGGCGTGAGCCCCGCCCCGGCGTATCAATGCAATTGACAGCAAATGTCCCATTGACAGAACAATAGAAGTGCTCAACCATCGCGGGCATGTCGCAGATGCCCTTGCCGAAGTACCACCAGATCTATCTGGTGCTGCGCGAGCAACTCGAAGAAGGGCGCTTCGCCGACGGCCTGCCCGGTGAACTGGCCCTGATGGAGCAGTTCGGCGTCGCCCGTGTCACGGTGCGGCGGGCCCTTGGCCAGTTGTCGTCCGAGGGTCTGATCTCGCGCAACCCCGGCCGGCGCACGCGCCCGGTGCCGCCGGCACTGAACGGCGAGCCGCGTGCGGCCGACGGCATGGCGCGCGCCAACCTGCGCGGCCTGCTCGAGAACCTGGTCACGATGGGCCTGCACACCTCGGTCAAGGTGATCGACGTGGCCACCATCTCGGCTTCGACGCAGATCGCCGACGCCCTGCAGCTCCAGCTCGGCGACGCGGTGCAGAAGGCGGTGCGCGTGCGTTCGACGCGCGAGGGGCCGCTGTCGCACATCACGACCTACGTGCCGAACGACATCGCGCGCAAGTTCGGCCGCCGCGAACTGGCCAGGAAACCGATCCTGGTGCTGCTCGAGGAGTCCGGCGTCAAGGTCGGCCGCGCGCACCAGACCATCACGGCGCGGCTGGCCGACAACGTGCTTGCGGAGCACCTCGAAGTCTCGGTCGGCTCGGCCCTGCTGGCCGTGCGCCGCCTCATCTACGACGAAGCCGAGCGCCCGGTGCAGTGGCTGCACGGCTTCTACCGGCCCGATCGCTACACCTACGAGATGCAACTGTCGCGCGTCGGCAGCATCGACGCCAAGGTGTGGGTCAGCAAAGACGTGTCAGCCCAGTTCAACTGAAGAAAAAGGAAAGCACCATGCCCCATCGCTTCGATCGCCCGGACCGCCGCCGCTTCATGTCGCAGTCCGCCGCCGTGGCCTCCGCCATCGCCTTCCCGCTGGTGGCCGGCGCCCAGCCCAAGCCGATCAAGGTCGGGGTGCTGCACCCCGTGACCGGCGCTCTCGCCTATTCGGGCCAGCAGTGCCGGCTCGGTGCGCTGATGGCGATCGAGGACATCAACAAGGCCGGCGGCATCAAGTCGCTGGGCGGCGCCAAGATCGAGGCATTGCTTGGCGACGCCCAATCGCAGCCCCAGGCCGGCGCCGCCGAGGTCGAGAAGATGAACGAGGCCGGCGTCTCGGCCATCGTCGGCGCCTTCGCGTCGGCGATCTGCCTGGCCACCACGCAGGCCGCGGCCAAGTACAACCTGCCGCACGTGGTCGATGTCGGCGTGGCCGACCAGATCGTCGAGCGCGGCCTCAAGAACACCTTCCGCTTCGGCCCCGGCTACAAGAAGTCGACCGAGGTCGCGATGGCCAACCTGCTGGTGCTCAACAAGGCCGCGGGCAGTCCGGCCAAGACGGTGATGATCATCCACGAGGACTCGCTGTTCGGCTCCGGCACGGCGGCGCTGCTGTCGCGCGAGCTGCCGGGCTACGGCTTCGAGGTGAAGGAGGTCGTGAAGCACGCCAACCCGACGCGCGACTTCAACAACATCGTGCTGCGCATGAAGTCGATCAACCCCGACATCGTGATCCCGGCCAACTACTACAACGAGTACGCGCTGCTGGTGCGCACCATGCAGCAGCAGAAAGTGCAGCCGAAGGCGATCTTCTCGGTGCTCGGCGGCGCGGCGTCGAGCTACAAGTTCGTCAAGGAGTTTCCGGACGCGGCCAACGGCATCATCGACTGCAACCACTGGTTCAACCCGAAGGACAAGCGCTCGGCCGAGCTGCGCAAGCGGGTCGAGGCCCAGGGCCAGTTCTTCAGCTACGAGGTCTTCATGACCTATACCGCGATGACGCTGCTGGCCGACGCGCTGGAGCGCGCCAAGTCGAGCGATCGCGCGGCCATCATCGACGCGCTGGAGAAGAGCACCTTCTCGAACCACATCATGCCGTACGGCCCGACGAAGTTCGTCAACGGCCAGAACGAGGGCGCGCAGCCGCTGATGACGCAGGTCGTGAAGAACGACATCAAGGTCATCATCCCGCGCGAGTTCCGCGAGGTCGAACCCATGTTCCCCTTGAACGCCTAGAGATGGAGCTCGCCCCCAGGTTGCCCGGCACTTCGTGTCCGGGCGCCCACCCCCTACCGGGGGCAACACCGTCGGCCCGGCAAAGCCGGTTCCGAGGTGTTTCACCAACGGGCCGGGCTGCGCCGGCCGGCTTTTAGACAAGGCACATGTTCGACTCCAGCATCCTTTTCTCGTCGGTCCTGAACGGCCTGACGACCGGCGCGGTCTATGCCCTGATCGCGCTCGGCCTCACCTTGATCTACGGCGTGCTGCACATCATCAACTTCGCGCATGGCGCCTCGCTGATGCTGGCCCTCTACGCGGTGTACTTCCTCAAGGAGCGCTGGGGCATCGACCCCTACCTGGCGCTGCCGATCGTCATTCCCGGCATGTTCGCGCTCGGCTACGGGCTGCAGCGCCTGGTCATCAACCGCGCCGGCCACGGCAAGGACGAGAACATCCTGCTGGTCACGCTCGGCATCGCGATCGTGATGGAGAACCTGGCGCTGCTGTTCTTCAAGTCGGACACCCGCAACATCGACACCGCCTACGCGCTCAGCACGGTCGCCATCGGGCCGGCGATGATCGCGGTGCCCAAGCTGGTGGCCTTCGCTGGGGCGCTGGTGGTGTCGGCACTGCTGTTCTGGGTCATGGGGCGCACCGACCTGGGCCGCGCGATCCGCGCGGTCGCCAAGGAGAAGGAGGGCGCCAAGCTGATGGGCATCGATGTCGACCATGTCTATGCGATGAGCTTCGGCATCGGCCTTGCATGCCTCGGCGCCGCCGCCTGCTTCCTGCTGCCGGCCTACTACGTCAATCCGCAAGTGGGCGGCGGCTTCGTGCTGGTGGCCTTCACGATCGTGGTGCTGGGCGGCATGGGCAGCTTCGTCGGCGCGCTGATCGGCGGCTTCCTGGTCGGCATCGTCGAATCGCTCGGCGGCCTCTACCTGGGCGAATCGCTTGGGCAGATCGGCATCTTCGCGATCTTCATCGGGGTCGTGCTGTTTCGCCCGCAGGGCATGTTCGGAGCGAAGGCATGAGCGCCGCCCGGCCGCCCGAAGGCGCTCGCACCGCAGTGCGCAGCACGGAGGTTTCCCAATGAGCGGTCCTCGTCAACTGGCGGGCATCGCGCTGTTCGCCGCGGCCGTGGCCTGCGTGCCGCTGGTCACAGCGTCGGGCGCGACGCTCAACTTCGTGATGATGGCGCTCTACGCCACCTTGATCGCGCAGGCCTGGAACATCCTCGGCGGCTTCGGCGGCCAGTTCTCCTTCGGCCATGCGCTGTTCTTCGGCAGCGGCGCCTACATCCAGGCGATCGCGCAGCTGCAGGGCGGCCTCAACGCCTGGGTCGCGCTCGGGCTGGCGGTGATCGGTGCCGCGGTGGTCGGCCTGTTCATCGGCGGCTTGAGCTTTCGCTACGGGCTCAAGGGCTCCTACTTCGCGCTGGTCACCCTGGCCTTCGCGGAGGTGTTTCGCATCGTCGCGCTCTCGGTGCCTTTCACCGGCGGCGGCGTCGGCCTGATGCTGCCCCTGCGAGAGGCGCCGTCGAACCTGCAGTTCGCCACCCGCGCCGGCTACCTGTGGGTGGTGCTGGCCTTCGTGGTCGCGGCGCTGCTGGTGACCTGGTGGCTGCGCAACGGGCGCTTCGGTGCCTGGCTGCAGGCGGTGCGCGACAACGAGGACGCGGCGCGCGCGGTGGGCGTGAATCCGTTCCGCGTCAAGCTCGGCGCGATCGGCATCTCGGCCGCCTTCATGGGCGCCGCCGGCGCCTTCTACGTGCAGGTGTTCCAGTACATCGACCCGGGCATCGCCTATGGCTCGTCGACCTCGGTCGAGGCGCTGGTCGGGGCCATCGTCGGCGGCGTCGGCACCCTGTGGGGGCCGGTGCTGGGTGCGGTGGTGCTGCATCTGCTGGCCGACCTGACGCGCAACCTGTTCGGCGAGCTGCCGGGCATCAACATGGTGATCTACGGCACGGTGCTGGTGCTGATCGTGATCTTCCTGCCGCGCGGCATCGCCGGTCTGGGGCTCTCGGTGCGGCAGCTCTGGGCGTCCGCGAAGGGGGGTCCCCGTGGCTGAACCGCTGCTGGTGCTGAATGGCATCTCCCGTTCCTTCGGTGGCCTGAAGGCGGTGCAGGGCGTCAGCCTGTCCGTCGCCGAAGGCAGCCTGAGCGCGCTGATCGGGCCCAACGGCGCCGGCAAGACCACGCTGTTCGCGCTGATGTCGGGCTTCCTCAAGCCGGACACCGGCACGGTGCGCTTCGCGGGCCAGGACATCACGGGCCGCGAGCCTCACCGCAATGCCCTGCTCGGCATGACGCGGACCTTCCAGATCGTCAAGCCTTTCGCGGCGCAGACCGTGCGCGAGAACATCGCGGTCGGCGTCCACCTGCATGAGCGCAGCCGTGCGGCGGCATTGCGGCGCGCGGACGAGGTGGCGCAGCGCGTGGGCCTGGCGGCACAGCTCGACAAGCCGGCCTCCGACCTCACGGTCGCCGGCCGCAAGCGGCTCGAGCTGGCGCGTGCGCTGGCGACCGAGCCGCGCCTGCTGCTGCTCGACGAAGTGCTGGCCGGCCTGAACCCGCAGGAGATCGCCGAGATGATGCCGGTGGTGCGCGGCATCGCCGATGGTGGCGTGACCGTGCTGATGATCGAACACGTGATGCAGGCCGTGATGAACCTGGCCGAGCATGTGTGGGTGCTGGCGCAGGGCCAGCTGATCGCCGAAGGCAGTCCGGCCGAGGTGACGTCGAACGACAAGGTGGTCGAGGCCTACCTGGGCCATGGCACCGCGGCGCGGCTGCGCAAGGCGGCTGCGGCGAAGGGGGTGAACGCATGACCGCGCTGCTGGACATCAAGGGCTTGCGCGGCGGTTACGGCCGGGTCGAGGTGCTGCGCGGCGTCGACCTGCAGGTGAATGCCGGCGAGATGGTCGCGCTGCTCGGCAGCAATGGCGCCGGCAAGTCGACCTTGAACAAGATGGTCTGCGGCCTGTGCCCGGCCTGGAGCGGCAGCGTGCGCTTCGATGGCCAGGACCTGAGCGGCGCCCACTACCGCGAGGTCGTCAAGGCCGGCCTGATCCAGGTGCCCGAGGGCCGCAAGGTGTTCCCGAACCTCAGCGTGCTGGAGAACCTCGAGCTGGGCTCGTTCACGCGGGCCCGCGAACGCCGGGCCAGCAACCTGGAGAAGGTGTTCGGCATCTTCCCGCGGCTGCGCGAGCGCATCCGGCAGAACGCCGGCACCATGAGCGGCGGCGAGCAGCAGATGCTGGCCATCGGCCGCGGCCTGATGGCCGAGCCGGTGCTGCTGATCCTCGACGAGCCCTCGCTGGGCCTGTCGCCGCTGCTGGTGGAAGAGATGTTCACCTTGATCCGGCGCCTGCGCGACGACGGCCTCGCGGTGCTGCTGGTCGAACAGAACGTCGGCCAGTCGCTGGAGATCGCCGACCGCGCCTACGTGCTGGAGAACGGCAGCGTGCGCTTCTCGGGCGCGCCGGACGAACTGCTCGGCAGCGACGAACTGCGCCGCGCCTATCTCGGGCTCTGAGCCTGGGACCCCACAAGGAAAGACCATGAAACGCAGAGACATCCTCATCGCCTCCGTGACGGCGCTGGCCGGCACCGCCCGGGCCCAGATCGGCAACACGCCGATCCGCCTGCTGGTCGGCGCGCCGGCCGGCGGTTCGACCGACACCATCGCCCGCACCCTGGCGGCCGGCATGGGCCCGGTGCTGGGCCGCACCGTGATCGTCGAGAACCGGCCCGGCGCCGGCGGCAACATCGCCGCCGAGGTCGTCGCCAAGGCCCCGCCCGACGGCAACACGCTGCTGCTGAGCTTCACCAGCCATGCGATCAATGCGACGCTCTATCCCACGCTGCCCTTCGATCCGGTCAAGGACTTCACGGCCCTGAGCTGCATCGCGACGTCGCCGTCGATCCTGGTCGCCCATCCGTCGGTGCCGGCCGACAACGTGCGCGAGCTGATCGCGCTGGCCAAGGCCAAGCCGGGCCAGCTCAACTTCGCCATCGGCGCGCTGGGCTCGTCGCTGCACATGGCGGGCGAGGCCTTCAAGATGCAGTCGGGCGTCTACATCGTGAACATTCCGTACCGGGGCACCGCGCCGGCCGTGCAGGACGTGCTCGCGGGCCAGGTGCAGCTGATGTTCGCGGCGGTCGGCAACGTGCAGCAGCACATCAAGGCCGGCAAGCTGAAGGCATTGGGCGTGACTTCGGCCAAGCGCCTGCCCGAGTTTCCCGACCTTCCGGCCATCGCCGAGACCTTGCCCGGCTACGAATCGAGCGCCTGGTTCGGCCTGTTCGGGCCGGCGCGCATTCCGGCTGAAACCACGCGCCGCCTGGCGGATGCCGCGCGGCAGGCGATCGCCGAGCCGGCGATGCGCAAGCGCTTCGACAGCGAGGGCGTGATCGCGGTCGGCAATACGCCCGAGCAGTTCGGCCCCTTCGTCCAGAGCGAGATCAAGCGCTGGGCCCAGGTGGTCAAGTATTCAGGCGCGAGGCCCGAATGACCGCGCCGGCCGTCACCCTCCAGCCGGCGCCGCAGACGCTGGCGCAGAAGCTCATCGCCCGTGCCTGCGGCCGCGCGGCGGTCGCGGTCGGCGAGATCGTGACCTGCGCGGTCGACCTGGCGATGTTCCACGACTCCTCGGGGCCGCGCCGGCTGCAGCCGATGCTGGAGGAACTCGGGGCGCAGATCTGGGACCGCTCGCGCATCGTGCTGGTGATGGACCACTACGTGCCCGAGCGCGACGACGATTCGCGCCGCATCGTGCGCATCGCCCGCGACTGGGCCCGCGACCAGCGGCTGCCGCATGTCTACGACAGCCAGGGCATCTGCCACGTGGTGGTGCCGCAGCACGGCCACATCCGTCCCGGCATGCTGTGCGTGGGCGGCGATTCGCATTCGCCCACCGGCGGCGCCTTCGGTGCCTACATGTTCGGCATCGGCAGCACCGAGATGCTCGGCGTGGTGGTCAGCGGCGAGATCTGGCTGCGCGTGCCCGAGACGATCCAGATGTGGTGGGACGGCCGGCTGCCCGCGGGCGTCACGGCCAAGGACATGATGCTGCACATGCTGGCGCGCTTCGGCATGAACGGCGGGCGCTACCAGGCGGTCGAGTTCTGCGGGCCGGCGGTTGCGGCACTGTCGATGCAGGAGCGCATGACGCTGTCGAACATGAGCGCCGAACTCGGTGGTCAGGTGGGACTGATCGCGCCCGATGCGACCACCTCGGCCTTCCTTGCCGAAGCCGGCGCGCCGGCGATCGACACGGCGCCTTGGTTCACCGACGAAGGCGCCGAGCTGACGCGCCATCGCTTCGACGCATCGGCGCTCGAACCCTATGTGGCGGCGCCGCACAGCCCGGCCAACGCGCACGGCGTGAGCCACTACCTCGGCACGCCGATCGACGTCGCCTATGTCGGCGCCTGCACCGGCGCAAAGCTCGAGGACCTGCGGGCCGCGGCCCAGGTGCTGCGTGGCCACAAGGTGGCGGCCGGCGTGCGCCTGATCGTCGCGCCGGCCAGCCTGCAGGACCAACAGCGGGCGCGCGACGAGGGCGTGCTGCAGTCCCTGCTCGACGCCGGCGCCGAGCTCTTTCCCACCGCCTGCGGCGCCTGCTCGGGCTACGGCGACCCGATGGGCGACGACATCACCGTGATCTCGACCACGGCGCGCAACTTCAAGGGCCGCATGGGTTCGCCCACGGCGCAGGTCTACCTGGGCTCGCCGTACACCGTGGCTGCGGCGGCGCTGCGCGGCTGCGTCACCGACCCGCGCGAGGTGCTGGCATGACGGCGCACCGCGTCTGGCGCCTCGGCGCCGATGTCGACACCGACGCATTGGCGCCGGGCCATGCGATGAAGCACGGCATCGACGTCATCGCCCGCCATTGCCTCGAAGCCGTGCGGCCCGAGTTCGCCCGCGAGGTGCGGTCCGGCGACCTGATCGTGGCCGGGCCGAATTTCGGCATCGGCTCGTCGCGCGAGCAGGCGGCCGCGGTGCTGGTGCACCTGGGCGTGGCGGCGGTGATCGCGCCTTCGTACGGCGGGCTCTATTTCCGCAATGCCTTCAACCTCGGCCTGCTGCTGCTGACCTGCCCCGAGGCCGAGACGCTGCAGGACGGCGACCGCGTCACTCTCGACGCCGCGCGCCCCTCGGTGGTGGCGCCCGGTGGCCGGCTTCTGGCCTGCGAGCCGGTGCCCGGATTCCTGATGGACATGGTCCGCGCAGGCGGCCTCATGAAGCAGCTGCGGCAACGCTTCGGCAAAGAAAGATCCCAACCATGAACGACTCCCCCCCGACCCCGATGGACCCGGTCACGCTCGCGGTGCTGCGCGGCCGCCTCGAACAGGTGGCCGACGAGATGGATGCGACGCTCTACCGCAGCGCCTTCAATCCCATCATTGCCGAGGCCCACGATGCCTGCCACGGCCTCTACGACGCCGACAGCGGCGACACGCTGGTGCAGGGCAAGTCGGGCCTGCCGGTGTTCGTCGGCGCGATGGCCTTCGCGGTGCGCGCCACAGCCGCCGCCGCCGCGCCGCGCGGCGGCATGAAGGATGGCGACATCTGGATCAGCAACGACCCCTACGACGGCGGCACGCACGCCAACGACTTCAAGCTGGTGCGGCCCTTCTTCCGCGACGGCCGGCTCTATTGCTACATGGCCTCGGCCGCCCACTGGCACGATGTCGGCGGCGCGGTGCCCGGCAACTACAACCCGGCCGCCACCGAGTGCTGGCAGGAGGCGGTCCAGATCCCGCCGGTGCGCATCGTGCGCGACGGCGTGCTCGACCAAGATGTGCTGGCGATCCTGCGCGCCAACACGCGGCTGCCCGAAAGTCTCTGGGGCGACCTCAACGGCCAGCTCGCCGCGCTCGAACTCGGCGCCAGGCGACTGCACGGCCTGCTCGACGAGTACGGCGACGCGCCCGTGCTGCAGGCCATGGGCGAGCTGCGCAGCCGCGCGCTGCGCCTGATGCGCTCGCACATCGCCTCGCTGCCCGACGGCCGCTACAGCTTCGAGGACGTGCTCGACAACGACGGCATCGTCAACGAGCCGCTCACCATCGCGCTCGACATGACGGTGGCCGGCGACCGGCTGCTGCTCGACTTCTCGCGCACCTCGCCGCAGTGCGCGGGGCCGGTGAACATCTCGCGCGCGACAGCGATCGCGGCCTGCTACGTGGCGCTGAAGCACCTGTTCCCGGACGTGCCGGCGAATGCCGGCGTGCTCGATGCGGTGGACTTCGTCCTGCCAGACCGCCTCGTGATCAGCGCCGAACGGCCGCGGCCGGTCGGCGGCTACACCGAGACCATCCTGCGCATGATCGACGTGATCTTCAGCGCCGCCGCCCAGGCCGATCCGACGCGCGCGGTGGCGCAGGCCTACGGCACCATCAACGCGCTGTCGATCGCGGGCCACCGCAGTGACGCCGGGCGCGAGGGCCAGCGCTGGGTGATGTTCAGCTTCTTCGGCGGCGGGCATGGTGGCCATGCCGGCGGCGATGGGCTCTCGCACGGCAACGCGCCGATCTCCACCGCCACCATCCCGCCGCTCGAAATCCTCGAGGCAGCCTACCCGGTGCGCTTCACCGAATGGTCGCTGCGCGCCGATTCGGGCGGCGATGGCCGCCATCGCGGCGGGCTCGGCGCGGTCTACGAGATCGAACTGCTGGAGCAGGAAGCCGAAGCCTTCGTCTTCGGCGAGCGCGGCACCTCGCCGCCCAAGGGCATCGCGGGCGGCGGTGCCGGCGCAGTGAACGTCTTCCGCTACGAGAACGACGGCGCCTGGCACGAGCCGCCGATGGTGTCGAAGATGCGTGGCATCCAGCTCTTTCGCGGCCAGCGCGTGCGCCTCGAAACCCCCGGCGGCGGCGGCTGGGGCAGCGCCGCCGAGCGTGCGCCCGAGCAGCGCGAGCGCGACCTGGCCATGGGCTATGTCAGCGCCGCCGCCGATGCAACCAAGAAAGCTTCCGAATGACTTCCCCAAGCCAATCCCTGGTCGTCGGCGTCGATGTCGGCGGCACCTTCACCGACCTGTTCGTGCTCGACGAGTCGAACGGCACGGCGCGCATCGTCAAGGTGCCGTCGACCCGCGGCGAGGAAGCCCGCGGATTCATGAACGGCGTGGCCCGCGTGGCCGACTCGGCCGCCGCCATCGCCACCATCGTGCACGGCACCACGGTCGGCACCAACGCGCTGCTCGAACGCAAGGTGGCGCGCACCGGCATCATCACCACGCGGGGCTTTCGCGACGTGCTCGAGATGCGCCGGCGCGACCGGCCCCAGACCTGGGGCCTGCGCGGCAGCTTCGTGCCGGTGGTGCCGCGCGACCTGCGGCGCGAGGTCGACGAGCGCGTGCTGGCCGACGGCACGCTCCATACGCCGGTCGACCTCGACCAGGTCCGCGCCGAAGCCCGCGCGCTGCTGCAGGCCGGCTGCGAGGCGGTGTGCGTGTTCTTCATCAATACCTACGCCAATCCTGAGAACGAGCGGCTGGCGGTCGCGGCGGTGCGCGAACTGTGGCCCAACGCCCATGTCACCTCGGCCTGCGAAGTGCTGCCCGAGATCCGCGAATTCGAGCGCTGCTCGACCGCCACGCTGAATGCGGCGCTGCAGCCGGTGGTCGGCAGCTATCTGGAACGGCTCGAATCCGACCTGCGCGGCCAGGGCTTCGACGGCGAACTGCTGGTGGTGCAGAGCAACGGCGGCGTGATGTCGCGCCAGACCGCCAGCGACCTGCCCGTGCGCACCGCGCTGTCGGGCCCGGCGGCCGGCGTGATCGCCTGCGCGGCGATCGCCCGGGCGGCCGGCTTCCCGAATGCGATCACTGGCGACATGGGCGGCACCTCCTTCGACGTTTCGCTGGTCGCCAACGGCGAGGCCGCGCTGGCGGCGCAGACCGCGATCGAGTTCGGCATGGTGATCCGCTCGCCGATGATCCAGATCGAGACCATCGGCGCCGGCGGCGGCTCGATCGCCTCGGTCGACGCCAGCGGCATGCTGCAGGTCGGTCCCGAATCGGCCGGCAGCATCCCGGGCCCGGCCTGCTACGGCCGCGGCAACATGCGCCCGACCGTGACCGATGCCAACGTGCTGCTCGGCCGCATCGCCGCCGACCGGCCGCTGGGCGGCGGACTGCTGGCGGCGCTCGATGCGGGCAAGTCCTTCGAGGCGATCGAGACGCATGTCGCGAAGCCGCTCGGTCTCGACGTCCACCAGGCGGCGGAAGCGATCCTCACCGTCGCCAACGCGCGCATGGCCGGCGCGATCCGGCTGGTGTCGATCGAGCGCGGCCACGACCCGCGCCGCTTCGCCTACATGCCCTTCGGCGGCGGCGGGGCGCTGCACGTGTGCGCGATGATGCGAGAGGTCGGCGTCGCCATCGGCATCGTGCCGCGCTACCCCGGCGTGACCTCGGCGCTCGGTTGCGTGATCGCCGACATGCGGCACGACGCGGTGCAGACCCTCAACCGCCCGCTCGACGAACTCGACGTCGCGCAACTCGCGCGGCGCATCGCCGAGCTGGCGGCGTCCTGCCAGCAACGGCTCGATTCCTCGGGCGTGCGCTTCGACGAAGTGCGCGAGGTGATCGCGCTCGACATGCTCTATGCCGGCCAGACCCACACGCTGCCGGTGGTGCTCACGGCCGCCACCGCACAGGCGTTGACCCGTGAAGGCATTCGCACGGCCTTCGAGGCCAGCTACAGCGCCGCCTTCGGCCGGGTGCTCGACGGCATCGGCATCCGCGTGATGAACCTGCGCTATGCGCGCATCGGCGTGCGGCCCAAGTTCGACCTCGCCGTGCTGGCGCCCGAAGGCGAGGGCAGCGTCGCCCCGCTGGGCACGCAGCGCGTGTTCCACGCCGGGCAGTGGCACGAGGCGCTGCGCTTCGCGCGGCTGGCGCTGCCGGTCGGCGCGCGTGTCGACGGCCCGGCGATCCTCGAGCAGGCCGACACCACCGTCTGGCTCGAGCCCGGCTTCCATGCCGAGGTCGATGCGCATGGCAATTTGCTGGTGAGGCTGTCATGAACGCAGCGCCGGGCCGCCCCAAGCAAGTTCGCGCCCCCTCGGGGGGCAGCGAGCACACGAAGTGCGGAGCGTGGGGGCTGTCATGACCGCGGCGCCGATCCGCGGCGCGACCACGGCGCTGATCGTGATCGACCTGCAGAACGACTTTCTCGATGCCCGCGGTGCCTATGCGCGCGGCGGCGACAGCAACCCGCCTGCGCTGCTGCTGCCCGACCGCGTGGCGGCGGTGGCGCGCGCGCTCAAGACCGTCGGCGGCCTGGTCGCCGCGAGCCAGTTCACGCTGTGGCCCGATGCCGCCGGCGAGCCGATGGTGTCGCCGCACCTGAAGGCGCTGCGCCCGTACCTGCGCAAGGGCGACTTCGCGCCGGGCAGTTGGGGCCAGGCCAACGTCGATGCGCTGGCCGGCCTGGTCGACGTGGCGGTCAGCAAGGTCGCCTACTCGGCCTTCTTCAACACCCAGCTCGACTGGGTGCTGCGCCGCGCCGGCATCGATACCGTGGCCGTGTGCGGCATCGTCACCAACGGCGGGGTGGCGAGCACAGTGCGCGATGCCCACATGCGCGACTACCGCACGCTGGTGCTGGCCGACGGCTGCGCGGCGTTCGGCGAGGAGCGGCACCGGACCTCGCTGGCCGACATGGCCAACGTGGCCGAGGTGTCGGACTGCGCGGCGTTCGTGCAGGGGCTGGCATGAGCGTCTCGAGCGCAGCGCCGGCGCGCCGGGTCCGGCGCGCGTCCCGGATCGATGCCGAGATGCAGGTGGGCGTCGCGATCGTCGGCGCCGGTGCCTGCGGGCTCACGGCGGCGCTGATGCTGCACGACGCGGGCGTCGAATGCGTGGTGCTCGAACGCGACGCCGTGCCGAGCGGATCGACCGCGCTGTCCTCGGGCTTCATTCCGGCGCCCGGCACGCTCGCCCAGCGCCGGCAGGGCATCGATGGCGACAGTCCTGCCCGCTTCGCGGCCGACATCCAGGCCAAGGCGCATGGTCGCGCGGCGCCGGCCCTGGTGTCGGCCTATGCCGAAGCTGTCGGCCCGGCCCTCGACGCGCTGCAGGCCAGGCATGGCCTCGACTGGATCGTGCTCGATGGATTCCTCTATCCCGGTCACAGCGTCCATCGAATGCATGCGCTGCGGCAGAAGACCGGTGCCGCCCTGATGGCCGGCTTGCAGGCGGCCGTCGAAGCCGCCGGCATCCCGGTGCTGACACAGGCCCTGGTCGACACGTTGTGGCTCGATGAGTCAGACCGAGCGATCGGCGTCGGCTACCGCCGCCCCGACGGCCGCGAGGAAACGCTGGGTTGCGACGCGCTGCTGCTGGCTTGCAACGGCTTCGGCGGCAATGCGGCGATGGTGCGCGCGCTGCTGCCCGAGATGGCCGAGGCCGCCTTCGGTGGCCACGTCGGCAATGACGGCAGCGCCATCCTCTGGGGCGAGGCGATCGGTGCGCGGCTGCGCGACCTCGGCGGTTACCAGGGGCATGGCTCCTGGGTCACGCCGCAGGGCGCGCTGATGTCCTGGGCCGTGATGATGGAAGGCGGCGTGCAACTCAACCGCGAAGGCCGTCGCTTCCACGACGAGACCCAGGGCTACTCCGAAGCCGCGGTGCATGTGCTGGCGCAGCCGGGCGGCGTCGCCTGGAATGTCTTCGATGCGCCGCTGCTGGAGCTGGCGCGCGGCTTTCCCGATTTTTGCGAGGCCGAGGCGGCCGGCGCGCTCAGGCGCTGCGACGGCATGGCCGAGCTGGCGGCCTGCATCGGCTGCGATGCGGCCACGCTGCAATCGACGCTCGACGGGCTTCGCGCCGGCGCCGTGCAGGGCGATGGCCGTGTGTTCGCGCGTCCACTGGCCGCGCCGTACTTCGCGGTCAAGGTCACGGGTGCGTTGTTCCACACGCAAGGCGGCCTCGACGTCGGGCCCGACATGCGGGTCCTGCGCCAGGACGGCACCCCGCTGCCCAATCTGCTGGCCGCCGGCGGCGCCGCGGGCGGCGTGTCGGGCGATGCGGTCTGGGGCTATCTCTCGGGCAACGGACTTTTGAGCGCGGTCGCCGGCGGCTACATCGCGGCGCACACCGCCGCCGCGCTCTTCGATGAAAGGAAGGCTTCCCATGGCCGATGAGACATTCAAGGCGCGCCTGGCGCGCAACGACATCGTGCTGGCGCCCGGCGTCTATGACGCGCTGAGCGCCCTGGTGGCGGAGCAGGCCGGCTTCGAGGCGCTGTACCTGTCGGGCGCATCGATCGCCTACACGCGGCTCGCGCGCTCCGACGTCGGGCTCACCACTTTCACCGAGGTCGAGGACACGCTGGCGCGCATCACTGAGCGCGTCGGCCTGCCGGTGATCGTCGATGCCGACACCGGCTTCGGCAATGCGCTCAACACGCAGCGGACGGTGCGCGGCTTCGAGCGCGCGGGCGCGGCGATGATCCAGATCGAGGACCAGGGTTTCCCGAAGCGCTGCGGCCACCTCGACGGCAAGACCGTGGTGCCGGTGCGCGAGATGGTGGGCAAGCTCCAGGCCGCGCTCGATGCGCGCGCGTCGGCGCAGACCTTGATCCTCGCGCGCACCGATGCGGTCGCGGTCGAAGGGCTCGATGCCGCGCTCGATCGCGCGCAAGCCTATCTCGAGACCGGCGTCGACGCGCTCTTCATCGAGGCGCTGCGTTCGCCCGCGCAGATGGACGCCGCCTGCCAGCGCTTCGCCGATCGCGTGCCGCTGCTGGCCAACATGGTCGAGGGCGGCAAGACGCCGGTGCAGGACGCGGACGCGCTGCAGGCGCACGGCTTCCGCATCGCGATCTTCCCGGGCGGCACGGCCCGTGCGGTGGTGCACACGCTGCAGGGCTACTACGCAAGCCTGCAGGCGAATCGCACGACGCTGCCCTGGCGCGACCGGATGCTGGATTTCGATGGGCTGAACGAAGTGATCGGGACGCCCGAGTTGATGGCGGCGGGCAAGCGCTACGAGTGAGCCTCAAAGGCCCAGGAATTCCGCCATGGTCCGAGGATCTCGGTGCTGATGAAAGCAGGAAAGGATACTGACCCTCGGGTCGTCGATGACAAAGAACAGCGAATAGGGAAATCGATCGAGATTCGCTCGCCGAATTTCTTGTTCGACGCAGGGATAGAGGAAGGGATTGCGAGCCAGAAAGGTACTCGTTCGTTCCAGCTCGTCGATGAAGGCGTCGCCCATGCGGATGTGATCCTGGCCGTACCACGCGTAGGCCTCCGACGCCTCGAGCTGCGCCCAAGGCGTGTAGACAACCTCGAAATTCATCCCTTGCGAGCGTCGCTCAACAGGTTGGCTTTGAGCTGCGAGAACCCCACACCGGGCTCTTCCGGATGGGCGCGATGGTGCGCGAGTCGGGAACGAAGCTCGGCGCGCTGCGCCTCGGTGACGGGCGGGGCGGAGGCCTCGCTGTCGGCGCTGACGATCAAGGCTTCGCCGAGTGCCCGCTTCTCGGCGGCACTGAGGTGCTGAAGCTCTTGGTAGATGCGCGCGTTCATGTGAAAAAGAGTAGCACATCGTTTCGGTTTGGCAAAAGGCCGGCCAGTGGCGGCCTACACTGGCGGCCCCCAGAGGTGTAGGAGTCCATCATGCACATGAAGCGCCGAATGCTTCTTCTTTCCTTGGCCGCCCTTGGCCTCTCGGCCCACGCCGCCGACAGCCGCGACATCCAGCCGATCCGCCTGGTCGTCCCCTTCGGTGCCGGCGGCGTCGCCGACCTCACGGCGCGCGTGGTCGGCAAGGCGATGTCCAGCCAGCTGAACCAACCCGTGATCGTCGACAACCGCCCCGGTGCCGGCGGCGTGGTGGCCGGCACGATGGTGGCCTCGGCGGCGCCCGACGGCCTCACGCTGCTGCTGATGAGCAACGGCACGGCGGTCAGCGAGGGCTTGTTCCAGAAGCTTCCGTTCGACACCCGCAAGGACTTCGCGCCGGTCTCGCTGCTGGGCTATTTCGACATCGCGATCGTGGTGCCCGAGAAGTCGCCGCTGCGCAGCCTGGCCGACCTGGTGGCGGCCGCCAAGGCGCGGCCGGGCGCGCTGAACATCGGCACGGTCAACATCGGCAGCACCCAGCACCTGGCGGCCACGCTGTTCAAGAGCCGCGCCGGCATCGAGGCCCAGGTGGTGCCCTTCAACGGCACCCCGGCCGTGGTGACGGCCCTGCGCAGCGGCCAGATCGACGCCGGCGTCGAGATCCTGTCGCCGGTCATGCCGCAGATCACGGGCAAGGCGCTTCGCGTGCTGGCCGTGATGGGCGAGAAGCGCAATCCGGCCTTGCCCGATGTGCCCACGGCGGCCGAGGGCGCCGGGCTCAAGGGCTTCGACGTGCGTTCCTGGAACGCGCTGGCCGCGCCGGCCAAGACGCCGCGCGAGCGCATCGACCGGCTCAATCGCGCAGTCCGCGCGGCGCTGGCGTCGCCCGAGGTCCAGCAGCAGTTGGCGACGCTGAACGTGCAGCCGCGTGCCGGCAGCCCCGAGGAACTGGCGACGCTGCTCGACAGCGAGATCCACCGCTGGAGCGGCGTGATCGCCGCCGCGGGCATCCCACGGCAATAGCTTCCCTGTAGAGGTCGCACATGCAACTCGAACACATCGGAGTCATCGGCTACGGCGAAGTGGGAAAGACCTTCGCCTCGGGCCTCAGGGACAAGCCCGGCGTTCAATCCGTCGGTGCCTGGGACCTGAATTTCATCGACCCTGCGCGCCAGGCGGACGAGCAAGCGCACGCGGCGCGCGCCGGCGCGGTGGCGCAGGCGTCGATGCGCGCCCTGTGCCAGGCGAGCACGCTGGTGATCTCCGCCGTCACGGCGTCGAACACCCTGCGCGTGGCCGAGGAGGCGGCGCCGCACCTGCGCCCGGGCACGCTGTTCCTCGACCTCAACTCGGCCTCGCCGGGCACCAAGCAGCGCTGCGCGGCGCTGGTCGACGCGGCCGGTGCGCACTATGTGGAAGCCGGCGTGATGACCTCGGTGCCGCCCTACGGCATCCGCGTGCCGATGCTGCTCGGCGGCGAGCGGGCGGCGGCTTTGGCCGAGGCACTCGCCGCCTGGGGGCTGGACACCAAGGCGGTGAGCGAGCGCCTTGGCGTCGCCAGCGCGATCAAGATGAGCCGCAGCGTGATGATCAAGGGCCTCGAGGCGCTGGTCATCGAAAGCTACGCCACGGCGCGCGCCTACGGCGTCGAGGACCATGTGCTGCCGACCCTGCAGGAGACCTTCCCGAGCATCGACTGGAGCCGCCAGGGCGCCTACTTCTTCAGCCGCGTGGTCCAGCACGGCCAGCGCCGGGCCGAGGAGATGCGCGAAGCCGCCAACACGGTGCGCGAAGCCGGCTTCGCGCCGACCATGGCCGCGGCCATCGCGGAGAAGCAGCAGTGGGTGGCCGACCAGGCGAAGGCCGGCGTGTTCGACGGGCTCGACAAGCAGGCGACCTGGCAGGACTACGCCGACCGGCTGCTCGCCCAGCGAAGCAAGGACTGAGCCCCCACGCTCGTCACTTCGTGTACTCGCTGCCCCCCGAGGGGGAGCGGTCCGCCTTGGGGCGGCCCGGCGGCGGACCTTTCAACCCCGTAGCAGCGTCTCGCCGGTCTTGCGGATCAGCTCGAGCGTCGCGTGCTGCGTCAGGGTGGCGCGGCGCAGCGCGCTGACCGCGGTGAACACCGGGATGCGCAGCGGCGGCGACACGATCTCACGCAGGGTGTAGGCCGACGGATTGATCGAGCGGATCACCGCGTTGCGCGACAGGATCGCGAAGCCGGCGCCGTCGGCAACCAGGTCGAGCATCGCCGAGACGCCGTCGATCTCGAGCGCGACCCTCGGCGTGCAGCCGACGCCGGCCATCTCCGATTCGACATACATCCGGATGGCGTTGGGCCGGCTCGGGATCACCAGCGGCAGCCGTGCCACCTCCGCCAGGGTCAGGGGGGCGGGCGGCGGATCTTCCTGCAGGCCGGGCGGCCGGCGCCCGACCAGCATCAGCGCCTGGTCCAGCAGCCGCTGGACGTCCAGCCCGGGCATCGGGCGGGCGTCGTAGAGCACCGCGATGTCCAGCCCGCCATGCAGCAGCTGGTCCTGCATGGCGGTCGAGAGGTTCTCGCTGATCGACAGCTGGGCCTGCGGCATCTGCTCGCGGAAGGCGCGGGTCAGCGGCACGGTCAGCACCCGCGCGATGCTCGGCGGCAGCCCCACGGCCACCCGCCCGGCCAGCGAGCCGCGCACCCGGTCGAGCTCCTCGCGGGCGCGCTCCACCTGGTGCAGGATTCCGCGCCCGTGGGCCAGCAGCACCTGGCCGGCCTCGGTCGGCGTCGCGCCGCGGCCGTTGCGCACCAGCAGGTTCTGCCGCAGCTCGACCTCGAGCAGGCGCACCTGGCGGCTCAGCGCCGGCTGGGCGACCTTGAGCGCCACCGCGGCCCGCGTGAAGCTGCCCAGTTCGGCGACGCGCACGAAATACGCCAGCTGTTTCAGGTCCAAGGGTCGCCTCCAGGCTCGGACTCGGATGATATGCCGTTTTGTTCTAGCTGCTAGTGGCTTATGGCGGATCGAGTAGGGCCATCCCGCCGCACAATCCGCCAAACGCGCCCGCCAAAGGGCCTGGAGACAAGGCGAAAAGCATGCAGAAGACCGCAATCAAGGGTATTTCGTCGATGGCCACCCGCCAGGTGCTGGCCGACCTCGTGGCCGCCTTCGAGGGCCGTTCGGGCGCTTCGGTGTCGATCGAATCGGTCGGCGGCGTCGATGCCGCCAAGCGGGTGCAGGCGGGCGAGGCCTTCGACCTCGTCATCCTGGCCTCCGACGCGATCGACAAGCTGATCGCCGCCGGCCGCGTCGATGCCGCCAGCAAGACCGACCTGGTGCGCTCCGGCGTCGCGGTGGCCGTCAAGGCCGGCGCGCCGCACCCCGACATCGGCTCCGAGCAAGCGCTTCGCAGCGCCGTGCTGGCCGCCCGCAGCCTCAGCTACTCCACCGGCCCGAGCGGCGTCGCGCTGGCCGCGCTGTTCGAGCGCTGGGGCATCGCCGAAGAGATCAAGCCCCGCATCGTCCAGGCCCCGCCGGGCGTGCCGGTCGGCACGCTGGTGGCCCGCGGCGAGGTCGAACTGGGCTTCCAGCAGCTCAGCGAGCTGATCCATGTCCAGGGCATCGACCTGCTCGGCCCGATGCCGGCCGCGATTCAGATCGTCACGACCTTTTCAGGCGGCGTCTGCAGCGGATCGACCCAGGCCGAGACCGCGCGTGCAATGCTGGCCTTCATGGCCTCGCCCGAGGCCGACGCGGCGAAGCGCGCCCAGGGCATGGACCCGGCTCAACGCAACTCGCAGGAAATCTCGGGATCATGAAAAAGCAAGACAACGCGCCGCTCGACGTCCAGGCGTTCTTCAATGCGCAAGGCTTCTCCGGCTACCAGTGGCTGATCTTCGGCCTGTGCTTCCTGGTGGTGCTGCTCGACGGCTTCGACACCGCCGCCATCGGCTACATCGCGCCGTCGCTGATCGGCGAGTGGGGGGTGGCCAAGCCCGCGCTGGCGCCGGTGCTCAGCGCGGCGCTGTTCGGGCTGGCAGCGGGCGCCTTGAGCGCCGGTCCGCTGGCCGACAAGTTCGGCCGCCGCGCCGTGCTGACCGCCTCGGTGCTGGTGTTCGGCCTGGCCAGCCTGGCGTCGAGTTTCTCGGGCAGCCTGGACAGCCTCACCGTGCTGCGCTTCGTGACCGGCCTGGGCCTGGGTGCCGCGATGCCGAATGCCGTGACCTTGACCAGCGAATATTGCCCGGACAAGCGGCGCGCGATGCTGACCAATGCGATGTTCTGCGGCTTTCCGCTGGGCGCGGCCTTCGGCGGCTTCCTGGCCGCCTGGATGATCCCGCACTGGGGCTGGCGCAGCGTGCTGCTGCTGGGCGGTACGGTGCCCGTGGTGCTGGCGCTGCTGATGCTCGTGGCGCTGCCCGAATCGGTGCGCTACATGGTGGCCAGGGGCCAGCCGGCCGAACGCATCCGCCGGGTGCTGGCGCGCATCTCGGCGACCGCCGCCGCGGCGACCTCGTTCGTGCTGACCGAGCGCCAGGCCGCAGGCCCGGTGGCAGGCAGCGGCATGGCGGTGGTGCTGGGGCGCAACCACCGCATCGGTTCGTTCATGCTGTGGCTGGCCTACTTCATGGGGCTGGTCATCTTCTATGCGCTGATCAACTGGATGCCGATCCTGCTGAAGGATGCCGGCATGGATCCCCACAAGGCCGTGCTGGTGTCGGCGCTGTTCCCGCTGGGCGGCGTGGGTGCCGTGTTCTTCGGCTGGCTGATGGACCGTTTCAACGCCAACCGGATCATCGCGGTGGGCTATGCGCTGACGGCCCTGTCGGTCTACCTGATCGGCCAGGCCGTGGGCAACGACGGCCTGCTGGTGGCGATGGTGTTCGTCGCCGGCACCCTCATGAACACGGCGCAGTCGTCGATGCCGGCGCTGGCCGCGGCCTTCTATCCCACGCAGGGGCGGGCCACCGGGGTCGCCTGGATGCTGGGCATCGGCCGCTTCGGCGGCATCGCGGGCTCGTTCCTGGTGGCCGAACTGGCGGCCCGCAGCCTGGGCTTCGACCGCATCTTCACCATCGTGGCCATTCCGGGCCTGATCGCCACCGCGGCGCTCGTCGTCAAGCAGTGGACCCATCCGCATGCGCCGCGCGAACTGAGTCTGCGCGATGCCGCCGCCGGACCCGCGGCCCATTGATTCCTTCACCGTCATCGACCTTTCAGTCCCAGGAGCACACGACATGATCATCGACGTCCACGGTCACTACACGACCGCCCCCGCTGCGCTCGGCGCCTGGCGCGACCTGCAGATCGCCAGCCTCAAGGACCCGTCCAAGGCGCCCAAGGCCGCAGATCTCAAGATCAGCGACGACGACATCCGCGAGACCATCGAGAGCAACCAGCTCAAGCTGATGAAGGAGCGCGGCTCCGACCTGACCATCTTCAGCCCGCGCGCCAGCTTCATGGCGCACCACATCGGCGACTTCAACACCTCGTCGACCTGGGCGGCGATCTGCAACGAGCTCTGCTATCGCGTGAGCCAGCTGTTCCCGGACCACTTCATCCCGGCGGCGATGCTGCCGCAGTCGCCCGGCGTCGACCCCAAGACCTGCATCCCCGAGCTGGAGCGCTGCGTCAAGGAATACGGCAACGTCGGCATCAACCTGAACCCGGACCCGAGCGGCGGCCACTGGACCAGCCCGCCGTTGAGCGACCGCCAGTGGTACCCGATCTACGAGAAGATGGTCGAGTACGACATCCCCGCGATGATCCATGTCAGCACCAGCTGCAACCCGGCCTTCCACACCACCGGCTCGCACTACCTCAATGCCGACACCACGGCCTTCATGCAGTGCCTGACTTCGGACCTGTTCAAGGACTTCCCGACCCTGCGCTTCCTGATCCCGCACGGCGGCGGCGCGGTGCCCTACCACTGGGGCCGGTTTCGCGGCCTGGCGCAAGAGCTCAAGAAGCCGCTGCTCGACGAGCACCTGCTCAACAACATCTACTTCGACACCTGCGTCTACCACCAGCCCGGCATCGACCTGCTGAGCACGGTGATCCCGGTCAAGAACGTGCTGTTCGCCTCGGAAATGATCGGCGCCGTGCGCGGCATCGACCCGACCACCGGCCACTACTACGACGACACCAAGCGCTACATCGAGTCGAGCAAGATCCTGAGCGACGCCGACCGGTTCCAGATCTACGAAGGCAATGCGCGCCGCGTGTTCCCGCGGCTCGACGCCGCATTGAAGGCCAAAGGCCTCTGATCCATTTCAAGGAGACATGACCATGTACGAACTCGGAGTCGTCTATCGCAACATCGAGCGCGCCGACCGCGCCACGGCCGACGCCCTGGCCAAGCTCGGCTCGGCCACGGCGCACGAGGCCATGGGCCGCGTGGGCCTGCTCAAGCCCTACATGCGGCCGATCTATCCCGGCGTGCAGGTGTCGGGCACCGCGGTCACGGTGCTGCTGCAGCCCGGCGACAACTGGATGATGCATGTGGCGGCGGAGCAGATCCAGGCCGGCGACATCGTGGTGGCGGCGGTCACGGCCGAATGCACCGACGGCTACTTCGGCGACCTGCTCGCGACCAGCTTCCAGGCCCGCGGCGCCCGCGCGTTGATCATCGACGCCGGCGTGCGCGACGTGAAGACGCTGCAGGAAATGAACTTCCCGGTCTGGAGCCGCGCCATCTCGTCCAAGGGCACCATCAAGGCCACGCTCGGCTCGGTCAACATCCCGGTGGTCTGCGCCGGCATGCTGGTCACGCCCGGCGACGTGATCGTGGCCGACGACGACGGCGTGGTCTGCGTGCCGAAGGCGATGGCCGCCAAGGCGCTCGAAGCGGCCGTGGCACGCGAAGCCAACGAGGGCGCCAAGCGCGAGAAGCTGGCCTCCGGCGTGCTCGGCCTCGACATGTACAAGATGCGCGAGCCCCTCGAGAAGGCCGGCCTGCGCTACATCGACTGATTTCCCTTTCTCTTGATTCCAACCATGCAAGTCACACGACGCTCCCTGACGCAGCTCGCCCTGGCCGCCGGCGCGCTCACCGCCGCGGCGCTCCCGATGGGCGCCTTCGCGCAGCATTTCCCGACCAGGCCGGTGCGCATCATCACGCCGTTCCCGGTCGGCGGCGGCCCCGATGGCGTCGCCCGCCTGGTGGCCGACAAGCTCTCGCGCGCCTGGGGCCAGCCGGTGGTGGTGGAGAACCGTCCGGGCGGCAACGGCTTCATCGCCATCGATGCCTTCAAGCGCGGCGCCAAGGACGGCACCGACATGATCGTGCTCGACAACGTGCACCTGGCGGCCTATCCGTCGCTGTTCAAGAAGCTGCCCTACGACCCGGTGAAAGACTTCGACACGCTGCTGCCGCTGTTCAAGACCTACTTCTTCTTCACGGTCGCGACCGACAGCAAGTACAAGACCGTCGGCGACATCATTGCAGACGCCAAGGCCCATCCGGGCAAGCTCAACTTCGGCTCCTGGTCGATCGGCAACCCGGTGCACCTGGGCTCCGAGATGTTCGCCTCCGCCACCGGCATCAAGATGGAGCACGTGCTCTACAAGGAAACCACACAGCTCTACACCTCGGTCTCGACCGGCGAGCTGTCCTTCGCGCTCGGCAGCGCCGCCACCGCGGGCCCGCTGCAGCGCGCCGGCAAGCTGCGCTTCCTGGCCGTGGCCGCGCCGCAGCGCCTTGCCAGCTTCCCGGACGTGCCGACGGTGGGCGAGTCGGGCGGCCCGAAGGGCTTCGAAGTCACGGGCTGGAACGCGATCGCGGTGCCGCCGGGCCTGCCCGCGGCCG
This sequence comes from Variovorax sp. J31P179, assembly GCF_030316985.1. Classification (NCBI taxonomy): domain Bacteria; kingdom Pseudomonadati; phylum Pseudomonadota; class Betaproteobacteria; order Burkholderiales; family Comamonadaceae; genus Variovorax; species Variovorax sp. J31P179. The sequence continues at coordinate 245,672 of NZ_JASZYL010000005.1, read as the reverse complement.
TCACCGACAAGATCAGGAAGGACGTCGAGGCCGCGCTGGCCAGCCCCGACGTGCAGGAGAAGTTCAAGAGCTTCGGCTATGAGCCCTTCCCGACGACCCGCGACCAGTTCAACCAGTTCGTCAAGACCGAGACCCAGCGTTTCGGCGACGTGATCCGCAAGGCCAACATCACCCTGGACTGAGACCATGACCACTTTCACCAAGACCCCCGGCTGGCTCGACTGGTACGCAGGCCCGTCGAAGCCGCGCTTCAAGGTGCCGCCCGGCAGCGTCGACGCGCACTGCCATGTGTTCGGCCCGGGCGACCAGTTCCCGTTCGCGCCCGAGCGCAAGTACACGCCCTGCGACGCCTCCAAGGACCAGCTGTTCGCGCTGCGCGACCACCTCGGCTTCGACAAGAACGTGGTCGTGCAGGCCACCTGCCACGGCGCCGACAACCGCGCCATGGTCGATGCGCTGAAGTCCTCCAACGGCCGTGCCAAGGGCATCGCCACGGTCAAGCGCAGCATCAGCGACGCCGAGCTCAAGGAACTGCACGACGCCGGCGTGCGCGGCGTGCGCTTCAACTTCGTCAAGCGGCTGGTCGACTTCACGCCCAAGGACGAGCTGCTCGAGATCGCCAACCGCATCGCGCCGCTGGGCTGGCATGTGGTGATCTACTTCGAGGCGGTCGACCTGCCCGAGTTGTGGGACTTCTTCACCGCGCTGCCGACCACCGTGGTGGTCGACCACATGGGCCGCCCCGACGTCAGCAAGCCCATCGACGGCCCCGAGTTCGAGCTGTTCCTGAAGTTCATGCGCGAGCACACCAATGTCTGGAGCAAGGTGAGCTGTCCCGAGCGCCTGTCGCTCACCGGCCCGAAGGCGCTCGACGGCGAGCAGGCGGCCTACCAGGACGTCGTGCCTTTCGCCCGCAAGGTGGTCGAGAGCTTTCCCGACCGCGTGCTGTGGGGCACCGACTGGCCGCACCCGAACCTCAAGGACCACATGCCCGACGACGGCCTGCTGGTCGATTTCATCCCGCAGATCGCGACCACGGCCGAGCTGCAGCGCAAGCTGTTGGTCGACAACCCGACGCGCCTGTACTGGCCGGAGCTGAAGTAATGTCCCTCGACAAGCCCTACAAGGACGTGCCCGGCACGACCATCTTCGACGCCGAGCAATCGCGGCTCGGCTACCACCTGAACCAGTTCTGCATGTCGCTCATGAAGGCCGCCAACCGCGAGCGCTTCAAGGCCGACGAGCGGGCCTACCTCGACGAGTGGCCGATGACCGAGGAGCAGAAGCAGGCCGTGCTGGCACGCGACCTCAACCGCTGCATCGCGCTCGGCGGCAACATCTACTTCCTGGCCAAGATCGGCGCCACCGACGGCAAGAGCTTCCAGCAGATGGCCGGCAGCATGACCGGCATGACCGAAGAGGAATACCGCGACATGATGATCAAGGGCGGCCGCTCGGCCGAAGGCAACCGCTACGTCGGCGAGGACGGCGACGCGCAGGCACAGCACCAGCCGCAAGGCGCGGCCGGCCGCAAAGGACACTGACATGGCACGCATCACCGCATCCGTCTACACCTCGCACGTGCCCGCCATCGGCGCGGCGCTCGACCTCGGCAAGTCGAACGAGCCCTACTGGAAGCCGCTGTTCGCCGGCTACGACTTCTCCAAGCAATGGATGAAGGACAACAAGCCCGATGTCGTCTTCCTGGTCTTCAACGACCACGCCACGGCCTTCAGCCTGGACATGATCCCGACCTTCGCGATCGGCACTGCCGATTCGTACCAGCCGGCTGACGAAGGCTGGGGCCCGCGTCCGGTGCCGGTCGTGAAAGGCCACTCGGCGCTGGCCTCCCACATCGCGCAGAGCGTGATCCAGCAGGACTTCGACCTCACCATCGTCAACAAGATGGACGTCGACCACGGGCTCACGGTGCCGCTGTCGCTGATGTGCGGCCAGCCCGAGGCCTGGCCCTGCCCGGTGATTCCGTTCGCGGTCAACGTGGTGCAGTACCCGGTGCCCAGCGGCCGGCGCTGCTTCATGCTCGGCCAGGCGATCCGCCGCGCCGTCGAGTCCTTCGATGAAGACCTGAACGTGCAGATCTGGGGCACCGGCGGCATGAGCCACCAGCTGCAGGGCCCGCGCGCCGGCCTGATCAACGCCGAGTGGGACAACAAGTTCCTTGACCGCCTGATCGCCGACCCCGACGGCCTCTCGAAGGTGCCGCACATCGACTACGTGCGCGAAGCCGGCTCCGAGGGCATCGAGCTCGTGATGTGGCTGATCGCACGCGGCGCGATGGCCGACGTCGCCGGCGGCAAGCCGCCGAAGGTGGCGCATCGCTTCTTCCATGTTCCCGCGTCCAACACGGCCGTGGGCCACCTCATCCTGGAGAACCAACAATGACCAAGACCATCAAGGTTGCCCTCGCCGGTGCCGGCGCCTTCGGCATCAAGCACCTGGACGGCATCAAGAACATCGACGGCGTCGAAGTCGTCTCGCTGGTCAGCCGCGAGCTCGACAAGACCCGCGAAGTGGCTGCCAAGTACGGCATCGGCCACGTCACGACCGACCTCGCCGACTCGCTGGCGCTGAAGGAGGTCGACGCCGTCATCCTCTGCACGCCGACCCAGATGCATGCCTCGCAGAGCATCGCGGCACTCAAGGCCGGCAAGCACGTGCAGGTCGAGATCCCGCTGGCTGATTCGCTCAAGGACGCGCAGGCCGTGGTCGACCTGCAGAAGCAGACCGGGCTGGTCGCGATGTGCGGCCACACGCGCCGCTTCAACCCGAGCCACCAGTGGGTGCACAAGAAGATCAAGGCCGGCGAGTTCAACATCCAGCAGATGGACGTGCAGACCTACTTCTTCCGCCGCACCAACATGAACGCGCTGGGCCAGGCGCGCAGCTGGACCGACCACCTGCTGTGGCACCACGCCGCGCACACGGTCGACCTGTTCGCCTACCAGGCCGGCAGCCCGATCGTGAAGGCCAATGCGGTGCAGGGCCCGATCCACCCGACCCTGGGCATCGCGATGGACATGTCGATCCAGCTGCAGGCGGCCAACGGCGCGATCTGCACGCTGTCGCTGTCCTTCAACAACGACGGCCCGCTCGGCACCTTCTTCCGCTACATCGGCGACACCGGCACCTACATCGCGCGCTACGACGATCTGTTCACCGGCAAGGAAGAAGCGATCGACGTCTCGAAGGTGGACGTGTCGATGAACGGCATCGAGCTGCAGGACCGCGAGTTCTTCGCCGCGATCCGCGAAGGCCGCGAGCCGAATTCGAGCGTGGCGCAGGTGCTGCCCTGCTACCAGGTTCTGCAGCAGCTGGAACAGCAGCTGCAGAGCTGAGCCGCGCCATGCACACGCGTCAACTCGGCCCTTTCTCGGTCAGCGCGATCGGCCTGGGCTGCATGAACCTGAGCCATGCCTACGGCGTGCCGCCGTCGGCGGAGCAGGGCGAGCGCCTGCTGCTGGCGGCACTGGATGCCGGCGTGACCCTGTTCGACACGGCGGCGCTCTACGGCTTCGGTGCCAACGAGCAGCTGGTCGGGCGGGTGCTGAAGCCGCACCGCAGCGCCTTCACGCTGGCCAGCAAGGGCGGCATGGCGGGTGTGCGCGGCGACGACGGCACGCTGCGCCGCGTGATCGACGGCCGCCCGGCCACCTTGCGCCGCAACTGCGAAGACAGTCTGCGGAACCTGCAGACCGAGGTCATCGATCTCTACTACCTGCATCGCTGGGACAAGTCGGTGCCGATCGAGGAGTCGGTGGGCGAGATGTCGCGCCTGGTCGAAGAGGGCAAGGTGCGCGCGCTGGGCCTGTCGGAGGTCTCGGCGGCGACCTTGCGGCGCGCGCATGCGGTGCACCCGATCGCCGCGGTGCAGAACGAATATTCGCTCTGGAGCCGCAACACGGAGATCGGCGTGCTCGAGGCCTGCCGCGAGCTGGGCGCGGCGCTGGTGGCCTTCAGCCCGCTGGCGCGCGGCTTCCTGTGCGACGTGCTGCACGACGTGTCGACGCTCGACGCCAAGGACATCCGGCGCGCGATGCCGCGCTTCTCGGCCGAGAACTACCCGCGCAACCTGGCGCTGCTGCCGGCCTACACCGCGCTCGCGAAAGAGGCCGGCTGCACGCCGGCGCAGCTGGCACTGGCCTGGCTGCTGTCGCGCGGCGAGCATGTCATCCCGATTCCCGGCACGACCCGTCTCGCCCACCTGAATGAAGACCTGCAGGCCGAGCAGGTCCGGCTGTCGCCCGAACTGGTTGCGCGGGTCGACGCGGTGATCAACCAGCGCACCGTGAGCGGTGCGCGCTATGGCGCGCAGAGCAGCACCGAGGTGGATACCGAGGTGTTCGAGGATTGAGAGGCGAGCTGGCCGATCAGCCGGCAAGCACCTCCCGCCAAAGCTCACGCGCCCGCGCCTGGTAGCTGCGGGTCGCCTCGATCAGCGCCCGCCGCGGCGCGCCGGGCTGGATCGCCTCGGGCAGCAGCGGATCGCGCACGATGCCGCGGATCACCGTGCGCCCCACCAGCAGCGTCTCGCGGGCCGCCGCCTCGGGCGCCAGGCGCGGCAGGCGCGCGTTGCTGTCCTCGATCAGCTTCAATGCGCCGCGATAGGCGGCGGACAGTGCCTGAACGTCCCACAGCGCCCGCATTCGCGCAGCGGCATCGGCGTCGAAGCCGCTGCCGCCGAACACCAGGCTGCCCGCCGCCAGGCCGAGCCGGGCCAGCGCCGCGCGCATCGCCTCGGCGCCGCCGTCGAGGTTGTCGGGCCGCACCGAGAGGCCCGCGGCCAGCGTGCGAAACCCGTTCAGGTCGAGCGCCCGCAGGTGGTGCCGCCAGGCGGTCTTGTCGCTGCGTGGCACGTCGCCGTCATGCACCAGCAGCCAGCCGCCGGCCCACTGGCCCATCCGGCTCTCCTTTTCGAACCAGTGCTGCACCTCGTAGTGCACCGAGTTGCCCTGCAACTGCACGGCATAGCAGCCGCGTCCGGTCTTGACGATCCGGTCCTGGCCCAGCAGGCGCGTCAGCGCCACCCGCACGCTGGGCGTGCTGAGTCGCATGATCTCGCCCGCGCGCGCGAGCGTCTGCACCGTCATGTGCGGCTCGGGATGGGTGATCAGCAGGTCGAGCACCAGGTCCGCAGCCGAAGGTTCGCCTTCTTCGATGTTATGAATTATGTCCATCTAAGTGAAAACGTGTAATCTTTCTTATTCTGCCGCCGATATTATTTTCATTGAAATATCAATGGAGCAAGCGAATGGCGGGTTCTTTCATCCGTACCGAGGTCGACGGCCCAGTGTGCACGATCATCCTGGACCGCCCCGCGGTGCGCAACGCGGTCGACGGCCCGATGGCGATCGATCTGCGCCGCGCCTTCGAAGCCTTCGAGGCCGACGACACGCAGCAGGTGGCGGTGCTGTGGGGTGCCGGCGGCCATTTCTGCGCCGGTGCCGACCTGAGCGCCGTCGGCGATCCTTCGCGCCGCCACGAGCTCGACCCCCACGGCGGCGGCAGCGGGCCGATGGGCCCCTCCCGCATGGCGCTGTCCAAGCCGCTGATCGCCGCGGTCAGCGGCTATGCCGTGGCCGGCGGCCTCGAACTCGCGCTGCTGGCCGACCTGCGCGTGGTCGAGCGCGATGCGGTGTTCGGCGTCTTCTGCCGTCGCTGGGGCGTGCCGCTGATCGATGGCGGCACCGTGCGCCTGCCGCGCATCGTCGGCATGGGCCGGGCGCTCGACATGATCCTGACCGGCCGTCCGGTGGCGGCCGACGAAGCGCTCGCGATGGGCCTGGCCAGCCGCCTGGTCGACCCAGGCACTGCGCGCGAGGCTGCCGAGGCCCTGGCGCGCGAGATCGCTGCCTTCCCGCGCCGCTGCATGCTGGCCGATCGCGCGTCGGCCTATGGCCAGTGGGATCTCCCGCTGGCAGAGGCGCTGCGCGCCGAAGGCGCCCAAGGCGTCCCGGTGGTGTTCGAGGAAGCCGTTGCGGGCGCCGCCCGCTTCGTCCAGGGCGCCGGCCGCCACGGCAGCTTTGGCCAATAGGAACCGAACATGGCCCCCACCACTCTCGACCTGATCCGCCGCGGCGCCGCCCAGCACGGGCCCCGCACCGCCGTCAGCTTCGGCGGCCGCAGCCTGAGCTTCGCCGAGGTCGATGCGCTCAGCGCCCGCCTGGCCCACGCACTGCGCGCCCGCGGCGCCGAGCCCGGCACGCGCATCGCGCTGCTGGTCAACAACAGCCTCTACAGCGTGCCGCTCGACTTCGCCTGCGTCAAGGCGGCGCTCAACCGCGTCCCGCTCAATGCCCGGCTGTCGCTGCCCGAGCACGTGCGCATGCTGCAGGACACCGGCTGCCGCCTGCTGGTGTTCGGGGCCGACCTGGCCGAGCGCGCCGCCGCACTGCGCGAGGCCCTGCCGGGTCTGGACTGCCATGGCCTCGATGCCAGCCTGCCCGGCGGCACCGACCTGATCGCCACGGCCGCGCAGCAGCCGGCGCGCGACCCCGATCTTCAGGTGAGCGCCGACGACGTGATCCTGACCCTGTTCACCTCCGGCACCACCGGCACGCTGAAGGCCGCGCAGCACACGCAGGGCTCCTATGCCGCGATCTGCCGCAACGTGCTGCTCAACCTGCTGCCCGCGACTCCCGACGACGCGATGCTGCATGCCGCCTCGCTGATCCACGCCAGCGGCGTCTTCGTCCTGCCCTTCTGGCTGCGCGGCGGCCGCACCGTGATCCTGCCTGGCTTCGAGCCCGAGTCCTTCCTGGCTGCGATCGAGCGCGAACGCGCCACCGCGATCAACCTGGTGCCGACCATGCTGCAGATGCTGGTCGAGACGCCGGCCATGGCGACTTGCAATGTCGATGCGCTGCGCTACGTGATCTACGGCGCTTCGCCGATGCCGCGCCCCGTGATCGAGCGCGCGATGGCACTCTGGGGCCAACACCGCTTCTGGCAGTACTACGGCCAGACCGAGGTACCGCTGTGCCTGGCGGTGCTGCGGCCCGAAGACCATCATGGCGAGCGTCTGGGCGCCTGCGGCCAGCCGGCCGTCGAGGTCGAAGTGCGCCTGCTCGACGAGTCCGGCCACGACGTGGCGCCGGGCCAGCCCGGCGAGATCGCGGTGCGCGCGCCGTCGGCGGTGGCCGGCTACCACTCGGCGCCCGAGCTCACGGCAGAGACCTTCAAGCCCGACGGCTGGGTGCTCACGCGCGACGTCGGCGTGTTCGACGAGCACGGCTTCCTGTTCCTCAAGGACCGCACCTCCGACATGATCGTCAGCGGCGGCTACAACGTCTATCCGCGCGAGGTCGAAGAGGCGCTGCTTGCCCATCCCGCGGTGCGCGAATGCGCGGTGGTCGGGCTGCCCGACGACAAGTGGGTCGAGGCGGTCACCGCGGTGGTGGCGCTTGCCCCCGGCCACGCCGCAAGCGATGCGCTGGCGGCCGAGCTGATCGCGCAGGTCGCGGCCCGGCTGGCGTCGTACAAGAAACCGCGGCGCGTGATCTTCGCCGAACAGATTCCGAAGACCGCGGTGGGCAAGCTCAACCGCCGCGCCCTGCGCGATCGCCTGCGCGCCGCATCCGACCCGCCGGCCTGAAGCGCCGGCCGGTCAGCGCGGAACAAGAGACGGCCGAAGCCCTCCGCCGCCACACCGATCTGTCACACCACCCAGGGAGAGAACAATGCAGACACGCGACATTCGAAAGGCCGGCCGCTGGCTGGCCGTGGCCGCCCTCGCAGGCAGCGCCCTGCTGGCGCAGGCCCAGAAGCGCTACGACCCCGGCGCCACCGACACCGCGATCAAGATCGGCAACACCATGCCGTACTCCGGGCCGGCGTCTGTCTACGGCACCGTGGGCAAGAGCGCGGCCGCCTACTTCCGCAAGGTCAACGCCGAGGGCGGCATCGGTGGCCGCAAGATCGAGTTCATCTCGCTCGACGATGCCTACAGCCCGCCGGTGGCCGTGGAGCAGACCCGCAAGCTGGTCGAGCAGCAGAAGGTGCTGCTGATCTTCGGCCCGCTCGGCACGCCCACCAATGCCGCGACCCAGAAGTACCTCAACATCAGGAAGGTGCCGCAGCTCTTCGTGAGCTCGGGCGCCGAGCGCTGGGGCGACCACCGCCAGTTCCCGTGGAGCATCGGCTTCAACCCCACCTACGTGACCGAAGGCCGCATCTACGCCGCCCACATCCTGGCCAGCCGGCCCGATGCCAAGGTGGCGGTGCTCTACCAGAACGACGAGTTCGGCAAGGACATCGTGCGCGGCTTCCTCGATGGCCTCGGCGACAAGGCCAGATCGATGGTCGTGGCCCAGGCCAGCTACGAGGTCAGCGACCCCACGGTCGACAGCCAGATCATCAGCCTCAGGAGCTCGGGCGCCGACACGCTGATGAACTTCTCGCAGACCAAGTTCGCGGCCCAGACCATCCGCAAGATGGCCGCGATCGGCTGGAAGCCCGCGCACTACCTGACCAACGTGTCGAACTCGGTGGCGGCGGTGCTCAAGCCGGCCGGCGCCGAGCATGCGAAGGGCCTCCTCACCGCCACCTAGCTGCGCGATCCGAGCGACGCCCGCGACACGCCGGAAGGTCGCGACTTCGCGGCCTTCATGAAACAGCACTACCCCGAGGGCGACCCGAACGACACGCTCAACGTCACGGGCTACTCGATGGCGCAGGCGCTGGTGCAGCTGCTGACCCAGGCCGGCGACGATCTGACCCGCGCCAACCTCATGAAGCAGGCCGCGAGCCTCGACATGACCTTGCCGATGCTCTATCCGGGCATCCGCCTGAAGACCGGGCCCGACAACTTCTATCCGATCCGGCAGATGCAGCTGGTGCGCTTCGACGGCACCGGCTATGAGAAATTCGGCGGCCTGCTCGGGCCGTGAACACGCCTTCAACCGGCGCGCCGCTGCTGCGCGTGCAGGCGGTGACGGTGCGCTTCGGCGGCATCGTGGCGCTCGATGCGGTGTCGTTCAGCGTCGAGGCCGGCCAGATCTGCGGCCTGATCGGTCCCAATGGCGCCGGCAAGAGCACCGTCTTCAACTGCCTCTCGCGCATCTACGACTGCGGCGCCGGAAGCATCGAGTTCGATGGCCGGCGCATCTCGACATTGCCGCGCCACCGCATGGCGGGCGAGGGCATCGGCCGCACCTTCCAGAACCTCGCGCTGTTCGGCAGCATGAGCGTGCGCGAGAACCTGCTGGTCGGCTGCCATGGCCGGCAGCCGGCCGGCTTCGTGGGCGCCCTGCTGCGCCTGCCCGGCGAGCGACGCACGGAGCGCGAGGCGCAGGCGAGGGCGGACGAGCTGCTGCGCTTCCTGGCGCTCGAAGACTGCGCCGAGCGCATCGTGGCCGACCTGCCCTTCGGCACCCAGAAGCGGGTCGAGCTCGGTCGCGCGCTCTGCGGCCGGCCGCGCCTGCTGCTGCTCGACGAGCCGGCCTGCGGGCTCAACCATGAAGAGCTCGAAGGCCTGGCCGCGCTGATCCGCGAGATCCGCGACCGGCTGGGCGTCACGGTGCTGCTGGTCGAGCACCACATGGGCCTGGTGATGGCGATCTCCGACCAGGTGGTGGTGCTGAACTTCGGCCGCAAGATCGCCGAGGGCACGCCGACCGCGGTGCGGCAGCACCCCGAGGTGATCCAGGCCTACCTGGGAGGCGCCCATGCCGATGCTGCTTGAAGTCGAGGGGCTGCATGCGGCCTATGGCGCGAGCCGCGTGCTGCACGGCATCGGCCTGTCGATGCGCGCCGGCTCGGTCACCGCGCTGCTCGGCGCCAACGGCGCCGGCAAGACCACGACCCTGCGCGCGCTGTGCCAGATGGCGGTGCGCACCACGGGCACGATCCGCATCGGCGGCGAGCGCGCCGACGGCCGGCCCACCGAGCGGATCGTGCGGCTCGGCGTCGCCCACGTGCCCGACGGCCGCGGCACCTTCCTCGCGCTGAGCACCGAGGAGAACCTGCGCCTGGGCGCCTATGGGCGGCGCGACCGCGCGGGCGTCGCCGAAGACTTCGAGCGGGTCTACGGCTACTTCCCGCGGCTCAGGGAACGCAACGGCCAGCAGGCCGGCACCTTGTCCGGCGGCGAGCAGCAGATGCTGGCGATCGGCCGGGCACTGATGTCGCGGCCGCGCCTGCTGCTGCTCGACGAGCCCTCCTTCGGGCTCGCGCCGCTGGTCGTGCGCGACATCTTCGAGATCATGCGGCGCATCAACGCGGAGCAGGGCGTCTCGATCCTGCTGGTCGAGCAGAACGCCGCGCTGGCGCTCGACATCGCCGATTCGGTCTATCTCATGGAGAGCGGCCGCATCGTGCTGCACGGCACGCCGCAAGAGGTCCGCGGCAATGACGCGGTGCGCCGCGTCTACCTCGGCGGCTGAATGTGGCCCCCACGCTTGCCACTTCGTGTGCTGCGCTGCCCCCCGAGGGGGCCGCAGCCGCCTTGGGGCGGCCCGGCGGCGGCTGAATGTGGCCCCCACGCTTGCCACTTCGTGTGCTGCGCTGCCCCCCGGGGGGGCCGCAGCCGCCTTGGGGCGGCCCGGCGGCGGCTGAATATGGCCACGCTTGCGCAAGTGAGCACAAACCAAGGGAGACAACATGCAAGCATTCCTGCACCAGCTGCTGGCCGGCCTGGCCACCGGCGGCATCTACGCCAGCGTCGCGCTGGCGCTGGTCATGATCTACCAGTCGACCCACCAGGTGAACTTCGCGCAGGGCGAGATGGCGATGTTCTCCACCTACCTCGGCTGGGCGATGCTGCAGGCCGGCTTGCCCTACTGGGCGATGTTCGGCCTCACCGTGGGCCTGTCCTTCGTGATGGGCGCGCTGGTCGAGCGGATCGTGGTCCGCCCGATGCGCCAGGCGCCGGTGCTGTCGGTGGTGGTCGTCTTCATCGCGCTCCTGATGATCTTCCACAGCCTGGCCGGCTGGTTGTTCGGCTACACGATCAAGCAATTCCCTAGCCCGTTCCCGGAGCGCGCCTGGTACGGCACGGCGCTGATGTCCGCGCACGAGGTCGGCGCGATCGCGATCACGCTCGCGGTGATGGCACTCATCTTCGGCTTCTTCCGCTTCACCGCGCTCGGCCTCGCGATGCGCGCGGCGGCGCAGAACCCGGTGTCGTCGCGGCTGGTCGGCATCGACGTCGGGTCGATGCTGATGCTCGGCTGGGGCCTGGCGGGCGCGGTCGGCGCGGTGGCTGGCATGCTGGTCGCGCCGGTGGTCTTTCTCGACCCCGGCATGATGGGCGGCGTGCTGCTCTACGCCTTCGCCGGCGCGTTGGTAGGCGGCATCGACAGCCCGGCCGGCGCGGTGCTCGGCGGCTTCATCGTCGGCGTGCTCGAGAACCTGATCGGCAGCTATGTCGTCGGCACCGAACTCAAGCTCACGGTCGCGCTGGTGCTGATCGTCGGCGTGCTGATCGTGCGTCCGAGCGGACTGTTCGGCCGGACCATCGTGGTGAAGGTCTAGCCATGCGCCTCGTCGAACGCACCACGTCCGCGCTGCTGCTGTTGCTGGCCCTCGCCTTTCCCTTCCTGGCCGAAGGCTACGTCGTGTTCCAGGCCACCATGGTGCTGTCGTACGCGGTGGCGCTGCTGGGGCTCAACATCCTGACCGGTTACAACGGGCAGATCTCGCTCGGGCATGGCGCCTTCTATGCCCTCGGGGCCTACACCGCGGCGATCCTCATGGACCGCTTCGGCCTGCCCTACTGGGCGACCATCCCGGCCGCGGGCGCGGTCTGCCTGGTGGCCGGTGTGCTGTTCGGCCTGCCGGCGCTCAAGCTCGAAGGCCTGTACCTGGCGCTGGCCACCTTCGCGCTCGGCGTCGCGATGCCGCAACTGCTCAAGTACAAGCACCTGGAGCCGTGGACCGGCGGCGTGCAGGGCCTGGTGCTGGCCAAGCCCGACGCGCCCTTCGGCCTGCCGCTGACGCCGGACCAGTGGCTCTACCTGTTCGCGCTGGCCGTGGCGGTGATCTTGTTCGCGCTGGCGCGCAACCTGCTGCGCAGCGGCGCCGGCCGGGCGATCGTCGCGGTCCGCGACCATCCGCTGGCGGCGCAGGCGATGGGCATCGACAACCGGCGCTACAAGGCCGGCGCCTTCGGCATCTCGGCGATGTTCACCGGCATCGGCGGGGCCCTGTCGGCGATCGCGGTGCAGTTCGTGGCGCCCGATTCGTTCACGTTGTTCCTGTCGATCTCGCTGCTGGTGGGCGTGGTGGTCGGCGGCGTCGGAACGCTCTCGGGTGCGCTGTATGGCGCCCTGTTCCTCGTGTTCGTTCCGACCGCGGCCGAGAAGATCACCCAGGCCGCGCCGTGGGCGATCTACGGCGTGGTGCTGATCCTGTTCGTGTTCTTGATGCCGGGCGGTGTGGCGCGGCTGCTGCGCCGGCGCTCATGACCCCGAGCGCCAGGGGCGGTCGCGATCGCATTGCACCAAGGTGCAGCAGCACACGCACCATGGTGCGAACACTTTCGCGTGGCGCTCGACTAAGCTAGTTCGAACGCGAAAGGTGCCCTCATGTCCTGCACGATCCGGTCGGTCAATGACCTCGCACAGCTCCCCGATGACCAGTTGCTCGGTTGCCTCAAGGCGCTGCGCACGGCCATTCATCGAGAGAAGCAGGCGCATTCGGTTTCGCTTCGGGCGCATCGAATTCCGTCGGGCAGTCCCTTCGTCTTCGAGTCTTTCGACTGGATCCCGCGCCGTGCCCAGCGCTGGGATGTCGCCAAGGTCGAACCCCAGACACCGGTCGAGGAACTGCTGGTGCGTACCGGCGCCAGAGAAGCGCTCAAGCGGCTGCACATCTTTTGCCTCGAGGATCTGTCAGCCATCACCGAGCGTGAGTTGCTCGGCGAGCAGGCGATCGGCGTCAAGACGGTGGCGCGCTTGCGCGAGATGCTGGTTCGCGCCAACCTCGACTTCCTCGAAGATCCGGACGCCGGGTTCAAGACGGCTTCCGGGCGCGCGTGAAGGTGCGTCGCCTCAGCGGGCGGCGCCTCTCGTCGAGTAGTCGAACTGCGGCCCCGGCCCGACCGCGATCGGCGGACCCAGGTCGTTGCCGATCGGGCTGGAAGGTGCCCGCACCGCAGGGCGCGTGAAGTTGTACAGCGGCCCGGGACCCGGCACGACTGGGGGGCCGCTGTCCGCGAACCGTTGCGACGGCGCCTGCCCGCGGTCATAGAGCGGACCGGGTCCGGGCGCGATCGGCGGACCGGGATCCGGCTCGACACGGAAGGCGGAGCGCTCGGCCGCACTCGGTGGCGTCGTCTCGGCCGGACTGCGGTGCGACGACGCGACAGTCGTCCGAGGCCGGACGGGGGGTCGAGCCGTCGTCGCAGGCGGCGGATTGGGGCGCAACGCCTGCGGCGCGGCGGCTTGGACCGGCCTCGCCGCGCTTTCGGCGGCAGGAGCGGCGGGAGCGGCAGGAGCGGCGGGCGCAATGCCCAGGGCGTCCAGCCGCATGTCCTGCGCGCCGTGGGTCGGTGCGCTCGGGACCGGTGGCACAGGGGCGGCCGGCAGGACCCTGGGCGGCGGCGACTCCGGCATCACCAGCGCCAGGATCTGTTCCTGCAGCGGAGGTGCGCCGGGCTTGCGCGTGACATGGAAGCACCAGGCCGCGAAGCCCACGACCATGGCGAGACCGACGCAGCCAGCCTTCAACCAGAAGGCGGCGGTTTCCGCCGGAAGCACCGGAACGGCGGCGCGCGCGCCTTCTTCTTCACCGCGCGTGGCCGCGTCGGCGGCGGGTCGGATCGCCATCACGGCGTCGAGCGGTGCCGGTCTCGACGGCGTGAATCCTGGCAGCGGATGCGCGCAGCCCACGCAGAACTTCGCCTTCGAGCGATTGGCGCTTCCGCAGACATTGCATACGACCGGCATGGCCACTGGCTCCCCTTGGCGACAGACACGAGGGATCTACTTTGCACGGCTGCGGGCCGCTGTATGTCGGACGACGCCTACACGGCGTGTCCACGCCGGCAGATCCAGTGCGTCAAGGCATCGAGTGGTGGCGGCAAGAACTTGCGCGCTGCCACGTCGCCAGCGGTCATCAGTGTGAGCGCACCACGTTCGGCAGCTGGTAGCTGTTGTCGAGCAGTGGCTTCATGGGCACATAGCTGCGCACCAGCAGCGCAAACTGGCCATCGGGCGCGGGCAGCCAGTTGGCCTGCGCATCCTTGTCCGCGGGCTGGTCGCGGGACAGGTGCAGGGTCAACGAGCCGTCGGCGGCGAACTTCAGCTCGTCGGCGTCCAGGTTGACCGTGCCGATGTTGGTGCGCCCGTTGGGGCTGTTCGCGAGCATGAAGTAGTCGCGGTCGTACATCGTCAAGGACCAGAAGCCGCCGCGGTCGCGATCCACCGGGGGCAGGGCGTCCTTGGGGAAGGTCACCGTGTAGCGGTAGCGCCCCTGCAGCAGCGCGCCCTTGTCGTCCGTGCCGCGGATCAGGTAGATCGCCTCGTGGAAATCATTGACGTAGATGTAGATGATGGCGGCCTGGGCGCGGCCGAACCAGTCGGTGCCCCAGGCACCGCCGTTGTCCTGGCGTTGCCAGCCGTTGCCGGCATCGACGCCGACCTGTTCGTACCTGGCGCCAGCGTGGAGCTCGGCATCGGCGGCGAGCGCCGTGCGGTCGAGCAGGGTCCCCCAGGCGCTGTCGGATGCGCGCAGTGCCAGCAGCGTCCTGGCCTGCGCAGCCATCGCCGCGTCGTCGGCGCTGACGGCGGGGTTGAGTGCCAGTGCCTCGGCGAGCTGGTCCCAGAACCGGGTCGGATCGACCGGCCTTGCCCTCAGCATGTCGGGATCGGCCGCCACCATCTCGGCCGTGACGCCGGGCGGGAACACCTTGTTGCGCGCACTCGCCTCGCAGTCGAAGCGCAGCGGCCCGGGCCGGTCGAGGCTTTGCGCGACGACGCCGATCTGGTTGAGCACCGCCCGCGCACGCGCCTTCGATTCGCCGGTATGGGCGGCGAAGCTGCGTCCGAACAGGCCGGCGACGTTGGTGGGGCTGCGCAGCACGTCGATGAATCCGTCGGGCTTCTCGCCGGACCAGTTTGGGCCCACCAGCAGGAGCTTGCCCCCTGGCGTGTTGCTCGCCGAGCCCAGCTGGTGGACCACCGTGGTGAAGAGGTCGCAGATCTGGATGGTCCAGTACTGCCCCTTCGGCACGTCGTTCGGCGTCTGCACCACCACGGCCTCGCGGGTGAGGTCGACGAAGCTGACGCCATAGATGGTGTCGCTGTTCGGCGTGACCACCTTGCGCTGGGCGGGCGACATGTGGTCGTCGAGATAGCCCATCGTGTTCTTCGGCGCGCCGGGAAACAGGCCCATGGTCGCGCCAGGACCTGAGGCCTTCATCAGCTCCCAACTGCTGGTGCGGCCGAAGGCGTCGACGGCGGGATAGGCCCAGTAGTAGACGATGCGTGCCAGCGATTCGACATAGCGCTCGTTGGCCAACCGCGCCGGTACGCCCGCGGCGTCCGGCAGATCGGGGTGCGCCGGGGTGAACTGGCGTGCAAGGTAGGGGGCTTGGGATGGGTTGGGCATGGGTCCGCTCCGGGTTGGGGATGCCCGAGGCATTGTGGACTTCGTCCCGGCGGCGCGCCATTGCACCAGAGGGCAATCGTTGAAGGCCGGAGCGCGGCCAACCGACGTCTCAGGCCTGTGTTCCTCGGTGCAGCGGTACCCCAGGAATATCCAGGTCCATCTTCATGACGCATCCATGGGTCGAGTCGGTGACGAACAAGGTCGAACGCTCCGCGCCGCCGAGGGCGAGGTTGGTGATCGACGCGCCCGCCGGCCCGCGCAGCACGACCACCGGCTCCGCGCGCGCGTTCAACACCCACACGTAGCCCAATCCCGGGTTGGCCACCAGCACGCGGCCCTCTGTATCGACGGCCAGGCCATCCGGTCCACTGGGCCCGTAGGAGGTGAAGAACTGGCTGACCTTGGCCACACTGCCGTCGGCCAGGAGCGGAACGCGCCAGACGCAATTGCCGCGCGTGACCGCCAGGTACAGCAGCTTGCCGTCGGGCGAGAGCGCGACGCCGTTGGGACTGGGAACGTTCGACAGCAGCAGGTCGAGCTGCCCGTCGGGGCGCAGCCGGTACAGGCGTCCCGTGGGGTCGTGCAGGCCGGTCTGTCCCTGGTCGGTGAAGTAGATGCTGCCCTTCGCATCGATGACCAGGTCGTTGACGCCCTTGAAGCGTTCGGTGTTGCGGCGCTGAAGGTGCGGCGTGACGGTGCCGGTCGCCACGTCGATGCGCATGAGGCCGTTCTTGTAGTCGGTGACCAGCAAGGTGCGGGCGTCCAGAAACTTCATTCCGTTGGGCTCGCCGTCGTATTCCGCCACCTGTGACCAATGGCCCGCGGGGTCGATGCGAAAAATGCGCCCGAACGGGATGTCGGTCACGTAGAGATTGCCCTGATCGTCGAACACCGGGCCTTCGAGGAACGAGTCGGTGGGCTGGCCGCCGCGGTTGGCATCGGCCCACGCGGACGACTCGCGGCGGCGCAGCGCGTCCGGCATGCGGGTGAACAGTTCCAGATCCCGAACCTGCGGCGGCTGAAGAAGGAACAAGGTGATCTCCAGGGAGTTACTGCTTGTCGAATGACGCGTTGGCGGCGATCTTGCCCCACAACACGTTGCTGTCGGTCAGCATCTTCGCAAAAGCCGCGGCGTCCGCCATGCGCGGCTCCGCGCCCAACCCTTCCGCGAATGCCTTCATGTCGGGCGTGGCCATGGCCTTCGCGATCTCCTGCTGGAGTCTCGCGAGCACCGGCGCTGGCGTGCCCTTCGGTGCCCAGAGGCCGGTCCAGTTGACGACGCTGAAATTCTTCACGCCGGCTTCGGCGAACGTCGGCACGGCAGGCAAGGCCACCAGCCGCTTGTCGCCGCTCACGGCCAGGAGCCGCAGCTTGCCGCCCTTGACGTTGCCCATGACGCCCGGCGTCGACGAGAACTGCATGTCGATGGTGTTCGACAGCACGGCCTGGGTGGCCTCGCCCGCGCCCTTGAAAGGCACGTGCATCAGCTTCGTGCCGCTGGCCACGCCGAATGCCTCCGCAGTGAAATGCGGCGTGGTGCCCGCGCCGCCCGTGCCATAGGTCAGCTTGCCCGGGGCGGCCTTCGCAGCGGCGAGGAACTCGGCCAGGGTCTTGTACGGCGATTCGGCATTGACCACCATGGCCATCGGCGCGAACACGTACGCGCTGACCGGCACCAGGTCCTTGTCGTAGTCGAAGGGCAGCTTCTTGAAGATGAACGGCAGCAGCGAGTAGGTCGTATCGTTGGCCATCAGCGTGTAGCCGTCGGCTTCGGCGCGAGCCGCGGCGCTGGCACCGATCGTGCCCGTGCCGCCGGGCTTGTTGTCGACGATGATGCTCTGGCCCATCTGTTCAGTGAGCTTCTGCGCCATCTTGCGCGTGACCACGTCCACCGCGCCGCCGGGCGGGTACGGGACGATGATCTTGATCGGCTTGCTCGGGTAGGCGGCCTGGGCATTGGCGCCGAGCGGCGTTGCCGCGGCGAGCACGGCAAGAGCTCCGAACGGAATCATCCAGCTCAGGCTGGCGTGCGAGGGCTTCTTGGTCATGGGTGTCTCCGGTTGATTCGGTTCGGCAGATCAGGCTGCGGCGACCGCCTGTCGGCCGAGCACCTCGAGCGCATTGCGGGCCGCGGCGACGCCCATGTTCACGTAGGCGTCGCTGGTGACCCCGCCGATGTGCGGGCTCAGCACCAGGCCTGTCTCACCCTGGAAGGGGTGGCCCGCCGTCATCGGCTCGACGGCAAAGCTGTCCAGACCGGCGCTCATCACCTGGCCCGATCGAACTGCGGCCAACAGCGCGTGTTCGTCTATGAGGCCACCGCGGGCCGTGTTGACGACGATCACGCCACGCCTGCACTTCGCCAGCGTGCCGGCGTTGACCAGCTCACGATTGTCCTCGGTCAACGGGCAATGCAGCGAGATGGCATCCGAATCGCGCCAGATGGTTTCCAGGTCCACGGTGGCAACGTACGAAGGCAGGTTCTTCGCATAGGGGTCGAAGCCGATGACGCGCATGTCCAGCGCGTCGGCCATGCGGGCGAAGCGCAGGCCGATGGCGCCCAGACCGATCACGCCCACCGTCCGGCCGGCCAGCTCGACGCTCTTGTGCGTCGCCTTGTCCCAATGACCGGCATGCATGCGTGCATCGAGCGACACCACGGATTTGGCGCAGGCCAGGAGAAGCGCCAGGGCCTGCTCGGCCACGGCCGCCGCGTTGGCGCCGACCGCCGCGACGACGTCGATCCCCCGCTCCCTGGCCGCGACCTTGTCGATCGTGTCGGTGCCGCTGCCGTGCTTGGAGATGACCCGCAGCGCAGGGGCCGCGTCCATCGCGGCGGCGCCCACCTTGCTGTAGCGCACGATGATGGCGACCGGGTTGTGCTTGCGGCTCAGTGCGACGATGTCATCTTCGGTCGGCGTCTTGCCGGCAAAGACCACTTCGTGATCGTTGAGCAATGCCAGCGCTTGCGGTGCGAGGTCGGCACCGGTGACGAGGATGGTGCTCACAGCGTCTCCCCTTCCTTCAGCACGCCGGCAGTGCGCAGCGCGGCATCGAGCCACTTGGCGGCGGTGTCGCCGCTCTTGATGGCTGCGATGCGCGCCGCCTCGTCCTTGACCTTCCTGGCCGCCAGCGGCAGCAGCGCTTCGATCTTCTCGCGCTCCACCACCACCACGCCGTCACCGTCGCCGATCACGAAGTCGCCCGGGCGCACCGTGACGCCCCCGACCGACACCGGGTGGCCGATGCGCCCGCCGATGTTCTTGGTCGGGCCGTTCGGGTTGGTGCCGGCCGAGAACACCGGATAGTCCATCTCGTCGATCTCGAGGCTGTCGCGGCAGGCACCATCCATGACCACGCCGGCGATGCCCAGTTGCTTGCAGGCCGTCATCATGATCGTGCCCATCAGTGCGGAGCTCAGGTCGCCCTTGCCGTCGATCACCAGCACATCGCCCGGCTTCGCCATCGCGATGGCGGCATGGATCATCAGGTTGTCGCCAGGACGCACTTCCACCGTGAGGGCCGTGCCGGCGAGCTTCATGCGCGGCCTGAGCGCCTTGATGCGGCCGTCGAGGGCGCCGCGGCGGCCGGCCACGTCGGCCAGGATGGCCGGCTGCAGTTCAGCGGCCAGCGCCACGATAGCGGCGGGGACGCGTTCGAAGTCGCGAATGATGTCAGGCAGGTTGGAGGACATGAGCTTCTTTCAGTGGGTGAAGACGGGGGGAGAGACCGGCAAAGGACGAGATGACGCGGGCATGGCTGCGCCCAGGCAGGGCCCGGTGCGGCCACCGTGCCTGCCGTCAGCGCTGCGTCACGCGTCGGTGGGTGGGGTCAGTCGACCTTGGCGCCGGATTCCTTGACGATCGGGGCCCAGCGGCCGATGTCGTCATGGATCAACTTGGCGAATTGCTCGGGGGTTCCGCCCAGGGCATCAGTGCCCTGGCTGGCGAGCTTCTTCTTGACTTCCGGGTCCTGCAGTGCCTTGTTGATGGCAGCGTTCAGCTTGGCGACCATGTCCTTGGGCAACCCGGCGGGTCCCGCGATGCCGAACCAGGTCACGGCCTCGAATCCCTTGAAGCCCGACTCGGCCACCGTGGGTACCGCCGGCAGGTCGGCGGTGCGCTTGGCCGAGGTGACCGCAAGGAAGCGCATCTTGCCGTTGTTGACGAAGCCGATCAGGGTCGGCACCGATGACATGTACATCTGGATCTGGCCACCGATGAGATCGGTCGAGCCTTGCGCAGCGCCCTTGTAGGGGACATGCGTGAACTTCACCCCCGCGGTCTTCTGGAGCAGCTCCGTCGCGAGGTGCGCCACCGTGCCGCTTCCGGAGCTGGCGTAGTTCAGCGATTCGGGCTTGGCCTTGGCCGCGGCCACCACGTCCGCGACGGTCTTGTAGGGCGAGTCCGCCGCCACCACCAGCGCCAGGGGCGCGCTGGCGACCGCGACGATCGGGGTCAGGTCCTTTTCAGGGTTGTAGGGGAGCTTCGGATACAGCGTCGGATTGATCGCCAGGTTGCTGGTCTGACCCAGGACGAGCGTGTAGCCGTCGGGCGCCGACTTCGCCGCCGCATCCACACCCAGGTTGCCGCCGGAGCCCGGCTTGTTGTCGATGATGATCGACCAGCCATTGGACACGGCGACCTTGTTGGCGACCTCGCGCGCGATCAGGTCGGTGCCGCCGCCGGCGGGGAACGGCACGATGAGCTTGATGGCTCGCGAGGGATAGGCGGCCTGGGCCGACACCGAGGGCGAATGCGCCAGCAGCATCGCTGCGGCGACGAGGCCGGTGGCGGCTGTGAAGCCGGAGAGGCGGCGCGAGGCCGTGGCGGGGAAAGCGCGGTGCTGCATTTCTTGTCTCCATTTCGGCCCGCTTCGCCTGATTGCGAGCGGTGCCTTCAGTGGAGGCGAGTATTCGCCGCGGCGCCCATTCAGTCCAATCGATAGTTTTTTAAGATCGATAGATTTGACTTGGGGTATCAAGCCGCCGGTGCGACGGCGTATTTCGCCAGCAGGTCGATCAGGCGCTGCGCCGCGGGGGAGATGTATCCGCTGTCCCGGTAGGTCACGACCATGCGGCGGCGCATGGTCGTGGCGGGGAGCTTCACTTCGCGCAGCGCGGCGCCCGATCGTCCGGCCTGGAGGTGCAGCCGCGAGATGAAGCTCAGGAGGCCGGTCTCGCCGATCAGGCTGGGAAGCATCAGCAGCATCGTGCTTTCGACCTGCACCAGGGGCCGGGGGAGGCGGTGCCGATCGAAGGTCTGGTCGAGCCAGTCCCGGGTCGGCGCGCCGGGGGGCTGCAACACCCACCGATGGTCTGTCAGGTCCTTCAACCCAGGCTTCGACTTCTCGAAGATCGCGTGCGACTCGGCAGCGGCCACAACGATCACGTCTTCAGCCAGGTATTGGGAGGCGAACCCGGCTTCCGCGGGAACCTCGGTCGCGACCATCAGGTCGATGTCGCCGGCGCGAAGCAGCGGCTTCAGGACGTCGACCAGCGCCACCGTGGTTCGCAAGGTGACGCCGGGGGCCTCGCGCATCAGGTCGCGGGCGGCGGGGGGCAGGAGAAACTGCGCGGCCGTCGGCACGATGCCGACCTTGATGTTCCCGGTCAGGCCGCGGCCGATGTCGCCGATCTCGCGGCGCGCGCTCTCGACGTCGAAACGCGTGCG
Organism: Variovorax sp. J31P179; assembly: GCF_030316985.1. Taxonomy (NCBI): domain Bacteria; kingdom Pseudomonadati; phylum Pseudomonadota; class Betaproteobacteria; order Burkholderiales; family Comamonadaceae; genus Variovorax; species Variovorax sp. J31P179. The sequence continues at coordinate 224,433 of NZ_JASZYL010000005.1, read as the reverse complement.
CTGTGCCCACTTGAGGAGGGCCTTGCCGGCCGCGGTAAGCCGGATGCCGCGCCCCGTCTTCTCGAACAAGGCGGCGCCGCATGCTTCCTCCAGGCGCCGCACGCAGCTCGTCAGCGCGGGCTGCGTGCGGTGCAGACGCTCGGCCGCGCGCCCCAGGTGCTCGAGTTCGGCAATGACTTCGAAATACTGAAGGTCGCGCAGGTCCAGGATGAGGCTCCGTCGGGTTGAGGGTGATCGCGCGGAACACTGTAGTGCACCGGCTGCACGCGTCTTGACCGAAAATAATCATTCGACTATTCTCGAATAATGGATTCAAAAGAAGTCGTTCAAGCACTGGCGGCCCTTGCGCACCCATTGCGCCTCGAAGTGTTTCGGGCGCTGGTCGTGGCCGGGCAGAGCGGTCTCACGCCGGGCGTCATCCAGGAGGCACTGGGCGTCGCTCCGGCGACGCTCTCTTTTCATCTGAAGGAGCTGGCGGGCTCGGGCCTGGTGACGCAAGAGCGCGCCAGCCGCCACCTCATCTATCGCGCAGCGTACGACAACATGAACGCGCTGCTCGGCTACCTCACCGACAACTGCTGCCAGGGTGCCGCCTGCGCGGTGGAGACGGCCGCCGATGCCTGCAAGTGCTGACACCGCCATGACCGTCAACGTACTCATCCTCTGTACCCACAACTCGGCGCGCAGCGTGCTGTCCGAGGCCATGCTCAACCACTGGGCCCTGCTGCTCGGCAAAGACGTGCGAGCGTTCAGCGCGGGCAGCGCACCGAGCGGCCGCATCAATCCTCAGGCGCTGGTGGCGCTCCAGAACGCGGGCGTGGACGTCCAGGGCTATCGAAGCAAGAGCTGGGACGAATTCACCGGGGACTCGGCGCCGCGGATGCACATCGTCATCACCGTGTGCGACAGCGCCGCGGCCGAGCAGTGCCCCTATTGGCCGGGCAGTCCGGTGAAGGTCCATTGGGGCTACCCGGACCCATCCAATGCGCCCGAAGCCGACAAGGCCGCCGCATTCGAACTCACGCGCCAGGCCATCGGCTACCGCATGCTGCAACTGCTGTCGCTGCCGCTCGCCGACCTGGGACAGGCCGAGTTGCAGGGCGCGCTCACCCGCATTTCGAAGAACTGATGACCACCTCCACCCTCGCCGCGGCGGCACCCGCCAAGCCCGCCATCGGCTTCTTCGAGCGCTACCTGACAGTATGGGTCGCCCTGTGCATCGTTGTCGGCATCGCCCTCGGCCAACTGCTGCCCGGCGTTTCCAAGGCGGTGGCCAGCGTCGAAGTGGCGAAGGTCAACGTCCCGGTGGGCCTGCTCATCTGGGTGATGATCATTCCGATGCTGCTGAAGATCGACTTCGGTGCCCTTGGCCAGGTCGCTTCGCACTGGCGCGGCATCGGCGTCACGCTGTTCATCAACTGGGCGGTCAAGCCGTTCTCGATGGCGCTGCTCGGCTGGATCTTCATCCGCCATGTCTTCGCGCCTCACCTGCCCGCCGAGCAGCTCGACAGCTACGTCGCCGGGCTCATCCTGCTCGCCGCCGCGCCGTGCACGGCCATGGTGTTCGTGTGGAGCCAGCTCTGCAAGGGCGACCCGTACTTCACGCTGTCGCAGGTCGCCCTGAACGACGCCATCATGGTGGTGGCCTTCGCCCCCATCGTCGCACTGCTGCTCGGCCTTTCCTCCATCACGGTTCCATGGGACACGCTGCTGGTCTCGGTGGGCCTCTACATCGTGGTGCCGGTCGTCATCTCGCAGCTCTGGCGCAAGGCGCTGCTGCGCCGCGGCGTCGGGCACTTCCAGGCCGTGGCCGCCAGGCTGGGCCCGCTGTCCATCTCGGCGCTGCTGCTGACCCTGGTCCTGCTCTTCGCGTTCCAGGGCGAGGCCATCCTGGACCAGCCCCTGGTCATCGTGCTGCTGGCGGTGCCGATCCTTGTCCAGGTGGTGTTCAACTCGGGTCTCGCCTACCTGCTCAACAGAAAGCTCGGGGTGAAGCACTGCGTGGCCGGACCCTCGGCGCTGATCGGCGCGAGCAACTTCTTCGAACTGGCGGTGGCCACGGCCATCAGCCTCTTCGGCTTCCAGTCCGGCGCTGCGCTGGCCACCGTGGTCGGCGTCCTCATCGAGGTGCCCGTGATGCTCGCGGTCGTCGCGGTGGTGAACCGTACCCAGGGCTGGTACGAAGCCGGGCAGCCTGCATCCTGAAACCCGACGATATGTACGACGCCATCTTCCCTGCGCTCGATGCCGAACTGCTCGACCCACCGACGCCCGAGCGCCTTGGCGTGCGCGATCCCTCGCGCCACAAGCCGCGATTCCTGATGCTCTATGGCTCCCTGCGCGAACGCTCCTACAGCCGCTTGGTCACCTTCGAGGTGGCCCGGCTGCTGGAGGCCATGGGCGGCGAGGTCAGGATCTTCGACCCCGCGGGCCTGCCGCTGCCGGACAGCGAGCCCGACAGTCACCCCAAGGTCCAGGAACTGCGTGAGCTCGCCCGATGGGCTGAGGGCATGGTCTGGACCTCCCCGGAGCGCCACGGCGCGATGACCGGCATCATGAAGACCCAGATCGACTGGATTCCATTGGCCCTGGGCGCCGTGCGCCCCACGCAGGGCAAGACACTGGCCGTCATGCAGGTCTCCGGAGGCTCGCAATCCTTCAACGCGGTGAACCAGATGCGCGTGCTCGGGCGCTGGATGCGCATGCTGACCATCCCCAACCAGTCGTCGGTCGCCAAGGCTTTTCTGGAATTCGACGAGGCGGGCCGGATGAAACCGTCGAGCTACTACGACCGGATCGTGGACGTGATGGAAGAGCTCTTCAAGTTCACGCTGCTGACGCGCGATGTGAGCGGCTATCTGGTCGATCGGTACAGCGAACGGAAGGAGAGCGCTGTGGCGCTTGCTTCCCGTGTCGATCAGCGGTCGATCTGAGGCGCATGGCACCCTTGGACTCGGAACGGCAGTCCGGTTTCGACCCGGCCGCCCTGGCTTCCGCGCGTCAAGATCAGTATTGACTTCCGTCGATAGGCGGCGCAACGTTCGCCCTGCCTTTTTTCCTTCGGAACGAGAGGCCACACATCACATGCCACCACTCTTCAGCCGGATTGCCAACTGGGTCGTTCAACGAAACGATTCGCCCACGTTTCTTGCATGCGCCCTTCTTGCAGTGGGCGCGTGGATAGCTTTCTGGTTCAGCGAGTAAGCGCCCTTCGTGCAATGCATCAGACGCCCGCTTCCCGCTATGACGGTCTCAGCCAAGTCCTCCACTGGCTCACGGCCATCATCGTGACCGTTGCGTTCATCCTCGGCCCGGGTGGCTTCGGTCGACTGATGCGCCAAGGGGTGGACCCGGCGACTCGAAACGACATCGTGTGGCACGAATCCCTGGGGATTCTCGTATTGGTGCTGACCATGCTGCGCCTGGCATGGATGGCGCTGCGCCCGGCCGCACCGCAACTTCAGATGGCCAGGTGGATGTATCTGGCGGCCAAGCTCGTGAGGATCGCGCTGTGGGTGCTGCTCATCGCGTTGCCCGTCACTGCGTTGTTGGCCCTGGGCAGCGAAGGCCATCCCCTGACGCTCCTGGGGGGCGTGCGCATCGACCGGATGCCCTTCATCGCAGAATCCCGCGTCGCTGGTCTGGCCGACTGGGGTGAAGTGCACCAATTCCTGGGCGACTCCATCATGTGGCTCGCCGGCCTGCACGCCATGGCCGCCATCCTCCATCATGTGGTGCTCAAGGACGGGGTGCTCGTGGCGATGCTGCCCCGAGGTAGATCCCCCAACTGAGAAGCCTGAGCGCAAAGGCCGGAGCATGAGCGTTCGACGGCAGACCTACTTCGAAGCACCGCCGGCGGCGCTGAGCTTGGCATGCGCCTGTTCGACGGTGAAGCTCGCTGGCTTGCCGGCTGCTGCGTGGCGGCCCTTCTTGCACTTCTCGACGATTTCCGGCTCGCCTGCCATCGCGAGAAAGGTCGGCAGCCAGTCGTGGTGCTGCACGATGTCGTTGGACACCACCCCGGCCGGAATCCTGCCGGGCCAGCGCACCAGCAATGGAATGCGGAACGCGCCTTCCCAGTTCGTGTCCTTTTCGCTGCGAAACGGCGTCATGCCCGCGTCCGGCCAGGAGTTCATGTGAGGACCGTTGTCGGTCGAATACATGACGAAGGTGTCTTCGGCAAGGTCGAGTTCATCCAGCAGATCGAGCAGTCGGCCGACGTGCCGATCGTGGTCGATCATGGTGTCGTGATAGGTGGATTGGCTTTCGCCTGCCTGACCGACGCTCTTGGGCTTCGGATGCGTGCGGAAATGCATGTGGGTGGTGTTGACCCAGCAGAAGAAGGGCTGGTCGCCTTTGGCCTGTCGCCGGATGTAGTCTTCGGCCCCGGACACGATCTCGTCGTCGATCGTCTGCATGCGCTTGCGCGTCAGCGGAGAGTGCGCAAGAGCTGCCAGCGGCGCACTTGTACTTGTGGGCAGGAAGGCTTGCACTTTGGCGCAAGGGGTGCGCTGCGTCCAGCGATTGCCACGCGGGCTTGAGTTGGCAAAAGACCCCCGGCCGCTGTGGGTCTTTGCACTTCCGGAAGCCTTCGAACTCCTGCAAAATAGCACGACCGTTCGTTTTATTCCTTCCGATCCCCCGATGTCCGACACCGCCGTCCCCGCCAAGCCTTCCCGCGCGCCCGCCAAGGGTCAGCAGACCAAGGCCGTCATCATCGACGCGGCGCTCAATCTCGCGGCCCAGATCGGGCTCGAAGGCCTGTCGATCGGCGCCCTGGCCGAGGTCACGCAGATGAGCAAGTCGGGCGTCTTCGCCCATTTCGGCTCGCGCGAGGAACTGCAGATCTCGGTGGTGCGCGAATACCACCAGCGCTTCGAGCAGGAGGTGTTCTACCCCGCCATGAGCACCCCGCGCGGCCTGCCGCGGCTGCGCGCGATGTTCGCCAACTGGATGAAGCGCACCTCGGCCGAGATCGATTCGGGCTGCATCTACATCAGCGGCGCGGTCGAGTTCGACGACCGCCCGGGCCCCGTGCGCGACGCTCTGGCCGACTCGGTCAACACCTGGCTGGCCGCCATGTACCGGGCCGTGCTGCAGGCCCAGACCGAAGGCCACCTGCGCGCGGACGCCGACGCCAAGCAGATCGCCTTCGAGATCCATGCGCTGATCCTGGCCCTGCACTACGAAGCCCGCTTCCTGCGCTCGCCCGACTCGCTGGCTCGCGCCAACGCCGGCTTCGACAACATCCTTGCGCGCAGCGCCACCGACACTGCGCCGGCCGCCAAGACCCCCGCGGCCCGCCGCCTCAAGACCGTGCGCTGAGGCCCGCGGACGACCACTTTCGTTTTCCTTTTTCTTCTCTTCATCTTTCCGGAGACCCACCGATGCCCGCCTACACCCCGCCCCTGCGCGACATGCAGTTCGTGATGCACGAAGTGTTCAACATCACCGACGAACTCAAGGTGATGCCCAAGCACGCCGAGGTCGATGCGGACACGATCAACGCGATCCTCGAGGAAGGCGGCAAGTTCGCCTCCGAGGTCACCTTCCCGCTCAACATCGGCGGCGACGAAGAAGGCTGCGTGCTCGACAAGACCACGCACGAGGTGAAGACCCCCAAGGGCTTCAAGGATGCCTACGCCAAGTTCGTCGAAGGCGGCTGGGCCGCGCTGTCCTGCGACCCGGCCTACGGCGGCCAGGGCCTGCCCTATATGGTCAACCAGTGCGTCTACGAGATGCTCAACTCGGCCAACCAGGCCTGGACCATGTACCCGGGCCTGTCGCACGGCGCCTACGAGGCGCTGGCCGCGCACGGCACCGACGAGCAGAAGAAGACCTACCTGCCCAAGCTCACCTCGGGCGAGTGGACCGGCACCATGTGCCTGACCGAACCCCATTGCGGCACCGACCTCGGCCTGCTGCGCACCAAGGCCGAACCGCAGGCCGACGGCACCTACAAGATCACCGGCAACAAGATCTTCATCTCGGCCGGCGAGCACGACATGGCCGGCAACATCATCCACCTGGTGCTGGCCCGCCTGCCGGACGCGCCCAAGGGCAGCAAGGGCATCAGCCTGTTCGTGGTGCCGAAGTTCAACGTCAACGCCGACGGTTCGCTCGGCAGCCGCAACGGCATCTTCTGCGCCGGCCTCGAGCACAAGATGGGCATCCACGGCAATGCCACCGCGCAGATCGTGATCGAAGGCGCCACCGGCACGATGGTCGGCCAGCCCAACAAGGGCCTCGCGGCGATGTTCGTGATGATGAACGCGGCCCGCCTGGGCGTAGGCAACCAGTCGCTGGGCCTGACCGAAGTCGCCTTCCAGAACGCGCTGGCCTATGCCAAGGACCGCACCCAGATGCGCTCGCTGTCGGGCGTCAAGGCCAAGGACAAGGACGCCGATCCGATCATCGTCCACCCCGACGTGCGCAAGATGCTGATGACCGCCAAGGCCTACGCCGAAGGCGGCCGTGCGATGGCGATTTACTGCACCTTGCTGCTCGACAAGGAGCACAACCACCCCGACGAGAAGGTGCGCAAGGAATCGGGCGAAATCGTCGCCCTGCTGACGCCGATCGTGAAGGCCTTCCTGACCGACAACGGCCACACCGCGACCAACGCCTGCATGCAGGTCTTCGGCGGCCACGGCTTCATCAAGGAATGGGGCATGGAGCAGTTCGTGCGCGACAACCGCATCAACATGATCTACGAAGGCACCAACACCATCCAGTCGCTGGACCTGCTGGGCCGCAAGATCCTCGGCAACAACGGCGCGACCCTGAAGAAGTTCGGCAAGCTGGTGGGCAAGCTGGTCGAGGAAGAGGGCGTCAACGAGAAGATGAGCGAGTTCATCACGCCGGTGGCGGTGCTGGGCGAGCAGCTCACCAAGTTCACGACCGAGATCGGCTTCAAGGGCTTCCAGAACCCCGACGAGGTCGGCGCCGCCGCGGTGGACTACCTGCGGGTCGCGGGCCACTTCGTGTTCGGCTACATGTTCGCGCTGATGGCGCGCACCGCGCTGCGCCAGATCGCGGCCGGCAACACCGACCCGTTCTACGTCGCCAAGCTCCAGACCGCGCGCTTCTACTTCGCCAAGCTGTTCCCCGAGACCGCGACGCTGATGCGCACCGCGCGTGCCGGCAGCGCGCCGCTGATGAACACCGACGCCGCGCTGGCCTGAACGCCATGAAGGCCCTGCTCGCAGCGATCGCCCTGGCGGCTTCGGCCGCTTCGGCCATGGCCCAGATGACCCCCGTGGGCGTCTGGCGCAGCGTCGACGACAAGACCGGCGAATCGAAAGCCGAGATCCGCATCGCCGAATCGGGCGGCGCGCTGGCCGGCCGCATCGAGAAGACGCTGCGCAAGGATGCCAAGCCCGACGCCGCGTGCGACGAGTGCACCGACGAGCGAAAGGGCAAGCCGATCGCCGGGCTGGAAATCATCCGCGGCGGCAAGAAGGCCGAGGGCAAGGACGTCTGGGAAGGCGGCAAGATCCTCGACCCCGAGAACGGCAAGGAATACCGCGCCAGCTTCACGCCGATCGATGGCGGCAAGAAGCTCGAAGTGCGCGGCTACCTGGGCCCCTTCTGGCGCACCCAAACCTGGATGCGTGTGCAGTAGGCACGCGCGTTCCACATCAAGAAGCAAACCACCATGTCCAGATTCCAAGTGAAAAAGGTCGCCGTGCTCGGCGCCGGCGTGATGGGCGCGCAGATCGCGGCCCACCTCGTCAATGTGCGCGTGCCGGTCGTGCTGTTCGATCTTCCTGCCAAGGAAGGCCCGAAGAACGGCATCGTCATGCGCGCCATCGACAACCTCAAGAAGCTCAAGCCAGCGCCGCTGGCCGACGTGGCCGATGCCGGCCTGATCGAGCAGGCCAACTACGAGACCGATCTCGCCAAGCTCGGCGAATGCGACCTCGTGATCGAAGCCATTGCCGAGCGCATGGACTGGAAGCTCGATCTCTACAAGAAGATCGCGCCGCACGTCGCCAAGCACGCGATCCTGGCTTCGAACACCTCGGGCCTGTCGATCACCAAGCTCAGCGAGGCATTGCCCGAGGCGCTCAAGCCGCGCTTCTGCGGCATCCACTTCTTCAATCCGCCGCGCTACATGTTCCTGGTCGAGCTGATCAACACGCCGACCACCGAGCCCGAAGTGCTCGACCAGCTCGAGACCTTCGTCACCAGCGCACTCGGCAAGGGCGTGGTGCGGGCGCACGACACGCCCAACTTCATCGCCAACCGGGTCGGCATCGCCGGCATGCTGGCCACCTTGAAGGAAGTCGAGAAGTTCGGCCTCACCCCCGACGTGGTGGACGACCTCACGGGCAAGAAGCTCGGCCGCGCGAGCTCGGGCACCTTCCGCACCGCCGACGTCGTGGGCCTGGACACCATGGCCCACGTGGTCAAGACGCTGCAGGACAACCTCGACGAGAAGAGCGATCCGTTCTATGCCAACTTCGCGACGCCGCCGGTGCTCGCCAAGCTGCTCGAACTCGGCAACCTGGGCCAGAAGACCAAGGCCGGCTTCTTCAAGAAGGCCGGGCGCGACATCCTGCGCTTCGATCTGGCCAAGGGCGAGTACGTGCCCTCGGGCGACAAGGCCGACGAGGTCTACGGCCGCATGCTCAAGAAGCCGGCGGCGCAGCGCCTGAAGCTGCTGCGCGAGAGCGAAGGCGCACAGGGCCAGTTCCTGTGGGCGATCCTGCGCGACAGTTTCCACTACGCCGCGGTGCATCTCGCGACCATCGCCGAGAGCGCGCGCGACATCGACTTCGCGATGCGCTGGGGCTTCGGCATGAAGCAGGGCCCGTTCGAGCTCTGGCAGGAAGCCGGCTGGACGCAGGTCGCCAAGTGGATCCAGGAAGACATCGATGCGGGCAAGGCGCTGTCGACCGCACCGCTGCCGAAGTGGGTGTTCGAAGGCCCGGTGGCCGAAGCCGGTGGTGTCCACACGCCGGCGGGTTCGTGGAGCGCTTCAAAGAACATCTTCGTCTCCGCCCGCAAGCTGCCGGTGCATGAACGCCAGCTGTTCCCCGAGAGCGTGCTCGGCGCCGATGCGCCCGATGCCAACAAGGCCGGCACCACGGTCCAGGACGAGGGCGACGTGCGCCTCTGGACGCTCGACGGCGAGGTGCTGATCGCCAGCATCCACTCGAAGATGCACGCCATCAGCCCGGACGTCGCCGAGGCCCTGGCGGCCGGCGTCGAGCTGGCCGAGAAGGAATACAAGGCGATGGTGATCTGGTCGCCCGACGAGATGTTCTCGGTCGGCGCGGACCTGCAGGCGATGCTGCCGGCCTTCGTGGTCGCCGGTATCGGCGCGGTCGAAGGCGCGGAGCAGGAGCTGCAGAACGTCATGCTCAAGATCCGCTACGCCAGCGTGCCGGTGGTGTCCGCCGTGCGCGGCATGGCGCTCGGCGGCGGTTGCGAGCTGGCGGTGCATTCGGCGAAGCGTGTCGCCGCGATGGAAAGCTACATCGGCCTGGTGGAAGTGGGCGTGGGCCTGATCCCCGGTGCCGGCGGCCTGACCTACATCGCGCGCCGCGCGGCCGAGAACGCGGCCGCATCGACCGGCAGCGACCTGCTGCCTTTCCTGACCGAGGGCTTCACCGCCGCGGCCATGGCCAAGGTCGGCACCAGCGCGCTCGAATCGAAGAAGCTCGGCTACCTGCTCGACAGCGATGTCGTGGTGCCGAATAAGGACGAGTTGTTGTACGTGGCCTTGCAGCAGGCCAAGGCGATGGCCGACGCCGGCTGGCGCCCGCCGCTGCGCCGCCAGTTCAAGGTTGCGGGCCGCAGCGGCGCCGCCACCATCAAGGGCCAGCTGGTCAACATGCGTGACGGTGGCTTCATCAGCGCGCACGACTTCCACATCGCGAGCCTGATCGCCGAAGTGGTCACCGGCGGCGACATCGATGCCGGCTCGCTGGTCACCGAGGAATACCTGATGGCGCTGGAACGCAAGGCGTTCTGCTCGCTCATCGTGCACCCCAAGACGCAAGAGCGAATCATGGGCATGCTCTCGACCGGCAAGCCCGTGCGCAACTAAGGACAGACACCATGAGCAAGCAAGTACAAGACGCCTACATCGTCTCCGCCACCCGCACGCCGATCGGCAAGTCGCACCGCGGCTACTTCCGCAACTACCGCCCCGACGACCTGCTCGCGACCACGCTGAAGGCGGCGCTGGCGGCCGTGCCCGGGCTCGATCCGAAGGCGATCGAGGACATCATCTGCGGCTGCGCGATTCCCGAATCGCAGCAGGGCCTCAATGTGGCGCGCATCGGCGCCGTGCTCGCCGGCCTGCCCAACAGCATCGGCGGCATCACGGTCAACCGCTTCTGCGCCTCGGGCCTGTCGGCGGTGCAGATGGCGGCCGACCGCATCCGCGTCGGCGAGGCCGAAGTGATGATCGCCGCCGGCGTCGAGAGCATGAGCATGGTGCCGATGATGGGCAACTCGCCCTCGCTGTCGCCCTCGATCTTCGAGCGCGAAGGCGACGTCGGCATCGCCTACGGCATGGGCTTGACCGCCGAGAAGGTGGCCCAGCAATGGAAGGTGAGCCGCGAGGCGCAGGACGCCTTCGCGCTCGAGTCGCACCGCCGCGCGCTGGCCGCCCAGCAGGCCGGCGAGTTCGCCGACGAGATCACGCCGATCGAAGTCACCGACCGCTCGCCCGACCTCGCCACCGGCGAGTCGAAGGCCAGGAGCCGCATCGTCAGCCTCGACGAAGGCGCGCGCCCCGACACCACGCTCGAAGGCCTGGCCAAGCTGCGCACCGTGTTCGCGGCCCGCGGCTCGGTCACGGCCGGCAACAGCTCGCAGACCTCGGACGGCGCCGGCGCGCTGATCATCGCCAGCGAGAAGGCCTGCAAGCAGTACGACCTGAAGCCGCTGGCGCGCTTCGTGAGCTTCGCCAGCAAGGGCGTGCCGCCGCACATCATGGGCATCGGCCCGATCGAGGCGATCCCGGCGGCGCTGCGCTATGCCGGCCTGACGCAGGACGCGATCGACTGGTTCGAGCTCAACGAGGCCTTCGCGGCGCAGTCGCTGGCGGTGATCAACACGCTGGGGCTCGATCCGGCCAAGGTCAATCCGATGGGCGGTGCGATCGCGCTGGGCCATCCGCTCGGCGCCACCGGCGCGATCCGCTCGGCGACCGTGATCCACGCGCTGCAGCGCAAGAAGCTCAAGTACGGCATGGTCACGATGTGCGTGGGCATGGGCCAGGGCGCGGCGGGGATCTTCGAGCGGGTCTGAGATGGAGCACCGCAGCCTGCAGGTCGACGAGGGCGTGCGGATCGCCGTGCGCCTCTATGAGCCGGACGGAGCGCCGCGCGCCAGCGTGGTGATCGGCGGCGCGATGGGCGTGCGGCAGGCTTTCTACGAGCCTTTCGCACGCTGGCTGACACAGCAGGGCCTGCGGGTCTGGACCTTCGACTATCGCGGTTGCGGGGAGTCTCGTCCCGCCGATGCGGCCGCCTCGCTGCGCGGATTCGAGGCCGACCTCTTCGACTGGACGCGGGACTACGAGGCCGTGATCGATGCGGCCAAGGCGGGTGGGCGAGACATTCCGCTCTATTTGCTGGGCCACAGCCTGGGCGCCCAGTTGCCGGGTTTTCTGCAGCGTCCGCAGCAGGTCGATGGCCTGATCAGCGTCGCCGCCGGCAGCGGCTACTGGCGCGAGAACGCGCCGCGTCTGAAGCGCGGCGTCCTTTACTTCTGGTATCTCCTCGTGCCGCTGGCGACGCGAATCTGGGGCTACTTCCCTGGCACCCGGCTGCGCAAGGTCGGCGACCTGCCGCGCGGCGTGATCCTGCAATGGCGCCGCTGGTGCCTCGATCCTCGCTACGGCATGGGCGCCGAGGGCGAAGCGGCCGTTCGAAGCTATGGCAAGGTCCGCTTCCCGGTGCTGGCACTCTCGATGACCGATGACGAGCTGATGACGCTGGAGGGCACGCAAAGCCCGCTGAGCTTCTACAGCGGTGCACCCAGCGCGCTGCAGCGCATTGCGCCCGCGGACGTGCAGGCCCGGCGGATCGGCCATTTCGGGTTGTTCCGCGAGCAGTTCAGCCAGAGCCTGTGGCCGAGGGTGGCCGACAGCCTGCACGATCTGGCGGCGCTCACCGCGCCGGCCGGCAGCGTCCCGCACACGACTGCGTGACCGGCCCTCACGGAGGCACACTGCGCCCATGAAGACACACCCCCTCGACAAGGCCCTCGACCTGGTGCACAGCGATATCCAGGCGGGGTGCTTCACCGGTGCCACGAGCCCGGACTACTGGAACATGGTCGGCCCCTTCGGCGGCACGACCGCCGCCGTGATGCTGCAGGCCGTGCTGCGGCATCCCGACCTGCTCGGCGCGCCGGTCGCCGTCACGGTCAACTATGCGGCCGCGGTCGGCGAGGGCGTCTTCGAGGTGCTCGCCGTGCCGGTGCGCACTAACCGCTCGACCCAGCACTGGACGATCCAGATGTCGCAGGCCGGCGCCGACGGCAAGCCGCACGTGACCACCACCGGCACCGCGGTCACCGCGGTCCGACGCGAGACCTGGGGCACCAGCGACCTGCCGATGCCCGAGGCGCCGCCGCCGGCGGCGATCGAGCGCGCGAGCATCGGGCCGGCCCGGGCCGCCTGGCTCGGCCAGTACGAGATGCGGCCGATCATCGGATCGATCCCGACCGAATGGGACGGCAGCGGCGAGGCCAGCGAGACGCGCATGTGGATCCGCGACGCCGAACCCCGGCCGCTCGACTTCGCGGCGCTCATGGCGCTCAGCGACACCTTCTACCCGCGCGTCTGGCTGCGGCGCGCCAAGCCGGTGCCGATCGGCACCGTGTCGATCACGACCTACTTCCACACCGACGGTGCGCTGCTGGCCGAGGTCGGCGCCGGCTACCTGCTGGGCCGAGCCACCGGGCAGCAGTTCAGCAACGGCTACTTCGACCAGGCGGCGCAGCTTTGGAGCGAGTCGGGCGCGCTGCTGGCGACCAGCAACCAGATCGTCTACTTCAAGGAATGAGTGCCCTGCCGCGACAATGAACGGCAGCACAAGGAGACACGCATGACGACGAAATCCGTCGATTTCTATTTCGACTTCGGCAGCCCGGCCGCCTACCTGGCCTACACGCAGTTGCCGCACCTGTGCGCCGATACGGGCGCTGCGCTGGTCTGGAAGCCGATGCTGCTGGGCGGCGTGTTCCAGGCCACCGGCAACCGCTCGCCGGCCGAGGTCCCGGCCAAGCGGCCCTACATGAATGCCGACCTGAAGCGTTTCGCCGCGCGCTATGGGGTGCCCTTCAGGCACAACCCGAACTTCCCGATCAACACGCTGCTGCTGATGCGCGGCGCCACGGGCCTGCAGATGCGCGAGCCCGAGCGCTTCCGCGCCTATGTCGATGCCGTCTACCACGCGATGTGGGTCGAGCCGCAGAATCTCAACGATGCCGCGACCGTCGGCGCCGTGCTGCAGGCGGCCGGCTTCGACGCGGCCCGGCTGCTGGCCCTGGCCAATGACCAGGCGGTCAAGGACCGGCTCAAGGCCAACACCGAGGAAGCCGTGCAGCGCGGCATCTTCGGCGCTCCGACCATGTTCGTCGGCGACCAGATGTTCTGGGGCCAGGACCGGCTCGACTTCGTTCGAGAAGCCCTGGCCTGACCGTGGGCCCCGCCCGGCGGCGGCCTGATCCCCTCGTTTTTTTTCAAGGACCCCCCATGAGCGACATCCTCGTCCACACCGAAGCCGGTGTGATGACCCTGACCTTCAACCGCCTCGACAAGAAGAACTCGATCACCAGCGCGATGTACGGCGAGCTGGCCGACGCGCTGGCCCGGGCCGAGCAGGACGGCGCGGTGCGCGCGGTGCTGATCCAGGGCGACGCCACGATCTTCAGTGCCGGCAACGACATCGGCGACTTCCTCAACCAGCCGCCTTCGACCCAGGAGTCGCCGGTGTTCCGCTTCCTGCGCGGCATCGCCACTTTTCCGAAGCCGATCGTGGCGGCGGTCTGCGGCCCGGCGGTGGGCATCGGCACCACGATGCTGTTCCACTGCGACCTGGTTTATGCCGGCGACAACGCGGCCTTCTCGATGCCCTTCGTCAATCTGGGCCTGTGTCCCGAGGCTGCGTCCAGCCTGCTGGTGCCGCAGATGTTCGGCTACCACCGCGCGGCCGAGGCGCTGCTGTTGGGCGAACCCTTCATGGCTGAGGCGGCGCTCGAGGTCGGCCTGGTCAACCGCGTGGTGCCGCCCACCGAAGCCAATGCCATCGCGCAGGCGCAGGCCCGCAAGCTGGCGGCCAAGCCGCTGAGCGCCTTGATCGAGACCAAGCGCCTGATGAAGAAGTCGCAGCAGCCGGCGCTGCTCGAGCGCATGGGCGAGGAGGGTCAGAGTTTCGGCCGCATGCTGCGCGAGCCGGCGGCGCGCGAGGCCTTCACGGCCTTCATGGAGAAGCGCAAGCCGGATTTTTCGAAGGTCTGAGCGGGGGTGAGAAGGCGTGCCCGCCGTCCCGGGCGCGTCAGTGGGCCTGCCCCGAGTCGTTCAGCTGATCTCGAATTGCCGTACTCAGCTTTGCACAAATCTTCGCCTTGGGGCCACCCTTCAACCACGCCAGGCCCACCGGTGGCAGGTTCCATGGCAGGGGCTCCGGCAGCATTTCCGCGGCGCCTCCGGCTGCTACCGCACGGGCCACATCGCTCGGGAGAACCGTGACGCCTCGGGGCATCTGGCTCAGCGCGGACGAGATCGTGGCTACCGCATAGGCCTCCAGGGCGGGCACCGGAGCGCGCTGCCCAGCTGCCGAGAATATGGCGTCGATCATCTGTCGAATCGGCGTGTGCGTCGGCGGGAAGATCCAGTCCATTTCCGAGAGCTGATCGATATCGAGAGGGGCGTGGGCGTGCCGCATCAATGGGGCGGCACTCGGGCGAGCCACGATCAGGTGCGCTTGCTGCTGGTACAGCAGCACCTGCTCGAGATCGTCCTCGGTGCTCGCGCCGGAGAAGCGGCAGATCGCGCAGTCCAGCGCTCGTTCGCGCAATGCTTGCAGGAGCGGGGCCGTGGTGTCCTCTTGGGCGTGCAGCAGCAGCCGCGGGCGCAAGTCGAACAGATGTTTCCACAGGGCGTCCAGCGCCGGTGGCGAGACGTAGGGGATGAGCCCGATGCGCAGCCTTCCCTGACGTCCTTCGCGCACCCCATCGAGCTCCTTGACCAGCGCCTCGTTGTCGGCAATTGCGAGCCTGGCCCTGGCGACCACGACCTCGCCCGCGGCGGTGGGCTCCAGGCCGCGCCGGGTACGCAGGAAGAGCGGCTGCATGAAGATGTTCTCTATGTCTGCGAGGGCCCTGGTCACCGTCGGTTGACTCAAGGACAGCTGCTTTGCGACCGCTGTCACCGAACGATGCCGGTCGAAGGCCAGCAGCAACGCGTAGTGCCGGATCTTCAATCGGTTCTCGAGACGCGGCGCGAGTGGAACGGGTTGAGGCATAGAGTCGGATGCATTCATCGATGCAAAGATATTCTATTTTTGCTATTCGACGCTCTACACTTTTCGGACTCTCCCGATCCTTCGTAGGCGTAGAAAATGATCTCTCGTATTCGTCGCGGCCTGGCCGCGCTGGCCCTGACGGGCCTTGCTTCCGTCGCTTGCGCCGCGTTCCCCGAGCGGCCGATCACGCTGATCGTCCCATGGGCAGCGGGCGGATCGACCGACATCCTCGCCCGTTCGCTGGCGGAGCAACTGAGCCGGTCCCTGGGCCAGCCGGTCATCGTCGACAACCGGGCGGGTGCTTCCGGCAACATCGGGTCCAACATGGTCGCCAAAGCCAAGCCCGACGGCTATACGCTGCTGGTGGGTTCCATGAGCACGCATGCGATGAACCCGGCGCTGATGTCGATGCCTTTCAAGGGCGTGGACGACTTCACTCCGATCGCGCAGCTTGCCAACGTGGTGAACACGTTGGTGGTCAACCCGTCGGTCCCGGCAAAGAACGTGGCGGAATTGGTTGCCTACGCAAAGGCCAATCCCGGCAAACTGGCCTATGCGAGCGCGGGCGGCGGGTCGACGAACCACCTGAGCGCGGTGTTGTTCGAAAAGGCTGCCGGCATCCAGATGCTTCATGTGCCCTACAAGGGGGGCGCCCCCGCCGTGCTCGACACAGTGAGCAATCAGACACAAGTCCTCTTTTCGGCCGGAACTCAAACGCTTCCGCACGTCAAGGCCGGAAAGCTCAATCTGCTCGCTGTGACGGAGGGCAAGCGCTCGTCGCTGCTCCCCGAGACGCCGACCGTTGCCGAAACGCTGCCTGGCTACGAGCTCGGGGTCTGGTACGGATTGTTCGGTCCCGCGAACATGCCGAAGGAACTCGTCGCGCGACTGAATGATGCGGCGAATCGGGCGTTGGCCGATCCGGCGATCCGCGCGCGAATGGACTCGATCGGCGTCGAGATCGTCAAGGGGACGCCGCAACAGTTCGCTTCCGTGCTGCGTCGCGATGCCGAACGCTACGGCAAGATCATCCGCGATCTCAACATCAAGGCGGATTGATGCCGACTTCGAGCCGAGCCGCGCTTCTCGAGCTGCCTGTCGAAAGGACGGCAGCGTTGTGCGATGCGCTGTCGCGGACGCACGACTTCGAGGGGGTGATGCAGATTCTCGAGGGCGCCCGCCGCGAGCTGCTTGGCGAGGGACTGCTGACCGTCAACCTGCGCACCGATCGCCTGCCGGGCCGGTCGGCGATGAAAGCGCGAGAAGACGACGTGGAGCTTCAGCGCGTCTGGAGCTCGGATGTCGACGCCTACCCGCTCGCCGGGCGCAAGCGCAAGTCATGGACGTCCTGGACCCTTCAGTTGCTCGGACGTGGCGAGGTTTTCGTCGGCGAGGGTGCCGCGGCCATCGAAGAGGCCTTCAGCGATCATGCGTTGATTGCTTCCCTGGGCTTGCAGTCTGTGGTCAATGTGCCTTTGCTCGATCCACATGACGTCTGCTTCGCGACCTTCAATGTGTTGACGCCCCAGGCCAGGTGGACGCCCCGGGATGTCGTCTCGATACGGCTGCTGGCGCTGCTTGCGACGCCGGCGGTGGCTCTCGAGGCCGTCAGGCTTTCTTGATGCGGCACCCGCCATACCAGTCCATCGAATCGACAATGAGCTTCACCACACGTCCGGAAATCGTCGGTACCTTCGGCGTCGTCGCCTCCACCCACTGGCTGGCTTCGCAGACGGCCATGGGGGTTCTCGAGCGCGGCGGAAATGCGTTCGACGCCGCAGTGGCTGGCGCTTTCGTGCTCCAGGTGGTCGAGCCGCATCTGAACGGGCCCGGTGGCGAGGCGCCGATCCTGCTGTGGGACGAGCGCGAGCGCCGCATGGTGTCGATCTGCGGCCAAGGCGTTGCGCCGGAGGCCGCAACGGTCGACGCATTCCGGCGCATGGGCCTCGAACAGGTTCCTGGCATCGGGCTGCTGCCGGCGACCGTGCCGGGTGCCTTCGGCGCCTGGTTGACGTTGCTGAGGGACCGCGGCACCTGGTCGCTCGCCGACGTGATGGCGCCCGCCATCGGCTACGCCCGCGATGGTTTTCCGTTGATACCGCGGGCGGTGCAGGCCATTACGGCAGTGCAGGACCTGTTCCGCAAGCACTGGCCTTCGTCGGCCGCCGTGTGGCTTCCGGATGGCCGGGTGCCCACGCCGGGCGCGTTGTTCCGGCTGCCGCAACTGGCCTCGACCTGGGAGCGCATTCTTCAGACAGCGCAAGCGAAGGAGGGCAGCCGCGCCGAGGTGATCGATGCGGCGCTTCGCTGCTGGTACCAGGGCTTCGTAGCATCGGAGATCGACGGGTACTACAGCACGCAGGAGGTTCGCGACACGACCGGCGAGAAGCACAGGGGCTTGCTGCGCTACGACGACCTCGCGCGCTGGACGCCGGCGGTCGAAGCGCCTCTCTGCGTGGACTTCGGCCGCTACACCTTGGCGAAGTGTGGCTTCTGGAGTCAAGGGCCCGCATTCCTGCAGCAGGTCGGCATGCTCCGCCATGCGGATCTGGCGCACCATGCGCCAGACACGGCGGGCTTCGTTCACCGCATCGCGGAAGCAGCCAAGCTGGCATTGGCGGATCGGCTCGCCTGGTACGGAGTGGCCCCCGGTGCCTCGCGGGACGTCCAGTTGGCGCTGCTGTCGGATGACTACCTGCGCCAGCGCTGGGCGCAAGTGTCGGACCGCGCCGGCCAGACTCTCGACCCGGGCGCCCCGCTGGGGCTGCCGCCGCGCTTGCCCGATCTGGACGCCGCCCGGCGGACATTGCTTGCGGCCGACACCCGCTTTGGTGTCGGCGAGCCCACCTTCGCTGCGCTTCCTCCGGTCAGCGAATGGCTGGAGCGGGAGGTGTTCGTCGGGGATACCTGCCACATCGACGTGATCGACCGGCATGGCAACATGGTGGCGGCGACGCCTTCAGGCGGGTGGCTGTCTTCGAGTCCGGCCATCCCGGGCCTCGGCTTCTCCATCAATACCCGGCTGCAGATGACCTGGCTCGACGAAGGCCTCCCCAACACCCTGACGCCCGGCGTGATGCCCTGCACCTCGCTGTCGCCCTCGCTGGCACTGCGGGACGGAGAACCGTACATGGTGTTCGGAACGCCGGGAGGTGACCAGCAGGATCAATGGTCGCCCGCCTTCTTCCTTCGCCATGCCGTGCACGGCATGAATCTGCAGGAAGCGATCGATGCGCCGGCGTGGCATGTGGACCATTTCCCGTCATCGTTCTGGCCGCGGGAGACGATCTTGAACCGGCTGACGCTCGAGTCTCGTTTCTCGGAAGATGTTGTTCAGGAACTGCGTGATGCGGGTCACGGTGTTCGGGTGGGGGAGCCTTGGTCGGAGAGCCGCATGTCGGCTTGCAGCCGCGAGCAGGACGCTCGCGGCCGGTTGATCCTTCGTGCGGCCGCCAACCCTCGCGGCATGCAGGGCTATGCCGTGGGGCGGTAGGACGCCGTCAAGCTTTCTCGATCGGCCGCGGCCGGCCGTCGTCGTCTATCGCGACGTAGGTGAATGTGGCCTCGGTCACCTTGATGTACTCGCCCTGCGCCCGGAAGCGCTCGGCGAAGACCTCGACCGTGACCGTGACCGAGGTGCGCCCGATGCGCACCAGCTTCGAATAGAACGACAGGATGTCGCCCAGCCGCACCGGCTGCTTGAAGATGAATTCGTTGACCGCCACGGTCGCCATCCGGCCCTTGGCGTAGCGCGCCGGAATCACCGAGCCGGCCAAGTCGCACTGGGCCATGACCCAGCCGCCGAAGATGTCGCCGTTGGCGTTGCAGTCGGCGGGCATCGGGATCACCTTGAGCACCAGCTCCATGTCGGCCGGCAGGCTCTTGAGCGTGGCGGGGAGGTTGGCGCTGGAATCTGCGGACATGGGCACAATCTGGGGTCGGGTCGTCAGACCCTTCTGAAAACAACAGCCACGATTGTCTCCCATGCGCCGCAGCGGCGAAGCACTTTCCTCTCCCCACCCCACCTCGGCCGGCACGCCCGCCCGCAGCGACCGATCCGACTGGGCGACGCTGCGGCGTCTGTTTCCGTACCTCTGGCGTTACAAATGGCGCGTCATGGCGGCGCTGGCCTTCATGGTCGGCGCCAAGGTCGCCAATGTGGGCGTGCCGGTGCTGCTCAAGAACCTGGTCGACGCGATGTCGATCAAGCCCGGCAGCGCCGCCTCGCTGCTGGTGGTGCCGGTCGGGCTGCTGGTCGCCTACGGGCTGCTGCGGCTGTCGACCGCGGTCTTCAACGAGTTGCGTGAGCTGGTCTTCGCCAAGGCCACCGAGGGCGCGGCGCGCAGCATCTCGCTGGAGGTGTTCCAGCACCTGCATGCGCTGAGCCTGCGCTTCCACCTGGAGCGCCAGACCGGCGGCATGACGCGCGACATCGAGCGCGGCACGCGCGGCGTGCATTCGCTGATCTCGATGTCGCTCTACAGCATCGTGCCGACGATCATCGAGCTGACGCTGGTGCTGACCATCCTGGGCGTGAAGTTCGACTCGGGCTTCGTCTGGATCACGCTGGCCGCGCTGGTGGTCTACATCTCCTTCACGGTGGTCGTGACCGAATGGCGGACCCAGTTCCGCAAGACCATGAACGAGCTCGACTCGGTGGCACAGAGCCGCGCGGTCGATTCGCTGCTCAATTACGAGACGGTCAAGTACTTCAACAACGAGGGCTTCGAGGCCGGCCGCTACGACGCCAGCCTGGAGCGCTACCGCAAGGCGGCGGTCAAGAGCCAGACCACGCTCAGCATGCTGAACGCGGGCCAGCAGTGCCTGATCGCGATTAGCCTGGTGGCGATGCTCTACCGAGCCACGCAGGGCGTGGTCGACGGCCACATGACGCTGGGCGACCTGGTGATGGTCAACGCCTTCATGATCCAGCTCTACATCCCGCTCAATTTCCTGGGCGTGATCTACCGCGAGATCAAGCAGAGCCTGACCGACCTCGACAAGATGTTCGTGCTGCTCGAGAAGGAGCGCGAGGTGCGCGACGCGCCGGAGGCCCGGCCGCTGGCGGGCCACGATTCGACGGTGCGCTTCGAGGACGTCAGCTTTGCCTACGAGGCGGCGCGGCCGATCCTGAAGCACGTGAGCTTCGAGATTCCGGCCGGCAAGACGGTGGCCGTGGTCGGCCCGTCGGGCTCAGGCAAGTCGACGCTGGCCCGATTGCTCTACCGCTTCTACGACGTCCAGCAGGGCCGCATCACGATCGGCGGCGAGGACATCCGGCAGGTGACGCAGGCCAGCGTGCGGCAGGCGATCGGCATCGTGCCGCAGGACACGGTGCTGTTCAACGACACGGTCGAATACAACATCGCCTATGGGCGGCCGGGCGCCAGCCGCGAGGAGGTGGAGGAGGCCGCGCGGGCGGCGCGCATCCACGACTTCATCGTCCACACGCCCAAGGGCTACGAGACCATGGTCGGCGAGCGCGGGCTGAAGCTCTCGGGCGGCGAGAAGCAGCGGGTGGCGATCGCGCGCACCCTGCTCAAGAACCCGCCGATCGTGATCTTCGACGAGGCCACCTCGGCGCTGGACTCGGCCAACGAGCGGGCGATCCAGTCGGAGCTCAAGAGCGCGGCGCGCAACAAGACCACGCTGGTGATCGCGCACCGCCTGTCGACGGTGGTCGACGCGCACGAGATCCTGGTGCTCGAGAGCGGCGTGATCGTCGAGCGCGGCACCCATGCGCAGTTGCTGGAAGGCCAGGGCAAGTACGCCCAGATGTGGCGCTTGCAGAAGCTCGAGGCCGAGCCGGTGCTGTGAACCCTTTTCCTTGATTCAGGAGCATGCCGAGAATGTCAGAGAAGATTCCCCTGTTGGTACTCAACAGCCTGTCGCAGGCCCACCAGGCGCAGGTCGCCGCGGTCTACGACGTGACCTATCTGCCGGTGCCGACGCAGGCCCAACGCGATGAGCTGATCGCCGCCCAGGGCGGGCGCTTCCGCGCGGTGCTGACGATCGGCACGATCGGCCTGACGGCCGCGGAGATCGCCGCCATGCCGAAGCTGGAACTGGTGTGCTGCATGGGGGCCGGCTACGAGGGCGTCGCGCTGGAGGCGGCGCGTGCGCGCGGCATCGCGCTCGCGAACGGGGCAGGCACCAACGACGACTGCGTGGCCGACCATGCCTTCGGCCTGCTGATCGGCGCCATGCGCCACATCCGCAAGCTCGACCGGCTGTGCCGCGAAGGGGTGCGGCGCGAGACGATTCCGCATCCGCCCAACGTCTCCGGCAAGCGCTTGGGCATCGTCGGGCTGGGCACCATCGGCCAGAAGATCGCCAGGCGGGCCGAGGGCTTCGACATGGCGATCGGCTATCACAACCGCAAGCCGCGCGAGGGCGTTGCCCACCGCTACTTCGACAGCGTGCAGGCGCTGGCCGAATGGGCCGACATCCTGGTGGTCGCGACACCGGGCGGCGCGTGCACGCGGCACCTGGTGAATGCCGCCGTCCTCGATGCGCTGGGGCCGCGGGCCTTCCTGGTCAACATCTCGCGCGGCAGCGTGGTCGACACAGAGGCGCTCGCTGCGGCGCTGCGCGAAGGCCGTCTCGCAGGCGCTGGGCTCGACGTCTATGAGAGCGAGCCGCTGCCGCCCGCGCCTCTGGTCGGGCTCGACAACGTGCTGCTGACGCCGCACATGGCGGGGTGGTCGCCGGAGGCGACGCAGGCCTCGGTCGATCGGTTCCTGGCGAATGCCGAGGGGCATTTTTCGGGGCGAGGGGTGGTGTCGGCTATTTGAGGGGTTACGTGGCGTGGGCGGCGATGGCGAGCGGTATGCCCTGGGCCGGCCGACGTCACCGGCCCTTCGGGCTTCCCTGCGCTGCTCGCGACAGGCGGGGTCCGCGCAAACTCGCTCCGCTGCGCTCCACTCAAACACGCGCGGCCCTTTTTCCGCGCACCGCTGCGCTGCTCGGTGGTGCCTCAACGGCCGGCCCAGGGCATACCGCCCGCCACCGCTGAGACGTTGGGGTTGCATCGACGTTGGAGACGTCGAGATCGCTTGCACGCCCCCTGAGCCCGGCATGCGGTGCGGGACGGGCGATCCCCTCTGCGCCGCTGAGCAGCGCAGCCTTTCGCGGATAAGGGCTCGCGACTGTTTGAGTGGAGCGCAGCGGAGCGAGTTTGAGCGAGACCCCGCGAAAGGCGAGCAGCGCAAGGCAGCCCGAAGGGCCGGCGCAGTGGGGTCGACTGGCCCGCACCGCTTGCCGGGCGCCCCTCGAGAGACAAACGGACTCCTCAACCAATCGCGGAAGGCTGCAGACTCCCCCACCCACAAGCCAGGTCATGCGCATGCCCCAGCCGCAGCACCGCCATGTCCGCATGCACCGGCCCCGCGATCTGCAGCCCCATCGGCAGCCCCTCGCCGTTGAATCCCGCGCGCACATTGAGCGTCGGCAGGCCAGCCAGCGTGAAGGGCGTGACGATTTCCATCCAGCGGTGGTAGGTGTCGCTCTCCACGCCGCCGACCGACGTCGGCCAGGCCAGCGTGGCGTCGAAGGGGAAAACCTGGGCCGTCGGCGCCACCACGAAGTCGAAACGCTCGAAGGCCCGCAGGAACGCTCGGTAGACGTTGGAACGGTAGACCGATGCCTGGTACAGCGCCGCGGCGTCGAGCAGCTGGCTCTGCTCGATCTCCCAGCGCGCCTCGGGCTTGAGCTTGCCGCGCAGCGCCGGGTCGGCATGCGCGGCGCCCAGCTTGCCGCCGACCAGCAGCTGGCGCAGCCGCAGCCAGGCGGTCCAGTTCTGCTCGCGCGGCACGTCGAGCTGGTGCGGCTCGACCTCGCAGCCGAGGTCGCGGAAGGTCTGCAGCGCGCTTTCGCAGAGTTCGCGAACGCCGGGCGCCAGCGGCAGCTCGGGCCAGATGCTGCCGAGCCAGCCGATGCGCAGGCCCCGGGTCTCGCCATCGAGCCGCAGCGCATCGGGCGAGGGCAGGGCGCCTTCCAGCGACAGCGGCAGCCGGGGATCGAAGCCCGCCTGCACCGCCAGCAGGCGCGCGGCGTCCTCGACGGTGCGCGCCATCGGTCCCTCGGTGCCGAGCTGCTGCAGGAACAGATCGTCTTCGGGCGCACCCGGCACCCGGCCGCGCGATGGCCTGAAACCGATCACGTTGTTGAAGGCGGCAGGGTTGCGCAGCGAGCCGCCCATGTCGCTGCCGTCGGCGACCGGCAGCATGCCGAGGGCCAGCGCCACCGCGGCCCCGCCGCTGCTGCCGCCGGCGCTGAGCGCCGGATCGTAGGCATTGAGCGTGGTGCCGAAGACCGTGTTGTAGGTGTGCGAGCCGAGCCCGAACTCGGGCGTGTTGGTCTTGCCGATGACGATCGCGCCGGCGCTGCGCATGCGGGCCACATGAAGGCTGTCGCTGCGCGCCGGCGTCCGCGGCGCGATCGGCGATCCCATCGAGGTCGGGAGACCGGCCGCATGGCTCAGGTCCTTGACCGCCAATGGAAAGCCGTGCATCCAGCCGAGGCGCTCGCCGCGTGCGAGCTGCGCGTCGCGCTCGCCGGCCTCGTCGAGCAGCTGCTGCGGGTCGCGCAGCGAGACGATGGCGTTGAAGCGCGGGTTGAGGGCCTCGATGCGCGCCAGCGTGGCGCCCATCAGCTCGCGGCAGGACAGCTCGCGCCGGGCGATCAGCTGCGACAGGCGGGTGGCATCGAGGGCGAGAAGGTCGGAGGCGTTCATGGCGATCGCGGGATCGGTGGCGGTTCACCAGTATGTCGCAGCCTCGCATAATCGCCGGATGGAAACCAAGTGGCTCGAAGACTTCGTCAGCCTGGCCGAGACCCGCAGCTTCAGCCGTTCGGCCCAGCTGCGCCACGTGACGCAGCCGGCCTTCTCGCGCCGCATCCAGGCCCTGGAGGGCTGGGCCGGCACCGACCTGGTCGACCGCAGCTCCTACCCCACCCGCCTGACGCCGGCCGGCCAGACCCTCTACGGCCAGGCGATCGAGATGCTGCAGGCGCTGCAGAGCACGCGCGCCATGCTGCGCGGGCACTCGGCGGTGGCGCAGGACGTGATCGAGTTCGCGATCCCGCACACGCTCGCCTTCACTTTCTTCCCGGCCTGGATCACCAGCCTGCGCGAGCAGTTCGGGCCGATGAAGAGCCGGCTGATCGCGCTGAACGTGCACGACGCGGTGCTGCGCCTGGTCGAAGGCAGCTGCGACGTGCTGATCGCCTACCACCATCCCTCCCAGCCGCTGCCGCTCGACGCCAACCGCTACGAGATGGTGAGCCTGGGCGAGGAGGTGGTCGCGCCGTGGGTCAAGCCCGATGCCGACGGGGCGCCGCGCTACCGCCTGCCCGGGCGCCCCGGCCAGCCCTTGCCCTACCTCGGCTACGCCCCGGGCGCCTACCTCGGGCGGGTCGTCGATCAGCTGCTCAAGGCGTCCGGCACCGCGATCCATCTCGACCGGGTCTACGAGACCGACATGGCCGAGGGCCTCAAGGTGATGGCGCTCGAAGGCCACGGCATCGCCTTCCTGCCGGAGAGCGCGGTGCGCAAGGAGGTCCGCGCCCGCACCCTGGTCAGCGCCCTGCCGCCGGAGATCGATCGCCTCGACGCCACGATGGAAATCCGGGCCTATCGCGAGCGTCCTGGCACCACGGCCTCGAAGAGCGCCGGGCGCGTCGGCAAGGGAGCCGCCGATTCGCTGTGGGCTTACCTGGTGCAGGCCCAGGGTTCAGGCTGACGCCGTCGATTTGTGCACCGCACAAACTATGACGCGCCGACATGCCGACCGCCGCATTCGGCATTGGGCGCCGGCGATAACTGTGACTAAAGTCCGCCTCACGTTTTTTTCGGGCACAAAGGCTGCTTTGAAGTAGTTGTTCGCGAATCGGTGCGCCCTCGCAAGGTGCATCTCGCACCGGGTTGGTCCGGGTATGGCGCAGAATGCGGGCGTCTAGAATTTCGAGTCTTTCTCTCAGTCTCAGGAGTCAAGTATGAAGAAGCAGGTATTGGCGTTGGCCGTGATGGTGCTCGCCGCAGGAGGAGCCTTCGCCCAGGCCAACGACACGCTGGCCAAGATCAAGTCCACGGGTGCCGTGACGATGGGCGTGCGCGACTCGTCCGGCGCGCTGGCCTACACCATCGGCGACGGCAAGTACGTCGGCTTCCACACCGAGATGTCCGAGCGCATCCTGGCCGACATCCAGAAGCAGCTGGGCCTGCCCAAGCTCGACATCAAGCGCCAGCTGGTGACCTCGCAGAACCGCGTGCCGCTGGTGCAGAACGGCACCGTCGACCTCGAATGCGGCTCGACCACCAACAACGCCACGCGCCAGAAGGACGTCGCCTTCGCCATCACCACCTACGTCGAGGAAGTGCGCATCGCGGTCAAGGCCAATTCGGGCATCAACTCGATCAAGGACCTCAACGGCAAGAACGTGGTCACGACCACCGGCACGACCTCGGTGCAGACCCTGCGCAAGAACGAGCGCGCCCAGGGCATCGACTTCAAGGAAGTCATGGGCAAGGACCACGCCGACAGCTTCCTGCTGCTCGAATCGGGCCGCGCCGATGCGTTCGTGATGGACGGCCAGATCCTGGCCGGCAACATCGCCAAGTCGAAGGCCCCGGCCGACTTCAAGATCGTCGGCGATGCGCTGTCGGTCGAGCCGATCGCCTGCATGCTGCGCAAGGACGACCCGGCCTTCCTGAAGGCGGTCGACGACAGCATCAAGCGCCAGATCGCCGACGGCTCGCTGGCCAAGCTGTACGACAAGTGGTTCATGCAGCCGATCCCGCCGACCAACACCAAGGTCGGCCTGCCGCTGTCGGAAGCCACCAAGGCTGCTTGGGCCAACCCCAACAACAAGCCGATGGAAGACTACGTCAAGAAGTAAGCACGCGGGCTGATGCGTGAACGAACGCCCGCCTTTTCCGGCGGGCGTTTGTTTTGTGAGAGGCCTCCAACAATCATCGAGGAGTTCAAATGGGAAAATGGGATTGGCAGGTCTTCCTGGAAGATCCGGGCGGCAAGATACCGACCTACTGGCAGTGGCTGGTGTCGGCCTGGGGCTGGACGGTGTCGGTGTCCTTGTGCTCGCTGGTCGTGGCGCTGGTGCTCGGCTCGCTGGTCGGCGTGATCCGCACGCTGCCCGACAGCCCGTGGCTGGTGCGCTTCGGCAATGCCTGGGTCGAGCTGTTCCGAAACGTGCCGCTGCTGGTCCAGATCTTCCTGTGGTACCACGTCGTGCCCAAGATGTTCCCGGTCATGTCCGGCCTGCCGCCCTTCATCCTGGTGGTCTTCGCGCTCGGCTTCTTCACCTCGGCCCGGATCGCCGAGCAACTGCGCTCCGGCATCCAGGCCCTGCCCAAGGGCCAGCGCTACGCCGGCATGGCGGTGGGCTTCACGACGCCGCAGTACTACCGCTACGTCATCCTGCCGATGGCCTACCGCATCATCATCCCGCCGCTCACCAGCGAGTCGATGAACATCTTCAAGAATTCGTCGGTCGCGTTCGCGGTGTCGATTCCCGAAATGATCCAGTTCGCGATGCAGGCCGGCGAAGAGACCTCGCGCGTGACCGAGATGTACATGGCCGTGACCGTGCTCTACGTGATCTCGGCGATGGTCATCAACCGCATCATGGCCTGGGTCGAGAAGAGGGTCCGGGTGCCGGGCTTCGTCGTGGCCGGAACCGGCGGCGGAGGACACTGACATGAATCTCGACCTCACGTTCTTCAACTGGGCCGTCGTCAGCAGCTTCCTGCTCAAGGGCCTCTACTTCAGCGTGTTCCTGACGGTGGTCGCCACGCTCGGCGGCATCTTCTTCGGCACCTTGCTGGCCCTGATGCGGCTGTCGGGCAAGAAGTGGCTCGACATGCCGGCGGCGATCTACGTCAACGGCATGCGCAGCATCCCGCTGGTGATGGTGATCCTGTGGTTCTTCCTGCTGGTGCCCAACATCATCGGCCGGCCGATCGGGCCCGAGTACTCGGCCGTCATCACCTTCGTCGCCTTCGAGGCCGCCTACTTCAGCGAGATCATGCGCGCCGGCATCCAGTCGATTCCGCGCGGGCAGGTGTTCGCGGGGCAGGCAGTGGGCATGACCTACGGCCAGAACATGAAGCTGGTGATCCTGCCGCAGGCCTTCCGCAACATGCTGCCGGTGCTGCTGACCCAGACCATCATCCTGTTCCAGGACACCTCGCTGGTCTACGCCATCGGCGCCTACGACCTGTTCAAGGGCTTCGACACTGCGGGCAAGAACTTCGGCCGGCCCGAAGAGGCCTACCTGCTGGCCGCCGTCGTCTATTTCGTCTTGTGCTATTCGCTTTCATGGCTCGTGAAGCGGCTGCACAAGAAGATCGCCATCATCCGCTGAAGGAGCAAACCGATGTCCGACAAAATGATTGAAATCAAGAACGTTTCCAAGTGGTATGGCCCGGTGCAGGTGCTCAACGACTGCTCCGTCAGCATCTCCAAGGGCGACGTGGTGGTGGTCTGCGGGCCCTCGGGCTCGGGCAAGTCCACCTTGATCAAGACCGTCAACGCGCTCGAGCCCTTCCAGAAGGGCGAGATCACGGTGAACGGCATTCCGCTGCACGACCCCAAGACCAACCTGCCGAAGCTGCGCTCCAAGGTCGGCATGGTGTTCCAGCACTTCGAGCTGTTCCCGCACCTGTCGGTGACCGAGAACCTCACGATCGCCCAGATCAAGGTGCTGGGCCGCAGTGCCGACGAGGCCAAGACGCGCGGCCTCAAGATGCTCGACCGCGTGGGCCTGATGGCGCACAAGGACAAGTTCCCGGGGCAGCTGTCGGGCGGCCAGCAGCAGCGGGTGGCGATCGCCCGCGCGCTCTCCATGGACCCGATCGTGATGCTGTTCGACGAGCCGACCTCGGCGCTCGACCCCGAGATGGTCGGCGAGGTGCTCGACGTGATGGTGTCGCTGGCCAAGGAAGGCATGACCATGATGGTGGTCACGCACGAGATGGGCTTCGCGCGCAAGGTGGCGAGCCGCGTGATCTTCATCGACGTCGGCGGCCGCATCCTGGAAGACTGCTCGAAGGAGGAGTTCTTCACCCACCCCGAGAATCGTCAGCCGCGGACCAAGGATTTCCTGAACAAGATCCTGCAGCACTAGGCGCGGGCGGATCGGTGCCGAGCGGCCCGATCCGAAGCCAGGGCCAGCGTGCGCGGTAGGACGCGGCCTTGCGCTCGAACAGCTCGCGGTGCGGCGTCAGCGGGTTCATCGTCAGCAGCCCCTCGTAGAGCAGCTTCAGCCCGTTCGGGGCGTAGAGTTCGGCGGGCCGGATGCCGACGCAGGTGGCCGGCACCAGGAAGCGATCGATGCCATCTTTCGCACTGTGCAGCGGGGCGTAGGGCTGACCGAAATGCGATTCGTACCAAAGGTGGACGCGTGCCTGGTTGGACGCTTCGACGGTGACGCCGATGTCTCCCAGCACCGCGTCGACCCGCGCCTGCACGCTCTGCTCACCCGCCGCCGTGGTGTCGCCGGCATCGAAGTAGAACAGGTCGTAGTCCTTGATGGCCGTCTCCGGCGCACGGCCCGCCTGCAGGTTCCACACCGTCTGGAACAGGCAGCCGGCGACCAGCCAGCCGTCCGGAAGGGCCAAGGCGGGCCAGCGCTCGAGGATCGCGCGGTTGTGGCGGTTGCGGAGGACGTCGGCGAGAAATCGGTCTTGCATGGCTTGAAGAGCATAGGCGTGCCAGGCAGGCGAAAAGGATGAAAAAAGCCCCGCGTGCGGGGCTTCGTCCAACGCCGCGAGGCCAGCCTACTTCGACCGCGCCGCCACCGCCTTCTCCGCCTTGGCCACCAGGTCGGCGCCGACGGTGTTCTTCCACTTGTCGTACACCGGCCGCGTGGCCTTGACGAAGGCCTCGCGCTCGTCGGGCGTGAGCTGGGTCACGGTCACGCCCATGCCGGCGATGTCCTTGAGCACCGGCTTGCCGGGCTCGACCAGGCCCTTGCGGGCAATGGCGATCTCCTGCTTGCCGGCGTCGAGCGCGGCCTGGCGCACGATGGCCTGGTCGGCCGGCGTCCACGAAGACCAGACTTCCTTGTTGACCACGAACACCAGCGGATCGCACACGTAGCCCCAGGTGGTCACGAACTTCTGGCCCACGGTGTGCATCTTCAGCACCGTGAACAGGAACAGCGGATTCTCCTGGCCGTCGACCGCGCCGCTGGCGAGCGCGGGCTGGGCGTCGGCCCAGCTCATCTGGGTCGGGTTGGCGCCCAGGGCGCTGAACATGTCGGAGTAGATCGGCGAGCCGACGACGCGGACCTTCATGCCCTTCAGGTCTTCGGGCGTCTTGATCGGCTTCTTCGAGTTGGTCACTTCGCGGAAACCGTTCTCGCCCCAGGCCAGCGGCACCACGCCGGCCTTGTCGAGCGTGGCGAAGATTTCCTTGCCGACCGGCCCCTGCGTCAGCGCGTCCACTGCCGCGTAGTCGGGCATCAGGAAGGGCATCGAGAACAGGTTGAGCTGCTTGACCTGCGGCGACCAGTTGATGGTCGATCCGACCGCCATGTCGATCACGCCCTGGCGCAGCGCGCTGAACTCGCGCGTCTGGTCGCCCTGGATCAGCGACACGCCCGGGTACAGCTTGATGTTGATGCGGCCCTGGGT
The DNA here is from genome assembly GCF_030316985.1 of Variovorax sp. J31P179. NCBI lineage: Bacteria > Pseudomonadati > Pseudomonadota > Betaproteobacteria > Burkholderiales > Comamonadaceae > Variovorax > Variovorax sp. J31P179. The sequence continues at coordinate 194,283 of NZ_JASZYL010000005.1, read as the reverse complement.
GCGCTCCTTGACCAGGTCGGCCCAGATGCGGCCGGCTTCGCCCCACGGCGTCGGCGGACCCAGCACCAGCGACATCTTGTACTCGGCCTTGTAGGCCTGGGCGGTCGCGGCCACCGAGAAGCCGCCCAGCGTGGCAGCGACGGCGAGCAGGCCGAGCAGGGAACGACGGAATTTCATGGACAGTCTCCTTGGAATGAATCGGAAAGTCAGTAGCCGAGCTTGCGCGGCAGCCAGAGTGCGAGTTCGGGCCAGATGATCACGGCCACCATCACGAGGAACATCGCGAACAGCATCCAGCCGACCCAGCGCACGGTCTCTTCCATGCGCACGTTGGCGATGCGGCAGGAGACCATGAGGTTGACGGCCAGCGGCGGCGTGAATTGGCCCAGCGCGACCTTCAGCGTGAGGATGACGCCGAACCACACCGGGTCCCACTTGTAGTACTGCACGATCGGCCACAGCAGCGGCACGAAGATCAGGAAGATCGAGACGCCGTCGAGGAACATGCCGACCGTGATCAGCAGCAGGATCAGCAGCGACAGCACGCCGTACTCGCCGAGCCCCGAATTGACGATGGCGCGGGTGACCGGATCGATCACGCCGAGGGTCGACAACGAGTACGCGAAGATGCCCGCCAGCGACACCACCAGCAGGATCACGGCCGACAGCTCGCCCGATTCGCGCAGGATCACGAACAGGTCGCGGACCTTGATCGTGCGGTGGATCGCCATGCCGACGAAGAGGCCGTAGAAAACCGCCACCACCGCCGCCTCGGTCGGCGTGAAGAGGCCGGCGCGCATGCCGCCCAGGATCAGCACCGGCGCCGCCAGGCCCCAGGTGGCCTCGCGGAAGCTCCGCCAGAAGGGCGGGCGCGGCAGGCTCGATTCGAGTGCGCCCATCTTGTTCTTGCGGGCCAGCCAGACGGCCGGGACGATCAGCGCCACGCCGGCCAGGATGCCGGGGATCATGCCGGCGGCGAACAGCGCCGGCACCGAAGCGCCGGGGACCAGCACCGAGTAGACGATGAAGGCGACCGAGGGCGGGATCAGGATGTCGGTGGCGGCGGCGGCGCCGACCACGCTGGCCGAATAGGCGGCCGGATAGCCGGCGCGCGACATGGCGGTGATCATCACGGCGCCGACCGCGGCGGCATTGGCCGGGCCGGAGCCCGAGATGCCGCCGAGGAACATCGCCACCACGATCGCCACCAGCGGCAGCATGCCGGGGCCGCGGCCGACGATCGCGATCGCGAAGTTGACCAGGCGCAGCGCCACGCCCGAGCGGTCGAAGATCGACCCGACCAGCACGAACATCGGGATCGCGAGCAGGGGGTACTTGCCGAGGCCGGCGTAGAAGTTCTGCGGCACGGCCAGGAGGCCGAACCATTGCGCATCGCTGTTGGCCAGCGCGATGCAGGCGGCGCCGGCGAGGCCGAGCGCGGCGCCGATCGGCACGCCGACCAGCATCATCGCCACGAAGGCGACGAAGAGCAGCGTGGGGATCATCGCTCCGAATCCCCGTAGTTGGTCTTGCGTCCGCGGCGGATGAACAGGCCCAGCGCCCGCAGCGCGATCGCGAACGAGACGATCGGCAGCCAGATCGAATACCACCATTGCGGCACGCCGATGCCGGGCGAGGTCTCTTCGAAGCGATAGTCGTCCCACACCACGCGCACGCTGAGCGCGCCGATCAGCAGGAACAGCAGCGCGACCGTGATCGCGCCGAACTGCGCCAGCCGCTTGCGCCGCGCCATGCTGCCGCTCTCGGCGAAGTACTCGATGCGGATGTGGCGGTCGCGCGCCACTGCCGCGGAGCCCGCCACCAGCGCCAGCAGGATCATCAGGAAGACCGAGAACTCCTCGGTCCAGGCGAAGGACGAGTCGGTGAAGTAGCGCACCAGCACGTTGGCGAAGGTGATGCAGGCCAGCAGGCCCATGATGAGCACGGTCGCCCAGTCCTCGATCGCGAGCGGAACGCGGGTCGGCTCGTCGGCGGCTTCGATTTCAGGGGGGAGGGGGCTGGCGGCGTCCAGCACGGGGCCGGACTCGGTGGGAGAGGTCATCGGGGGGAGCAGGAAGGTGAGGCCACGTCATGTCACCGGGCGGACGCCGGGACGCGGTCCGTACACCTCGACAGGGAAGCAGCCAGGGATCGTAACGATCCATGACCATTTCGATATCGGGGGTTTCCTTAGCTGCCGCCCCGGCTCAGAGCGCTTTGACCAATTCGGGCACGGCCGTGAACAGGTCGGCCACCAGGCCGTAGTCGGCCACCGAGAAGATCGGCGCCTCTTCGTCCTTGTTGATCGCCACGATCACCTTGGAGTCCTTCATGCCCGCCAGATGCTGGATCGCGCCCGAGATGCCGCAGGCGATGTACAGCTGCGGGGCGACGATCTTGCCGGTCTGGCCGACCTGCCAGTCGTTCGGGGCGTAGCCCGCGTCCACCGCCGCGCGGCTGGCGCCCAGGCCGGCGTTGAGCTTGTCGGCCAGCGGCGCCATCACTTCCTGGAACTTCTCGGCGCTGCCCAGCGCCCGGCCGCCCGAGACGATGATCTTGGCGGCGGTCAGTTCGGGGCGCTCGCTCTTGGTGACTTCGCGGCCCACGAAGCTGGACTTGCCGCTGTCGGCGACGCCTGCGACGGTTTCCACGGCGGCGCTGCCACCGGTGGCCGCTGCCGCATCGAAACCGGTGGTGCGCACGGTGACGACCTTGATCGCATCGCTGCTCTGCACGATGGCAATGGCGTTGCCCGCATAGATCGGCCGCTCGAAGGTGTCGGGGCTGTCGACCTTGGTGACGTCGCTGATCTGGGCGACATCCAGCAGCGCGGCCACCCGCGGGGCGACGTTCTTGCCGTTGGCGGTCGAAGGGAACAGGATGTGGCTGTAGTTTTTCGCGATGGCAAGCACCTGGCGGCGACGTTCTCGGCGAGGTTCTCGGCCAGGGACGGGCTGTCGGCGACGATCACCTTGGCCACGCCTGCGACTTGAGAGGCGGCCTTGCCGGCTTCGGCGGCGTTGGCACCGGCCACCAGCACGTGGACATCGCCGCTGGCGCAGGCGATGCCGGCGGTGACGGTGTTGAGGGTCGCCGGCTTGAGCGTGGCGTGGTCGTGTTCGGCAATAACAAGTACGGTCATTTTTGTTCCAAAAAATTGGCCTGATCAGTTGGGGACAGAGCTTGCGCTTCGCGCTGCGGTCTGTCCCGCAAGCTTTTCAGATTACCTTCGCTTCGTTCTTCAGCTTGTCGACGAGGGTCGCCACATCCGGCACCTTGATGCCGGCACCCCGCTTCGGCGGCTCGCTGACCTTCAAGGTCTTCAGGCGCGGCTTGACGTCCACGCCCAGGTCTTCCGGCTTGAACGTGTCCAGCTGCTTCTTCTTGGCCTTCATGATGTTGGGCAAAGTGACATAGCGCGGCTCGTTCAGGCGCAGGTCGGTGGTGATGACCGCGGGCACGGAAAGAGAAATGGTCTCCAGGCCGCCGTCGACTTCACGGGTCACGTTGACCTTGTCGCCCGCCACTTCGACCTTCGAGGCAAAGGTCGCCTGCGGCAGATCGGCCAACGCCGCCAGCATCTGGCCGGTCTGGTTGGCGTCGTCGTCGATCGCCTGCTTGCCCAGGATGATCAGCCCGGGCTGCTCCTTGTCGACCAGCGCCTTGAGCAGCTTGGCCACGGCCAGCGGCTGCAGCTCTTCGGTGGTCTCAACCAGGATGCCACGGTCGGCACCGATGGCCATCGCGGTGCGCAGGGTCTCCTGGCACTTCGCATCGCCGCACGAGACCGCGATGATCTCGGTGGCGGCGCCCTTCTCCTTCAGGCGCACGGCTTCTTCGACGGCGATCTCGTCGAAGGGGTTCATGCTCATCTTGACGTTGGCAATGTCGACACCGGTGCCGTCGCTCTTCACGCGCACCTTGACGTTGTAGTCGACGACCCGCTTGACGGGAACAAGAATCTTCATGGTTGGCACTCCTTCAGTCTGGACGTGAGTTCACTCGAGCTTGGCGCCCGATTGCTTGATCAGGCGCTCCCAGATCGGGCGCTCCTTCTGGTACGCGGCCGCGAATGCCTCGGGCGAGCTGTCCTTGATCTCGAAGCCCATCGCTGCGACCTTGGCCTGCACGTCGGGCTGCTGCGTCGCCTTGCGCACCTCGTCGGCCAGCCGCTGGACGATCGGCTTTGGCGTGTTGGCCGGCGCGGCGATCGCCAGCCATCCTGTGACCCGGTAGGCCTCGTCCTTCAGGCCCTGCTCGGCCAGTGTCGGCACGTTGGGCAGCGTGCTCATCCGGCGTTCGCCGGTGACGCCGATGGCCTTGAGCTTGCCGGCCTCGACGTGCGGCTTGGCCACCAGCGCGCTGGCATAGGCCATCTGGATCTGGCCGCCGATCAGGTCCTGCAGCATCGGCGCCTCGCCCTTGTAGGCGACATGGTTCATGTCGGCCTTCTGCGTCAGGCTCATGTGGGCGCCGGCCAGGTGCGGATAGGCGCCCACGCCGTACGAGCCGTAGGCCAGCTTGCCCTTGTGGGCGCTGGCGTACTGGAGCAGCTCGGGGCCGGTCTTGACCGGCACGCTCGGATGCACCACCAGCACCAGCGGGGCCATCGCGATCTGGTAGACCAGCGTGAGGTCGCGCTGCGTGTCGTAGGGCAGCTTCTCGTACAGGAACTGGTTGGTCAGCAGCGAATTGCTCAGCGACAGCACGATGGTGTAGCCGTCCGGCGCCGCCTTGGCGACCGCGTCGGTGCCGATGATGCCGGCGGCACCCGGCTTGTTGTCGATGATCACGGGTTGGCCCAGGCCGGCCGCCAGCTTCTCGCCGATCACCCGTGCCAGCACGTCGGTGGCGCCGCCGGCGGCAAAGGGCACGACCATCCTGATCGGCTTGCTGGGCCAGGCTGGCTGCGCCTGGGCCGGCGAGATGCCGCACAGCGCGGCGGCCGAGGCAGCAGCACAGAGCCAGGCTCGGCGGCTCGTGGTGGGGTGGGTCATGGGTGTCTCCGGGTTCATGTACTTGTCAGGGATCGGTCGCTATCGCAGGACGACCTGCGTCTTGAAAGGCAGCCGGCCCAGGGCCTGCTGCAACTGTTGGCGCAAGGGCTCGGCCTGCGCACCCGCGGCCGTGGCATCGATGCGCACCTTGAGCGCGTTGTCGCCATCGGCCTCGACCAGTGGCCGCGCCGCGGCGTCGAGGCCCAGCGCGGCGCAGGCTTCGCCGACCATCGCTTCGGCCACCCTGCGCGCGGCCATCGCGCGCAGCTCGGGCTTGTAGATCTTGCCGACGTTGGTCATCGGCATGCTCTCGATCACGATCACCGAACGCGGCTTGGCCGGCGCCTCGTCGACCCGCGCGGCGGCGAACTCGAGCAGTTCGGCCTCGCTGGCCGAGGCGCCGGGGTTCAGGGTCGCGAACACCACCGGCAGCTCGCCGGCGTAGGCATCGGGCGCGCCGACCGCGGCGCACAGCTGCACCGCGGGGTGGGCGCCGAGCGCGTCCTCGATCACCTTCGGGTCGATGTTGTGGCCGCTGCGGATGATCAGGTCCTTGGAGCGGCCGCTGAGGTTCAGCCGTCCTTCGCCATCGATCCAGCCCAGGTCGCCCGTGGCGAGCCAGCCGTCTGCGGTGAACGCCTTGGCGTTGTCGGCCGGGTCGACGAAGCCCGAGAACAGGTTGGGCGACTTGAACAGCACCATGCCCTGCTCGCCCGCCGGCAGGTCGCGGTCGCTGGCGTTGCCGTCGGCGTCCAGGGCCACGACGCGCAGCTGCGAATATGGCAGCCGGAAGCCGACGCAGCCGGCCGGCCCGACGACGCCCGGCGGCGTGATGGTCGAGATGCCCGCCATCTCGGTCATGCCGAGGCTCTCGTGCACGTGCAGGCCGAACAGCCGCTCGAAGCGGGCCGCGAGCTCGGGCGCCAGCACGGCGGCACCGGTGCGGCAGTAGTTGATCGACGAGATGTCGGCGCCGTCCAGCGGCACGTTGGCCAGCGCCGCGAGCACCGTGGGCACGGCGGACAGCGAGGTCGGCCGGTACTTCTCGACCAGCCGCCAGTAGTTCGCCAGCACCTGCTTGTTGCGCAGCAGCGCGGTGGTCGGGATGATGACTTCGACGCCCGCCGACAGAGAGGCCAGCGAAGCCGGCAACACGCCGGCGACGTGGAACAGCGGGTAGCCATTGATCGACGCGTCGTTCGGGCCCTGGCCGGTCATGTTGACGCTGGCCCAGGCCGTGAACACCTGCGCGCCATGGCTGTGGCGCGCGAGCTTGGGCGCACCGGTCGTGCCGCCGGTGTGGAAGTAGGCGGCGATGTCGCCCGGCGCGATGTCGCGGCCGCTGGCCAGCCGGTCGTCGGGCTCGGCGGCACGCAAGGCGCCGAAATCGGCCACGCCATCGGGCAGGTCGCCGGCGCTGCCGGGCGCCTCGTCGTGCGGCGCCACCCGCAGCACCGTGGTCAAGGTGGGCACCTGGCCGCGCAGGCGCATCGCCTTCGACCACATGCCCGACTCGGCGTCCGAACCGTAGGCGATCAGCACCTTGGCCCGGCCCGCGGTCATCAGGGCCACCAGCTTCTCGTCGGTCAGCAGCGGATTGAGCGGCTGGACGATGCCGGCCGCCTCGCCGCCCCAGAGCGCCAGGTGGTAGTCGAGGCAGCCCGGGAGCAGCACCGCCACCGCGTCGTCCGGGCCGACGCCGAGCCGGTGCAGCAGGTTCGCGGTCTGGTGGATGCCGGCCAGCAGCTGCGCATAGGACCAGCGGATCGGCGCGTCGGCCGGGTCGCCGGTGCGCAGGAAGGTCAGCGCGGTCTTGTCGCCGAAGGCGGCGCCGGAATTGCGGAAGATCTCGTAGGTGCTGCGCACCGTGAGCGCTTCGGCCAGCGGCGCGGCCTCGAGCTTTCGGATGTCGTCGAGGCTGCGAATCGGAAACGATGCGCTGAAGGGCGCTGCGCTCATGGTCCTGTCTCCTGCAAATGTCGTCGCCCGATCATGCGCCGCGCGGGCCGCGGCGCAAATCGCCGGCTATTGGTTCTTGATGTTGTTGTCGCGGATCACCTTGCCCCAGCGCTCGTAGTCCTGGCGCATGCGGGCCGTCATCTGCTCGGGCGTCTGGAAGGCCGCGAAGGTGCCGACGCCTTCGAGCTTGGCTTGCACTTCCTTGTCGGCCAGCGCCTTCTTCAGTTCGGTGTTCAGGCGTGCGATCACGTCCTTGGTCGTGCCGGCCGGCGCCAGCATGCCGCCCCACGAGGTGGCATCGAAACCGGGGAAGCCCTGTTCGGCGACCGTCTTGACATCGGGCAGCAGGCTCAGCCGCTTGGACGAGCCGACCGCGATGGCGCGCAGCGTGCCCGAGCGGATGTGGGGCAGCACCGCGATCAGGTCCGAGAACATCATCGGCACCTGGCCGCCGATCAGGTCGGTCACGGCCGGCGCGCTGCCGCGGTAGGGCACGTGCTGCATCTCGAACTTGCCCACGTTCTTGAGGCTCTCGGTCGTCAGGTGGCCGAAGCTGCCGGCGCCCGCGGTGGTGTAGTTGAACTTGCCGCCGTCGGCACGGGCCTTGGCGATCAGCTGCTGCAGGCCGGTGACCTCGGGCAGCGCCTTGGGGTTCACGACCATCACGATCGGCAGGTCGTAGGTGGTGCCGACCGGCGTGAAGTTCTTGAAGATGTCGTAGCTGGTCGGGCCGTAGAGGTGGCCGGCCAGCAGGGTCGGCGTGGCCAGCATCACCAGCGTGTAGCCGTCCGGCGCCGCCTTGGCCGCGATCGCCGCGCCGATGGTGCCGGAGGCGCCGCCGCGGTTGTCGATCAGCACCGGCTGCTTGAGCCCTTGCGCCATCTTCTGGCCGATGATGCGGGTCGCGACGTCGGTCGGGCCGCCGGCCGGGAAGGGCACGATGATGGTGATCGGCTTGGTTGGAAAAGCCTGGGCGAAGGCGCCGCCGGCGAGAAGCGGCAGTGCCAGGGCGAGCAGGGCGCGGCGCGCCGGATTGCGAACGGAAACGGGAATGCGAAAGGACATTGGGTACGGTTCAGTGGCGTCAGAGGACGCCGTTGGATTTCAGTTGCGAGAGCTTTTCGTCGGACAGGCCGAGCAGCGACTGCAGCACCTCGTGCGTGCCTTCGCCGAGCTGGGGCGGCGCATTGCGCACCGGCAGCCGCTCGCCGTCGAAGCGGTAGGGCGGGGCCAGCACGTTGACCGTGCCGGCCACCGGATGCGGCTGCGTGGTCACGAGGCCGGCCTCGGTGGCGCGCTTCGATTGCAGCGCCTCGAGCAGACCGAGCACTTCGCCGCACGGGATGCCCGAGCGGGTCAGCTGCTCGAGCAGCGCACGGCGCTTGCGCTTGCCGAGTTCGCGGTTGATCTCGGGCATCAGCAGCGCGCGGTTGGCGGAACGCAGGATGTTGGTCTTGAAGCGCTCGTCGGCCGCGAGGTCGGGCCGCTCGATCACGTCGGTGCAGAAGCGCGCGAACTGGCTGTTGTTGCCGACCGTGATCACCAGCGGGCCGTCTTCGGCGTCGAACACGCCGTAGGGCACGATCGACGGATGCGCATTGCCGTAGCGCGGCGGGTCTTCGCCCAGCAGCAGCGCCTCGAGGCCGTAGTAGGCCGTGATCATCAGGCCGCAGTCGAACAGCGCCATCTCGACGTGGCGGCCACGGCCGGTCTTCTGGCGTTCGAACAGGGCCGCGAGAATGGCTTGCGCCGAGTACATGCCGGTGAACAAATCGACCGCGGCGACACCGAACTTGAGCGGCGGCTGGTCGGCTTCGCCGTTGATCGCCATCAGGCCGGCCTCGCCCTGCACCACCAGGTCGTAGCCGGGGCGCGCGGCTTCGGGGCCGGTGCGGTCGTAGCCCGAGATCGAGCAATAGACCAGCCCCGGGTTGATCTCGCGCAGGGCCTCGTAGCCCAGGCCGAGCTTGTCGATGCCGCCGAACTTGAAGTTCTGGATCAGCACGTCGCACTTCTTGACCAGCTCGCGCACGATCTCCTGGCCTTCGGCGGTCTGCAGGTCGATCGCGACCGAGCGCTTGTTGCGGTTGACGCTGTTGAAGTAGGCGGTCTCGGTGTTGCCGACGCGCAGGCCCCAGTCGCGCGTGTCGTCGCCGCGCACCGGGTGCTCGACCTTGATCACCTCGGCGCCGAAATCGGCCAGCACCATGCCGCACCAGGGACCGGCCAGGATGCGCGAGAGGTCGAGCACGCGGACGCCCGCGAGCGGCAGCGCGCCGTTCATCAGTGGACCTCCTTGCCGAGCGCGATGTAGCGCTGCAAATGGTGGTCCTCGTCGCCGAGCTGGTGGTCGATCATGACCAGGCGCTTGGCGTAGTGGGCCAGTGGCAGTTCCCAGGTCATGCCGATGCCGCCGTGCAGCTGGATGCTCTCTTCGGCGACCAGCGCACCGATGCGGCCGATGCTGAACTTGGCCGCCGACAGCGCGCGCTCGCGCGTCACGCGATCGGCGTCGATGGCCGCTGCCGCGTTGATGACCGCCGAGCGGGCCTGCTCGATCTCGAGCAGCAGGTCGGCCATGCGGTGCTGCAGCGCCTGGAAGCTGCCGATCAGCACGCCGAACTGCTTGCGCGTGCGCAGGTACTCGAGCGTTTCGGTCTTGGCCGCTTCCATGGCGCCGAGCGCCTCGGCGCACAGGGCGAGCACGCCGCGGCCGATGGCGCGCTCCAGCGTTGCGTGGGCTTGCCCTTCGGTGCCGAGCAGTGCATCGGCGCCGAGCGCGAGCTTGTCGAAGCGGAGCTCGGCCACGCGGCCGCCATCGATCGCGGGGCAGTCGCGCACCGCCAGGCCGGCGGTCTTCGCCGGCACCAGGAACAGCGAGATGCCGGCTTCGTCGTCGACCGCACCCGCGGTGCGCGCCGAGACCACGAACAGGTCGGCCTGCGCGCCCTGCTGCACCACCACCTTGGCGCCGTCGAGCACCCAGCCGTCAGCGCTTCGCGCGGCACGCGTCTCGACGCGCGCGAGTTCGTAGTGGCTGCCGGCTTCGTCGTGGGCCAGCGTCGCGATCGTGGTGCCGCCGATGATCTCGGCCAGCAGCGCCTTCTGCGTTTCGCTGCCCGCGGCGGAGATCGCCTCGCCGGCCATCACGGCGCCCAGCAGCGGCTCGACCACCAGGCCGCGGCCCAGCGCCTCGAAGACCACCGCGATGTCGAAGCCGCCGCCACCGAAGCCGCCGTCGGCCTCGCCGAACAGCGCGCCGATCACGCCGAGCTCGGCGAACTGGCGCCAGATATCGGCGCTGAAGCCTTCGGGCGATTTCGCGATGCGGTCGCGCGTGTCGAAGGCGTACTGTTCCGCGATGAAGCGGTTCAGGCTGTCGGCGAGCATGCGCCGGTCTTCGCTGTGTTCGAAATTCATGGCGTTGCCTTCAGAGCCCCAGGATCATCTTGGAGATGATGTTCTTCTGGATTTCATTGGAGCCGCCGAAGATCGACAGCTTGCGGTTGTTGAAATAGCGCGCCGCCGCGGCGGCCGAATACTCGGGGCCGAACGGATTGCCGTCGAAGCCGTCCTCGAGCGCCTCGGCCACGAAGGGCCGCGCCTGCGCGCCCATCGCGCGCCGCGCCAGCGACGAGATCTCCTGCCGGATCTCGGTGCCGCGGATCTTCAGCATCGAGCTCTCGGCCCCCGGCACGCCGCCGCCGGCCACCGCCGCGATCACGCGCAGGTTGGTGGTCTTCATGTTCTCGAGGTCGATCTCGACCTTGGCCATGCGCGCGGCGAAGGTCGGATCCTCGGCCAGCGGGCGGCCGCTCTTGCGTTGCCTTGCGGCGATCGCCTTGAGCTGCGCCATCGCAGCCACCGAGAAGCCGACGCCCGCGATGTTGGTGCGCTCGTAGGTCAGCAGGTACTTGGCGCAGGTCCAGCCCTTGTCTTCCTCGCCGACCAGGTTCTCGGCCGGCACCCGCACGTCGGAGAAGAAGACCTCGTTGACCTCGTGCTCGCCGTCGAGCGTGATGATCGGCCGCACCTCGACGCCGGGCGACTTCATGTCGATCAGCAGGAAGCTGATGCCTTCCTGCTTCTTGGCTTCGCGGTTGGTGCGCACCAGGCAGAAGATCATGTCGGCGTGCTGGCCGAGCGTGGTCCAGGTCTTCTGGCCGTTGACGATGTAGTGGTCGCCCTGGGCGTCGATGCCGCGCACCGCCTGGGTCTTGACCGAGGCCAGGTCGGAGCCCGCGCCGGGTTCGGAGTAGCCCTGGCACCACCAGTCGCTGCCGTCGAGGATGCGCGGCAGCCAGTGGCGCTTCTGCGCCTCGTTGCCGTACTTGATCAGCACCGGGCCGAGCATGTTGACGCCGAAGGGCACGATGCGCGGCGCATGGGCGAGCGCGCATTCGTTCTCGAAGATGAACTTCTCGACCGCGGTCCAGCCCGGGCCGCCGTACTGTTCGGGCCAGTGGTTGGCGAGCCAGCCGCGGGCGTTGAGGATGGCATGCCATTCCTGCATGTCGGCCTTCGACAGATGCTTGCCGCTGGCGACCTTGTCGGAGAGGCGGGCCGGCAGCTTGTCGGCCAGGAAGGTGCGCACTTCGCTGCGGAAGGCTTCTTCTTCGGGGGTGAAGTTCAGGTCCATGGTGGGTCCTTCTAGTCAGTTGAGGACAGAGCAAAAACTGCTGCGCAGTTTCTTGGTCTGTCCCGCAAGGTCTCAGTAAATCTCGAAAAGCCCGGCCGCGCCCATGCCGCCCGCAATGCACATCGTCACCACCGCGTACTTCGCGCCGCGCCGTTTGCCCTCGATCAGCACGTGGCCCGCGAGCCGTGCGCCGGTCATGCCGAAGGGGTGGCCGATCGAGATCGCGCCGCCGTCGACGTTGAGCCGTTCCGACGGAATGCCGAGCTTCTCCTGGCAGTAGATCGATTGCGAGGCGAAGGCCTCGTTGAGCTCCCACAGGTCGATGTCGTCGACCTTGAGGCCATGGCGCGCCAGCAGCTTGGGCACGGCGAACACCGGGCCGATGCCCATCTCGTCGGGCTCGCAGCCGGCCACGGCGAGGCCGCGGAAGGCGCCCAGCGGCTTGAGGTTGGCGCGCTCCGCGTCCTTGGCTTCCATCAGCACGCAGGCAGAGGCGCCGTCCGACAGCTGCGAGGCATTGCCGGCGGTGATGAACTTGTCATCGCCCATCACGGGCTTCAGCTTGGCGAGCGCCTCGTAGGTGGTGCCCCGGCGATTGCAGTTGTCCTCGGTGGCGGTCACTTCACGATGCGTGACCGCCTTGGTCTCCTTGTCGGTCACGGCCATCGTGGTGGTGCAGGCCACGATCTCTTCCTTGTAGCGGCCGGCGAGCTGCGCCTCTTCGGTCTTGCGCTGGCTCTCGGCCGAGAAGCGGTCCTGCGCCTCGCGGCCGATGTTGTAGCGCTGGGCCACGATGTCGGCGGTCTCGATCATCGCCATGTAGAGCGCCGGCTTGTGCTCCTGGATCCAGGGGTCGATGCCGCTGTCGCCGGCATCGGTGGCGCTGCGGGTGCGGATCTGCGAGATGCTCTCGACGCCGCCCGCGATCATCGCCGGGGCGCCGTCGACCACGATGCGTCCGGCGGCCATCGCGATCGCCTGCAGGCCCGAGGCGCAGAAGCGGTTCACCGTGGTGCCGGCGATCGAGATCGGCAGGCCGGCGCGGATGATGCCCTGGCGCGCGATGTTGCGCCCGGTCGTGCCTTCGGGGTAGCCGCAGCCGAGGATCGCGTCCTCGATCAGCGCCGGGTCCAGGCCCGAGCGCTCGACCGCGGCCTTGACTGCGAAGGCGGCGAGCGTGGCGCCCGGCGTGATGTTGAATTCGCCGCGGTGCGCCTTGGTGAGCGGGGTGCGGGCGGTGGAAACGATGACGGCTTCGCGCATGGTGATCTCCTTGGTTTTGTGGGTCTGTCCCGCAGGGTCTCAGTCTTTGTTGAGGCTGGCGAAATCAGCGCCGCGCTCCACCAGCTCCACCAGCAGCGGCGAGGGCTTCCAGAACACCGGGTCCTGCTTGGCGAATTCCTGGATGTCGGCCAGCACCTTCGGCAGGCCCACCATGTCGGCGTACTTCATCGGGCCGCCGCGAAAGCGCGGGAAGCCATAGCCGTACAGGAAGGTCACATCGACGTCGAGCGGCCTGAGCGCGATGCGCTGGTGCACGACATTGGCGCCCTCGTTGATCATGGCCGCCATGTAGCGGCGCATGATCTCGTCCTCGCTGAAGCTGCGCGGCGTGATGCCGGCGCGCTGGCGCTCGGCATCGATGATGGCGAGCACTTCGGGGTCGGGCTGGCCGGTGCGCGCGCCTTCGGGGTAGAGGTAGTAGCCGCGCTGGGTCTTCTGGCCGAACCAGCCGCGTTCGCAGATGCGGTCGGCCACCTGCACGTAGCGCGCCTTGGGGTCGCGCGTGGCGGCCTTGCGCTTGCGCGTGGCCCAGCCGATGTCGCCGCCGGCCAGGTCCGAGACCTGGAACGGGCCCATCGGGTAGCCGAAGTTGCGCACCGCCGCGTCGATCTCGTACGGCGAGGCACCGTCTTCCATCATGTGGTCGGCCGCCTGGCGGTACACGGCCAGGATGCGGTTGCCGATGAAGCCGTCGCAGACGCCGGCGCGCACCGGCACCTTCTTGAGTTTCTTCGCCAGCTCGAAGCCGGTCGCGACCACGTCGGCACTGACCTTGGCCGGCACCACGATCTCGAGCAGCTTCATGATGTTGGCCGGCGAGAAGAAGTGCAGGCCGACCACGTCGCCGGGGCGCGAGATGCTGGCCGCGATCTCGTCGATGTCGAGGTAGGAGGTGTTGGTGGCCAGCACCGCGCCGGGCTTGCAGACGCGGTCGAGTTCGGCGAACACCGCCTTCTTGACCGCCATGTCCTCGAACACCGCCTCGACCACGATGTCGGCCTTGGCCAGCGCATCGTAGGAGGTCGAGCCCGAGAAGCGCGCCATCACGGCGTCCTTGGCCTCGGGCGTCATGCGGCCCTTCTTGACCAGGCCATCGTAGACCTTCTCGACGTTGGCGCGGCCGCGCGCGAGTTGCACATCGTCGCGCTCGATCATCGTGACCGGCATGCCGGCGTCGAGCATCGCCACCGCGATGCCGGCGCCCATGGTGCCGCCGCCGATGATGCCGGCCGATTCGAGGGCGCGCGGCTTGGCGGCCTTGGTCTCGGGCGCCTTGAGCACTTCGCGCTCGGCGAAGAAGGCGTGGATCAGGCCGGCCCGCTGCGGGCTGTCGATGCACTCCAGGAACAGCTTGCGCTCGAGCGCCATGCCTTCGTCGAAGGGCTTGGTGAGCGCGGCCTCGACGGCTTCGATGATCTTCATCGGCGAGAACAGGCCGCGGCTCTTCTTCGCGGTGTCGGCGCGCGCGGCTTCGAGCGCGGCGCGGCTGGCTTCGGCGTCGGCCAGCGCCTGGGCGTCGCGCGTGCGGCGCACCGGCGCCTTGGCGGCGATCAGTTCACGGGCATAGGCCAGGCCTTCGGGCAGGGCCTCGCTGCCTTCGCCGAGGCGATCGACCAGTCCTAGCGCGAGCGCTTCCTTGGCGCCGGCGTGGCGGCCGCTCAAGATCAGTTCGAGCGCGGCCTTGGCGCCGATCAGGCGCGGTGCGCGCTGCGTGCCGCCCGAGCCCGGCAGCAGGCCCAGAGCGACTTCCGGCAGGCCCAGCTTGGCCGAGGGCACGGCCAGGCGATAGTGGGCGGACAGCGCGATCTCGAGCCCGCCGCCCAGGGCCGCGCCCTGGATCGCGGCCACCACAGGCTTGCTGCAGTTCTCGATCGCGGCGCAGACCTCGGGCAGCAACGGCGGCTGCGGGGTCTGGCCGAACTCGCGGATGTCGGCGCCGGCGATGAAATTGCGTCCGGCACCGACGATCAGCACGACCTTGGCCTCGCTGTCGGCCTCGGCCGCGGCGATCGCGGCGGCCAGGCCGCGCCGGACGTCGACGCCCAGGGCGTTGACCGGCGGGTTGTCGATGGTCACGACCAGCACGTCGGCTTGGCGCGTGAAGCTCACGGGGGAGGCGGAAGTTGCGGGGGTCTGGGCCATGGTGTGTCTCCGATTGCTTGACGGGGCGATGGGTCCGGAATGAACCCAGCATTCTTGACCCGGCTCCGGCCTTTGACAATTGCATTGACCATTGACAGACTGTCAAAGGATTTTTGACACAATGGTGGCCATGGACCTGCAATCGCTGACCCTTCTGGTCGAGATCCTCGATGCCGGCAACCTGAGCGCAGCCGCGCGCCGGCTCAAGATGAGCCGGGCCAACGTCAGCTACCACCTGAACCAGCTCGAGCGCTCGGTCGGCGCCCAGCTGGTGCGCCGCACCACGCGGCGGGCCGAGCCGACCGAGATCGGCCTGCGCCTGTACCAGCATGGCCTGGCGATCCAGGGCGAGCTGCTGGCGGCCAGGGAATCGGTGACCACGCTGGGACAGAGCCTGCAGGGCCGGGTGCGCCTGAGCGTGCCGAGCGGCTACGGCCAGCTCGTGATGTCGGGCTGGCTGATCGATTTCAAGCGCATGTACCCGGGCATCGTGCTCGACGTGCTGTTCGAGAACCGGATCGAGGACCTGCTGCGCGACGAGGTCGACATCGCGATCCGCGTGATACCCGAGCCGCCGCAGAACCTGGTGGCGCGCGAGCTCGGGCCGGTGCGCTACGTGGCCTGCGCCTCGCGCGGCTTTGCCGAGGCGAACGGCCTGCCGACCCAGCTCGACCAGTTGCAGGGTGCGCCGGTCGTCACCTCGGCGGTGGTCGGGCGCCAGCTGCGCGTGTCGGCCTACCAGGGCGAGGAGCGGCGCGAGGTGATCCTCGAGCCGACGCTGATCTCGGAGAACTTCCTGTTCCTGCGGCAGGCGATCCTGGCCGGGCTGGGCATCGGGCTGGTGCCCGACTACGTGGTGCTGGACGACGTCCGCCGCGGCGAGGTCCTGACCACGCTCGACGACTGGCGGCTCAGCATCTTCGGCACCGGGATGTACATGCTCTACATGCCGAACCGGCAGCACACGCGGGCGATCCGGACTTTCATCGATTTCATTCTGGAGCGGGTGCGCGGCAACGCTGCGGCGAACCCGCCCGCGCCGTAGCGGGCTTCGTTGCGCTCCGATGCCAACGCGCCCCGGAGGGTCTTGCGGCGCGGTCAAAATACTGTTTATTCATCCAGTATCTGGCCCCCCATGGACCTCCAGCAGAAACTCGCCATCCTCGCCGACGCCGCCAAGTACGACGCCTCGTGCGCGTCCAGCGGCACGAGCAAGCGCGACTCGCTCGGCGGCCGCGGCATCGGCTCGACCGAGGGCGCCGGCATCTGCCACAGCTACGCGCCTGACGGCCGCTGCATCTCGCTGCTCAAGATCCTCCTGACCAACCACTGCCAGTACGACTGCCTCTACTGCGTCAACCGGGCCTCCAGCAACGTGCCGCGCGCGCGTTTCCGCGTCGACGAGGTGGTGCAGCTGACGCTCGACTTCTACCGCCGCAACTGCATCGAGGGGCTGTTCCTTTCGAGCGGCATCATCAAGTCGCCCGACCACACCATGGAGCAGGTGGTCGAGGTGGCCCGCGCCCTGCGCGAGGACCACGGCTTCCGCGGCTACATCCACCTGAAGACGATTCCCGATGCCAGCGACGAGCTGTTGCTGCGCGCGGGCCGCTACGCCGACCGCCTGAGCATCAACGTCGAACTGCCGACGGCCGCCGGGTTGAAGGCGCTGGCACCCGAGAAGGACGAGGGCGCGATCCGGCGCTCGATGGCGCGGCTGCGGCTGCACATCGACGAGCGCGAGGACGACGCCCGCCGCGTGCTGCCGATCCGCGCGCTGCCGGCCGCGGCGCCGAAAGCCGCGAAGCCGCCCCGCTTTGCGCCGGCTGGCCAGAGCACGCAGATGATCGTCGGCGCCGACGCCACCGACGACCGCGACATCCTGGCGTCGAGCGCCACGCTCTACGGCGCTTACCGCCTGAAGCGCGTGTACTACTCGGCCTTCAGCCCGATTCCCGATGCGGCGCGCGCCTTGCCGCTGCAGGCGCCGCCGCTGATGCGCGAGCACCGGCTCTACCAGGCCGACTGGCTGATGCGCTTCTACGGCTTTGCGCACGACGAGATCGTGGCCGCACCGGACGGGCTGCTGCGGCTCGACGTCGATCCCAAGCTCGCCTGGGCGCTGGCGCATGAGGGACGTTTTCCGGTCGACCTCAACACGGCCCCCCGCGAATGGCTGCTGCGCGTGCCCGGCCTCGGCGTCAAGGCGGTCGCGAGCCTGCTGCAAGCCCGGCGCGTGCGGCGCCTGCGGGCCGAGGACCTGCAGCGGCTGCACCTGCCGGCGCGCAAGGTGCTGCCCTTCGTGCAGGTCGACGGCCACCGGCCCGCGGCGCGGCCGCGCGCGGTGCACGAGGCCCGCGCGCGCCAGGCGCGGCAGCAGCAGGCACCGCTTTTCTGATGGCGCGCCACAGCGTGCGCCTCGACGGCGCGGCCGACCGCGAGGGCTTCCGGCGCGAAGCGAGGCGGCTGCTCGGGCAGGGTGCCGAGCCCTCGGAGGTCGACTGGTCGGACGACGACACGCCGCGCGGCGCCACGGCCTCGCTGTGGGGCGACGAAGCGCCCGGCGAGCCCGGCCATGCGCCAGGAGCGCCGGCCGTGGTGCATGTGCCCGCAGGCTTCGCGGCGCTCTGCGACGAGGCCCTGCTGCACAGCGAACCCCAGCGCTTCGCACTGCTCTACCGCCTGCTCTGGCGGCTGCTGCGCGAGCCGGCCATGCGGCACGATCCGCTCGACCCCGATCTGCTGCGGGCGCAGCAACTGGCCCGAGAGGTCCGCCGGGACATCCACAAGATGCGCGCCTTCGTGCGCTTCACCCGCGTCGACGGCGAGCGCCATGTCGCCTGGTTCGAGCCCGAGCACCACATCGTCGAAGCCAATGCGCCCTTCTTCATGCGCCGCTTCGCCCAGATGCGCTGGGCCATCCTGACGCCCGAGCGCTGCGTCGAATGGGATGGCGCCGATCTGCGTTTCGGCCCGGGTGCCGACCGCCGCGAGAAGCCGCCGCCCGATGCCGGCGAGCAGCTCTGGCTGACCTACTACGCCCACATCTTCAACCCGGCGCGACTCAAGCTGGCGATGATGCGGCGCGAGATGCCGCGTCGCTACTGGCACAACCTGCCCGAGGCGGCGCTGATCGAGCCGCTGTCGGCAGCGGCCGGCGAGCGCAGCCGCGCCATGATCGAAGCGCCGCCGACGCCGGCCCGCCGCATCCGGGCGCCGATCCCGCTGCATCCGATGCCGGCGGAAGGCGCCGTGCCACAGTCGCTCGACGAACTGCGCCTTGCCGCCAATGCCTGCCGGGCCTGCCCGATCGGTGCCCTGGCGACGCAGGCGGTCTGCGGCGAAGGGCCGCCGCAGCCGGCGCACATGCTGGTCGGCGAACAGCCCGGCGACCTCGAGGACCTGGAGGGCCGGCCCTTCGTGGGCCCCGCCGGGCAGTTGCTCGACCAGGCCATGGCACACCTGGGCTGGCCGCGCGATGCGGTCTACCTGGCCAACGCGGTCAAGCACTTCAAGTACGAGCTGCGCGGCAAGCGCCGCATCCACAAGACGGCGGCCCAGCGCGAGGCCGAGGCCTGCGCGGGATGGCTGGCCCACGAGATCGCGCTGGTGCGCCCGCGCGCTCTGGTCGCGCTGGGTGCCACCGCGGCACGGGCCCTGCTCGGCCGGCCGGTGGCCGTGCAGTCCGAGCGCGGGATCTGGCTCCGGGAGCGCAGCGACGGCCTGCCGGTCTTCGTGACGCTGCATCCCTCTGCGCTGCTGCGGCTGCCCGACGACCAGCGGGCCGACGCATGGGCGCGCTGGCTTGCCGACCTGGCCCTCGCCCAACAGCGGGACTGACGCTGCGCGATGGGACAATCGGCCCCATGACCACCCCCGCCGACACCCTCACGATCACCCGCCCCGACGACTGGCACCTGCATGTGCGCGACGGCGCCGCGCTCGAAGCCGTGCTGCCGCATTCGGCCCGCCAGTTCGGCCGCGCGCTGATCATGCCCAACCTGCGCCCGCCCGTGACCACCGCGCAGCAGGCGCTCGACTACCGCACCCGCATCCTCGAGGCGCTGCCCGCCGGCTCCGCTTTCCAGCCCGTGATGTCGCTCTACCTGACCGACAAGCTGCCGCCCGACGAGATCGAGCGCGCCGCCGCGGCCGGCGTCCGCGCCCTCAAGCTCTACCCCGCCGGCGCCACCACCAACAGCGATGCCGGCGTGACCGACATCAAGAAGACCTACGCCACCCTCGAGGCGATGCAGAAGCACGGCCTCCTGCTGCTGGTGCATGGCGAGGTGACCGACCCGGCGGTCGACCTGTTCGACCGCGAGGCGGTCTTCATCGACCGCGTGATGATCCCGCTCAGGCGCGATTTCCCCGAACTCAAGGTGGTGTTCGAGCACCTGACGACGAAGGAGGGCGCCCACTACGTGCGCGATGCGAATCGCTTCACCGCCGCCACGATCACGGCGCACCACCTGCTCTACAACCGCAACGCGATCTTCACCGGCGGCATCCGGCCGCACTACTACTGCCTGCCGGTGCTCAAGCGCGAGACCCATCGCGTGGCGCTGGTCGAGGCCGCCACCAGCGGCAGCGACCGCTTCTTCCTCGGCACCGACAGCGCCCCCCACCCGGCCGCGCTCAAGGAGCATGCGCTGGGCTGCGCCGGCTGCTACACCGCGCTGACCGCGATCGAGCTCTACGCCGAGGCCTTCGACAACGCCGGTGCGCTCGACAAGCTGGAAGGCTTCGCGAGCTTCCACGGCCCCGACTTCTACGGCCTGCCGCGCAACACCGACAGCGTGACCCTGCGGCGCGAAAGCTGGACCGTGCCCGAGACCGTGCCCTACGGCGACGCCACGCTGAAGCCCTTGCGCGGCGGCGAGACCGTGGCCTGGAGGCTCGCATGAGTCTGTCGCCACGCGTGATGCTGCTGGTCGACGCCGACAACGTGTCGGCCGACGTGATCGAGCAGGCGCTCGAACGCACCCTGGCCGAGCACGGCGCGGTGCATGTGCGGCGCGCCTACTGCAATGCAGAGACCGCACTCAAGCAGCAGTCGCTCTTCAAGCGGCTGTCCATCCGGCCGATGGTCAACCTGTCGGCCGGCAAGAACAGCACCGACATCGCGCTGGCGGTCGACGCCATCGACCTGGTGATCGCCGAACGGCCGGATGTCGTGGTGCTGGTGTCGTCCGACTCCGATTTCGCGCCACTGGTGATCCGGCTGCGTGAAAAGGGCTGCCGCGTCTGCGGCATCGGCCAGCAGGGCAAGACCGGCGAGGAGACCGTGGCGATCTACGACAGCTTCGTCGACCTCCAGCATCATTCGTCTTCGAGCAAGGCCGCCGTTGCCAGGCCCGCCGCCCGGCAGGCCGCCAAGGCGGAGCCCGCACCCAAGCCCGCCGCCAAGCGCACCGCGCGTGCGCCGCGCCGCACCAAGGCCGAATCGCCCGCCCCGGCGCCGCGCGCCCCGGTGCTGCCCGATGACGTGCTGCACATCCTCGATGCCGTGGCCGAGCTCGGCATGGGCAACAAGGTCGAGCTCAACGTCGCGGCCGAGCGACTGCGCGCCGCCAAGCTGCTCGGCAAGAGTGCGAGTTCGCCCAAGCTGTTCAAGAAATACCCCGAACTGTTCCTGCTGACCCCCGAGAAGACGCCCAACAAGGTCCAGTACATCGGGCCGATGCCGGCCTGAGGCGACGGCGATGGCTGCCGGACTGGCCGTCGACGCCGCATTGCCCTGGCTGGCGCCGTTCGCGCCCCGCGTGCAACGGGTGGCCGCAAGAACTGCATCCGGCCTCGGCGTGGCCGAGGCGCTGGCGAGCGAGCCGTCGCCCATCGACCTGGCCGCCGGGCCGCTGCGCTTCGTCGCGGGCGACAGCGCGGGCGCCGAAGCCTACGAGGCTTTCATCTTCCGTACCGCGGGCGTGCCGACGCGGGACAACCTGCACGATCTCTTCAACGGCCTGGCGTGGCTGCGCTTTCCGCGCGCTAAGCGGCGCCTGAACGAACTGCAGGCGGCGGAGATCGCACGCGCCGGCATCGGTGCCACCCGCGGGCCGCTGCGCGATGCGCTGACCCTCTTCGACGAGAACGGCGCGGTGCTCGAAGCCCCCGCAGCCCTGTGGGAGGCGCTGCTCGCGCGCGACTGGCAGCGGCTCTTCGTCACGCGGCGGGACCTGTGGCGCGACGCCCGGCTGCAGGTTTTCGGCCACGCGCTGCTCGAGAAGCTCGCCGCCCCGCGCAAGGCGGCCACCGCCCATGTGCTGATGGCACCGGGTGCCAGCCCGTCGCTCGGCGCGGACGACTCAAGGATCGCGGCGGCGCTCGATCCCGCCTGGCTCGCCACCAAGCCCTTCGTGCCGCTGCCCGTGCTGGGCGTGCCGGGCTGGTGGGCGCCCAACGAGGCGCCGGCCTTCTACGACGACCCTTTCGTCTTCAGGAGCCCGCGGCGGCGGCGCGAGATTTCCTTCTGATTCCAGTTGGTATTCGGTACTTTGTCAGCCCTGCGGGACTTAATCTTGCTTCCCCCGGTTCCTCCTATGATGGCGCCCGAACCCTTGCAAGCCGGGTCGAAACCCTCATGTCCAGAGGCGGACACCCCTGTTTTCCCACGGAGAATCCAACTTGAAACGCATCCTTCTTTTCGTCCTGACCAACGTCATGGTGGTCGCGGTCCTGGGCGTGGTTGCCAGCCTGCTGGGCGTCAACCGCTTCCTCACGGCCAACGGGCTCAACCTCGGGGCGCTGCTCGGCTTCGCCCTGATCATGGGCTTCGGCGGCGCGATCATCTCGCTGCTGATCAGCAAGCCGATGGCCAAGTGGTCGGCCGGCGTGCGGATCATCAACGACCCGCAGTCGCCCGACGAGGCCTGGATCGTGCAGACCGTGCGCAACTTCGCCGACAAGGCCGGCATCGGCATGCCCGAGGTCGGCATCTTCGAGGGCGACCCGAACGCCTTCGCCACCGGCGCCTTCAAGAACTCAGCGCTGGTGGCGGTGTCGACCGGCTTGCTGCAGAACATGACGCGCGAAGAGGTCGAGGCCGTGATCGGCCACGAGGTGGCGCACGTCGCCAACGGCGACATGGTCACGATGACCCTGATCCAGGGCGTGATGAACACCTTCGTCGTGTTCCTGTCGCGCGTGATCGGCTATGCGGTCGACAGCTTCCTGCGCCGCAACGACGAACGCTCGTCGGGTCCGGGCATCGGCTATTTCGTGACCACCATCGTGCTCGACATCGTGCTGGGCTTTGCCGCCGCCATCGTGGTGGCCTGGTTCTCGCGCCAGCGCGAATACCGTGCCGACGCCGGCGCGGCGCAGCTCATGGGGCGCAAGCAGCCGATGATCAATGCGCTGGCGCGCCTGGGCGGCCTGCCGCCCGGCGAGCTGCCGAAGTCGGTCGAGGCCATGGGCATCACCGGCAAGCTCGGCAGCCTGTTCGCCACCCACCCGCCGATCGAGCAGCGCATCGCGGCGCTGCAGGGCGCGCAGGGTTGATCAGCCGGCGCGCGCGGCCATGCTGCGCGCGACCGCTTCGGCGACCTTGATGCCGTCGACCCCCGCCGAGAGAATTCCGCCCGCATAGCTCGCGCCTTCGCCGGCCGGGTACAGGCCGCGCACGTTGAGGCTCTGGAAGTCCTCGCCGCGGGTTATGCGGATCGGCGACGAAGTGCGGGTCTCGACGCCGGTCAGCACCGCGTCGTGCAGGTCGAAGCCCTTGATCTTGCGGCCGAAGGCCGGGAAGGCCTCCCGCATGGCTTCGATCGCATAGGCCGGCAGCGCGGCGTGCAGATCGCCGGGCGTGACGCCCGGCTTGTACGACGGCTCGACACTGCCGAGTGCGGTCGAGGGCCGGCCGGCGATGAAGTCGCCGACCAGCTGGCCCGGCGCGCGGTAGTCGCCGCCGCCGAGCACGAAGGCATTCGATTCCAGCGAGCGCTGCAGTTCGATGCCGGCCAGCGCCGGGCCGGTGCGGCCGTCTTCCCAGCCCGGGAAGTCGCGCGGCTCGATCCCCACCACGATCCCCGCGTTGGCGTTGCGCTCGTTGCGCGAGTACTGGCTCATGCCGTTGGTCACGACCCGGCCCGGCTCGCTGGTGGCGGCCACGACGGTGCCGCCCGGGCACATGCAGAAGCTGTAGACCGAGCGGCCGTTGCTCGCGTGGTGCACCAGCTTGTAGTCGGCGGCGCCCAGCAGCGGATGGCCGGCATGCCGGCCCCAGCGGGCGCGGTCGATCAGGCCCTGCGGATGCTCGACCCGGAAGCCGATCGAGAAGGGCTTGGCCTCGATGTGGACGCCGCGCGCGTGCAGCATCTCGAAGCTGTCGCGCGAGCTGTGGCCGAGCGCCATCACCACGTGGTCGGCGCGCAGCTCTTCGATCTTGCCGGTCTGCTGGTCGCGCACGACCAGGCCGCGCAGCGTCTTGCCGCCGTCCGGGCCGTCCTCGAGCAGCACGTCGGTCACGCGCTGCTCGAAGCGGATCTCGCCGCCGAGCCGGACGATCTGCTCGCGCATGTTCTCGACCACCTTGACCAGCTTGAAGGTGCCGATGTGCGGGTGGGCCACGTAGAGGATCTCGGGCGGCGCGCCGGCCTTGACGAACTCCTCCATCACCTTGCGGCCGAGGAAGCGCGGGTCCTTGATCTGGCTGTAGAGCTTGCCGTCGGAGAAGGTGCCGGCGCCGCCTTCGCCGAACTGCACGTTCGACTCCGGGTTCAGCACGCTCTTGCGCCACAGGCCCCAGGTGTCCCGGGTGCGCTGGCGCACGGTCTTGCCGCGCTCCAGCACGATCGGCTTGAAGCCCATCTGGGCCAGCATCAGGGCGGCGAAGATGCCGCAGGGGCCGAAGCCGACCACCACCGGACGCAGCGGCAGCTCGGCGGGCGCCTCGACCGGTGCCTTCCAGGACATGTCGGGTGTCGCGCCGATGCGCGGGTTTTCCGCGAACTTCGCCAGCAGGCGGGCTTCGAGCGCCGGATCGGCGATCGCCACGTCGACGATGTAGACCTGCAGCAGTTCGGCCTTGCGGGCATCGAAGCTGCGCTTGAAGACCGTGTGGCCGGCCATGGCCTCGACGGCGATGCCGAGGGTGGAGGCGATGGCCTGGGGCAGTGCCGCCGCGTCGTGGGCGAGGGGGAGCTTGATTTCGGAGATGCGGATCATGGCTGGAGGCCCGTATCGATCGGGCAGGGGCTGTGATCCCGCAAGTGTATTACAATTTTGTATTACGGAGACGATCCATGACCCTGTCGATTCGATTGCCGGCGGAAGACGAGGTGCTGCTCGAGCGCGCCGCCGAGGCGCTGCGCATCAGCAAATCGGAATTCATCCGCCGCAGCATCGCCGCCTATGCGGCCAAGGTGATGCCGATCGACCGTGCGGCGAGCGAGATCGACGCGATGTACATCGGCCAGGGCGGCGGCCTGCGGCAGCCCGGGCAGGTGGCGAATCCGGCCAAGCGCGCGATCCTGGAGCGGCTGCGTGAAAAGCACGGATACGCTCGCTGACACCGGCTTCCTGGTCGCGCTTTTCAACGACGGCGACGCCCACCATGCGGGCGCCGTCGCGATGCTGCAGCAGCTGTCCGGCAGGCGTCTCTACACGGTCTGGGAAGTGCTGACCGAGGCCGGCCACCTGCTCGACGATCGCGCGTGGCTCCACCTGCTGCGCTGGGCCGCCGCCGGTCGGCTGACCGTACTGGCAAGCGACCCGGCCGACCTGTCCGAGATCGCCGACTTCACCGAGCGCTACGCCGACGGCGGCGCCGACCTGGCGGACGTGGCGCTGGTCTTCGCAGCCGATCGGACGGGCATCTACAACGTGCTGACGGTGGATCGCAAGGACTTCGACCGCTATCGAAGTCCGCGTGGGCAGCGGCTGAAGCGGATCTGGGTCAAGGATTGACGGGCGGCTGCATCTAGGGCGGCGCATCTAGTCAGTTGAGGACAGAGCAAAAACCGCTGCGCGGTTTCTTGGTCTGTCCCGCAAAGTCTCACTCTGTCCCGCAAGGTCTCACCCAGGCAAGAACCCATCCACCGACAGGTAGCGCTCACCGGTGTCGTAGTTGAACCCCAGCACCACCGCATCGGCCGGCAGCGAGGGCAGTTTCTGGGCGATCGCGGCCAGGGTCGCGCCCGACGAGATGCCGACCAGCATGCCTTCCTCGCGGGCGCAGCGGCGCGCCATCTCGCGCGCCGGCTCGGCGTCGACCTGCAGCACGCCGTCGAGCAGCGCGGTGTCGAGGTTCTTCGGGATGAAGCCGGCGCCGATGCCCTGGATCGGATGCGGCGAGGGCTGGCCGCCGGAGATCACCGGCGAGGCCACCGGCTCGACCGCGAAGACTTGCAGCTTCGGCCACTTCTTCTTGAGCACGCGGGCGCAGCCCGTGATGTGGCCGCCGGTGCCCACGCCGGTGATCAGCACGTCGATGCCATCGGGGAAGTCGGCCGCGATTTCCTCGGCCGTGGTGCGCTCGTGGACCTCGATGTTGGCCGGGTTGTTGAACTGCTGCGGCATCCAGGCGCCGGGGGTTCCGGCGACGATTTCCTCGGCGCGCGCGATCGAGCCCTTCATGCCCTTCTCGCGCGGCGTCAGGTCGAAGCTGGCGCCGTAGGCCAGCATCAGCCGCCGC
Source organism: Variovorax sp. J31P179 (assembly GCF_030316985.1). Classification (NCBI taxonomy): domain Bacteria; kingdom Pseudomonadati; phylum Pseudomonadota; class Betaproteobacteria; order Burkholderiales; family Comamonadaceae; genus Variovorax; species Variovorax sp. J31P179. The sequence continues at coordinate 168,626 of NZ_JASZYL010000005.1, read as the reverse complement.
CGCTCGACCGACATGCTGTCGGGCATCACGAGGATCAGCTTGTAGCCCTTGACCGCCGCCACCATCGCGAGGCCGATGCCGGTGTTGCCGGAGGTCGGCTCGACGATGGTGCCGCCGGGCTTCAGCGCGCCCGAGCGCTCGGCGTCCTCGACCATCGACAGCGCGATGCGGTCCTTGATCGAGCCGCCGGGGTTGGCGCGCTCGCACTTGATCCAGACCTGCTGCGTGGCGTGGCCGAAGAGGCGCTGGATGCGGACATGCGGCGTGCCGCCGATGGTTTGCAGGATGGTGTCGGCTTTCATTCGGTCTCCTTGGGGCCGGGCCCCGGGGTCGGAAAAAGGGGAGGAGCGCCATTGTGGCGATAATCCGCGGGTGGAGCACGCCGGACCGCCGCTGGTGCAAGTCTCGAAAGAGCGCACTGGAGGAACGTCCGGACTGCACAGGACAGCGCAGGAGCTAACGGCTCCCCACCGCGAGGTGAGGATCAGAGCAACAGAGACGAGTCGGCCAGGGGCAACCCCGGCCGGGTGAAACGGGCAATCTCTGCGCGCAGCAACACCAAGTAGGCCAGCGTCGATGTGGTTCCGCAGAGCTGGCGGGTAGGTGGCATCGAGCCGTTTGGCGACAAACGGCCCAGAGTAATGGCGGTCACGCTGGGGGCTCGCAAGAGTCCTCAGTGCACAGAATCCGGCTTACAGGCGTGCTCCACACTTTTTCTGATCAGTTGAGGACAGAGCAAAAACTGCTGCGCAGTTTCTTGGTCCGTCCCGCAAGGTCTCAGAAGCGTTCGTTCGGCGTCATGTAACGCCACTGCCCCGGCAACAGCCCCGACAACGGCACCCGCCCGATGCGGATGCGCTTCATCGCCAGGATCTGCAGCCCGGCGTCGTCGCAGATGTGGGCAATCTGGCCCGGACGCGCGCCCTTCAGCGCGAAGCGCAGGCCGGTGTGGCCCTCGGCCTGCTGGCCGATGCTGACGCGCGCCGGCGAACGCTCCAGGCGGGCCAGCGTCTCGGGACCGACCGGGCCGGCGACGTCCACCATCACCTCGTGCTCGATGATGCCGGCGTCTTCCTGCAGCTTGCGCTCGACCCGGAACTCCTGCGTGAACACCACCAGCCCGCTGGCGCCGGTCTCCAGCGGCGTCATGCAGCGCTGGGCCGCCACGTGGCGCGGCAGGAAGCGCAGGCCGGCGCGTTCGGGTTCGTGGTGGTTGGCCGCCACCAGCAGCCGGTGCGCCGTCTCGGTCGCCATGCCGGCGGGCTTGTGCAGCAGCAGCGTGACCGGCACGACCGGCTCGGGCCGGGCGCCGGATTCGATCTCGACCTGCTGGTGCGCATGCACCCGCGCCTGCGGCACCAGCGCCGGCCGGCCGTCGACCCGCACCGCGCCGTTCTCGATCAGCAGCTCGGCCTCGCGCCGCGAGCAGCCGGCCAGCGCCGCGACCCGCTTGGCGAGCCGGATTCCTTCGTCGTCGGCGTCCTTCATGGCTTGACCATCTGCTGGATGCGCTCGACATGCGCCGCCAGCGAGCGCGCCGCCACCGGCCACATGCGCTCGGGCACGTCGTCGTAGGCCAGCGGCAGCCACTGCTCGGGCGTTCCGTCGGGCAACTCGCGCATCGCCGCGGCGATCTTGGCCTCGCGCTTCAGGCGGTGCGCCTTCAGGTGGGCGATGGCGGCGCGGGCGTCGCCCAGCACGTAGCCGTGCGCCGGCAGGATGAAGCCGATCCCGCCGTCGGCGCAGGCCGCATCGAGCTTGTCGAGCGAGTCGAGGTAGGCGTTCATGTTGCCGTCCGGTGGATCGACCACGGTGGTGCTGCCGTTGAGGATGTGGTCGCCCGAGAACAGCAGTCCGTCTTCTTCGAGCACCAGGCACAGGTGGTTGGCCGCATGGCCCGGCGTGTGGATCACGCGCAGCGTGTGCAGCGGCACCCGCGTCTCGCCGCTGTCGCTGATGGCCGGCGTGGTCAGGACCAGGCGCTCGCCGTCCTGCAGCACCCGGTCGGGCGTGAAGCGGGCGGTGGAGCGGGCCGTCGGCGCCGAGGCCAGGCCGAGGATCGGCGGGCTCGTCTTGCACAGCTTCTGCAGCGGCAGGGCCCCGGGCGAATGGTCGGCATGCGAATGGGTGCAGACGATCATCCGGATGTCGCCCTGGGTCGCGCGCCACAGCCGGCCGATGTGGTCGAAGTCGTTCGGACCCGGATCGATCACGATGTAGCCGCTGTCGGCGTCGCCGACGATGTAGCTGTTGGTGCCGGGGCCGGTCATGGCGCCCGGGTTCGGCGCGGTCAGGCGCTGCACGTTCTTCAAGAGCGGCACCGCCTGCGTGCTCTGCCAGTCGAGCGTGTGGACGATCTGGCCGTCGGGGCTGACCAGCGCCAGTTCGCCGAAGGCCGACTCGGTCTCCATGTAGCGGGCTTCCTGCCCGGCCAGCCAGCCGGCGCGCGGGCAGCTGGTCCAGATCGGGCCTTCGCCGGCGGCGCGGTTGGCGCAGGCGTCGAGCACCGCGTCGACCGTCGGGTAGGCGACCATGCGCTCAAGTGTGCGCACGGTCGGAAAGATCATGAAGAAGCCGCCGGCCGCATGGCGCGCCAGCGCGTCGGCCGGCCGCACCCAGCAGGGTTCGAACTGCTCGGTCTCGTCGGCGGTCGGCGTCTGGCCCTCGGGCATGCGCGCCACCAGGAAGGGGACGTCGAAGCGCTTGGGCAGGTCGCGGTCGGTGATCCAGTGGGCGAAGGTGAACACCTTGTCGGTCGACAACAGCAAGCCGCGCGTCACGCACTGGTCGGCGAAAGCCACCGTGGTGCTGGCGGTGCCGCGGTCCATCGCGGCGACTTCCTCGGCGCTCACGGGCCGGCCGTCGGGGTGATGCGCCAGCAGCACGCCCAGTTCCTCGAAGCTCTCGCGGATGGCCGCGATGGCCTGGGTGAGCTGCACCCGGCTCTGGGTGCGGCGGCGCGTCGCGATCGCGCGCGCGGTGGTGTCGCCCTCGTCGATGCGCCCGCCGGGGAACACATAGGCGCCGGGCGCGAAGCTGGCGTTGGCGGAGCGCCGGGTCATCAGCACTTCGATGCCGTCGGCCGTGTCGCGCAGCAGCAGCACGGTCGCGGCGGCGCGGACCGGCGCCGGCTCGCGCTGGGGATGGAGATATTGGGTGGGGCGTACCATGGCTCGCGATTATCGGGAGATCGGGCGCCGCGTGCGACGAGCGTCATGTGACACACCTTGCGGCGGTGCCTAGAATCATCGGATGCGGTCCGCCACCACATGGCTGATGGGACTGGTCCTCCTCGCCCATGCGATGGGAGCGGCCGGCGCCCAAGCCGTGCCTGCCGCTGCACCCGCGCCCGCTTCGCCCGGCACCGTCGTCCTGATGGAGCTCGACGGCGCCATCGGTCCGGCCGCAGTCGACCACGTGCGCCGCGGCCTCCGGCTGGCGGCCCGCGAACAGGCCCGGCTGGCCGTGATCCAGCTCGACACGCCCGGCGGCCTCGACGCCTCGATGCGCGACATCGTCAAGGACATCCTGGCCTCCCCGGTGCCGGTGGCGACCTTCGTGGCGCCGGACGGCGCCCGCGCCGCCAGCGCCGGCACCTACATCCTCTACGCCAGCCACATCGCCGCGATGGCGCCGGCCAGCAACCTCGGCGCCGCGACGCCGGTGGCGATCGGGGCGCCGACGCCGGCCGTGCCGGACACGATGGCCGCCAAGCGGCTGGCCGACGCCTCGGCCTACCTGCGCAGCCTGGCGCAGCTGCGCGGGCGCAACGCCGACTGGGGCGAGTTGGCGGTGCGCGAGTCGGCCAGCCTGTCGGCGGCCGAAGCATTGCAGAAGAACGTCATCACGCTGATCGCGCAGGATGTGGCCGACCTGCTGCGCCAGGTCGACGGCCGCGAGGTGCGCACGGCGCAGGGGACGCTGCGGTTGTCGACGCGGCAGGCCCAGGTGCTGGTGTTCGAAGCCGACTGGCGCAGCCGGGTGCTGTCGGTGATCACCGAGCCGAGCCTGGCGCTGGTGCTGATGATGCTGGGCATCTACGGCCTGCTGTTCGAGTTCTCGAACCCGGGCTTCGTGCTGCCGGGCGTGGTCGGGGCGATCAGCCTGCTGCTGGCGCTTTTCGGGCTGCAGATGCTGCCGGTCAACTACGCCGGGCTGGGGCTGATCTTCCTCGGCGTGGCCTTCCTGATCGCCGAGGCCTTCCTGCCCACTTTCGGCGCCCTCGGGGTCGGCGGCATCGCCGCCTTCTGTATCGGCGCCGTGCTGCTGATCGACAACGAGGCACCCGGGTTCGGTGTCCCGCTGTGGCTGGTCGGCGCGCTGGCGGTGGTCTCGGCCGGCTTCGTCGTGGTGGTCGCGGGTGCTGCCGCCAGGAGCCGGCGGCGGCCGCCGGTGCTCGGGGTCTCGACCTTGGTCGGGGCCACCGGCGAGCTGGTCGAGTTCGCCGACGGCGAGGGCTGGGCGCAGATTCAGGGCGACTACTGGAAGGTGCGCGGCGCGCAGGGCCTGCGCGCGGGCCGCCGCATCCGCGTGATGCGCGTGCAGGGGCTGGCCTTGCAGGTGGCGGAGGACAACACGGAGGGCCCGTGGCGGGCTTGATGAGACATGTTCTTCAACTTCAACATGGTGCTGCTGGCGCTGTTCGTCCTGCTGGTGGCGATGCTCGCAGCGGCCTCGCTGCGCATCCTGCGCGAGTACGAGCGCGGCGTGGTGTTCCAGCTCGGGCGCTTCTGGAAGGTCAAGGGGCCGGGCCTGGTGATCCTGATCCCCGGCCTGCAGCAGATGGTGCGGGTCGGCCTGCGCGTGATGGTGCTCGACGTGCCGAGCCAGGACGTGATCACGCGCGACAACGTGTCGGTGAAGGTCAACGCGGTGCTCTATTTCCGCGTCGTCGACCCCGAGAAGGCGGTGATCCAGGTCGAGAAGTACTTCGAGGCCACCAGCCAGCTGGCCCAGACCACGCTGCGCGCGGTGCTCGGCAAGCACGAGCTCGACGACCTGCTGGCCGAGCGCGAGCGGCTCAATCTCGACATCCAGAAGATCCTCGCGGCTCAGACCGACCTCTGGGGCATCAAGGTGACCAATGTCGAGATCAAGCATGTCGACCTCAACGAGAACATGGTGCGCGCGATCGCTCGCCAGGCCGAGGCGGAGCGCGAGCGGCGCGCCAAGGTGATCCACGCCGAGGGCGAACTGCAGGCCTCGGTCAAGCTGGCCGAAGCGGCCGAGATCCTGGGCCGGCATCCGCAGGCCCTGCAGCTGCGCTACCTGGAGACGCTCACGGTGATCGGCGCCGACAAGAACTCGACCATCGTGTTCCCGCTGCCGATCGACCTCATCGGCACCTTGCTGCAGCGGCTGGACGAGCGGCCGCCGCGCGCCTGAGCCTTTCTCGCCGCCGCGCTGCGCGTGGCAAGATCATCCGTCTCCATCGCCCGGGCCCCCCGCCATGCTCATCAACTGCGTCGTCTACCAGGACGGTTCCAAGCTCGCCGACATTCCGGTTTCCGAGATCAGCGACTACCTGTCGCGGCCGGGCTGCTTCGTGTGGGTGGCGCTGCACGAAGCCACGGCCGGGGAGCTGGCCGAGCTGCAGCAGGAATTCGACCTCCATCCGCTGGCGGTCGAGGATGCCCAGCATGGCCACCAGCGGCCCAAGGTCGAGGAGTACGCCGATTCGCTGTTCGCGGTGATGCACCTGCTGGAGCCCGATGGGCTCGACCAGGGCGAGCTCGGCGTTGGCGAGGTCGATGTCTTCGTCGGCCGCAACTACGTGGTCTCGGTGCGCAACCGCAGCGAGCACGGCTTCGTCGAAGTCCGCCAGCGCTGCGAGCGCGAGCCCGAGCTGCTGCGGCAGGGGCCGGGCTTCGTGCTGTACGCGCTCATGGATGCGGTGGTCGACCGCTACTTCCCGGTGATCGACGCGCTCGAGGTCGAGCTCGAGAAGATCGAGCTGCGGATCTTCACCAAGGGCTCGGCGCGCGAGAGCATCGAGCGGCTCTACGCCTTGAAGCGGCGGCTGACGGTGCTCAAGCACGCGGTCGCGCCGCTGCTGGAAGGGGTCGGCAAGCTGCACGGCGGCCGGGTGCCGCAGCTCTGCGCCGGCTCGCAGGAGTATTTCCGCGATGTGGTCGACCACCTGGGCCGCATCAACGCCTCGGTCGATGCCAGCCGCGACACCATCGGCACGGCGATCAGCGTCAACCTGTCCATGGTCACGATCGAGGATGGCGAGGTCACCAAGCGGCTGGCCGCCTGGGCGGCGATCTTCGCGGTCTGCACCGCGTTCGCGGGCATCTGGGGCATGAACTTCCAGCACATGCCCGAGCTGCAATGGCGCTTCGGCTATCCGCTGGCCTTGCTGCTGATCGCGGCGATATCCGGCTACCTCTACTACCGCTTCCGGCGCGCCGGCTGGGTTTGAGGGCCATGTCCCCGCCCGATGCCCTCCTCATCCGCAACGTGCGCCCGCTGGGCCGGGCGCCGGTCGACCTGCTGCTGCGCGACGGCCGGATCGCGGCGATCGGCAGCGCCCTGGAGGCGCCGCAGGCGCCGATCGAGATCGAGCACGGCGGCGGTGCATTGCTGCTGCCCGGCCTGGTCGAGGGCCACACCCATCTCGACAAGACCCTCTGGGGCATGGCCTGGTACCGCAACGAAGTCGGCACCCGGCTGGTCGACAAGATCGACAACGAACGCGCCTTCCGCCAGGCCAGCGGCCACGATGCGGCGGGCCAGTCGCTGGCGCTGGCCCGGGCCTTCCTGGTCCGCGGCACGACCCGCCTGCGCACCCATGTCGACATCGACACCCAGGCCGGGCTGCGCCATCTCGAGGGCGTGGTGCGCACGCGCGAGGCCATGCAGGCCCTGCAGCAGATCCAGATCGTGGCCTTCCCGCAGTCCGGCCTGCTGCAGCGGCCCGGCACCGCGGCGCTGCTCGAGCAGGCGATGGGCGCGGGCGCCGACCTGCTCGGCGGGCTCGATCCCTGCGCGATCGACGGCGACCCGGTGCGCTCGCTCGACACGCTCTTCGGCATCGCCGAACGCCGCGGCTGCGGCCTCGACATCCACTTGCACGAACCGGGAGCGATGGGCGCCTTCTCGCTCGGGCTGATCATGGACCGCATCGCCGCGCTCGGCATGCAGGGCAAGGTGGCGATCAGCCACGGCTTCTGCCTCGGCGACCTGCCGCCGGCCGAGCGCGACCCGCTGATCGCGCGCATGGCGCAGCTCGGCATGGTGCTGATCACCAGCGCGCCGCCGTCGCGCAGCGTGCCGCCCTTGCTGGCCTGCCGCCAGGCCGGCCTCACGGTGCTGGGCGGCAACGACGGCATCCGCGACACCTGGTCGCCCTACGGCAACCCCGACATGCTCGAGCGCGCGATGCTGATCGGCCTGCGCTACAACCTGCGCCGCGACGACGAACTCGATGTCGCGCTCGACTGCGTCACCCATGCCGGTGCGCGCGGCTGCGGCTTCGAGGCCTATGGCCTGGCACCGGGCGACCGGGCCGACCTGGTGCTGGTCGATGCGCAGACCGTGGCCGAGGCGATCGTGGCGCGGCCGCCGCGCCGGCTGGTCGTGGCCGGCGGGCGCATCTGCGCGCGCAACGGCTCGTTGATCTGACATCCCCACGGAGAAAACACGATGTACCAGGAAGAATTCATGAAGCGCGCCATCGCGTTGTCGGCCCAGGCCTTGACGACGCCCGGCACCGAGCCGTTCGCGGCGCTGGTGGTGAAGGACGGCGTGGTCGTCGGCGAGGGCTTCAACCACTCGGTGGTGCATTTCGACCCGACCTCGCACGGCGAGATCGAGGCGATCCGCGACGCCTGCCGCAACCTGAAGACCGTCGACCTCGGCGGCTGCGAGCTCTACACCTCGTGCGAGCCCTGCGCCCTGTGCGTCGCGGCGATGCGGATCGCCGGCATCGGCCAGCTCTACTACGCCGCCTCGCTGGCGCAATCGGGCGCGGCCTTCGAGGGCGTGCCGGTGGCGGCCCGCCATCCGATCGACGTCGAGGCGCTGCGCGCCGAGGCCGGCGCGCCGCTGGAGCGACGCCAGCCACCGGCCCAGCAGCGGATGGCCGACGATGCGATACAGGTTCTTTCAGATTGGGCTGTAGCACGAAAGGTGGAATTCGAATGATCTTCCGGGCAGAATCCGGCCCACATGAAATTTCGGACTGGCTCGCTCCTTGGCATCGCATTGATTTCCCTGGCATCGCACACGGCCTTCGGCCAGCCGTCGGATGTTCAGGATTCGTTCAGTAAAGAACCATGGTGGGAGCTGGTCGTCGGCCCTTTCGCGGTTCACTTCAGCAACGAGGACGAACACACGCACGTTTACCTGCTGGGCCTCGAGCGCAACCAGCCCGACGGCTGGATGTGGGGCCTGTCGGCGTTCCAGAACTCCTTCGGCCAGGCGTCCGCGTATGCCTACTACGGCTATCGCTGGGATAACCTGTTCGGCAATCCGTCGCTGTACTTCAAGCTGTCGGGCGGCATCATCTACGGCTACGTGGGCCAGTACAAGGACAAGGTGCCCTTCAACCATGACGGCTTCGGCCTCGGCATCATCCCCGCGATCGGCTACAAGTTCACGAAGGCGGATGCGGTGCAGATCGGGACCCTCGGCACCGCCGGCCTGATCTTCACCTACAACCGCAAGTTCTGAAGTCCGGCCCGGGGCCGGCGGGATGGTCAGCCGATAATCCCGGGATGCGAATCCGCTTCACCAAGATGCAGGGCGCCGGCAACGACTTCGTCGTGCTGGACGAAACCCGCGGCACGCTCGGCCTCGACGCCGCGCAGTACCGCTTCCTGGCCGACCGCCATTTCGGTGTCGGCGCCGACCAGATCCTCTCGGTGCGGCCGTCGCCGGCGCCGGGCATCGATTTCCAGTACGTGATCCACAACGCCGACGGCGGCGAGGTCGAGCAATGCGGCAACGGCGCGCGCTGCTTCATGCGCTTCGTGCGCGAGCGCCAACTGACGGTCAAGGACGCGGTGCGGGTGCAGACGCTGTCGGGCGTGATCGAGCCGCGGATGGGGGCCGACGGCCGGGTCACGGTCGACATGGGCGCCCCGGTCTTCGACCTGGCCCGCGTGCCCTTCGATCCCGCAGGGCTCGACCCGCAGCCCGAAGGCGGATGGCACACCTGGCACCTGGCGCTCGGCACCCATGCGGGCAGCGCGATCGTGGCCGTCGCCGTGCTGTCGATGGGCAACCCGCACGCGGTGCAGATCGTCGCCGACGTCGACACCGCACCGGTCGGGGTGCAGGGCCCGCTGATCGAGCACCACCCGCGCTTCCCGCAACGCGTCAATGCCGGCTTCATGCAGGTGGTCGACCGCGCCCACGTGCGGCTGCGGGTCTTCGAGCGCGGCGCCGGCGAGACCCTGGCCTGCGGCACCGGCGCCTGCGCCGCGGTGGTCGCGGGCATCCGGCTCGGCCTGCTCGACGCGAGGGTCGATGTCCAGACCCGCGGCGGACTGCTCACCATCGAATGGGCCGGCGAGGGTGCCCCGGTGCTGATGACCGGCCCCGCGCTCACCGTCTTCGAGGGCGACATCGAGGTGCCGGACCCGTCATGAACAATTTCAACGCCAACGCCATGAACCCGATCACCGAAGACGACATTGCCAACTACCTGGCGAACACGCCCGATTTCTTCGAGCGCCATGCCCAGCTGCTCGGCCAGGTCCAGTTGACCAGCCCGCACGGCAACCGTGCCGTCAGCCTGCAGGAGCGCCAGGCCGAGATGCTGCGCGAGAAGATCAAGGCGCTTGAGCATCGCGTCATGGACATGGTGCGCCACGGCACCGAGAACGTGGTCACGGCCGACCGCCTGCAGCGGTGGACCCGCGGCCTGCTCACCACGCGCGACCCGCGCGGGCTGCCGGGGCAGATCGCCGGCCAGCTGCAGTCGCTGTTCCTGGTGCCGCAGACGGCCATCAAGGTCTGGGATTGCGACAGCGCCTACCGGGACGAGGCCTACGCCCAGTGGGTCAGCGAGGACGTCAAGGCGCTCGCCACCTCGCTGACGGCCCCCTATTGCGGCTTGAACTCCGGCTTCGAGGCGGCCGGTTGGCTGGCCGAGCCGCAGGCCGCGGTGTCGATCGCCCTGATCCCGCTGCGGGCCGAGCCCGAGGCCCCGGCCTTCGGCCTGCTGGTGCTGGCCTCGCCGGACGCCCAGCGCTTCAACGCCGAGATGGGCACCGATTTCCTGGAGCGCATCGCCGAGCTCGCCTCGGGCGCGCTGTCGCGGCTGCGCCCTTGAACCGGACCCTGCGGCGCGCCGCCTGGGGCGCGCTGGCGATCCTCCTGGCGGGCTATGCGGCGATCCACCTGATGGTGTGGCGCCACGCGCTCGCCCGCCTCGCCGATCCCCCGCCGCGTCCCGCCGATGCGGCGCTGGTGCTCGGCAACCGGGCCTACAAGGACGGCCGGCCGAACCCCTGCATGACCGGCCGGGTCGACGCCGGCGTCGCTCTCGCCAAGGCCGGGGCGGTCCGCCAACTGGTGTTCTCGGGCGGCGTCGATCACGAGGACGGCCGCATCGAAGCCGAGGTGATGGCGCGGCATGCGCGCAGCGTGGGCTATGCCGGAAGCGCGCTGCTGGAGGACGGCTCGCAGTCGACGCGCGAGAACCTGGCGCTGTCGCGCGCCGTTCTGCAGGCCGCCGGCATCCACAGCGTGGTCGTCGTCACCGAGCCCTATCACCTCTGGCGGGCGGAGCGGCTGGCGCACGCCGGCGGCTTCGACCGCCAGTTCGACGTCCAGTTCGCCGCCGCGCCGAGCAGCTGCTGGCAGACCTGGGGCATGGCCTTCAAGGGCGCATTGCGCGAGCCTTTCGCGATCGTGAACAATGCGATGAATGGCTATCTCCACTGAAGCGGCGCCGGCCGCGATGCCGGCTGCGATCGAGAAGTACCTCGAGCACGTGCGGGTCGAGCGCCGGCTGGCGGCGCGCACGGTCGAGCTGTATGCCATCCACCTCGCGTCGCTGGCGCAGAACGCCGCCGCCGCCGGGCTGGCGCTCGACCAGGTCCAGACCGCCCACGTGCGCCGCTGGATGGCCCAGCTGCACGGCGCCGGCCGCGAGTCGCGCGGCATCGCGCTGGTGCTCTCGTGCTGGCGCAGCTTCTACCGCTGGCTGGGCAACGAGGGGCTGATCGGTGCCAACCCGGTCCAGGACGTCCATGCGCCGAAGGCGGCGCGTCCGCTGCCCAAGGCGCTGGCGGTCGACGACGCGGTGCGGCTGGCCGAACTGCACGACGCAGAGGCCGACCCCTGGGACGAGGCGCGCGACCGCGCGATCGTCGAGTTGCTCTATGGCTGCGGCCTGCGGGTCGGCGAACTGATCGGGCTGGACGTGCAGCCGAGCGGCACGGCGCGGGGCTGGATCGACCTCGATGCCGCCGAGGCCAACGTGCTCGGCAAGGGCAGCAAGCGCCGCCTGGTGCCGGTCGGCAGCAAGGCGCTCGAGGCGCTGGCCGCCTGGCTGGCCGTGCGCGGCGACTGTGCGGCGCTGGAGGCCGCACGGCTGCGCGACCCCGGCAACGCGGCGGCATTGTTCATCGGCCGCAACGGCACCCGCTGCTCGGCCCATTCGGTCTGGAAGCAGCTGCGCGGGCGCAGCCTCAAGGCCGGCCTGTCGGCGCCGGTCCATCCGCACATGCTGCGGCACTCCTTCGCCAGCCACCTGCTGCAATCCAGCAGCGACCTGCGCGCAGTGCAGGAACTGCTGGGGCACGCCAACATTTCCACCACCCAGGTCTACACCCGGCTGGATTTTCAGCACCTGGCCAAGGCCTACGACGCCGCCCATCCCCGGGCCCAGGCGCGCGACGAGGGGCCGCCTGCGGGCGTCGGCTCGCGGCGCGGCAACAAGAACGGTCATTCATGAAGCTTCTGCGTCTGCGTCCCGGGAAGGAGCGCTCGCTGCTGCGCCGCCACCCCTGGTTGTTCGAATCCGCGATCGCCAAGGGCGGCGGCGATGCCGGCGAAACCGTCCGCATCGAGGCCGAGGACGGCCGTTTCCTGGCCTGGGCCGCGTACAGCCCGCATTCGAAGATCCGGGCCCGCGCCTGGAGCTTCGACGAGGGGCAGCGCATCGATGCCGCCTTCCTGGCGGCGAGGGTCGCGCAAGCGGTCCGCGCCCGGCTGCTGTTCGACCTCCAGAGCGACGGCCTGCGGCTGGTCCACGGCGAGGCCGACGGCCTGCCGGGCCTGATCGTCGACCGCTATGGCGACACGCTGGTGGCGCAGTTCCTGTCGGCCGGCGTCGAGCGCTGGAAGGCGCCGCTGGCCGACGCGCTGCTCGCCGCCACCGGCCTCGAAAAGCTCTACGAGCGCTCCGATGCCAGCGGCCGCGAGCGCGAGGGCCTGAAGCCGCAGACCGGCTGGCTGCGCGGCAGCGGCCCGACCGAATTGCGCATCCGCGAGCACGACTGGCAATTGGGCCTGGACATCGCGACCGGCCACAAGACCGGCTTCTACCTCGACCAGCGCGACAGCCGCCAGCGCTTCGCCGAGCTGGCCGCGCGGCGGCGCTTTCGCCGCGTGCTGAACTGCTTCTGCTACACCGGCGGCTTCACGGTCGCCGCCCTGGCCGGCCTGAAGGCGGCGGACGCGGTCGAGGGCGCCGAGCTGATCTCGATCGATTCCTCGCTGCCGGCGCTGGAGCGCGCCCGGGCCCACGTGGCCCTGAATGGCTTCGACGATGCCCGTTGCGAATTCCTCGATGCCGACGTCAACGCCAGCCTGCGCCGCTTCGTCGAGGAGGGGCGGCAGTTCGATGCGATCGTGCTCGACCCGCCGAAGTTCGCCCCCACGGTGGCGCACGCCGAACGCGCCGCGCGCGCCTACAAGGACCTCAACCGGCAGGCCTTCAAGCTGCTGGCGCCGGGCGGCCACCTGCTGACCTTCTCGTGTTCGGGCGGCATCGGCGCCGACCTGTTCCACAAGATCGTGGCCTCGGCCGGCATCGACGCCGGGGTCGACGGCTACATCACCGAGCGCCTCGGCGCGGCGCCCGACCACCCGATGACCATCGAGTTCCCCGAAGGCGAGTACTTGAAAGGCCTGGTGGTGGTGCGCAAATAGCCTTTGCCCTTGCCGCGGCGCGGCCGAGCCGGCGTCGCTAAACTTCCCGCCTTCCCCCCGTTTCCCCGTTTCTCCCCGGAGCATTCCCATGGCCCTCATCCCCGCCACCATCCTCACCGGCTTCCTCGGCTCCGGCAAGACCACCCTGCTCAAGCGGATCCTGAGCGAGGCCCATGGCCAGAAGATCGCGGTGATCGAGAACGAGTTCGGCGAGGAGAACATCGACAACGACATCCTGGTCACCGAGTCGAAGGAGCAGATCGTCCAGATGAGCAACGGCTGCATCTGCTGCACCATCCGCGAGGACCTGCGCGAGGCGCTGCAGCTGCTGGCGGCCAAGAAGCGCAAGGGCCTGCTGGACTTCGACCGGGTGGTGATCGAGACCACCGGCCTGGCCGATCCCGGACCGGTGGCCCAGACCTTCTTCATGGACGACGAGATCGCCGAGAGCTACCTGCTCGACTCGATCCTGACGCTGGTCGATGCCAAGCATGCTCCGCAGCAGCTCAACGACCGCCAGGAAGCCCGGCGCCAGGTCGGCTTTGCCGACCAGATCTTCATCAGCAAGAGCGACCTGGTCGCCGAGGAAGAGACCGAGGCGCTGATCCACCGCCTCAAGCACATGAACCCGCGCGCGCCGCAGCAGAAGGTGCATTTCGGCGAGGTGCCGATCAAGGACGTGTTCGACCTGCGCGGCTTCAACCTCAACGCCAAGCTGGACATCGACCCGGACTTCCTCAAGGAAGAAGAGGCGCACGACCACGACCACGACCATGACCACGCTCACGGCGAGCATTGCGACCATCCTTCGCATGCGCACGAAGGCCATGGCCACCACCACCATCACGACGACGATGTCAAGAGCTTTGTGTACCGCTCCGACCGGGCCTTCGATCCGGCCCGGCTGGAGGACTTCCTGGGCGCGATCGTCAACATCTACGGTCCGCGGATGCTGCGCTACAAGGGCGTGCTGCACATGCAGGGCACCGAGCGCAAGGTGATCTTCCAGGGCGTGCACCAGCTCATGGGCAGCGACCTCGGGCCGGCCTGGGGCGCCGACGAAAAGCGCACCAGCCGCATGGTGTTCATCGGCATCGACCTGCCGCGCGAGATCCTCGAACAGGGCCTCGACCAGTGTCTGGTCTGATTTGACCGCCCTGGGGACGGTTCTCTCTATACAATCGCGCGCCTGTTACGGGAGCCAGACACGTCCTTCTGGGGCGAAGTGTGACTTCCGGCATAGGGTCGGGCGCGTATCGGGGCTGGATTCGGGGGTATAACCCCGGGGTTCGCCATCGGCGAGCCCCCATGATCTGAATGCGCGTCCGAGTCCATCGAAGGAGCCAGTCACCGTGAAGAAACCCGCCGCAACAGCCAAGCCCGCGTCGAAGCCGGCCGTCAAGAAGACGGTGGTTGCCAAGCAGGCGGTACCGGCGGCGAAGAAGGTTTCCGCCAAGCCCGCTGCCGAGCCGCCCAAGCCCGCCGCCAAGAGCAAGGCGCCGGCGGCCGCCGCGGGCGCCCCCTCATCCAAACCGGCCGGCGCCCACGCCGTGCCACCTGCACCATCGAGTCCCATGAAAAAAACGGCTGCCGCCTCATCCTCTTCCGCCCCGGCGACACCCGCAACGACTGCCGCCCCCGCTCCCGCACGCGGCGGCCGTGTGTCGCGGCTGTCACAGCTGACGGTCCCCTCCATGCCGCAATCGGTGGCGTCCACCGCGGCCAAGTCCAGCTTCGTGCAGATCAGCTCGAACGCGCTGGTGCCGCCGCCGCCGATCGCGGTCAAGAAAGATCCGAAACTGGTCAACAACTGGAAGACCAAGTCGGCCGAGGAGCTCAGCGATGCCGAAGTCATCGCGATGCCCGACACCGAGTACATGAACGAGAAGCAGATGGCGTTCTTCCGCCTGAAGCTGCAGGAACTCAAGCGCGGCATCCTCGAGAACGCCGGCGAGACGACCGAGCACCTGCGCGAGGACACGGTGGTCGTGCCCGATCCGGCCGACCGCGCCACGATCGAGGAAGAGCACGCGCTCGAACTGCGCACCCGCGACCGCGAGCGCAAGCTGCTCAAGAAGATCGAGCAGTCGATCCAGCGCATCGACGCCGGCGACTACGGCTACTGCGACGAGACCGGCGAGCCGATCGGTGTCGGCCGCCTGCTGGCCCGTCCGACCGCCACGCTGTCGCTCGAGGCACAGCAGCGTCGCGAACTGAAGCAGAAGATGTTCGGCGACTGATCACCCAGGGAGCCGGACGGAGACGCTGCGCATGGCCAAGGAAGAAACCGGTCGCTTGCTGTCGAAGGTGGCGAAGTTCGTTCGCAATCCCCTCAAGGATTGGTCCGAGCTCGACGCCGACGAGTCGTCGACGCTCGAAAACGGCTACAGCCGTGAAATGCTCAAGGAAATGATCGAGCGGCGGCAGCGCAACGACTTCGTGCGCCGCCGCGAGTTCGACATGCTGCGCAAGCTGCGCCAGCGCGAGGCGGCCGGCGGGCGCGACCCGGCGGCCACGCCGTCGTCGTTCAACGTCAGCAGCACCAACGACAAATCCGATGGCCGGGCGCTCACGCTCAAGAAGATCGACGAGATCGAAGAGCAGATGTCCCAGCAGTGGTGGAAGGGGCGCGACCCCCGCGCCGCGGCCCCGGCCGCCGAAGGTGCGCCGGCCGATGGCGCGCCGCACATGGCCGAACAGCATGCGCGCGCCTATGCCGACACGGTGCCGGGCGTGCCGCAGGGCGGGGTCCAGGGGCTCCAGGTCCAGTTGCCCGCCCATGACGGCAGCATCGAGGAAGCCGCGATCCGCTATGCCCACGGCGACGATGCCGGCGCCGAGGCGATCCTGTTGCAGGCGCTGGCGCCCGACAGCCCGACCGGCTCGCACGACGACACCTGGCGCACCCTGCTCGATCTTTACCGCGCCACCGGCGACGCCGAGAAATTCGAGGCCGCCAGCACCCGCTATGCCCAGCGGATGAAGCAGGCCGCGCCCGAGTGGATCTCGTTCCGTGCCCTGGCCAACTCGGCCCGCGCCGCGACACCGGGCCAGCCGCTGCCGGCGCCGGCGCCGGCGAGCGATGCCGACTGGGCCAGCCCGCCGCGGCTCGCGCGCGAGGGCCTGATCGGCCTGACCCGTGCCCTGGGCGCCGCCGGCCCGTCGTGGCGGCTCGACTGGAGCGCGCTCGACGCCATCGAGCCCGATGCGGCCGGGCCGCTGCGGGCCTTGTTCACCCATTGGGCCGACTCGACCGTGCAGCTGCGCTTCCGCGGCGCCGACCGGCTGCTGCTGGTGCTCGCCGAAGCCACGCCGGCCAACGACCGCGGCGTCGATGCCGTGTGGTGGCAACTCCACATGGCGGCCTTGCGGGTGATGCACCGCGGCGACGAATTCGAGCTGCTGGCGCTCAACTACTGCATCACCTACGAGGTGTCGCCGCCGCCCTGGGAAGATCCCAAGGGCGACTTCGCGTTGCTGGACGCCGCGCCGGCGGCAGCCGCCCCCGCGAGGGCCTTCTCCTTCGGCGCCGACGAGCCGCACAAGCCCGCCGCGCCGGAGCCGGGCCACAGCCAGCTGGTCGGCGACCTGATCGGGGAGTCGCTCTCGACCTGGCAGCGGCTCGACGCCGACCTGGGCGACGCGGCGTCGCCGGTGGTGTCCTGTGCGGCCCTGGTGCGGATCGATTTCGCCGCCGCCGGGACCCTGCTCAACTGGGTCACCGACCACCACGGCAGCGGCCGCAGCGTGCAGTTCACCGACGTCCACCGCCTGGCGGCGGCCTTTTTCGACGTCATCGGCATCGCCGACCACGCCTCGGTCGCCCTCAGAAAAGACTGAAGTCGGCGCCGGCCGGGGGTTGAGATCGGGCCCTTCGCCCTGAAGTTGCTTCGATGGAACAATTTCACGGAACCACCATCGTCAGCGTCCGCCGCAAGGTTGCAGGGGCTGCCGACCAGGTCGCCATCGGCGGCGACGGCCAGGTCACGCTGGGCAACATCGTCATCAAGGGCACCGCGCGCAAGGTGCGCCGGCTCTACCACGGCAAGGTGCTGGCCGGGTTCGCCGGCGCCACCGCCGATGCCTTCACCCTGTTCGAGCGCTTCGAGGCCAAGCTCGAGAAGCACCAGGGCCACCTGGCGCGCGCGGCCATCGAGCTGACCAAGGACTGGCGCACCGACCGCGTGCTGCGCCGTCTGGAGGCCATGCTGGCCGTGGCCGACGCCACCAGCTCGCTGATCATCACCGGCAACGGCGACGTGCTGGAGCCCGAGAACGGCATCATCGCGATCGGTTCCGGCGGTGCCTACGCACAAGCCGCGGCCAAGGCGCTGCTCGACAACTCCGAGCTGCCCGCCGAGCAGATCGTGAAGAAATCGCTGGAGATCGCCGGCGAACTCTGCATTTACACGAACATGCACCACACGGTCGAGACCCTCTGAGAATCGCGAGCCCCTCCATGTCCATGACCCCCCAGGAAATCGTCTCCGAGCTCGACCACCACATCGTCGGGCAGCCCCAGGCCAAGCGCGCGGTCGCGATCGCGCTGCGCAACCGCTGGCGCCGCCAGCAGGTCGAGGAGAAGCTGCGCGCCGAGATCACGCCCAAGAACATCCTCATGATCGGCCCGACCGGGGTCGGCAAGACCGAGATCGCGCGCCGATTGGCGCGGCTGGCCGACGCGCCCTTCATCAAGGTGGAAGCCACCAAGTTCACCGAGGTCGGCTATGTCGGCAAGGACGTCGATTCGATCATCCGCGACCTGGCCGAGATCGCGATCAAGCAGACCCGCGAAGCCGAGAGCGCCAAGGTCCGCATGCGGGCCGAGGATGCGGCCGAGGAGCGCATCCTCGACGTGCTGCTGCCGCCGGCACGGCTGCCCGACGGCGCTGCCGGCGATGGCGCCAGCCCGACCCGCCAGGCCTTTCGCAAGAAGCTGCGCGAGCGTGCGCTCGACGACAAGGAGATCGAGATCGACCTGGCCGAGACCCGCCAGCCGCTCGAGATCATGGGACCGGCCGGCATGGAGGAAATGACCGAGCAGCTGCGCGGCATGTTCGGCCAGCTGGGGCAGGCCAAGCGCAAGACCCGCAAGCTCAAGATCGCCGAGGCGATGCGGCTCCTGATCGACGAAGAGGCCGCCAAGCTGGTCAACGAGGACGAGATCCGCAGCCAGGCGATCCACAACGCCGAGCAGAACGGCATCGTCTTCATCGACGAGATCGACAAGGTCGCGACCCGCAGCGAGGCGCAGGGTGCCGACGTTTCGCGCCAGGGCGTGCAGCGCGACCTGCTGCCGCTGGTCGAGGGCACGGCGGTGAGCACCAAGTACGGCGTGGTGCGCACCGACCACATCCTGTTCATCGCCAGCGGCGCCTTCCACCTCAGCAAGCCGAGCGACCTGATCCCCGAGCTGCAGGGCCGCTTCCCGATCCGGGTCGAGCTGCAGTCGCTGTCGGTGGCCGATTTCGAGAGTATCCTGACCCAGACCCAGGCTTCGCTGGTGAAGCAGTACCAGGCCTTGCTGGCGACCGAGGGCGTCACGCTCGAATTCACGCCCGAGGGCATCACGCGGCTCGCGAGCATCGCCTTCGATGTCAACGAGCGGACCGAGAACATCGGCGCGCGGCGGCTGTCGACCGTCATGGAGCGGCTGCTCGACGAAGTCAGCTTCGATGCCGCCAAGCTCGATGGCCAGGCGGTGCGCATCGACGCCGCCTATGTTGACGAACGTCTCCAGGCACTAAGTCACGACGAAGACCTTTCTCGATTCATCCTCTGAATCGGCTGGCGTAGGACGCGGCTCATGCATTACTTTCATTGCGTGAGCTAAGTGCTTCATTTGCAACGGAATTCGGTGTTTTTGCGCGTGCAAAAACACCGCTAAGTCGTTGATTCCATTACAAAAAATACCCCCGAGCCCCGGTTGCGGAGTAGGCGTTTCCTGCTACAGTGGAAAAAAGTGCAGTTAAGTGGGAAAAAGTGTCGAGCAAGGCCTGATTCGGGCCTCGCGACAATTCCCACCACCGGGGTCTCGTGGTCGTGTTTCAAGGCGCTTCATCGCTCAGTCTGGATGCCAAGGGGCGGCTCTCCGTGCCGACCCGGCATCGTGACGTCCTGAGCGCGACCGCCGGCGGCCAGCTGACGTTCACCAAGCATCCGCACGGCTGCCTGATGCTGTTCCCGCGTCCCGAGTGGGAGAAGTTCCGCGAGCGCATCGCCGCGCTGCCGATGTCGGCGCAGTGGTGGAAGCGGGTCTTCCTCGGCAACGCGATGGACGTCGAGATGGACGGCACCGGTCGCGTGCTGGTCTCGCCCGAACTGCGCGCCGCCGCCGGCATCACGCGCGATGCCCTGCTGCTCGGCATGGGCAACCACTTCGAACTCTGGGACAAGGCGACCTACGATGCCAAGGAGGCCGAGGCCACCCAGGGCCAGATGCCGGACGTATTCCAGGACTTCTCGTTCTGAGGCGCGCAGTGGAACAGCCGTGGACCCACACCACCGTCTTGTTGAAGGAAGCGGTGGATGCACTTTTCCCCGATGCCTCGGAGGCCGCGGGCACCTACGTGGACGCGACCTTCGGACGCGGGGGGCATGCCCGCGCGATCCTTGCGAGGCTCGGGCCCGCGGGCCGGCTGATCGCGTTCGACAAGGACGCGGAAGCGGTGGCCGAAGCAGCGCGCATCGAGGATGCGCGTTTTTCCATCCGCCACCAGGGCTTCAGGGACCTGGGGGAACTGCCGCGGTCCAGTGTGGCAGGCCTGCTGATGGACCTCGGTGTCAGCTCTCCCCAGATCGACAACCCCGCACGGGGTTTTTCTTTTCGTTTCGACGGACCGCTCGACATGCGCATGGACACCACGCGCGGCGAGAGCGTTTCCGAATGGCTGGCGACAGCCGAGCAGCAACAGATTGCGGAGGTGATTCGTGACTATGGCGAAGAACGGTTTGCTGTTCAGATTGCAAAGGCGATTGTTGCTCGCCGACAAGAACGGGGCCCAGTTTCAACCACCGCCGAGCTGGCCGAGCTCGTGGCTGGCGCGGTCAAAACCCGCGAGCCGGGCCAGAACCCTGCAACGCGCACATTTCAGGCTCTTCGGATTTTCATCAATGCCGAGCTTGAAGAGCTGCAACAGGCGCTAGAGGCGAGCCTGGCCGTGCTGCAGCCCGGGGGGCGCCTGGCCGTGATCAGCTTCCATTCGCTGGAAGACCGGATCGTGAAGCAGTTCATCGCCCAGCATTCGAAGGAGGTCTACGACCGCCGCGCGCCCTTCGCGGCGCCGAAGGCGATGAAGCTCAAGGCCCTGGCGCGCGTCAAGCCCTCGAAGGCCGAGGTCGAGGGCAACCCGCGCTCGCGCAGCGCGATCCTGCGCGTGGCCGAGCGCACCGGCGAGGGCCTCTGACATGGCGCGCCTCAACCTGCTGCTGCTGATCGCCGTGCTGGGCTCGGCGATGTACCTCGTCCACACGCAGTACCTGTCGCGCCAGCTCTTCACCGAGCTGCACCGGATCGAACTCGAGGCCCGCAGGCTCGAGCTCGACCGCGACCGGCTGCAGGTCGAGAAACGGGCGCAGGCGACGCCGCTGCGGGTCGAGAAACTGGCCAAGGAGCAGCTCAAGATGCGCACCACCTCGCCGGCCATCACGCAGTACGTGCGCGCCGACGGCACCGTGATCCCGGCCGTGGTGGCGCCTGCGCCCGCCACGCCGCCCGGCCGTGCCGCGCCGTCGAAGGGAGCCCACTGATGCCGCGCCGGAGCGTCCAATACACCACGAGCCCGCTGCTGGCGAGCAAGACGCCGGTCTGGCGCAGCAAGTTCATCGTCGCCGCGATCGCCGCCGGCTTCGCGCTGCTGGCCGCCCGCGCCGCCTACGTGCAGGTGCTCGACAACGCCTTCTTCCAGCGCCAGGGCGAAGTCCGCTTCACCCGCACGCTGGAGCTGCCGGCCAACCGCGGCCGGATCCTCGACCGCAACGGCCTGCTGCTGGCCTCCAGCGTGGTGGCGCCGAGCATCTGGGCGATCCCCGAGGACATCGAACGCGACGACCCGGAGGTCAAGGCCAAGCTCAGGCAGGTGGCCAAGCTGCTCGAGATGCCGCAGAAGGAGTTCGACAAGAAGCTCGAGGACGAGGACAAGACCTTCGTCTGGGTCAAGCGCCAGGTCGACGAACCGATCGCCAAGCAGATCGCCGCGCTCAACATCAAGGGCATCTACCAGCGCAAGGAATACAAGCGCCAGTACCCCGAGGGTGAGGCGGCGGCGCACGTGGTCGGCTTCACCAATGTCGAGGACAACGGCCAGGAAGGCATCGAACTCGCCTTCAACAAGGACCTGGGCGGCAAGGCCGGCTCGCGGCGCGTCATCAAGGACCGCCTGGGCCGAGTGGTCGAGGGGGTCGGCGAGCAGGTGCCGCCGGTGGACGGCAAGGACATCCAGCTCAGTGTCGACAGCAAGGTCCAGTTCTTCGCCTATCAGAAGCTGCGCGACGCCGTGACGATGCACAAGGCCAAGGCCGGCAGCGTGGTGGTTCTCGATGCCATCACCGGCGAGGTGCTGGCGCTGGCCAACTACCCGAGCTATGTGCCCGACAAGCGGCAGAACCTGACCGGTGAACAGCTGCGCAACCGGGCCCTGACCGACGTCTTCGAGCCCGGCTCGACCATGAAGCCGGTGACCGTCGGCATGGCGCTGGAGGCGGGCCGCGTCACACCGCAGACCGTGATCCCGACAGCGCCCGGCCGCATGAGCATCGGCGGCTTCACGATCAGCGACACCCACAACTACGGCGCGCTCACGGTCGAGGGCGTGATCCAGAAGTCGAGCAACATCGGGGCGCTGAAGATCGCCCAGCGGATGACGCCGCGTGAGATGTGGGACACCTATACCGCGCTCGGCTACGGCCAGAAGCCGCAGATCCAGTTCCCGGGCGCCGTCACCGGCCGCCTGCGGCCCTGGAAGTCGTGGAAGCCGGTCGAGCAGGCCACCATGGCCTACGGCTACGGCCTGTCGGCGTCGCTGTTCCAGATGGCGCACTCGTACACCGCGTTCGCGCACGACGGCGACATCATTCCGGCGACCATCCTCAAGAGCAGCGAGCCGGCGGTCGGCGTCAAGGTGTTCTCGGCCCAGAACGCGCTGGCGGTGCGCAAGATGCTGCAGATGGCGGCCGGCCCGGGCGGCACCGGGCCGCTGGCGCAGACCGTCGGCTACTCGGTCGGCGGCAAGTCCGGCACCGCGCACAAGCAGGTCGGCAAGGGCTATGCCAGCAACAAGTACCGCGCCTGGTTCACCGGCATGGCGCCGATCGAGAAGCCGCGCATCATCGTCGCGGTGATGATCGACGAGCCGAGCGCCGGCCAGTACTTCGGCGGCCTGGTGGCGGCGCCGGTGTTCAGCGAAGTCGTGCAGCAGACCCTGCGCATGATGAACGTGGCGCCCGATCTCGCAGTCAAACCCCTGGTCGTGACCAAGGGTGTGGAAGAGAGCTTCTGATGGGCGTGACGACGTTGCACAACCCCGCCGAAGCCGCCCGCTGGCTGCGTTCGCGCGTGCGCGGCACGCTGCACGCCGACAGCCGCGCGGTCGGCGCCGGCGATGGCTTCATCGCCTGGCCCGGCGCGGCGACCGACGGCCGGCGCTTCGTCGCCGCTGCGCTGGCCCAGGGCGCCTCGGCCTGCCTGGTCGAGCACGAGGGCAGCGCGGCCTTCGGCTTCGAGGGCGAGGCGATCGCCACCTACGCCGGCCTCAAGGCCGCGACCGGCCCGATCGCGGCCGCCTACTACGACACCCCCTCGGCCAGCCTGGACCTGATCGCCGTCACTGGCACCAACGGCAAGACCTCGACCGCCTGGTGGCTGGCGCAGGCGCTGTCGTCCAAGGCCGCCGATGCGGTGGGCTCGCCCTGCGCCGTGGTCGGCACGCTGGGCATCGGCGTGCCGCCCGATCTGACCTACACCGGGCTCACGACGCCCGACCCCGTCATGCTGCAGCGCGAGCTGCGCGGCTTCGTCGAGCGCGGCTTCGGCGCCTGCGCGATCGAGGCCTCGTCGATCGGCATCGCCGAGCGCCGGCTCGACGGCAGCCGGATCGCGGTGGCGGTGTTCACCAATTTCACCCAGGACCACCTGGACTACCACGGCAGCATGGAGGCCTACTGGCAGGCCAAGGCCGAGCTGTTCCGCTGGCCCGGCCTGCGCGCCGCGGTGGTCAACATCGACGACCTCCACGGCGCTTCGCTGGTGGCCGGCCTGATCGAGCAGGGCGTCGGCGCGCTCGATGTCTGGACGGTCTCGGCCGCGGGCGCTCCGGCCCGGCTGATGGCGCAGGACGTCGGCTACGACGCCCAGGGGCTGACCTTCACGGTGGTCGAGGACGGTGCGCCGGCGCAGCGCCTGGCCACCTCGCTGATCGGCCAGTACAACGTCGCCAACCTGCTCGGCGTGATCGGCGCCTTGCGGGCGCTCGGCCTGCCGCTCGACGCGGCGGTTCGGGCCTGCACCGGGCTCGACAGCGTGCCGGGCCGCATGGAGCGCCTGAGCCTGCCCGGCCGGCCGCTGGCGGTGGTCGACTATGCCCACACGCCCGATGCGCTCGACAAGGCGCTGGCCGGCCTGCGGCCGCTGGCGCGCCAGCGCGGCGGTGCGCTGTGGTGCCTGTTCGGCTGCGGCGGCGACCGCGACAGCGCCAAGCGGCCGATGATGGCCGCCGTGGCCGAGACGCAGGCCGACCGCGTGGTCGTCACCAGCGACAACCCGCGCAGCGAGAAGCCGTCGGCCATCATCAGCCAGATCCTGCTCGGGCTGGCGCGCCCCGAAGCGGCGCAGGTCGAGCCCGACCGGGCCCGGGCGATCGCCGAGACGCTGGCCCAGGCCCGCCCGGAAGACGTGGTGCTGCTCGCCGGCCGCGGCCACGAGGCCTGGCAGGAAATCGCCGACGAGCGCATTGCGTTCTCGGACCGGGCGCATGCGCTCGATGCGCTCACGGCAAGGAGCGGTGGATGACCGACACGCAGGCAGCGACCCCCATGATGACGCTCGGCCAGGCCCTGGCCTGGATCCCGGGCGCCCGGCTGGTCGGCGATCCGGCGACGCCGATCCTGCGCGTCCACACCGACACCCGCAGCCTCGCGGCCGGCGACCTGTTCGTCGCGCTGAAGGGCGAACGCTTCGACGCCAACCAGTTCCTGGGCGATGCCCGGGCGCGCGGCGCCGTGGCCGCGATCGCCCATGGCGGGCTCGAGGCGGCCGGCCTGGCGGGTCTCGAAGTGGCGGACAGCCTGGTGGCACTGGGCGCCCTGGCGGCGGGCTGGCGCGCTCAGTTCGACCTGCCGCTGATCGCGGTCACCGGCAGCAACGGCAAGACCACCGTGACGCAGATGATCGCGTCGATCCTGCGCGCCGCCTGCGGCGAGGGCGCGCTGGCCACGGCCGGCAACTTCAACAACGAGATCGGCGTGCCGCTGACCCTGCTGCGCCTGCGCGCCCGCCACCAGCGCTCGGTGGTCGAGCTGGGCATGAACCACCCGGGCGAGATCGAGCGGCTGGCGCGGATCGCGCGGCCGACCATCGCCCTGGTCAACAACGCCCAGCGCGAGCACCAGGAGTTCATGGCCACGGTCGAGGCGGTGGCGCGCGAGAACGGGGCGGTCTTCGAGGCCCTGCCGCCGCAAGGCACGGCCGTCTTCCCGCACGCCGACGAATTCGCGCCGCTGTGGAGCGAGATCGCCCATCGGGCGGCGTCCCGGCGCTGCCTGAGCTTCGGCGACCAGGCCGGTGCCGACATCGCGCTGGGGTCCGCCGACTGGGCCGACGGCGCCTGGCGGGTCGAGGCCCGCACGCCGCTGGGCGAGCTGCGCTTCAGGCTCGGCATCGCCGGCCGCCACAACGTCATCAATGCGCTGGCGGCGATCGCCTGCGCGCTTGCCAGCGGCGTGTCGCTCGACCGCATCGCCGAAGGGCTGTCCGCCTTCGAGCCGGTCAAGGGCCGTTCCAGGGCGATCGCGCTGCGGCTGGCCGGCGGCCGGACGATCACCCTGGTCGACGACACCTACAACGCCAATCCCGATTCGATGCTGGCCGCGATCGACGTGCTCGCCGCGCTGCCGGGCCCGCGCCTGCTGGTGATCGGCGACATGGGCGAGGTCGGCGACCAGGGGCCGCAGTTCCATGCCGAGGTCGGCCAGCGGGCGCGCGAGCGCGGCATCGACGCGGTGTACGCGCTCGGCCGCGAATCGGCGCACAGCATCGCCGCCTTCCAGGACCCGGCCGCGGGCCGCCATTTCGACGACATCGATTCGCTCAACGCCGCGGTGCTGGCGCAGCTGCCGCTGGCCGGCAGCGTGCTGGTCAAGGGCTCGCGCTTCATGCAGATGGAGCGCGTGGTCCACGCCGCCGCGGGCTGGGCCGAATCACGACAACAACAAGACAAGGAGGCCGGTCATGCCGCATGAGTCGCGCATCGAGGCCCGTTCACCCATGCCCCATTTCGCGCCGAGGTTCCGCCCATGCTGCTGAGCCTCGCCCTGTGGCTGCAAAGCCTGTCGCCGGATTTCGGTTTCCTGCGGGTCTTCCAGTACCTGACCTTCCGCGCCCTCATGGCCTCGCTCACCGCGCTGCTGCTCGGCCTGGCCGCCGGTCCTTTCGTGATCCGGCGCCTGACGGCGCTCAAGATCGGACAGCAGGTGCGCAGCTACGGCATGGAGACGCACCTGACCAAGAGCGGCACGCCGACCATGGGCGGCGTGCTGGTGCTGTTCTCGATCGCGTTCTCGACCTTGCTGTGGTTCGACCTCTCGAACCGCTTCGTCTGGATCGTGCTGTGGGTCACGCTGGGCTTCGGCGCCATCGGCTGGGTCGACGACTGGCGCAAGGTGGTGCGCAAGGACCCCGAGGGCATGCGTTCGCGCGAGAAGTACTTCTGGCAGTCGGTGGTCGGGCTGGTGGCCGGCTTCTACCTGCTGTTCAGCATCTCCGAGAGCTCCAACTGGCGCGTGCTCGAACTGTTCTACGCCTGGGTGCGCTCGGGTTTCGACCTCGACTTTCCGCCCAAGATCAACCTGCTGGTGCCCTTCTTCAAGGAGGTCAGCTATCCGCTCGGCGGCATCGGCTTCGTGATCCTGACCTACCTGGTGATCGTCGGCGCCAGCAACGCGGTGAACCTCACCGACGGCCTCGACGGGCTGGCGATCATGCCGGTCGTCATGGTCGGCTCGGCGCTCGGCGTGTTCGCCTATGTCACGGGCAGCGCGGTCTATTCGCGCTACCTGCTGTTCCCGCACATCCCGGGCTCCGGCGAGCTGCTGGTCTTCTGCTCGGCCATGGCCGGCGCCGGCCTGGCCTTCCTGTGGTTCAACACCCATCCGGCGCAGGTCTTCATGGGCGACGTCGGCGCGCTCGCGCTCGGTGGCGCGCTCGGCACCATCGCCGTGATCGTCCGCCAGGAGATCGTGTTCTTCGTGATGGGCGGCATCTTCGTGGTCGAGGCGATCTCGGTGATGGCCCAGGTCACGTACTTCAAGTACACCAAGAAGCGCTTCGGCGAAGGCCGGCGGGTGCTCAAGATGGCGCCGCTGCACCACCATTTCGAGAAGAGCGGCTGGCGCGAGACCCAGGTCGTGGTCCGCTTCTGGATCATCACGATGCTGCTGTGCCTGGTCGGCCTGTCCAGCCTGAAGCTGCGTTGACACCATGCGGCATCTGAAAGACCTCCACGTCCTCGTCCTCGGCCTCGGTGCGTCCGGGCTGGCGATGGCGCGCTGGTGCGCGCGCCACGGCGCCGTGCTCACGGTCGCCGACACCCGCGAGGCGCCGCCGCAGCTGGCGGCCCTGCGCGCCGAGCTGCCCGGCGCCGTGTTCGTCGGCGGACCGCTGACGGCCGCGCTGGTCGAAGGCACGCCGGTGCGCGCGGTGTACCGCTCGCCGGGGCTGTCGCCGGCGTCGGTGGCGCCGGTGATCGATGCGGCCCGGGCGATGGGCCTGCCGGTGGGGGGCGAGCTGGACCTGTTCGCGCGCGCGCTGGCGGACCTGCGGATCGTGGAAGAGGCGCAGGCGGTCGAAGCGGTCGTGGCGCCGGAGCCGGCCGCGCAAGCGGAGCCCGCGCCCGAAGTCGTTGAGCCCGATGCGGCCGATACGACCGAGGCGGCCGAAGCACCTGAACCCGCCGCCGCGCTGCCCGACGATGACGACGATTCGTTCACCCCGCTGGCCGAGCCGGTGGTCGTGCCGCCGGCGCCCAAGGGCTACACGCCCGCGGTGCTGGCCATCACCGGCACCAACGGCAAGACCACCGTGACCGCGCTCACCGGCCAATTGGTCGAGCGCGCCGGCAAGAGCGTCGCCGTGGCCGGCAACATCGGCCCGACCCTGCTCGACACCCTGTCGGCCCGGATCGACGCCGACGACCTGCCCGAGGTCTGGGTGCTCGAGCTGTCGAGCTTCCAGCTCGACGGCGTGCAGGACTTCGAGCCGACCGCCGCCACCGTGCTGAACCTGTCGCAGGACCACCTCGACTGGCATGGCGACATGGCCGCCTACGCCGCGGCCAAGGCGCGCGTCTTCGGCCGCAAGGGTGTGATGGTGCTCAACCGCGAGGATGCCGCCGTCATGGCGATGCGGCCGGCGCCGGTCAAGCTGGCGCGGGGCCAGGTGGCGCGCAGCGTCATCACCTTCGGCGCGGCGATGCCGCTGCGGCCCGGGGACTACGGCATCGAGCGCCTCAACGGCATGGCCTGGCTGGTGCGTGCGCTCGAAGCCGACGAGACCCAGAAACGCAAGCGGGGTGCCGCGGTCGAGGAGGAAGAGATCTTCATCCAACGCCTGATGCCGGCCGATGCGCTGCGCATCCGCGGCCGCCACAACGCGCTCAACGCGCTGGCGGCGCTGGCACTGGCCACCGCCGCGGGCTGCCAGCTGGCGCCGATGCTCTACGGGCTGCGCGAATACCGCGGCGAGCCGCACCGGGTCGAGCCGGTGGCGATCGTCGGCGACGTCGAGTACTTCGACGACAGCAAGGGCACCAATGTCGGCGCCACCGTCGCCGCGCTGGTGGGCCTCGGCGAGGAGCGCCGGCTGGTGGTGATCCTCGGCGGCGAGGGCAAGGGCCAGGACTTCACGCCGCTGGCCGCGCCGGTGGCGCAGTACGCCCGCGCCGTGATCCTGATCGGCCGCGACGCGCCGTTGATCGAGGCCGCCCTCGCGGCCACCGGCATCCCGCTGCTGGGCGCCGCCTCGCTGGCCGAGGCCGTGACACTGGCGGCCGGCCGCGCGCACCCGGGCGACGCCGTGCTGCTGTCGCCGGCCTGCGCCAGCTTCGACATGTTCCGCGACTACGCGCACCGTGCGCAGGTCTTCTGCGAGGCCGTCGAGGCGCTGGCCGATCTGCCGTCGAACCCCGTGTCGGAGGCGTCATGAACAGCGCGAGCGCCGCCACGTCCAACAAGACCGGCCGCTTCAGCGGCTGGTTCAGCCGTGCCAAGAGCGGCATCGATGCCCTGCCCATGCACCTGCCGGTGCGGCTCGGCAACGCCGGCATGACGCAGACCAAGGCGGCCCCGGTGCGCGTGCTCGGCTTCGACCAGGCCCTGGTCTGGGTCACCGTGGCGCTGCTGGCCTGGGGCTTGGTGATGGTCTATTCGGCCTCGATCGCGCTGTCCGACAGCCCGCGCTTCACCCGCGCCGGGTACACGCCGACCTTCTTCCTCACGCGCCACGCGGCCTCGCTGGTGATCGCCGCGATCGCCGGCCTGCTGGCCTTCCAGGTGCCGATGAAGACCTGGGAGCGCGCCGCGCCCTGGCTCTTCGTCGCCTCGCTGCTGCTGCTGGTGGCGGTGCTGGTGCCGCACGTCGGCATCAATGTCAACGGCGCCCGCCGCTGGCTGCCGCTGGGCTTCATGCGCTTCCAGCCCTCGGAGCTGGCCAAGCTCGCGATGGTGCTCTATGCGGCCAGCTACATGGTGCGCAAGATGGAGATCAAGGAGCGCTTCTTCCGCGCCGTGCTGCCGATGGGCATCGCGGTGGTGGTGGTCGGCATGCTGGTGATGGCCGAGCCCGACATGGGTGCCTTCATGGTGATCGCGGTGATTGCCATGGGCATCCTGTTCCTGGGCGGCGTCAATGCGCGGATGTTCTTCGTCATCGCGGCGCTGGTCGTGGTGGCCTTCAGCACCATCGTGGCGACCAGCCCCTGGCGGCGCGAGCGGATCTTCGCCTACCTCGACCCCTGGAGCGAGGAGCACGCGCTCGGCAAGGGCTACCAGCTGTCGCACTCGCTGATCGCGATCGGCCGCGGCGAAGTCTTCGGCGTCGGCCTCGGCGGCAGCGTCGAGAAGCTGCACTGGCTGCCCGAGGCCCACACCGACTTCCTGATGGCCGTGATCGGCGAGGAGTTCGGCCTGGTCGGCGTGCTGCTGGCGATCGCGCTGTTCCTCTGGCTCACGCGCCGGATCATGCACATCGGCCGCCAGGCGATCGCGCTCGACCGCGTGTTCTCGGGCCTGGTGGCGCAGGGCATCGGCATCTGGATCGGCTTCCAGACCTTCATCAACATGGGGGTGAACCTCGGCGCGCTGCCGACCAAGGGCCTGACCCTGCCGCTGATGAGCTTCGGCGGGTCGGCCATCCTGTTGAACGTGGTGGCGCTGGCCGTGGTGCTGCGGATCGACTACGAGAACCGCGTTCTCATGCGCGGAGGCCGCGTATGAGCAGAACGGCATTGGTCATGGCGGGCGGGACCGGAGGACACATCTTCCCGGGCCTGGCCGTGGCCGAGGCCCTGCGCGAGCGCGGCTGGCGTGTCCACTGGCTCGGTGCGCCGGGCAGCATGGAAGAAAAGCTGGTGCCGCCGCGCGGCTTCGCCTTCGAACCGGTGCAGTTCGGCGGCGTGCGCGGCAAGGGACCGTTGACCCTGGCCTTGCTGCCCATGCGCCTGCTGCGCGCCTTCCTGCAGAGCATTGCCGTGGTGCGCCGCGTCAAGCCCGACGTGGTGGTCGGCCTCGGCGGCTACATCACCTTCCCGGGCGGCATGATGAGCGTGCTGCTCGGCAAGCCGCTGGTGCTGCACGAGCAGAACTCGGTCGCGGGCCTGGCCAACAAGGTGCTCGCGAGCGTGGCCGACCGCGTCTTCACGGCGTTCCCGAACGTCATCAAGAAGGCGCAGTGGGTGGGCAACCCCTTGCGCGCCGCCTTCCTGAAGCAGGGCGAGCCGGCTGCGCGCTTCGCAGGCCGCGCTGGTCCGCTCAAGCTGCTGGTGGTCGGCGGCAGCCTCGGCGCCCGCGCGCTCAACGCCGTGGTGCCGAAGGCGCTGGCCCTGATCGCCCCGGCCGAGCGGCCGCAGGTCACCCACCAGAGTGGTGCCAAGCAGATCGACGAACTGCGGGCCAACTACGCCGCCGCCGGCGTCGACGGCCAACTCACTCCTTTCATCGACGACACGGCGCAGGCCTATGCCGACGCCGACCTGGTCGTCGCCCGTGCCGGTGCCAGCACCGTCACCGAAATCGCGGCCGTCGGCGCAGCAGCGCTGTTCGTGCCATTTCCCTCCGCCGTGGACGACCACCAGACCACCAATGCCCGCTTCCTTGTCGACGCCGGCGGTGGCTGGCTCGTTCAACAAACCGAACTGACACCCGAATTGCTGGCCGAATTGCTACAGAACACCGGGCGCGCTGCGCTCCTCGAACGCGCCATGAAGGCCAAGTCGATGCAGAAAACCGAAGCGGTCGACCACGTCGTCCGCGCTTGCGAGGAGCTTGCCAAATGAAGCACGCCATTCGTCACATCCACTTCGTCGGCGTCGGCGGCTCGGGCATGAGCGGCATCGCCGAAGTGCTGCTCAACCTCGGCTACAAGATCTCCGGCTCGGACCTGGCCGACAGCGCGACCCTCAAGCGCCTGGCCAGCCTCGGCATCGCGACCTTCGTCGGCCATGACGCGGCCCACATCGCGGGCGCCGACGCGGTCGTGACATCGACCGCGGTCAACGCCGACAACCCCGAGGTGGTGGCGGCGCGCGAGAAGCGCATCCCGGTGGTGCCGCGCGCCATGATGCTGGCCGAGCTGATGCGGCTCAAGCAGGGGATCGCGATCGCCGGCACCCACGGCAAGACCACCACCACCAGCCTGGTGGCGAGCGTGCTGGCCGCGGCCGGCTTCGATCCGACCTTCGTGATCGGCGGCCGGCTCAACAGCGCCGGCGCCAATGCGCAGCTCGGCAGCGGCGACTACATCGTGGTCGAGGCCGATGAATCCGATGCCTCGTTCCTGAACCTGCTGCCGGTGATGGCGGTGGTCACGAACATCGACGCCGACCACATGGAGACCTACGGGCACGACTTCGCGAAGCTCAAGAAGGCCTTCGTCGACTTCCTGCACCGCATGCCCTTCTATGGCGTCGCGATCCTGTGCACCGACGATCCGGCGGTGCGCGAGGTCGTGACCCAGGTGTCCTGCCCGGTGACCAGCTACGGCTTCGGCGAGGAAGCCCAGGTGCGCGCGGTCAACGTGCGCGCGGTGGGTTCGCAGATGCACTTCACGGCCCAGCGCCGCAACGGCGTCACGCTGCCCGACCTCGACATCGTGCTGAACCTGCCGGGCGAGCACAACGTGCGCAACGCGCTGGCGGTGATCGCGGTGGCGGTCGAGCTCAGCGTGCCCGACGAAGCGGTGCAGCGCGGCCTGGCCGACTTCAAGGGCGTGGGCCGGCGCTTCCAGCGCTATGGCGAAGTGGCGCTGCCGGGCGGCCGTCCGGGTCAGTTCACGCTGATTGACGACTACGGCCACCACCCGGTCGAAATGGCGGCCACCATCGCCGCGGCGCGCGGCGCCTTTCCGGGCCGGCGGCTGGTGCTGGCCTTCCAGCCGCACCGCTTCACGCGCACCCGGGACTGCTTCGAGGATTTCGTCAAGGTCATCGGCCAGGCCGACGCGGTGCTGCTGGGCGAGGTCTACGCCGCCGGCGAGGCCCCGATCGTGGCCGCCGACGGCCGCTCGCTGGCGCGTGCGCTGCGCGTCGCGGGCAAGGTCGAACCGGTGTTCGTCGACGAGATCGCGGCAATGCCGCAGGCGATCCTGGACAACGCGCGCGATGGCGATGTCCTGATCTGCATGGGCGCCGGATCGATCGGCGCCGTGCCGGCCAAGGTGGTCGAGATCGGCGCCCTGGCGCCGCAGAAGTCGGAGCGCTTCACGCGCGAAGGGAGGGCGCTGTGAGCGTCGTGGAATCCAAGGCCCTGGGCAAGGTGGCGGTGCTGTTCGGCGGCAGCTCGGCCGAGCGCGAGATCTCCATCATGTCGGGCACCGGCGTGCTGGAGGCGCTGCGTTCGCGCGGCGTCGATGCCCACCCCTTCGATCCGGCCGATCGCGATCTGGCCGAACTCAGGCGCGAGGGCTTCGCCCGCTGCTTCGTCGCGCTGCACGGACGCCACGGCGAGGACGGCACAGTGCAGGGCGCGCTCGAATTGCTCGGCATTCCCTATACCGGTTCCGGCGTCATGGCGTCGAGCGTGGCCATGGACAAGGTCATGACCAAGCGCATCTGGCAGGCAGACGGCCTGCCGACGCCGCGCTATGTGCGCCTGGCCTTCGACCAGCAGAGCCGCGAGCAGATCAACGCCGTGCCCGACGTGCTGGGCCTGCCGCTGATCGTGAAGCCGCCGCGCGAGGGTTCCTCGATCGGCGTGACCAAGGTCGAGGGCTATTCGCAGATGCAGGATGCGGTGGCGCTGGCGGTGCGCTACGACGCCGACGTGCTGTGCGAGGAGTTCATCGAGGGCGAAGAGGTCACCTGCGCCCTGCTGGGCAGCGGCCTCGACGCCGTGGCGCTGCCGGTGGTGCGCATCGCCGCGCCCGAGGGCGCCTACGACTACCAGAACAAGTACTTCACCGACGACGTCAAGTACCACTGCCCGAGCGGCCTGCCCGAGGCCGAAGAGCACGAGATCCGGCGCATCGCGCTGGCCGCCTACCACCAGCTCGGCTGCCGTGGCTGGGGGCGCGCCGACCTGATGATCCGGGCCAGCGACCGCAAGCCCTTCCTGCTCGAGATGAACACCTCGCCCGGCATGACCAGCCACTCGCTGGTGCCGATGTCGGCGCGGGCCGCCGGCATCGCCTACGAGGACCTCTGCCTGCGCGTGCTGGCGACGGCCACGCTCGATTCCGGAACGCCGAACCGCAGCGAGGCGAACTGATGGCCGACAGCATCTCCGTCCCCTTCGACGTCAAGCTCATGAACGTGCTCGCGACCCTCGTGTTCGCGCTGTTCGCGCTCATGCTGCTGGCGGCGGGCGGCTGGTGGGTGCTGCGCCAACCCTTCTTCCCGCTGGCCGGCATCAAGGTCGATGGCGAGGTCACGCACAACAACGCGGTCACCTTGCGCGCCAACGTGGCGCCGCAGCTGGCGGGCAACTTCTTCACGGTCGACCTGGCGCGCGCGCGCGCCGCCTTCGAGTCGGTGCCGTGGGTGCGCAAGGCGGTGGTGCGGCGCGAGTTCCCGAACAAGCTGCGCGCCACGCTGACCGAGCACGTGCCGGTGGCGCACTGGGGCGACGAGGCCGGCTCGAAGCTGATCAACGGCTTCGGCGAGGTGTTCGAAGCCAACGTGGCCGAGGTCGACGACAACCTGCCGCGGCTGGACGGCCCGCCCGAGCAGGCCGGCCAGGTGCTGGGCATGTACCGGGTCCTGGCGCCGCTGTTCAAGCCCTACGACCTCGCGATCGACGAGCTCACGCTGACCGGTCGCGGCAGCTGGCGGGCGCAGCTCGACACCGGCGCCGTGCTCGAACTCGGACGCGGGCAGGGCGATGAGGTGGTGGCCCGCACAGAGCGCTTCCTGCGCACCGTGACGCCGGTGGCGAGCCAGTACGGGCGCACGGTGGCGGCGGTCGAGGGCGCCGACCTGCGACACAACGAGGGCTATGCGCTGCGGTTGCGTGGCGTGACGACGGTCGTTGCCGACCCGAAGAAAAAGTAGAGAGAGCGAACAGAGGAAGCACATGTCCAAAGAGTACAAAGATCTCGTTGTCGGCCTCGACATCGGCACCGCCAAGGTGATGGCGGTGGTCGCCGAGGTGCTGCCCAACGGCGAGCTCAAGCTGGCCGGGCTCGGCATCGCGCCGAGCAACGGGCTCAAGCGCGGGGTGGTGGTCAACATCGACGCCACCGTGCAGAGCATCCAGCAGGCCCTCAAGGAGGCCGAGCTGATGGCCGACTGCAAGATCAGCCGGGTCTACACGGGGATCACCGGCAGCCACATCCGCGGCATCAATTCGAGCGGCATGGTGGCGGTGAAGGACAAGGAAGTCACGCCGGCCGACGTCGCCCGCGTGGTGGAAACGGCACGCGCGATCAACATCTCGAGCGACCAGCGCCTGCTGCTGGTCGAGCCGCAGGAGTTCGTGATCGACGGCCAGGACGTCAAGGAGCCGATCGGCATGAGCGGCATGCGGCTGGAGGCCAAGGTGCACATCGTGACCGGTGCCCAGAGCGCGGCCGAGAACATCATCAAGTGCGTGCGCCGCTGCGGCCTCGAGGTCGACCAGCTGATGCTGAACCCGCTGGCCTCCAGCCTGGCGGTGTTGACCGAGGACGAGCGCGAACTCGGCGTGGTGCTGGTCGACATCGGCGCCGGCACCACCGACGTCGCGATCTTCACCAACGGCGCGATCCGCCACACGGCGGTGATCCCGATCGCCGGCGACCTGATCACCAGCGACATCGCGATGGCGCTGCGCACGCCCACCAAGGACGCCGAGGACATCAAGGTCGAGAATGGCTACGCCAAGCAGCTGCTGGCCGACCCCGACACCCAGGTCGAGGTTCCGGGCCTGGGCGACCGCGGCCCGCGGATGCTGAGCAAGCAGGCGCTGGCCGGCGTGATCGAACCGCGGATCGAGGAGATCTTCTCGCTGGTGCAGCAGGTGGTGCGCGAGTCGGGCTACGAGGAAGTGCTGTCCTCGGGCGTGGTGCTGACCGGCGGCAGCGCCGTGATGCCGGGCATGGTCGAGCTCGGCGAGGACATCTTCCTGAAGCCGGTGCGGCGCGGCATTCCGAAGTATTCGAGCGCGCTGTCGGACATGGTCGCGCAGCCGCGCGCCGCCACCGTCATGGGCCTGCTCGAGGAGGCCCGCTATGCGCGCCTGCGCGGCTTCAAGGTGGCGCAGAAGAACGGCTCGGTCAAGACCGCGTTCGGGCGCTTCAAGGACTTCATCGTGGGGAACTTCTGACATGACCCCCCACCGTCTCTGGCTGGCGCGGGGCAGTCCCCCGCTGCATTTCAACGAGCGATGGCGGCGAACCGGACCTCCGCCCCTGACCGCGCTCAACTGCATACCCACAACAAATTCATTCATCAATAAACGGCAACTGCAAATTCAAGGAGTCAGAAAAATGGCTATCGAAATGATCGAGATCGAAGAGTTCAACCAGGGCACCCAGATCAAGGTGATCGGCGTCGGCGGCGGCGGCGGCAACGCGGTCGCCCACATGATGGAGCGCGGCGTGCAAGGGGTGCAGTTCGTCTGCGCCAACACCGACGCCCAGGCGCTGTCGCGCAGCAACGCCCACAAGACGATCCAGCTCGGTACCAACGGCCTGGGCGCCGGCAGCAAGCCCGAGAAGGGCCGCGACGCCGCCGAGGCCGCGATCGACGACATCCGCGAATCGATCGCCGGCGCGCACATGCTGTTCATCACGGCCGGCATGGGCGGCGGCACGGGCACCGGTGCGGCGCCCGTGATCGCGCGCATCGCCAAGGAGATGGGCATCCTCACGGTGGGCGTGGTGACCAAGCCCTTCGACTGGGAAGGCGGCCGCCGGATGACCAATGCCGACCAGGGCCTGGCCGAGCTCGAGGCCAACGTCGACTCGCTGATCGTGGTGCTCAACGAGAAGCTGCTCGACGTGCTCGGCGAGGACGTGACGCAGGACGAGGCCTTCGCCCATGCCAACGACGTGCTGAAGAACGCGGTCGGCGGCATCTCGGAGATCATCAACGAATACGGCGGCGTCAACGTCGACTTCGAAGACGTGCGCACCGTGATGGGCGAGCCCGGCAAGGCGATGATGGGCACGGCTGCGGCCAGCGGCCCGGACCGCGCCCGCATCGCCGCCGAGCAGGCCGTGGCCTGCCCGCTGCTCGAAGGCATCGACCTGTCGGGCGCCAAGGGCGTGCTGGTGCTGGTGACGGCCTCGAAGTCTTCGCTCAAGCTGAGCGAATCGAAGCTCGCGATGAACACCATCCGCGCCTACGCATCGCCGGACGCGCACGTGATCTACGGCGCCGCCTACGACGACGCCCTCGGCGACGAGATGCGCGTCACCGTGGTGGCCACCGGCCTGTCGCGCCAGGATGCACGCCGCCAGGCACCGACGCTCGAAGTGATCCGCACCGGCACCGACAACATCGCGTTCACCGTGCCGACCCTCGGCACCGGCACCGGCCACGCCGCCAGCCAGCCGAACTACGACGGCATGGCGGTGCCCAGCGTGTGGCGCACCAACCGCACCATGGCCGCGGCCAAGGTCGATGCGCTGTCGTCGGGCGGCATGGACGACTTCGAGATCCCGGCCTTCCTGCGCCGCCAGGCCGATTGATGGTTCGCAAAGCTACTGCGCGCCCCGATTTTGCGCCTGCGATGCTCGCCGTACCCAGGTACGGCTCCGCTTCTCGGCGCAACCTCGGAGCGCTCGCTACGCTTTTCGAACCATCAATCAATCCGCATAGGCCCATATGACGGCTATCGGGGACATAGCGAGGCGTGCGGCGCAGCGGACGGCGCGCGCCTCTAAAATGCCCTCCGTGCTGTCCCAACGAACCCTCAAGTCGATCACCCGCGCCGTTGGCGTGGGGCTGCACAGCGGCCAGCGGGTCGAGCTCACCTTGCGGCCGGCACCGGTCGACCACGGCATCGTGTTCCGCCGGGTCGACCTGCCGGAGCCGGTCGAGATCGCGATGACGGCCGAGTCGGTGACCGACACCCGGCTGGCGTCGACCGTCTCGGCGGGCGGCGCCAAGGTCCAGACCGTCGAGCACCTGATGTCGGCCTGCGCCGGCCTGGGCATCGACAACCTGCTGATCGACATCACGGCCGACGAGGTGCCGATCCTCGACGGTTCGGCATCGTCCTTCGTCTTCCTGCTGCAGAGCGCGGGCATCCAGCCGCAGGCGGCGCCGCGGCGCTTCATCCGGGTCACCAAGCCGGTCGAAGTGCGCGAAGGCGAAGGCGCGGATGCCAAGTGGGCGCGGCTCGAGCCCTACCACGGCTACAAGCTCAGTTTCGAGATCGACTTCGACCACCGGGTGGTCAACTCGACCGGCCAGCGGGTCGAGTTCGACCTCGGCAGCGGCTCCTACAGCCGCGACATCGCACGCGCGCGCACCTTCGGGTTCACCAAGGAAGTCGAGTACATGCGCTCCAAGGGCCTGGCGCTCGGCGGCGGGCTCGACAACGCGATCGTGATGGACGACACCAAGGTGCTCAATGCCGGCGGGCTGCGCTACGACGACGAATTCGTCAAGCACAAGATCCTCGACGCGATGGGCGACCTGTACGTCATCGGGCGGCCCCTGCTGGCCGCCTACAGCGCCTTTCGCTCCGGCCATGCGCTCAACAACAAGCTGCTGCGCGAGCTGCTCGCCCATCCGGATGCCTACGAGGTCGTGACCTTCGACGACGAGAAGCGGGCCCCGTCCGGCTTCGCCGAAGTCGCGCGCGCCTGGTAGCGCGGCGGCGCCGATGCTTCTGTTCCGCTGGGCCATCCTGCTGCTGTTGCTGGCGGCCGGTGTCTCGTTCGCGTTCTATGCCGGCACCGGGCAGCTCAAGTACCGGCGCTTCGGCTGGATCGTGCTCAAGTGGACCTTGCTGGCGGCCTTCGGCTTCTTTGCGGTGCTGATCGCGGAGCGGGCTTTCTGAGACCTTGCGGGACAGACCAAGAAACTGCGCAGCAGTTTTTGCTCTGTCCTCGACCTCGTGAGACCTTGCGGGACAGACCAAGAAACTGCGCAGCAGTTTTTGCTCTGTCCTCAACTGATTAGATCTCAGCGCGTCCGGCCGTCCCGATAACGCCCACTCGTGCTGCGCCCCAGCACGGTCGCCTGCCCGAGCCGCGCCAGCGACGCGCCCACGTGGGCATGCGTGATCGCGATGCCGAGTGCGTCGGCCGCATCGCTGCCCGGCAGCCCCGGCAGATGAAGCAGCCGCTTGACCATCTCCTGGACCTGCGCCTTGGCGGCCCGCCCGTGGCCCGCCACGGCCTGCTTCATCTGCAGTGCCGTGTATTCCGACACCGCGAGATCGCGGGTCACCAGGGCCGTGAGGCAGGCGCCGCGGGCCTGGCCCAGCAGCAGCGTGGACTGCGGATTGACGTTGACGAAGACGATCTCGACCGCGGCCGCGTCGGGCTGGTAGCGCGCCGCCAGTTCGCCGATGCCGTCGAACAGCACCTTCAGCCGCGCCGGCAGCTCGCCGGTGCCGAGGTGGCGGGTGCTGATGGTGCCGCTGGCGACATAGCGCAGCGCGTGGCCGTCGACGTCGACCACGCCGAAGCCGGTGGTCTGCAGTCCGGGGTCGATGCCGAGGATGCGCATGGGCGTCACACCTGGAAGTACCAGCGCACGGCGTGGAAGAAAACGGGCGCCGCGAAACACAGCGCATCGACCCGGTCGAGCAGGCCGTTGGCACCGGTCACGCCGACGCCGCGCCGGCCCCAGTTCGGAATGCCGCGATCGCGCTTGAGCGCCTTCATCACGAGATGGCCCATCGAGCCGGCCACGCAGGCGATCAGCGACATCGCGAAGGCCTGGCCGAACTTGAACGGCGTGATGAACGAGAACAGGCCGCCGACCACGCCCGCGATCGCCATGCCGAGCGCCCAGCTGGTCCAGTTGAAGCTGCGGCTGACGTTCGGGGCGAAGGGCGGCTGCATGAACAGCCGGTACCGGATCGCGCCCAGCAGGCCCGGCAGGCGCTCGGGTGCCGGCGCGCCCTCGTCCGGCATCGCCTTGCGCCGCGACACCAGGTGCTGCACCAACATGCAGCTCTGGACCACGATCACCAGGAAAAAGACCAGGAAGGCGCTCTTGCCCTCGTAGCCCGGAAAGGACAGAAGCAGCAGGGCCGGCACGTGGCTCATGCCGTAGACGCAGACCATGATGCCCCACTGCAGCTTGGCGTTGCGCTCGAGGAAGTGGCTCGGGTCGTCGGCCAGCGCGCTCACGACCGGAATGGCGAGGAACACGTAGACCGGAATGAACACCGTGAAGAGGTCGAAGTGGGCGGTCGCCACCAGCCAGAACTGGATCGGCAGCACCACGAAGAAAGCCAGGATCAGGCTGCGATGGTCGCCGCGCCGGGTCGGCGAGAGCGTGATGAACTCGCGCAGCGCCAGGAAGGCGATCAGTGCGAACAGCAGGGTCGCCACCCGTTCGCCCAGGGCCCAGCCGACCCAGAACACCACCACCATGAACCAGGTGGTGCTCAGCAGCGCGCGGAAATGCCGCAGTTCGCGCTGCCAGATCTCGTCGTGGACCGGGTTGCGGCGCTCCCTGAAGCTCAGCAGGAAGGCGACGGTACTGACGATGAACAGCAGGCCAAAGACAATGACGAACAGGGCCGCGACCTGGTGCGTCGGGGAAAGGCTGCGCAGGTAGTTGTTCATCTAGACGTTCCGCAGCGCCACCACGGCCTCGCGCGCCCGGTCGAGAAAGGGCCGGCGTTCCTCGCCCTCTTCGAGCTTGATCGGCGCGCCGAAGGTGACCGAACACAGGATCGGCACCGGCACCACCTCGCCCTTGGGCATCACGCGCTGCACGTTGTCGATCCAGGCCGGCACCAGCACGACCTCGGGGAACATCTGGGCCAGCGTGAACAGCCCCGACTTGAATTTCTGCGGTTCACCCGTGTGGCCGCGCGTGCCCTCGGGAAAGATGATGATCGAGTAGCCGCCCTGCAGGGCTTCGATCAGCGGCTGCAGCGGCGCCAGCGCTTCGGCGCTGCCCGGCGGCGCGAGCGGCGAAGGCTCCGGTTCGGGGGCCGGCTGCGACAGCGGAATCTCGAACTGCGCGCCGGCGGGCTCGGCCGCGGCGAATGCGGCGGGCGCCTCGTCGAGCGAGGGTTCGATACGGACCGCGGGCGGTGGCTCGGGCGGTGCCGGCGGCACCACCGGCGCGCCGCCGCCGCGCTCGACATAGATCGCGTGGAACACCTCGGTCGTGATCCAGCGCTTGAAGGGCGTGTTGGCCCAGTAGTCGCGCGCCGCGATCGGCCGCGTGATGCCGCGCAGTTCCTCGGGCAGGGCAGCCCAGATCATCACGAGGTCGAGATGGCTCTGGTGGTTGGCGAAGTAGATGCGCTGCTCGGCCTTGGGCGGGCAGCCCCACCAGCGCGCCTGGGCGCCGGTGAGCAGCCGGATCAGGCCCAGCAATCCCCACCCCGTGAACTTTGCAAGCAACATGGTCCCGATGATACGGGGCCGTCCTCAGGGCAATTCCGCCGCCGGCATGCGCGCGGCGATCGTCGCCGTGCGGCTCGCGAGATAGCCCGACCCCTGCCGGCGCTCGAAGAACTTGGGGCTCGGCAGCATCACGGCCAGCCGGGCCGCCTCGTTGACGCCGAGGCGTGCCGCGGGCTTCTTGAAATAGTGCTGCGCCGCCGCCTCGGCACCGAAGATGCCTTCGCCCCATTCGACGTTGTTGAGGTAGATCTCGAGGATCCGCTCCTTGCTCAGAAAGGTCTCGAGCGCGGTGGCCAGCACCAGTTCCTGGCCCTTGCGCAGCATCGTGCGCTCGCTCGACAGCAGCAGGTTCTTGGCCAACTGCTGCGTGATGGTCGAGCCGCCGCGCAAGGGCGCCGGGCGCGGTTCCTTGCCGCGCGCGCGCATCTGGGCGGCGCGCCTGGCGGCGATCTCCTCGGCCTTGGCATTGCGTTGCCGGGCCCGCTCGATGGCCTCCCACTCCACGCCCTGGTGGTAGATGAACTCGCTGTCCTCGCTGGCGATCACGGCGCGCTTGAGGCTGTCGGAGATCCGGCTGTAGGGCACCCACTGCTGCCGCCATTCGCGCTCGCCGTTGCTGCGCCCTTGGGTGGCGAGCTGCCAGGCCTCGGAGCGCTGGAAGGTCGTCGACTGCGGATCGATCACCGCCATCGCGGCGATCCGGAGGATGAAGAAGAGCTGCAGCGCGAAGGCCGCGATCAGCACGCAGCCGAGCCAGCGCAGGGCGGCGATCACTTGGCCTCGACGAGGGCGCGCAGCTCGGCCAGCACCGGGGCGGTCGGCGGCCGCACGCCGCGCCAGATCTCGAAGGCCTCGGCGGCCTGCTCCACCAGCATGCCGAGGCCGTCGCGCGGCACCGCGCCGTGGACGCGGGCCCAGTCCATGAAGCCTGCTGCGGCGGCGCCATACATCATGTCGACCGCGAGCGCTCCGGGCTTCAGCACGCTGGCCGGCACCGGCACCTCGCCGCCGGACAGGCTCGACGCGGTCGCGTTCACCAGCACGTCGAAGCGGCCCGGCACGCTGTCGAGCGCCTGCGCCTCGAGCGTGACCCCATGCTGCAAGGCCAGCGCCGCATGCCGCTGCACCAGGGCGATCGCCTTGGACAGGGTGCGGTTCGCCACCACGACCCGGCGCGGTCCGGCTTCGAGCAGCGGCCCCAGCACGCCCGCGCTGCCGCCGCCTGCGCCCAGCAGCAGCAGCTCGCTGTCCGCCAGCGCGACGCCCGCGTGGACCCGGAGGTCGTTGACCAGCCCGATGCCGTCGCTGTTGTCGCCGTGCACGCCGTCGTCGCGGAAGCTCAGCACGTTGACCGCCTGGGCCAGCGCCGCGCGCGGCGTCAGGTGCTGCGACAGCGCCGCGGCCTCGAACTTGAACGGCACCGTCACGTTGCAGCCGCGCGCCGTGCCCGTGGTCTGGGCGCGGAACGCCGCCACCGCGCCGGCGAAGTCGTCCAGCGGCGCGAGGCGGCGGCCGTATTCCAGCTGCTGCCCGGTCAGCTCGGCGAAGCGGGCATGGATCCAGGGCGAGCGGCTGTGTTCGACCGGGTGGCCCATCACGCAATACAGGTCGGTCATCGTCAGTCGCTCATTGTCTGGACGACAGCTGGGTCTCCAGCGTCTCGTCGCGGGTGAACTTGAAGCGCGACGGCAGCACGATCTGGTCGGTCTGGCGCCGCATCGCATCGGTGAACTTGCCGAAGCTGCCGATGCTGCGAACGATCGCCTGGGCGCGGCGGTCGAGCGTGCGGTCGCCCGAGCCCTCGACGATGTCGGTCGCGAGGATCGTGCCGTCGTGGTTGACGGTCACCATCATCGTCAGCTCGCCGTAGAGCTTCTTGCCCGCCGATTCGGGGAAGTTCTCGGTGCCGCGCACCTCGATCTTGCGGCGCAGCGCGTCGACATAGGCCGCGTAGGCCGCCTCGCGCGTGGCCGGGCTGATGTAGCGCTTCTTGGGCCGCGCATTCTCTTCGTTGACGCGGCGCTCGATCTCGGCCAGCAGCTCGACCAGCTGGCGCCGTTTTTCTTCGCGTGCCGCGCTCTCGCTGGGGTTGCCCTTGGCGCGCGGATCGGGCAGCGGCATGCTGGCGAGCTGCTGCTTGATCTGGGCCAGCAGCAGCATCTGCTGCTGCTGCATGGCTTCGACCTGGCGCTGGGCGTCTTCCATCGAATCGCCGATGGCGGTGAAGGTGGAGGGCGGCAGCGGGCTGGTGGCGCGTCCGCGGTCGAGGTCGCCGCCGCCTGCCAGCGAGGCCTGGGCGATCGCGCGGGCCTTGTCGGGCCGCTCGTTGGTCCGGGCGTTGACCAGGATCACCTCGAGCGGCGTCTCCTGGAAGACCCGGTTGAAGGACTCCGGGTCGACGAAGCGGACCGCCAGCAAGGCGGCATGCGCGGCGACCGACAGGCCGAGCGCGATCTGCAGCGTGCTGAGGTC
Organism: Variovorax sp. J31P179; assembly: GCF_030316985.1. Classification (NCBI taxonomy): domain Bacteria; kingdom Pseudomonadati; phylum Pseudomonadota; class Betaproteobacteria; order Burkholderiales; family Comamonadaceae; genus Variovorax; species Variovorax sp. J31P179. The sequence goes on along the minus strand of NZ_JASZYL010000005.1, from coordinate 125,596 downwards.
GCGCAGGTTCATACCGGTGCGTTCTCCGGAGCGGCCTCGCTGTCGGCGAGGTCGACCGCGATGGCGATCGGCCCGGCGACTTCTTCCTCGTCCTCGCCGCTGTCGTCCGTGGCGGCGTCGGCCGGTGCGGCATCGAGCCGTTCGATGACCGTGCCATGGACGTCGAGCGCGATCTCGTCGATCTCGCCGAGCCGCACCCGCACCCGCGCGCCGCGCTGCAGGCCTTGCGTGCCGGTCACCTCGAACACCAGCGGCAGCTGGTCGGCCCGGGCCAGGGCGCCGTTCGGCAGTTCCTTGATGAGGGTGGCCTCGAGCTCGGTGATGCCTTCCTGCTGCAGGTACTTGAGGGTCCAGAAGCGTTCCATGCCGCCCTGGTGGCCGTTGTAGGTGCTGTAGGCGGCATCGAAGCCCGAGAGGATCGAGAACAGGTCGGCGTCCTTGGGCTTGAACGGCGCCGCCAGCGCGGCGGTCTTGCCGTGGCGCGCCGCCGCGATGATCTGCCACTGGTTCACGAGGTCGGTGTAGCGGCGCAGCGGCGAGGTGCTCCAGGCGTAGCTCTTCACGCCGAGGCCCGCGTGCGGCAGTGCCCGCGTGCCCATCCGCACCTTGATGCCGGGCGCCAGGCTGGCCTGGCTGCGGTAGAGGCCGGGCACGCCGAGCTCGCCGAGCCATCCGCCCCAGCTGCTGTTGGCCAGGATCATCGCCTCGGAGACGATCAGGTCGAGCGGCGCGCCGCGCTGGCGGGTGCCGATCTGCACCTGCTCGCTGCCGGTCGGCTCGCCCTCGTTGCCGAGCAGGCGGAAGGTGTAGTCGGGCCGGCTGAAGTTCTCGGGCTTGCCGCGCGCCACCTCGCGCTGTGCCTTCAGCTGCTTCGCCAGGCGGAACAGGAAGGACAGCGGCGCGCGCAGCGGCGCCAGCGCCGCCGGCGTTTCCGCGGCGCCGACGGAGGCGTCTTCCAGCCACTCCTGGTTGATCACCGCGTCGAGCTGGTCATGGCGCAGGTTGGCGACGATCGGCACCCGTTCGAGCCGGGTCTCGGTGCCTTTGAGCGCCAGCGTCTCTTCGTCGAAAGTGGCGTAGAGCGAGACGGCCGGGCAGTCGCGCCCTTCCTGCAGCGTGTAGGCCTCGACCACGTGGTCGGGCAGCATCGTGATCTTGTGGCCCGGCATGTAGACCGTCGACATGCGCGCGCGCGCCACTTGGTCGATGGCGCTGCCCGGCACCAGGGCCAGCCCGGGCGCCGCGATGTGGATGCCGACCACCACGGTGCCGCTGCCGAGCCCCTGGACCGACAGGGCGTCGTCGATCTCGGTGGTCTGCGAATCGTCGATCGAGAAGGCCTGCACGGCCGCCAGCGGCAGTTCGTCGGCGATCGCCGGCGCCTGCAGCGCCGGGAAGCCGGTGCCTTTCGGAAAGTTCTCGAACAGGAAGCGGCGCCAGTGGAACTGGTAGGCCGAGTCGATTGCGCCGGCCTGTTTCAGCAGCTCGAGCGGCGGGCGCTGGGTGGCGCGGGCGGCGTCGACGACCGCCTTGTATTCGGGCGCGTTCTTGTCCGGCTTGAACAGGATCTTGAACAGCTGCTCGCGCACCGGCGCCGGGCATTCGCCCGCGGCCAGCTGGCCCGCCCATTCGGCGATCTGGGCCTGCACCAGCTTCTTCTTCTCGATCGCGGCCAGCGCCTGCTGGATGATCTCGGCCGGCGCCTTCTTGAAGCGGCCCTTGCCGGCACGGCGGAAGTAGTGCGGGGCGTCGAACAGGGCCAGCAGCGCCGCGGCCTGCTGGACCAGCGTCGGACGGGCCTGGAAATACTCGGTGGCCAGCTCGTCGAAGCCGAATTCGCCCTCGGGCGCGAATTCCCAGGCGAGGTCGAGGTCGACCGTGGCGGCGAGCGCGCGGCCCTCGGCGATCAGCTCGGCCGGCGCCGGCTTCTCGAAGCGCAGCACGATATTGGCGCTCTTGACCTTGACCCGCTTGCCGGTCTCGAGCTCGACCTGGGCCGAGGCTTCGGCCTCCGACAGGACGCGGCCGCCCAGGTATTTGCCGGCTTCTTCGAACAATACAAACATGGCGCGGATTCTCCCATGCGCAGCGGCGCAGGCCGCTCAGACAGGGTCGATGAAGGCCAGAACCTCGTCCAGGTGCTGGGCCTCGAAGTCCGACAGCGCGTGGTCGCCGCCTTCGAGGAGCTTGATCCGGCTGCCCGGGTAGCGGTCCGACATGTCGCGCCAGTCGAGCACTTCGTCGCCCTTGGCGATGACCGCGAAGACCTGCTCCGGCCGGTCCAGCGGCCCGACCTCGAGCGCACGCAGCTCGGCGATGTATTCGGGGCGGAAGTGGAAATGCTCGGACGGGTCGTGCCAGAGCGTCTGGTCGCCGATGTGACGCACCAGGTCGCGCGCCGGGTCGACCGCCGGGTTCAGCAGCACCGCCCGGCAATAGGTGGTGGCTGTTACATATGTGGCGTAGAAGCCGCCGAGCGACGAGCCCACCACCGCCATCGAACTGCGCGGCCAGCCGGCGATGCCCCGCATCACGAGCGCGACCGCCTCGCGCGGCGAGGGCGGCAGCTGGGGGCACCACCAATGCAGGTTCGGGTGCAGTTTGGCCACGCGCTGCGCCATCTGGCTGGCCTTGGTCGACCGGGGCGAGGAGCGGAAGCCGTGGAGATAGAGCAGGTGGGTGGTGGGCGGCATGCGGCGATTATCCGGAACCGGGGCCGGAATTGGCCCTGGGGCCCATCCGGAGGGCCTCGGGCGGCGATAATCCCCACCCCATGTCGGCCGTCTTCAATCAACCTTCGCTCGCACGGCGCGTGTTGCCCGTGTTCCAGGGCTTCGACGGCTTCCTCGCCTTCGCCGTGCTGCTGCTGGGCTGTGCCGGCATGCTGACCATGTATTCGTCCGGCTACGACCATGGCACCCGCTTCGTCGACCACGGCCGCAACATGCTGCTGGCCGCCTTCATCATGTTCGTGGTGGCCCAGGTGCCGCCGCAGCGCCTCATGATGGCCGCGGTGCCGATCTACACCCTGGGCGTGGCGCTGCTGGTGGCGGTGGCGCTGTTCGGCATCACCAAGAAGGGCGCCCAGCGCTGGATCAATGTCGGCGTCGTGATCCAGCCCAGCGAGATCCTCAAGATCGCGATGCCGCTGATGCTGTCCTGGTGGTTCCAGCGCCGTGAGGGGCAGCTGCGGCCGCTCGACTTCATCGTCGCCACCTTGCTGCTGGCGGTGCCGGTCGGCCTGATCATGAAGCAGCCCGACCTTGGCACCGCGCTGCTGGTGCTGGCCACCGGGCTGTCCGTGATTTTCTTCGCCGGCCTGTCGTGGAAGCTGATCTTGCCGCCGGTGGTGATCGGCCTGGTCGTGGTGGCGCTGATCGTCGGCTTCGAGTCCCAGCTGTGCGCCAACGGTTTCGACTGGAAGATCCTGCACGACTACCAGAAGCAGCGCGTCTGCACGCTGCTCGACCCGACCAAGGACCCGCTCGGCAAGGGCTTCCACATCATCCAGGGCATGATCGCCATCGGCTCCGGCGGCGTCGGCGGCAAGGGCTTCATGCAGGGCACCCAGACCCACCTCGAGTTCATCCCCGAGCGCACCACCGACTTCATCTTCGCCGCCTACTCCGAGGAATTCGGCCTGGCCGGCAACCTGGCGCTGATCGCCGCCTTCATCTTCCTGATCTTCCGCGGCCTGGCGATCGCGCTCGACGCGCCGACCCTGTTCTCCCGTCTGCTGGCCGGCGCGGTCACTATGATCTTCTTCACCTACGCCTTCGTGAACATGGGCATGGTGAGCGGCATCCTGCCGGTGGTGGGGGTGCCGCTGCCCTTCATCAGCTACGGCGGCACCGCGATGGTCACCCTGGGGCTGGGGCTGGGCATCCTGATGTCCATATCCCGCGCCAAGCGATTGATCCAGAGCTGACGTCCTTCTGGCATTCCGCTCCTAGAATGCCTTGATGATTTCTCGCGAACCCACCATCGAGCGCCTCGCCACGGCGCAGAACCTCCTGCTCACGCCCTTCGGTCTCGACGAATCGCACCTGTCGCGTGCGCTCGCCGAGATCAAGGCGCACAAGGTGGACGACGCCGATCTCTACTTCCAGTACACGCGCAGCGAAGGCTGGAGCCTCGAAGAGGGCATCGTCAAGACCGGCAGCTTCAGCATCGACCAGGGCGTCGGGGTGCGCGCGGTCAGCGGCGAGAAAACCGCCTTCGCCTATTCGGACGACATCTCCGAGGCCTCGCTGCTCGATGCCGCACGCACCGTGCGCAGCATCTCCTCCGCCGGCAAGACCGCGCGGGTCAAGGCGCCGGCGCGCAAGATCGCCGGCAGCCGCTCGCTCTACAACGGCATCGACCCGATCTCGACCCTGGACAGCACGGCCAAGGTCAAGCTGCTCGAGAAGGTCGAGCAGCTGGCCCGCTCGCGTGACCCGCGCGTGGCCCAGGTCATGGCCGGCCTGGCGAGCGAATACGACGTGGTGCTGGTGGCGCGCGCCGACGGCACCCTGGCGGCCGACGTGCGGCCGCTGGTGCGCCTGTCGGTCACCGTGATCGCCGAGCAGAACGGCCGCCGCGAAGTCGGCTCCGGCGGCGGCGGCGGGCGTTTCGGCCTGGCCTACTTCGACGACGAGCACATCGCCGAGTACGTCGACCAGGCGGTCAAGTCGGCCCTCACCAATCTCGATTCGCGCCCGGCACCGGCCGGCGAGATGACCGTCGTGCTCGGCCCGGGCTGGCCCGGCATCCTGCTGCACGAGGCCATCGGCCACGGGCTCGAAGGCGACTTCAACCGCAAGGGCTCGAGCGCCTTCTCGGGCCGCATCGGCGAGCGCGTCGCGGCCAAGGGCGTGACCGTGCTCGACGACGGCACCATCGCCGACCGCCGTGGCTCGCTCAATGTCGACGACGAAGGCAACGCGACCCAGCGCAACGTGCTGATCGAGGACGGCATCCTCAAGGCCTACATCCAGGACTCGCTCAACGCCCGCCTCATGAAGGCCAAACCCACCGGCAACGGCCGCCGCGAGAGCTATGCCCACGCGCCGATGCCGCGCATGACCAACACCTACATGCTGGGCGGCAACCGGGTGCCGGAAGAAATTGTCGCCAGCATCAAGAAGGGCCTCTACGCCACCAACTTCGGCGGCGGCCAGGTCGACATCACGAGCGGCAAGTTCGTGTTCTCGGCCAGCGAGGCCTACTGGGTCGAGAACGGCAAGATCCAGTACCCGGTCAAGGGCGCGACCATCGTCGGCAATGGCCCCGATGCGCTCACGCGCGTGACCATGATCGGCAATGACATGGCGCTCGATTCGGGGGTCGGCACCTGCGGCAAGGAAGGGCAGAGCGTGCCCGTGGGCGTCGGCCAGCCCACATTGCGCATCGACGGCCTGACGGTCGGCGGTACAGCCTGAGACCTTGCGGGACAGATCAAGAGATTGCGTAGCAATTTTTGCTCTGTCCTCAACTGACTAAATCCCTTCGCCGATTCGTAAATGCAGCCGTGAACGCGCTGCCTGTGCTACATTCCACCCCCATGTCCGCAGCTCGCGCTTATTACTTTGCCTTCTTTTGGTTCCCGGTCTCCGGCGGACGAGAGGCGCGCGCGTAAAGCAAGCAGACAGCAGAACCTCCCAAAACCGCCGGTGCCCCAAGCACCGGCGGTTTTTTTTTTGCCCCACCGACATCCAGACCCATCGAAGGAAGCACACATGAGCACGAAAGCCGCCCCGCCCAGCGACACCTGGTACGCGAACGTCGAGAAAACCAGCCGGACCGACGACGAACGCATCAAGGACATCACTGTGTTGCCTCCCCCCGAACATCTGATTCGCTTCTTCCCGATCGCCGGGACGCCGGTCGAATCACTGATCACCGGCACCCGCCATGCGATCCACAAGATCATGGCCGGCAAGGACGACCGGCTGCTGGTGATCATGGGTCCCTGCTCGATCCACGACCCGGCCGCTGCGCTCGACTACGCGCGCCGCCTGAAGGCCGAGCGCGACAAGTACGCGGGCACCCTGGAGATCGTGATGCGCGTCTACTTCGAGAAGCCGCGCACCACGGTGGGCTGGAAGGGGCTCATCAACGACCCCTACCTCGACGAGAGCTTCCGCATCGACGAGGGCCTGCGGATCGCACGCCAGCTGCTGATCGACATCAACCGCCTGGGCCTGCCGGCCGGCAGCGAGTTCCTGGACGTGATCTCGCCCCAGTACATCGGCGACCTGATCTCCTGGGGCGCGATCGGTGCCCGCACCACCGAGAGCCAGGTGCACCGCGAACTGGCCTCGGGCCTGTCGGCGCCGATCGGCTTCAAGAACGGCACCGACGGCAACATCCGCATCGCCACCGATGCGATCCAGGCGGCGGCGCGCGGCCACCACTTCCTGTCGGTGCACAAGAACGGCCAGGTGGCGATCGTCCAGACCAACGGCAACCGCGATTGCCACGTCATCCTGCGCGGCGGCAAGGCACCCAACTACGACGCCACCAGCGTCGCGGCGGCCTGCAAGGATCTCGAGGCGGCCAAGCTGCCGCCCAAGCTGATGGTCGACTGCAGCCACGCGAACAGCAGCAAGCAGCACCAGAAGCAGATCGAGGTCGCGCGCGATATCGCGGACCAGGTCGCGGGCGGCAGCCACAGCGTGTTCGGCCTGATGGTCGAGAGCCACCTGAAAGCCGGGGCGCAGAAGTTCACGCCCGGCAAGGACCCGATCGACGCGCTCGAATACGGCCAGAGCATCACGGATGCCTGCCTGGGCTGGGAGGATTCGACCCAGGTGCTGGAAATTCTCTCGCAGGCGGTCAAGAAGCGCCGGAAGTGAAGCGCCGCCCGGCGCCGACCTCGATCAGATCAGCGCCGCCAGGTCCGGCCAGTGGTGGCGCAGCAGCGCCGCCTCGTCGCCGTCGGGCTGCATGAAGGCGAAGTCGTCGAAGTCGAAGCCCGGTCCGACGGTGCAGCTCACCAGCGTGTAGTCGGGGCCTACGGGCCCGACGATCGGCCGCGCCGCCTGCCACTGGCCGGCCGGCACGGTGTGCTGGGGCCGCGTGCCGTGGACGTCGACCGCGCCGAGCCGCAGGTGGGCGGGCGGCGTGCGCAGCGCCGCGTCGCTGGTCCACAGTGCCAGCGGCGCGCCTTCGAGATGGATCCAGACCTCGTCGGACTGCACCCGGTGCCAGCGCGAATGCTGGTCGGCTTCGAGCAGGAAGTAGATGGTGGTCAGCGCATCGCGCGCCGTCCGGCCGTCGGCCGGCAGCACCTGCGCCGACGAGCGGAACATCTCGCGGTACCAGCCGCCCTCGGGGTGGGGCTGCAGCTGGAGGGTCTCGATCAGTTGGCGGGCGCGCATAAGTCGCTCATTGTGGCGCGCGCAGCGCCGAAAGCAGCTTGTCGTGCACGCCGCCGAAGCCGCCGTTGCTCATGCAGACGATGTGGTCTCCGGGTTGCGCCGCCGCCGCGACCTGCGCGACCAGCGGCTCGATGGCATTCGCCACCAGGGCCCGCGCACCCATCGGTGCCAGGGCCGCGCCCGCATCCCAGTCGAGGCCGCCGCTGTGGCAGAACGACAGATCGGCGGCCTCCAGGCTCCAGGGCAGCTGGGCCGCCATGGTGCCGAGCTTCATCGTGTTGCTGCGCGGCTCGAACACCGCGAGGATGCGGTCCTGGCGGCGCCCGGCGGCATCGAGCTTCTGGCGCAGGCCGTCGAGCGTGGTGCGGATCGCGGTCGGATGGTGGGCGAAATCGTCGTAGACCGTGATCGTCCCCGTGGCGCGCTCCACGCTGCCGCGCAGTTCCATGCGCCGCCGCACGTTCCGGAAGCTCGCCAGCGCGGCGGCGGCCTCGGCCGGCGCGACGCCGACATGCTCGGCGGCGACGATCGCCGCCAGCCCGTTCATCTGGTTGTGCAGACCCGACAGCGCCCATTCGACCCGCCCGACCCGTTCGCCGCCGCGCAGCACGTCGAAGGCGTCGTGCGGGCCCGCGGCCTGCCATTCGCCGCCGGCGCCGAAGCGCGCGAGCTCGCTCCAGCAGCCCTGGGCCAGCACGCGCTGCAGGCTGTCCTCGGTGGCGTTGACCACCACCCGCCCCTGGCCCGGGACCGTGCGCACCAGGTGGTGGAACTGCCGCTCGATCGCCGCCAGGTCGTCGAAGATGTCGGCGTGGTCGAATTCCAGGTTGTTCAGGATCGCGGTGCGGGGGCGGTAGTGGACGAACTTGCTGCGCTTGTCGAAAAAGGCTGTGTCGTATTCGTCCGCCTCGATGACGAATGTGGCCCCCACGCTCCCCACTTCGTGTGGTTCGCTGCCCCCCGAGGGGGCCGCAGGCCGCCTTGGGAGCGGCCCGGCGCCGGCCTGGGCCGCTTTCGCTCCGCCCAGCCGGGCCGAGACGCCGAAGTCGAGCGGCACGCCGCCGACCAGGAAGCCCGGCGCCCGGCCGGCGCGCTCGAGGATCCAGGCCAGCATCGAGGTGGTGGTGGTCTTGCCGTGGGTGCCGGCGACCGCCATCACGTGGCGTCCCTGCAGCACCTGCTCGGCCAGCCATTGCGGACCGCTGGTGTAGGGCGCGCCGGCGTCGAGGATGGCCTCCATCAGCGGGAACTTGGGGCTGCCATCCGCCAGCCGGACCCGGGAGACCACGTTGCCGACCACGAAGACGTCCGGCCTGAGCGCCAGCTGGTCGGCGCCGAAACCCTCGATCAGCTCGATGCCGAGCGACCGCAATTGGTCGCTCATCGGCGGATAGACGCCGGCGTCGCAGCCGGTCACCCGGTGGCCGGCTTCGCGAGCAAGTGCCGCCACCCCTCCCATGAAGGTGCCGCAGATGCCGAGAATGTGAATGTGCATCAGTGGATTCTAGGAGCCCCCACGCTCCGTCACTTCGTGTACTCGCTGCCCCCCGAGGGGGCGCGGACCGCCTTGGGAGCGGCCCGGCGGCGGTCCAGGGATCCGCAGGGGCCATTCACCTGCAAGCCGCGCAGTCCGGGCAAAATGGACCAATGGACACGTCGAAGCAGGAAATTGCCGCCACCGCGGCCCGCCTCGTGGTCGAGGAGGGGCTCGAATACGGACCCGCCAAGCGCCGGGCGGTGCGCGATCTCGGGTTGCCCGCGCGCACCGCGCTGCCCAACAACGACGAAATCGAGGCCGAGGTCCGCGACTACATCCAGCTCTACTGCGCCGACACCCAGCCGCAGGAACTGCATGCGCTGCGCCTGCTGGCGCTCGAATGGATGGAGCGCATGGCGCAGTTCCGTCCCCACGTCGGCGGCGCCGTCTGGCACGGCACCGCGACGCGGCTGTCGGACATCTATATTCAGCTGTTCTGCGACGACTCCAAGTCGGCCGAGATCGCGTTGATCGATCATCACGTCGATTACGAGCCCCGGATGGTCACCGGCTTTCACGGCGAGCAGGTCGAGGCGCTCAGCGTGCATGCCGCCAGCCGCGCGCTGGGCGAAGAGATCGGCGTCCATCTGCTGGTCTACGACCTGGACGACCTGCGCGGGGCGCTGAAGCCCGACACCCAGGGCCGGGTGCCGCGCGGCAACCTGGCGGCGCTGCGGCGGCTGATGGAAAAAGAAAAGGACAACGGATGACTTCGAGCTCGACGCGCCGAGGCTGGCTCTATGGGGGCGTGGCGCTGGTCGCCGCGGCCGCCGGGGTCGGCGGCGCCTGGTGGACCCAGCGCCGCGGCGCGGGCGGCGGCGAGAAGCTCGACGCGGCTTTCTGGGCCCAGCGTTTCGAGCGGCCCGAGGGCGGCGAGGTGGTGTTCGACAGTCTCCGCGGCAAGCCGCTGGTGGTTAATTTCTGGGCCACCTGGTGCCCGCCCTGCGTCGAGGAAATGCCGATGATCGACGCCTTCTTTCGCGAAAATGCCGCCAACGGCTGGCAAGTTGTCGGATTGGCCATCGATCAGCCCAGTGCGGTGCGCAAGTTCCTAGCCAAGACGCCGGTCAGCTACCCGATCGGGCTGGCCGGGCTACAGGGCACCGATCTGGTCAAGCAGATGGGCAACACGGCGGGCGGCCTGCCGTTCACCCTCGTGATCGATGCCGGCGGCTCGATCGCGGCGCGTAAAATGGGAAAGCTCGACGCCGGCGATCTTCAAGCGTGGCGACGGGCCTAGTTCGCGGCTAGAATCCAGCCCCTACAAATCCGGTAGTTGGCGTTGAAACGCCGAAATAACCGGATCTTCAGGCGAGTTACATTCAAATGACCGGCAAAGCCGGCGCTGGAGTCCCATGGATCTACGCAAGCTCAAGACACTGATCGACCTGGTGTCCGAATCCAACATTTCCGAACTGGAAATCACCGAAGCCGAAGGCAAGGTCCGCATCGTCAAGGGTGGTGTCGCCGCGCCGGTCCAATATGTCCAGACGCTGTCCGCGCCGGCCGCAGCCGGCGCCCAGCCGGCCGCTGGCGCACCGGCGGCTGCTGCGCCCGCCGCCGCGCCGGCCGCGGCCGCCGCCACCGGCCACGCGATCAAATCGCCGATGGTCGGCACCTTCTACCGCTCCTCCAGCCCGGGCGCTCCTGCCTTCGTCGAGATCGGCAGCCAGGTCAAGGAAGGCGACACGGTCTGCATCATCGAGGCGATGAAGATCCTGAACGAAATCGAAGCCGACAAGTCCGGCACCGTGACCCAGATCCTCGGCGAGAACGGCCAAGCCGTCGAATACGGCCAGCCGCTGTTCATCATCGAGTGAGCATGTTCAAGAAGATATTGGTCGCCAACCGCGGCGAGATTGCGCTGCGAATCCAGCGCGCCTGCAGCGAACTCGGCATCAAGGCGGTGATGGTTTATTCCGAAGCCGATCGCGATGCCAAGTACGTCAAGCTGGCCGAGGAAGCGGTATGCATCGGCCCCGCGCCGTCGTCGCAGAGCTACCTGAACATGCCCGCCATCATCTCGGCGGCCGAAGTGACCGACTCGGAGGCGATCCATCCGGGCTACGGCTTCCTGAGCGAGAACGCCAACTTCGCCGAGCGGGTGGAGCAGAGCGGCTTCCAGTTCATCGGCCCGTCGCCCGAATCGATCCGCATCATGGGCGACAAGGTGTCGGCCAAGCAGGCCATGATCAAGGCCGGCGTGCCCTGCGTGCCGGGCTCCGAGGGCGAGCTCTCCGACGACGCCGCCACCAACAAGCGCATCGCCCGGGCGATCGGCTACCCGGTCATCATCAAGGCCGCGGGCGGCGGCGGCGGGCGCGGCATGCGGGTGGTGCACACCGAGGCGGCGCTGGTCAACGCGATCCAGATGACCAAGGCGGAGGCCGGCGCGGCCTTCAACAATCCGGCGGTCTACATGGAGAAGTTCCTCCAGGACCCGCGCCACATCGAGATCCAGATCCTCGCCGACAAGCACAAGAACGCGGTGTACCTCGGCGAACGCGACTGCTCGATGCAGCGTCGCCACCAGAAGGTGATCGAGGAATCGCCGGCGCCGGGCATCCCGCGCAAGCTGATCGAGAAGATCGGTGAGCGCTGCGCGGCGGCCTGCAAGAAGATCGGCTACCGCGGTGCCGGCACCTTCGAGTTCCTCTACGAGAACGGCGAGTTCTACTTCATCGAGATGAACACCCGCGTGCAGGTGGAGCATCCGGTGACCGAGTTCACCACCGGCATCGACATCGTGAAGACGCAGATCATGGTGGCGGCGGGCGAGAAGCTGCCGTTCACCCAGCGCCAGATCGAGGTCCGCGGCCATGCGATCGAGTGCCGCATCAACGCCGAGGACCCCTACAAGTTCACGCCCTCGCCGGGGCGCATCACGATGTGGCACCCGCCGGGCGGGCCGGGCGTTCGCGTGGATTCCCACGTCTACACCAACTACTTCGTGCCGCCGAACTACGACTCGATGATCGGCAAGATCATCGTCTACGGCGATACCCGCGAGCAGGCCATGGCGCGCATGCGCACGGCGCTCAACGAGACCGTGATCGAGGGCATCCAGACCAACATCGCGCTGCACCGCGAGCTGATGGTCGACGCCAAGTTCATGGGTGGCGGCACCAACATCCACTATCTGGAAGAGTGGCTCGCTGCGCACAAGCGCTGAGCGGGCGAATCAACCATGTTCGAACTCCGCCTGCTGGCGCCTGAAGACCTGGTCGAGACCGTCAGCGACGCGCTCGACGCGCTCGATGCGCTCAGCGTGTCGGTCGAGGACGCCGACGCCCAGACCGACGCCGAGCAGGCCCTGTTCGGCGAGCCCGGCATGCCGCCGCCGAAGGATGGCTGGCAGCGGTCGCGCGTGATCGCGCTGTTCGCGACCGAGGCCCTGGCGCGCGAAGCAGCGGCGCTGCTCGAGGCGCAGGACTTCTTCGCCGAGTGCCGCCTGCTGGGCCTGGCCGAGGTGCCGGAGCAGGATTGGGTGCGGTTGACGCAGTCGCAGTTCGCGCCGGTCGAGATCACCCCCGAGTTCTGGATCGTGCCGACCTGGCACGAGCCGCCGGCGCAGGCGCGCCAGGTGATCCGGCTCGATCCCGGGCTGGCCTTCGGCACCGGGACGCATCCGACCACGCGCATGTGCCTGCGCTGGATCGCCACGCGCGGCGGCCTGGCCGGCCAGCGTGTGCTCGACTACGGCTGCGGCTCGGGCATTCTCGCGATCGGCGCGGCGAAACACGGCGCCACCGACATCGACGCGGTGGACATCGATCCGGCCGCGGTCGAGTCGACCGGCCTCAATGCCGACGCCAACGGCGTCCGGCTCATGGCCGGCCTGCCGGATGCATCGGCCGGCCGCTACGACGTCGTGCTGGCGAACATCCTCGCGACACCGCTCAAGGTGCTGGCTCCGCTGCTCTGCGCACATGTCGCGCCGGGCGGCGCGCTGGTGCTGGCCGGCATCCTCGAGCGCCAGGCCGACGAGCTGAAGGCCGCCTATGCGCCCTACGCGGCGCTGGAGGTCAGCGACAGCGAGGACGGCTGGATCCTGATGACCGCAAGGCTGTAGAACGCCGAGGCTGTTGCCTCCGGCAACAATACAATCGGCGCCACATGAGCCTGGTCACCCGCTGCCCCGCGTGCGACACCACTTTCAAGGTGGTGCGGGACCAGCTTCGCATCTCGGACGGGTGGGTTCGCTGCGGACGCTGCAGCCAGGTGTTCGACGCCACCATCGACCTGCAGGAAACACCGCCGGCCTCCTCCAGTCCTGCGGTCGCGGCGCCGGAGCCGGGCGAGCCGCCGCCGCACACCGATCCGGAGCCGCCGGCGGCCACCGCAGCCGAAACGGCCGACGCTCCTGCGGAAGCGATCGCCGAGACCGACTTCTTCGACGACGAACAGGCGTCGGGCCCGGCACCGCTGGCCCCCTCTGACGGCTTCCTTGCTCCGAGACCCATGTCGTGGCCCGATGCGGATTCGCTGCTGCTCGGCGACCAGGGGCGCACGGCCGTGCGGCCTCCCGTGCCGCCGCCGCTGGCCTTCCCGGACATCGACCTCACGCTGCCGTCGCGTCCTGCCACTTTGGCGAGCGCGGTCACGCCGCCGGAGGCCGACGACAGCGGCCACATGCAACTCGAGAAGGCGCTGCGCCGCGCCCGCATCAAGTCGGCCAAGATCGCCCGCGCGAAAGCCAAGGAGCAGGCCGCTGCCGCTGCCGTGGCCGAGGTCGCGCCGGTGGTGCAGGCCGCGAGCGAGCCCGAGCCGGCAGCGGGCAGAGCCGATGCGGCATCCGCGACCGCGCTGGACGCCGAGCCGTTGCCGGCCTTCCTGGGCATCGACGAAGCCCCGATCGGCTGGCGGCGACCCGCGGTGCGACGCTCGCTGGTCGTTGCCGCCGTGCTGGCCGCACTGCTGCTGCTGGCGCAGGTCCTGCATCAGGAGCGCGACCTGATCGCGGCCCGCCAGCCCGCCTTGCGGCCGCTGCTCGACGGCCTGTGCCGCGTCACCGGCTGCACGCTGACCGCCCTGCGGCAGATCAACGACATCAAGATCGACGGCGCCTCGTTCGCGCGCGACAAGGAGGGCGACGGTTTCCACCTCGGCTTCACGGTGCGCAACAGCGCGACCCTGCCGCTGGCGATGCCCGCAGTGGAGTTGTCGCTGCTCGATACCCAGGAGCGGGCCGTGGTGCGGCGCGTGCTCATGCCTTCCGATTTCGGTGCGCCGGCGGTGCTGCCGGCGCACGCCGAGCGCTCGGCCTCGCTGGCTCTTCGCCTCAGCGGCGACGAGGCGGCTTCGATGCCGCCGGTCGCCGGCTTTCGTCTCGAGGCGCTCTATCCCTGAGCGCCACGGCCTTTCAGCTTTTTCAATCCAACCAGTGGCTCATCCATGGCAGCAGTGATTTGCGGTTCCCTCGCGTTCGACACCATCATGACTTTCGAAGGGCGGTTCGCGGACCAGATCCTGCCGGACCAGTTGCACATCCTCAACGTGTCCTTCCTGGTGCCGGGCTTGCGGCGGGACTTTGGCGGCTGCGCCGGCAACATCGCCTACAGCCTGAACGCCCTCGGCGGCACCGCGCTGCCGATGGCGACGGTCGGCAGCGACGGCGCCGACTACATCGAGCGCCTGCGCACGCTGGGCATCAGCACCGAGTTCGTGCGCCAGGTCGGCGATACCTTCACGGCCCAGGCCATGATCATGAACGACCGTGACAACAACCAGATCACGGCCTTCCATCCGGGCGCGATGCAGCAGGCGCACATCACGAAGGTGGCCGCGCGCGACGACATCAAGCTCGGCATCGTCGCGCCCGACGGCCGCGACGCCATGCTTCAGCATGCCGAGCAGTTCAAGGCGGCCGGCATCCCGTTCGTCTTCGATCCGGGCCAGGGCCTGCCGATGTTCGACGGCAAGGAACTGGCGCATTTCGTCGACCTGGCGAGCTGGGTGGTGGTCAACGACTACGAGGGCAAGATGCTGTCGCAGCGGACCGGATGGAGCCTGGCGGAGATCTCGAAGCGGGTCGAAGGCCTGGTCGTGACGCTGGCGGCCGAGGGCTGCGAGGTGTGGACGAACGGCGAGCGCGAACATGTGCCGGCGGTCACTCCCGCGGCGGTGGTCGAGCCGACCGGCTGCGGCGACGCCTGGCGCGGCGCCTTGCTGTTCGGACTCGAGCAGGGCTGGGCGCTGGCGCGTTGCGCTGCCTTGGGCAACCACCTGGGGGCGCTCAAGATCGCCCAGCGCGGCCCGCAGAACTACCAGGTCGACCGCAACGCTCTGGGCCTCTGACCCCATGAAAAAAGCCCGGCACCTTTCGGTGCCGGGCTTGTGCCTTCAAGGCCGCTGGAAGACTCAGGGCTTGCTGGCCGTCGGGAACGGCCAGGCAGCCTGCGGGTTCAGCGTGGTCTGGGCAGCAGGAGCAGGCGCTACGGCAGCCTTGGCGGGAGCCTTCGCAGCCTTCTTGGCAGCGGGCTTCTTCGCGGCTTTCTTGGCAGCGGGCTTTTTCGCCGCAGCCTTCTTCGCCGGGGCCTTCTTGGCAGGCGCCTTTTTCGCAGCGGCCTTCTTCGCCGGGGCCTTCTTGGCTGCTGCCTTCTTGGCAGGGGCCTTCTTCGCCGGGGCCTTCTTGGCTGCTACCTTCTTGGCGGGGGCCTTCTTGGCAGGCGCCTTCTTGGCGGCGACCTTCTTGGCCGCTACCTTCTTCGCCGGAGCCTTCTTGGCCGCGACCTTCTTTGCCGGCGCCTTCTTGGCTACGACCTTCTTGGCGGGAGCCTTCTTTGCCGGAGCCTTCTTTGCAGCGGCTTTCTTAGCCGGCGCTTTCTTTGCAGTTGCCATTTCTATTTCTCCTTGATCAAGTTGAAAAAATCAACCTTTTGAAGCACTCCACGCATGTTGGTCAGCGTGAAGCGATTCATGGCGTTGGAACGGATTCCAGCACCATGAACACCGTCGCCCTCAGCAATGCCGCACTCTCCGGTGCAGTGTGTTGCTGAAGGCTTTTTCTGAATGCACTTTGTTCTTGTCGGAAAGTCTCAGTCCCAGGAGAGCGCACCGCCCGATTGATACTCGATCACGCGGGTTTCGAAGAAGTTGCGCTCCTTCTTGAGGTCAATCATTTCGCTCATCCAGGGGAAGGGGTTTTCTTCGTTCGGGAAGAGCGTTTCGAGGCCGATCTGCTGCGCGCGCCGGTTGGCGATGTAGCGCAGGTAGCCCTTGAACATGGAGGCGTTCATGCCGAGCACGCCACGCGGCATGGTGTCTTCGGCGTACTTGTACTCGAGCTCGACGGCCTTCATGAAGAGGGCCTTGATCTCGGCCTTGAACTCGGCCGTCCAGAGCTGCGGGTTCTCGAGCTTGAGCTGGTTGATCAGGTCGATGCCGAAATTGCAGTGCATCGACTCGTCGCGCAGGATGTACTGATACTGCTCGGCGGCGCCGGTCATCTTGTTCTGGCGGCCCAGCGCGAGGATCTGCGTGAAGCCGACGTAGAAGAAGAGGCCTTCCATGAGGCAGGCGAAGACGATCAGCGACTTCAGCAGGGTCTGGTCGGTCTCGTGGGTGCCGGTCTTGAAGTTCGGGTCGCTGATGGCGTCGATGAACGGGATCAGGAACTGGTCCTTTTCGCGGATCGACGGCACTTCGTTGTAGGCGTTGAAGATCTCGCTCTCGTCCAGGCCCAGCGATTCGACGATGTACTGGTAGGCGTGCGTGTGGATCGCTTCCTCGAAGGCCTGACGCAGCAGGAACTGGCGGCATTCGGGCGCCGTGATGTGGCGGTAGGTGCCCAGCACGATGTTGTTGGCGGCCAGCGAGTCGGCGGTCACGAAGAAGCCGAGGTTGCGCTTGACGATGCGGCGCTCGTCCTCGGTCAGGCCGTTGGGGTCTTTCCAGAGCGCGATGTCGCGCGTCATGTTCACTTCCTGCGGCATCCAGTGGTTGGCGCAGGTGGCGAGGTACTTTTCCCAGGCCCACTTGTACTTGAACGGCACCAGCTGGTTGACGTCGGTCTGGCCGTTGATGATGCGCTTGTCGGCGGCCTTGACGCGGTGCGCGGCCGGCGCGACGGGCACTGCGGCCTGCGCGGGGCGCAGCGCTGCGCCGTCATCGAGCGTGCGCGCAGCGGAAGAAACTTGGGGAGCAATTTGCGAAGTCGGGAACTCCGACGAGCGGGCGACTGGCGCGCCGCTGTTCGATGGGTGCCGCAATCCTTGAGGCAGATCCTTTGGCAAGGAGGGCTTGACTTCTTCGTCCCAGGTCAACATAGAAAAATCCAATGCTCAAATTATGTGAGCAACGATGTGAGTTGCAAAGTGCTCCTCACATCGCGCTTCAATTATGTGGTCGTTATGTTGTTCGCATGCATCGCAATTTGTCAGTCGATGCCGCGAACCACGACAACTTCAGGCCGACATCACTGGCAGGCTTCGCAGGTCGGATCGTCGACGCCGCAGAACGCGATGTCGGTGGCGGGCATCGCGCTGAGTTGCGCTTGCGCTGCGCGCGCTGCCGCTTCGAGTGCGCTCATGCCCGATGAAGCATCGCCGCTGCCCGACGACACGGCGTTGAGGCGACCCGATTGCACGGTCGATTTCTCGGCGTGCGTCGCGCTCTGCGTGCGCAGGTAGTAGGTGGTCTTGAGACCGCGCAGCCAGGCCAGCTTGTAGGTGTCGTCGAGCTTCTTGCCCGATGCGCCGGCCATGTAGATGTTGAGCGACTGTGCCTGGTCGATCCACTTCTGGCGCCGTGCCGCGGCCTCGACGAGCCAGGTGGTCTCGACCTCGAAGGCGGTGGCGTAGAGCGCCTTGACGTCTTGCGGCACGCGGTCGATCGGGCGCAGCGAGCCGTCGAAGTGCTTCAGGTCCATCACCATCACGTCGTCCCACAGGCCCAGGCGCTTGAGGTCGCGCACCAGGTAGTGGTTGATGACCGTGAACTCGCCCGACAGGTTCGACTTGACCGACAGGTTGCCGAAGCAGGGTTCGATCGAGGCGTCGACGCCGATGATGTTGGAGATGGTGGCGGTCGGCGCGATGGCGACGCAGTTGGAGTTGCGCATGCCGTCGGTCTTGATCTTCTGGCGCAGCGCGTCCCAGTCGAGCGTCGACGAGCGGTCGACCTCGACGTAGCCGCCGCGGGCCTTCTCGAGCAGGTCGAGGGTGTCGGGCGGCAGCACGCCCTTGTCCCACAGCGAGCCCTTGTAGCTCGAGTACTTGCCGCGTTCGCGCGCCAGCTCGGTCGAGGCCCAGTAGGCGTGGTAGCAGATCGCTTCCATGGATTCGTCGGCGAACTGCACGGCGTCCTGCGAGGCGTAGGGGATGCGCAGCTCATAGAGCGCGTCCTGGAAGCCCATCAGGCCGAGGCCGACCGGGCGGTGGCGCAGGTTGGAGTCGCGCGCCTTCTTGACCGCGTAGTAGTTGATGTCGATCACGTTGTCGAGCATCCGCATCGCGGTGGAGATGGTGCGCTGGAGCTTGGCCTGGTCGACCTTGCCGTCCTTCAGGTGCTGCAGCAGGTTGACCGAGCCGAGGTTGCAGACCGCGGTTTCGGTGTCGCTGGTGTTGAGCGTGATCTCGGTGCAGAGGTTCGACGAATGGACCACGCCGGCGTGCTGCTGCGGCGAGCGCACGTTGCAGGCGTCCTTGAAGGTGATCCAGGGATGGCCGGTCTCGAACAGCATCGTGAGCATCTTGCGCCACAGGTCCGAGGCCTGCAGCGTGCGGCTCGGCGTGATCTCGCCGCGGGCAGCCTTTTCTTCGTAGGCGACGTAGGCGGTCTCGAAGTCGAGGCCGAACTTGTCGTGCAGGTCGGGCACGTTCGACGGCGAGAACAGGGTCCAGCTGCCCTTTTCCATGACGCGGCGCATGAACAGGTCGGGGATCCAGTTGGCCGTGTTCATGTCGTGCGTGCGGCGGCGGTCGTCGCCGGTGTTCTTGCGCAGCTCGAGGAATTCCTCGATGTCGAGGTGCCAGGTCTCCAGGTAGGTGCAGACGGCGCCCTTGCGCTTGCCGCCCTGGTTGACCGCCACCGCGGTGTCGTTGACCACCTTGAGGAAGGGCACGACGCCCTGCGATTCGCCGTTGGTGCCCTTGATGTGGCTGCCGAGGGCGCGCACGCGGGTCCAGTCGTTGCCGAGGCCGCCGGCGAACTTCGACAGCAGCGCGTTTTCCTTGATGGATTCGTAGATACCGTCGAGGTCGTCGGGCACGGTGGTCAGGTAGCAGCTCGACAGCTGCGAGCGCAGGGTGCCGCTGTTGAACAGGGTCGGGGTGCTCGACATGAAGTCGAAGGACGACATCACCTCATAGAACTCGATGGCGCGGGCTTCGCGGTCGATCTCGTTGAGCGACAGGCCCATCGCGACGCGCATGAAGAAGGCTTGCGGCAGCTCGATGCGCGACTTGCGCACGTGCAGGAAGTAGCGGTCGTACAGGGTCTGCAGGCCGAGGTAGTCGAACTGCAGGTCGCGCTCGGGCTTGAGCGCCGCGCCCAGGCGGGCCAGGTCGAACTGCAGCAGCTTCTCGTCGAGCAGCTCGTTGTCGACGCCCTTCTTGATGAAGTGCGGGAAGTAGTCGGCGTAGGCCTGGGCCCGTTCGGCCAGCGGCACTTCGCGGCCGATCACTTCCTTGAAGATCGTGTGCAGCAGCAGGCGGGCGGTGGCGAAGGTGTAGTCGGGGTCTTTCTCGATCAGCGTGCGGGCGGCCAGGATCGAGGCCTTGTAGACCTCGTCGAGCGGCACGCCGTCATACAGGTTGCGCATGGTCTCGGCCACGATCGGGCCGGCCGTGATGCTGTCGCCGAGGTCGGTGCAGGCGGATTCGATCAGGCCCTTGAGCTCGTTGAGGTCGAGCGCGACGCGTTCGCCGCGGTCCAGCACGTGCAGCGTGGAGACCGCGATCGGGGCTTCCTGCTCGCCCTGCTTGCTGCGCTCCTGGGAGCGGCGCTCGCGGTACAGCACGTAGGCGCGGGCGATTTCGTGGTGGCCGCCGCGCATCAGGCCGAGTTCGACCTGGTCCTGCACGTCTTCGATGTGGAAGGTGCCGCCGCCGGGACGCGAGCGCACCATTGCGCGCACCACGGCCTGGGTCAGGGTGTCGACCGTCTCGCGCACGCTGGCCGATGCCGCGCCCTGGGTGCCGTGCACGGCGAGGAAGGCCTTCATCATCGCGATCGCGATCTTGTTGGGCTCGAAGGGCACCACCGCGCCGTTGCGGCGGATGATCTGGTAGTGGGCCAGCGCGTTGCTGGCGGGTGAGCCGGCGACATCGCGCTGCTGGAGCGGCGTCGAGGAGGAATGGGGGGCGGAGGGGGTGCTCAGGGCAGTTTGCATGCGAAACCTCGGTTGGCAATTCTTGTTGGGGCGGCGGTGCCAGGGCGGCCATGGGTGTGGGCGTCGGGCGCCGGGCAGGACACACTATATCTAGGGTCTGGTGGGTCTACAACCCACTAGATGTAGTGTTTTCCATAAATGTTAAAAAATGTTTTTAGGTGCATGGCGGGGCCGGAATGCGCTTGTGCCCCGTGTCCGTTGATCGACGGTAGCGCAGCCCACGCCCGACGGGCGTTGCGGCCGTTTTTGGGCTTGGAAACCGCATGGTTGCTGCACTTGGGCCGCTCTGGGCAAGCCGTCGTGCGGACGCATCGCGAGCCGTCCGGCGATTGAAAAAAACTAGCGGCCGATGGTGTCCGGGGGGAACATCGCGCCGTCCCAGCCGAGCTGCTCGCGCAGCAGGCGCCAGTCGAAGCCGGCGCCCGGGTCTTCCTTGCGGCCGGGTGCGATGTGCTGGTGGCCGGCGATGAAGCGGATCGCATGGCGCTGCGCAATCGCCGGGCAGAGGCTGGCCAGGGTCTCGTACTGGGCACTTTCGAAGGGCCCGCCCTCGATGCCTTCGAGCTCGATGCCGATCGAATCGTCGTTGCAGTTCGCGCGGCCGCGCCAGGACGACGCACCGGCATGCCAGGCGCGGTCGTCGCAGCTCACGAACTGCCAGAGCTCGCCATTGCGCCGCACATAGAAGTGCGCCGAGACCTCGAGGCCGCGGATGCTGCCGAAGTAGGGATGCGCATCCCAGTCGAGGCGATTGGTGAACAGCTGCTGGACCTGGTCGCCGCCGTACTGCCCCGGCGGCAGGCTGATCGAATGCAGCACGATCAGGTCGATGTCGGCGCCGGCCGGCCGCGGCCCGAAGTTGGGCGAGCGCAGCGGACGCGCGAAGCGATACCAGCCGTCGTGCCAGAGACCCGTGGCGCAGAGCGGGGGCTCAGGCTGGCGCCGGGCCGCCCCAAGGCGGCCTGCGGCCCCCTCGGGGGGCAGCGACCCACACGCAGTGGGGGAGCGTGGGGGCGATTCAGGCCGGCGCCGGGCCGCCCCAAGGCGGCCTGCGGCCCCCTCGGGGGGCAGCGACCCACACGCAGTGGGGGAGCGTGGGGGCTCATTCATCGGCGCCGTCGCCGTTTGGCGTCGCGATGCCGAGGCGCGCGATCCGGTAGCGGATCTGCCGCAGGCTCAGGCCCAGCCGGGCCGCCGCGGCGGTGCGGTTGAAGCCGGTTTCTTGCAGCGCGCGGATCAGGATCTCGCGCTCCTGCTGGTCGAGGTAGCCCTGCAGGTCGTTCGGCACCTCGGCGGCGCCGCCCTTCGGGGGCGACGCGATGGCGGCCGCGGCGTAGATCGGCGCGGCCGGCTCGCGCAGCGGCAGCTCGCTCGGCTGCAAGGTGCTGTCGACGAAGTCGAGGTGCAGCATGTCGCCGTCGCTCAAGGCCACGGCCCGGTGCAGCAGGTTTTCGAGTTCGCGCACGTTGCCGTGCAGCGGATGCTCGGCGAGCAGCTGCAGCACCTCGGCCGACAAGGTCGGCACCGGCATGCCGGCATCGCGCGCGATCCGCGCCAGCAGGGCCTTGCACAGCGCCGGCAGGTCGCCGCGGCGCTCGCGCAGCGCGGGCACCGCGATCTCGATCACGTTGAGGCGATAGAACAGGTCTTGCCGGAACCGGCTGGCCTGGACCTCGGCCTGAAGGTCCTTGTGGGTGGCGCTCACGATGCGGACGTCGACCGCGTCCTCCTGGGTCGAGCCGATCGGCCGCACGCTGCGTTCCTGGATCGCGCGCAGCAGCTTGGACTGCATGGCCAGCGGCAGGTCGCCGATCTCGTCGAGGAACAGCGTGCCGCCGCGCGCAGCCTGGAAATAGCCATCGCGGTCTTGTGCGGAGCCCGTGTAGGAGCCCTTGCGGGCGCCGAAGAACTCGGCTTCGAGCAGGTTCTCGGGAATGGCGCCGCAGTTGACCGCGACGAAGGGACCGTCGCTGCGCTGGCTGCAGGCATGGACGGCGCGGGCGACCAGTTCCTTGCCGGTGCCGGATTCGCCGCGCACGAGTACCGGCGCCATGCCGCGCGCCACCTTGGCGATGCGGGCCTTGACGATGCGCATCGGCTCGGAGTCGCCGACCAGCCGCTCGAGTGCGGCGGCGCCGCCGCTGCCGACCGCGCTGGCGATCTTGGCGCCGTCGTCGACTGGCCGGGCCGCCCGCGCACCGGCCAGCTGCGCGGTGGCCTGCACCGCGGAAGCCACCACGGCCCGGAACTGCTTCAGGTCGACCGGCTTGGTGAGGTAGTCGAAGGCGCCGGCCTTGAGGGCCTCGACCGCGTTCTCGGCCGAGCCGTAGGCGGTCATGACGACGCAGCGCTCGCCGCGCTGGTCTTGCTGGATGCGCTGCAGGATCTCCATGCCGAGCCCGTCGGGCAGCCGCATGTCGGTGATCACGGCGTCGAAGCGGCCGGCGTCGAGGTGCTGGGAAGCCTCGGCCACGCTGCCGGCGGCTTCGACCCGGTAGCCCTCGCGCAGCAGCGTGAGTTCATAGAGCGTGCGCAGGTCGGGTTCGTCGTCGACGACCAGGATCTGGGCGGGGCGCGGCGTGGACGGATGGGGGGTGCTCACGCGGCTATTGTGTCAGCCGGGTCTCGGCGTCGGCAAACGAAACGAAGAACTCGTTGCCTTCGGGCCCGGCCGCGGACAGTGCGCGGCGTTCGTAGCCGATGGTGGCGCCGTGCCGCTCGCACAGCTCGCGGCAGAGGAACAGGCCCAGGCCGCTCGAGCGGCTCTCGGACGAGAAGAAGGGCTCGAACAGATGCCGCTGCACCGCCGGCTCGAGCGGCGCGCCGTCGCTCCAGATCTGCAGCGTGGCCCGGCCGGCGGGGTTGAGCCGGGTCGCCACCTGGATCGAGCCGTCGCGGTCGCCGGCGTAGCGCGCCGCGTTGTCGAGCAGGTTCACGAGGATGCGGCGCAGGTGCTCGATGTCGAAGCGGACGTCGCGGCCCGGCGCGTCGAGCACCAGCAGCACGCCCTGGCGCTGCGAATGCAGCACCCACTCCTCGGCCAGCGTGCGCACGGTGGCGTCGAGCGCCACCTGCTCGCCCAGCGGCAGCACGCGCTGCTGCCGGGCCCGGGCGACGTCGAGCACGTCGTCGACGATGCGCGACAGGCGCTGGGCGTTCTGCTGCACCATGGTGGTCAGCTGGCGGTGCGCCGGGTCGACCAGGTCCTCGGCCAGCAGGGCGCTGGCCTGGGTGATCGCGGCCAGCGGATTGCGGATCTCGTGCGCCACGGCGGCCGACATGCGGCCCATGGCGGCCAGCTTCTCGGTCCGGATGCGGGCCTCGAGCTCGCGCAGGTCCTGCAGGAACATCACGCACAGGCTCTCCGAGTTCGGGTCCGGCGAGCGGGTCAGCCGGGTGCGCACCCGCACCTCGCGCGCCGCGCCCTGGGCCTGGGCGACCGGGATCTCTTTCGACTGCGGGCTGCGCCGGGCAAAGGTCTGGCGCGCCAGCGCGGCCAGCGCGACCCAGGCCGGGTGGGCGTCGAGCTTGAACGGCAGCTCCATCTGGGCCAGGCCCTGGCCCAGGATCGCATCCGCGGCGGGGTTGGCGGCATGGACCTGACCCTCCGAATCGAGCACCAGCACGCCCTCGCTGAGGGTCTCGATCACCAGGTCGTTGACCAGCGCGTGCATCTGCGCCGCGCTGCGGTTGCGCTGGGCCAGCGCTTCCTCGCGCGTGAGCCGGCGGGCCATCTCGTGGGCGATCAGCGCGACCACGAACAGGCCGGTGCCGGTCAGCGCCGCCTGCACGAAGCGCGGCGAGGTGTCGCCCGGCTGTTCGAGCCAGTACCAGGTCGCGTGGCCCAGCAGCAGCAGGGTGGCGGCCGCGGTGGTGCCGAGACCGACGGCGCCGCTGCCCAGCACGGCCCCCATCAGCACGGGCAGCGCGAACAGCGGCGAGTAATTGATGCCCCCGACCTGCAGCACCTGCAGCGCGGCGAAGACCACGAGGTCGATGCCGATGGTCGCGATCCAGGTCTGGCCCAGGCTGCGGATCTGCTGCACCGGCGCATAGCGCGCGGCCAGCAGGGTGGCGACCAGATAGCCGGCGCACAGGGCGACGGTGGCCGATTGGGTCGCCTGTCCGAGCACGAAGGCCAGCGCCTGGAGCAGCAGCAGCACCATCGCCACGAAGCAGCGCGCGGCCACGAAGCCACGCCACAGGCGCTTCAGCGCGGTGCTCTGGCCGTCGAAGTGTTCGAGCGAACTCCAGTCGGTCGCCGGCTCGCCCCGGGCACGCAGGAGCGCGGTCATGGCAGGCGCGGCGCGGGCTGTTTCATCGGCTCGCGGCCTGGCGGTGGGCGACGCTGCAGAACACGGCGCCGTCGGGGCCGGCGATCGCGTCGGCGGCGGGCAGGTGGAGGCCGCAGTGGGCGCAGCGGACCATGGCCTGCGGCGCGCCGACGGCGGGGGGTTTTTGCGGCGGCGGGCGCGATTGCATCTCTTCGCGCCGATTCTTGCGCCAGAGCCAGACCGCGATGAAGACCACCGCGAAGACGAGCAGGTATTTCATGAGATGGCGCGAGAAAGAACGACTTCGAGCACGAAGCGCGAGCCCACGTAGGCCAGCAGCAGCAGCGCCGAGCCCGCGTAGAGGACCCGCCGCGCGGTGCGTCCGCGCCAGCCGAAGCGGGCGCGGCCGGTCAGGAGGATCGCGAACGTGAGCCAGGCCAGCACCGAGAAGACGGTCTTGTGGTCCCACTTCCAGCCGCGCACCGCGCCGCCGTACAGCGTCTCGCTGAACAGCAGGCCGGCCAGCAGCGTGGCCGACAGCAGCACGAAGCCCGCGGTCACGAAGCGGAAGGTGAGCCGTTCCATCGTCAGCAGCGGGACGCCGCCCTGCGGTTCGGCCGCCAGCCGGATCTGCTTTTCGGCCCGCGTCATGAGCCAGGCGTGGACCACGGCGGCGCCGAACAGGCCGTAGGAAGCGATGCCCAGCGCCAGGTGCAGCGGCAGCCACGGCGAGGCCGAGACATGCAGCGGCGTGCCGGGCAACAGCACGGCCAGCATCACCGCGACCGCGCCCAGCACCGCCAGCGCGCGGCGCACCTTGAGCTGGGGATAGAGGCTGCTTTCGATGGCGTAGACCGTCAACACCAGCCAGGCCGTCACCGAAATCGCCGGCGCGAAGCCGAAGCGCGGCGTGCCGCCGGCCAGCCCGGTGGCCAGCGTCAGGCCGTGCAGCAGCCAGGCCAGCGCCAGCAGCCACTGGGTCGAGGAGCGGCTGAGGCGGGAGGCGGCGGCGGCGGTGACGCCATAGGCGGCGGCGGTGGCGATGCCCAGTGCCACGCCGAGCGGGGAGGGGATCGCTAAAATCATCGGCTGGAGTTTAGCTTCTCGCCTTCTGCGGAATGCCGCCGCTCCCGTCTTCATACCGGTCCCGTCCAGCGGGAAGCATCATGGCCAGCGCCCTCACAGAAAAATTCTCCCGCCTCGTCAAACAGGTCAGCGGCCAGGCCCGCATCACCGAAAGCAACGTCCAGGACATGCTGCGCGAGGTGCGCATGGCCCTGCTCGAGGCCGACGTCGCGCTGCCGGTGGTGCGCGACTTCGTCGCCCGCGTCAAGGAAAAGGCGCTCGGCCAGGAGGTGCTGGGCTCGCTGAAGCCCGGCCAGGCGCTGGTCGGCATCGTGAACCGCGAGCTCGCCGCCACCATGGGCGAGGGCGTGGCCGACATCAACCTCGCCGCCCAGCCGCCGGCCGTCATCCTGATGGCCGGCCTGCAGGGCGCCGGCAAGACCACCACCACCGCCAAGCTGGCCAAGCACCTCATCGAGAAGCGCAAGAAGAAGGTGCTGACCGTGTCCGGCGACGTCTACCGGCCGGCCGCCATCGAGCAGCTCAAGACGGTGACGAAGCAGGCCGGCGCCGAATGGTTCCCGAGCACGCCCGACCAGAAGCCGCTCGACATCGCGCGGGCCGCGCTCGACCACGCCAAGCGGCACTTCTTCGACGTGCTGCTGGTCGACACGGCCGGCCGCCTCGCCATCGACGAGGTGCTGATGCAGGAAATCCAGCAGCTGCACGCGGCGCTGGACCCGGTCGAGACGCTGTTCGTGGTCGACGCGATGCAGGGCCAGGACGCGATCAACACCGCCAAGGCCTTCAAGGAAGCGCTGCCGCTGACCGGCATCATCCTGACCAAGACCGACGGCGACTCGCGCGGCGGGGCCGCGCTGTCGGTGCGGCAGGTCACGGGCGTGCCGATCAAGTTCGCCGGCGTGAGCGAGAAGATCGATGGCCTCGAGGTCTTCGATGCCGAGCGCCATGCCGGCCGCATCCTGGGCATGGGCGACATCGTCGCGCTGGTCGAGCAGGTCACGGCCGGGGTCGACGTGGCGGCGGCGCAGAAGCTGGCGGCCAAGGTCAAGAGCGGCGTCGGTTTCGACCTCAACGACTTCCTCGGCCAGCTGCAGCAGATGAAGCAGATGGGCGGGTTGTCGAGCATCATGGACAAGCTGCCCGCCCAGATGGCGGCCAAGGCCACCGAGGCCGACATGACCCGGGCCGAGCGCGACATCCGGCGCAAGGAAGGGATCATCAACAGCATGACGCCGCAGGAGCGGCGCAAGCCCGAGCTGCTCAAGGCCACCCGCAAGCGCCGCATCGCCGCCGGCGCCGGGGTTCAGGTGCAGGAAGTGAACCGGCTGCTCAACGAGTTCGAGCAGATGCAGACCATGATGAAGAAGATGAAAGGCGGCGGCCTCATGAAGATGATGAAGCGCATGGGTGGCATGAAGGGCATGCCGCCGATGGGCGGCGGGGGCGGGATGCC
This sequence comes from Variovorax sp. J31P179, assembly GCF_030316985.1. Classification (NCBI taxonomy): domain Bacteria; kingdom Pseudomonadati; phylum Pseudomonadota; class Betaproteobacteria; order Burkholderiales; family Comamonadaceae; genus Variovorax; species Variovorax sp. J31P179. The sequence goes on along the minus strand of NZ_JASZYL010000005.1, from coordinate 98,547 downwards.
GCGCTTCTGAGTCCTGGGGTTCGCGCAAGGCGCCCTTTCCCTTTCTGGCGCTGGTCTGCAGGGGTGCGTGCCGAGGGCACCGGGTGGCCCCCTCCGCTCATGTCCCCCGGCCTGCGGCCTCCTCCTTTACTTCGCTGCGGGGGCCGCCCGGTGCCCTCGGCACGGGTAGCGCCGTGGAGTGCTGGCTGAGGATGAACCACCGGCTTGACGGCTCACGCCGATGGTGTGCTCTGCGCAGCGAAATAAAGGAGGAGCCCGAAGGGCGGGGGACATTCGCGGAGCAGAGTACGCCGTCGACGTGAGCCCGCCCCGAACCAATAGCGTCGTATCGAATCCAGGCGCTCGGATTCATCCTGAGTGAGCGCTCAGGTTCAGCGCGACCACGCCGCCGACGACCATGAGCAGCCCCGTGATGCGAAGCGCGGTAGCCGCCTCGCCGAACCAGATGATTCCGGCGATGGCCGTGAGCGCCGTGGCGCTCCCGGCCCAGACCGCATAGGTCAGGCCGATCTCCAGATGCCTGACCGCGAGCGCCATCCACCAGATGGCGGCCGCATAGCACGCGGCGGCTGCCAGCGAGGGAAGAAGCAGCGTGAAGCCCGCGGCATGGCGAAGCGCCAGCGTGCCGAGCACTTCCGCGGCTACGCTGGCCGCGAGGATCAGCCAGGCAATGGTTTGTTGACGCACGGACACCTCCGCGTCCGGCGCCGATACCGGGCGCGAAGACGGGTGGATGGCGGTACCCGGGTTCGCCATGGTAGCTGGGCATCGGCCGCGGCCACCAACGAAAAAGCCCCGCATCGCGGGGCTTTTTCTCAAAGGCTAGAACCTGCTCAGGCCGCAACCGGCCGCGACAGCCGAAGCGCATGCATCCAGGCCCTGCGCAGCACCGCAGGCGAGCGCGATTCCTCGGGGATCAGCAGGAAGCCGCGTTCGCGCAGCGCGATGCCGAAGCCGATCTGGCTGGTCAGCACCGTCAGCGGGATCGCCAGCAGCAGCGGCAGGCCCACCGGCATCAGCCAGGTGAGGGCGCTGGCATCGATCAGCGCGATGCCGACGGCCAGCGCGGCGATCACGAAGGACATCGGAGCCAGCTGCGAGATCGCGATGCGCCAGGACACGGCGGCGGCTTCGCGCGGGGGCGACTTCCAGTCGAGCTTGAGGCCGGTGAGGGCCACCACCACGAACAGCGAGTGGGCCAGCATGCGCACCGGTGCCTGGACGATCGCCATCGCGCTTTCGAGCGTGGCGCTCTTGAGCAGGCCGCCGATGCCGCCGAACTGGCGCTGCTCGCCGCGGATCACGACCGCGACCAGGCCCAGGATGCGCGGCAGGAACAGCAGGCAGAGGGTCCACAGCCAGAGGCCGACGAGTTCCATCGGCATCGCGAGCCAGTGCTCGACCACGCTCGAACCGGTCAGCCACAGCGCGGTGCCCAGGGTCAGGAAGGCCAGCCACAGCGGCGCCGAGAGGTAGGCCATGGTGCCGGTGACGAACATGGCGCGGTGCACCGGGTGCAGGCCGGGCTCGGCCATCAGGCGGGCGTTCTGCAGGTTGCCCTGGCACCAGCGGCGGTCGCGCTGCAGCTCGGACAGCAGGTCCGGCGGCTGCTGCTCGTAGCTGCCGACCAGGTCGGCGACCAGCCAGACGTGGAAGCCGGCGCGGCGCATCAGCGCGGCTTCGACGAAGTCATGCGACATGATGCCGCCCGCCATGCCGCCCTTGCCCTTGATGGGCGCCAGCGCGCAGTGGTCCATAAAGGGCTGGACGCGGATGATCGCGTTGTGGCCCCAGTAGTGCGATTCGCCGAGCTGCCAGAACTGCATGCCGAGCGTGAACAGGCGGCCCGTCATGCGCGAGGCGAACTGCTGGGCGCGGGCGTGCAGCGTGACGTGGCCGATGGCCTGGGTCGCGGTCTGGATGATGCCGGCGGTCGGGTTGGCTTCCATCAGCTTGACCATCGAGGTCAGGCAGTCGCCGCTCATGACGCTGTCGGCGTCGAGCACGACCATGTAGCGGTAGTCCTTGCCCCAGCGGCGGCAGAAGTCGGCCACGTTGCCGGCCTTGCGGTGCGTGCGGCGGGTGCGCAGGCGGTAGTAGACCTCGACCTGCGGCTGGTTCGGGCTGTCGGCCAGCGCGGCGCGCAGGTCTTCCCAGGCGGCGCGCTCGGCGGCCGCGATCTCGGGCGTGTAGCTGTCGGACAGCACGAAGACGTCGAACTGTTTCGCGTGGCCGGTGGCGGCCACAGATTCGCAGGTGGCGCGCAGGCCGGCGAACACGGTCGCCACGTCCTCGTTGCAGATCGGCATGATGATCGCCGTCCGTGCCTCGGGGTTCATCGGATGGTCGGCGACCTGCTTGCCCGACAGCGCGTGCTTGTCACCGCGCACCGAGACATAGAAGCCCATCAGCGCGGTCACGAAACCGGTCACGACCCAACCGGACAGCACGGCGTAGAGCGCGATCTGGCTGTATTCGAGCCACAGGTTGTCGTAGTCGGGCTGGACCCGGGCGAACAGCGTCGCGGCTGCCACCGTGCTGAGCACCGTCAGCGCCAGGAAGGCGAGGCGGCGCTGGGACGCGGCGCGCTGCCAAGGTTGCCTTGCCGAGGGCGCGGCCTGGGCGGCGGCATTGCGGCCGGCGCCGAGCTTGACCAGCAGGGCGGTGCCGATGCTGTTCCAGAATCCACGCCATGGGCGAGGCGCCATGGAGCCGCGGTTGATCGGGGGCGCCGTCACCGAATTCGGGTGGCGTTCCTCGCGCAGCGGGCTGCGGTGCGAGAAATCGCTCTCGGCCAGCAGCTTCGGTTGGGCGTAGTGGGTGGGCTTCATGTGCTTCAGCCGCGTTGCTTGTCGAAGGAGGGCGTGTCGCCGATTGCCGGAAAGCGCTTGAACACGCTCTCGGGCGCGAAATGGCCGGCGCCCGCCTGGGATGCCAGCAACTGACCCGCGGCACGGGGCCGCGAGAGGGAAAACTGCTTTTGACGCAGGCCGTCGCGCTGCGGACGCAGTGCGAAAGTGGGGCTGGTGAGTGCTGTCATGCCTGTACAGGGGCAAACCCTGTGCCAGGGCTGAAAAACCCTTTGAAATCAATCGCTTGGACTGAATTTCCGGTTTTTCGGGGGAGCTCGGACCCCAGAAAGGCCGCCAGACCCCCGAATTTGTCGCCTAGGCCCGACAGCCTGCGAGCCTGACCGACAAAACCCAATCAAATCAACGACTTGGCGTGTCGCTGGTCAGCGACCGTTTTCGCCCCCCGGCGACGGGGTCTCGGCCTTGAAGTGGCCGGGCGTGAGTTCGTGCTTCTGCAGCAGGCGGTAGAACTCGGTGCGGTTGCGGTCGGCCAGGCGGGCCGCATCGGCCACGTTGCCGTCGGTCAGCTTGAGCAGGCCCACCAGGTAGTCGCGCTCGAAACGCTGCTTGGCCTCGGCGTAGGTCTGGACTTCGACGCTCGGCACGCGCAGCGCGCGCTGCACCAGCGCCAGCGGGATCAGCGGCGAGCTCGACAGCGCGCAGACCTGTTCGACCACGTTGAACAGCTGCCGCACGTTGCCGGGCCAGGAGGCGGTGGTCAGCGCCTTCAGCGCCTCGGGCGCGAAGCCCGACAGCCGCTTGCCGTACTTGGTCGACAGCCGCTGCAGGAAGTGATTGGCCAAGAGCGGGATGTCCTCGCGCCGCGCCGACAGCGGCGGCAGGCTGAGTGTCACGACGTTGAGGCGGTAGTACAGGTCTTCGCGGAACTGGCCGGCCTCCATCGCGGCGTCGAGGTCGCGGTGGGTGGCCGAGATGATCCGGACGTCGACCGCGATCGACTGGCTGCCGCCGAGCGGGCGCACCGCGCGCTCCTGCAGCACACGCAGCAGCTTGACCTGCAGCGCTGGCGGCATGTCCCCGATTTCGTCGAGCAGCAGGGTGCCGCCGTCGGCCTGCTGGAACAGGCCCTTGTGGTTCGCGACCGCGTCGGTGAAGGCGCCCTTCATGTGGCCGAACAGCTCGGATTCGAGCAGCGCCTCGGGAATGGCGCCGCAATTGACCGCCACGAAGGGCTTGTCGGCGCGCGCGCTGGCGCGGTGGATGGCGCGCGCCAGCACTTCCTTGCCGGCGCCGCTGTCGCCGCGCAGCAGCACGCTGGCGTCGGACTTGGCAACCATCCGGGCCTCGGCCAGCAACTCGGCCATGCGGTTGCTGCGGCTCACGATCTCGGCCCGCCAGCTTTCGTCGCCGCCCTTGCCGGGCGCCGCCGCCGGCGCGCCCAGGGCCAGCGCCTGGGCGATCTTCTCGAGCAGCTCGCGGGCGTCGTAGGGCTTGGTGAGGTAGGTGAAGACGCCGCGCGCCGTGGCCTCGACCGCGTCGGGAATGGTGCCGTGCGCGGTCAGCAGGATCACCGGCAGGGTCGGATGGCGCTTGCGGATCTCGTCGAACAGTGCCAGGCCGTCGCGGCCCGGCAGGCGGACATCGGAGAGCACCAGCTGGGGATGTTCGATCTCGAGCTGGGTCAGCGCCGACTCGGCCGAGGTCACGGCCGTGACCTGGTAGCCGGCCGACATCAGCCGCATCGACAGCAGGCGCAGCATGTCGGCGTCGTCGTCGACCACCAGCAGGCGGGCGCCGCGGGCCGTCGGGACCGCGGCTGTATCGGGCGGCTTCGGTGCCGGGGGCGGCGCGCTGCTCATGAAGGGACCTTCGTGCTTCGCATTGCGCTCATGGCGCCGGCTTCGGCGCCGCCGGCGCCGGATTGGGCCGCGAGAAGCTGCGCTCGATGGCGCGCAGGGCTTCGATGCGGTCGTTGAGCTGGTCGATGCGGCGCTGACTGTCGCGCAGCTGCTGCGCCAGCTTGTCGCGGTCGTCCTCGACCTTGCGCTGCTCGGCGTAGCGCGCCGCCAGCGTGCGGGCCAGCGGCTGCAGCGGCAGGGCGTCGGCGGAAGGATTGGAGATCACGCGCTGCAGCAGGCCGCTGGCGCGCCCGAGGTCGGCGGGGACCCGGGTCTGGGCCAGCACGATCGCCATCTGCATCTGCACCGCGGGCGTCTCGACCAGGTCGCCCAGGCGGTTGAGCTCGGCCGCCAGCTCGGGTGCGCCCAGCGGCCGCACCTTGTCGGCATAGGCCAGCATGGCGCCCACCGGGCCCTGGGTCCATTGCGTGAAGAGGCTGCCGGGCTGGGTCGCGGGGGCCAGGGGCTCGGCCTCGACCGGGGTGATCGCCGGCGGCGCTGGTGTCGGGGCGACCGCGACCGCGACCGGCGCGGGAGGCGGCTTGCGGGGCGCGGCGCAGCCGGCCAGCAGCAGGGCGCAGCTCAAGGCGATGGCGGGTCCGCGAACGATCGAAGAAAACATGGACTCAGGAATGGGCGCGTGGGCGATGAAGGTCAGGCGGAGCGTGGCAGCGCGATGCGGAATCGCGCCCCCGGTCCCTCGGGCAGCAGCGTGACGCGGCCGCCATGGGCTGCAATGTACTCCTGCACGATCGACAGCCCGATGCCGGTGCCCTTGACCGAATGCTGGGGCTGCCGCTCGCCGCGGTAGAAAGGCTCGAAGACGCGGTCGCGGTCGCCGTCGGCGATGCCGGGGCCGGCGTCGGCGATGTCGATCTGCGCCGTGTCGGCGGTGCTCGACACCGTCAGCGTGATGGTGCCGCCGCGGGCCGAGAAACGGATCGCGTTCGACAGCAGGTTGGCCACCGCGGTGCCCAGCTTGACCGGGTCGACCACCACCGAGATCGGCTCGCCCTCGGCGCGCACCGTGAGGCCGTTGGCCTGCCACTGCAGCCGCTGGGCCTCGATCTGCTCTTCGATCAGCGGCAGCAGCGGCGTGCGTTCGCGGCGCAGTTCGCGGGCCTCGAAGGCGGCGGCGTTGAAACGCAGCAGGGCCTCGATCTGGCCCTGCAGCGCGACCGTGTTCTGCTGCAGGATCTGCGTGACTTCGTGCTGGGCCGGATTGAGCGCGCCGGTCACGCCGTCTTCCAGCAGCGAGACGCCTTCGCGCAGGGCGGCCAGCGGAGTCTTGAGTTCATGCGAGACGTGTCGCAGGAAACGTGCCTTGTCGGCATCGAGTTCGGTCAGCCGCAGCCGCAGCCACTCGAGCTGCTGCGACACCCGGCGCACGTCGGACGGCCCGTGGATGTCGATCGGCACGTCGAGCCGGTTCTCGCCGAGGCCGACGATCGCGCGCTCCAGGCGCTTGAAGGGCCGCGCCAGCCAGACGCCGAAGGCCAGCGCCAGCGCCGCCGCCAGCGCGCTGGCGGCGATCACCAGCCGCATCAGCCGCTTGCGCGCGGTCTCGATGCGCTGGGCCAGCTCGTTGTTCTGGGTCTCGATCAGGAACTGCGCCTGCTGCGCGATCTGGGTGTTGAGCGCATCGAGTTCGCGGAACTGCACCGCCATCGAGCTCTCGCGCGCCAGCGAGGTCTCGGGGGCGCCGCTCATCAGGCCCTGGATCACGTCCAGCTGCTCGCGCCATTTGTCGGGCCCGTCGGGACCCAGGCCGTTGGCGGAGAGCCGGCCGAGCACCTGGCGGGCGTCGCGCGCGGCGTCTTCGAAGCGGCGCCGCAGCACGCCGTCGTTGAGCACCAGCGACTGGCGCCCGGCGCGCTCCATCGCGGCGCTGCGCTCGGCCAGGGACTGCGCGGCGCCCGACAGCGTGAGCGCGCGCGCCGCCGCGTCGCGGCTCTGGGTCATCAGGATGTCGTACTGGAACACCGCCCGCAGCGCCACGCCCACCAGCAGCGCGGTGATCAGGAGGAACGCGAACAGCAGCAGTTGCTGGAACGAGCCGCGGGCTGCGCTCAGCTTCGCCATCAGGCGACCGGCAGCGCGGCCGAGCGGCCGGCGGCGGTGGATTCGGAGGTGACGACCTCGCCGCGCAGCGTGTAGGCGAGCGAGCGCGTGATGCGCAGGTCGACCATCTGGCCGACCAGGCGGGCGTCGCCCTCGAAGTTGACCACCCGGTTGCACTCGGTGCGGCCCATGAGCTCGCCCGCGTCCTTGCGCGAGGCGCCCTCGACCAGCACCCGCTGGACCGTGCCGACGCGGCTTTCGCCGAAGCGCCGCACGTTGCCGTCGATCACGGCCTGCAGCTGCTGCAGCCGCGCCAGCTTGACCGCGTGGGGCGTGTCGTCGTGCAGCGCCGCCGCCGGCGTGCCCGGCCGCGGGCTGAAGATGAAGCTGAAGCTGGCGTCGAACTCGAGCTGGTCGATCAGCCGCATCATCTTGCCGAAGTCCTCTTCGGTCTCGCCCGGGAAGCCGACGATGAAGTCGCTGCTGAGCGCCAGCTGCGGGCGGATCGCGCGCAGCTTGCGCACCGTGCTCTTGTATTCCATCGCCGTGTAGCCGCGCTTCATCGCCATCAGGATGCGGTCGCTGCCGTGCTGCACCGGCAGGTGGAGGTGGCTCACCAGCTGGGGCACCCGGGCATAGGTGTCGATCAGGCGCTGGGTGAACTCGTTCGGGTGGCTGGTGGTGTAGCGGATGCGCTCGATGCCCGGCAGTTCGGCGACGTACTCGATCAGGGTGGCGAAATCGGCGATCTCGGCGGTGTCGCCCATGCGGCCGCGGTAGGCGTTGACGTTCTGGCCCAGCAGCGTGACCTCGCGCACGCCCTGGTCCGCCAGCCCGGCGATCTCGACCAGCACGTCGTCCAGCGGCCGGTTGATCTCCTCGCCGCGGGTGTAGGGCACCACGCAGTAGCTGCAGTACTTGGAGCAGCCTTCCATGATCGAGACGAAGGCGGTGGCGCCCTCGACCCGGGCCGGCGGCAGGTGGTCGAACTTCTCGATCTCGGGGAAGCTGATGTCGACCTGCGGGCGGCCTTCGCGGGCGCCCTGGCTCAGCATCTCGGGCAGCCGGTGCAGCGTCTGCGGCCCGAACACCACGTCGACGTAGGGCGCGCGGGCGATGATTGCCGCGCCTTCCTGGCTGGCGACGCAGCCGCCGACGCCGATCTTCACGCCCTTGGCCTTCAGGTGCTTGACCCGGCCGAGGTCGGAGAACACTTTCTCCTGGGCCTTCTCCCGCACCGAGCAGGTGTTGAAGAGGATCAGGTCGGCCTCGTCCACGTTGGTGGTCGGCTCGTAGCCTTCGGCGGCGCGCAGCACGTCGGCCATCTTGTCCGAGTCGTACTCGTTCATCTGGCAGCCGAAGGTCTTGATGAAAACTTTGGGGGTCATAAGGCTCTCCCGGGAGCAGGTTGGATACCGACGCAGGAAGCCATGCGCCGCAATGCGGCCCTAGTCAGTACGGCCGCAGGCCAGAGACCGGCGAAGCCGGTCTACTGGCCGAAGATCGGCAACTGGTTGAAGGGCGTCTTGCCGTCGTCGCGCGGGCCGCTGTCGGCCGAAACGAAAGGCCAGAAATTGAGCAGCGGCTTTTCGGCCGAGGCCCGCTTGGCACGGGCTTCGTCCGGGGTCAGGATCCAGACGTCGCGCACCATGCCGGCGGCGTCGCGGGTGTAGTTCACCAGCAGGTTCTGGCCGGTGATCGAGGCCGGCATCACCAGCATGCGGTCGGCGCTGCGGATGCGGGCGCCAGGGGCGAGCCGCTCGGCGTTGCCGTCGAGCTGGATCTCGGGCGGGTTCACGACCAAGAAGCTGCCGCGCAGGGTGCCCGGCGGAAAGTTGCGACCGCCGTTGGCGGCTTCGTTCTGGGTCGCCGAAGGGTCGAGCTCCTGGGCCGCGGCAGGGCCGGCAACGAGCGCGCCGGCGGGGACGATCAGCACCGCGAGGGCGATCGACAGGAGGCTGGGAAAAGGCTTCTTGCAGCGGTTCATGGGGTATATCCAGAGGCTGTGGAGCGCGGATTCTAGCGGCCTGGGGGCGCAGAATGATTCGCTCAACGTGCCATTCTGCCCAGACGCTTTACATTTCTTTACGGCAAGCGCGGGCTCTTTTCCCGGCTCGCTGCTCCAATAGTTGCCGCCGCGATATTTAGTGTGACCGCGCCCCCTCGATCCATCCCGATCCATCTGGAACCCCATGAAGAAGAATCTCGTTCTCGCCCTTTCCGGCGTGCTGGTCGTGGCCGTCGCGGGCGGCACCTGGTGGTGGTCGGGCGCCAAGACCCGCAGCGCCGCGGCCACCCAGGCCGCCGCCCCCGGCGCCGGTGCCCCGGCGCTGGTCACGCTGGCGTCGGCCCAGCGGCAGAACGTTCCGGTCACGGTCCAGGTCAACGGCAGCGTGGTGTCGCTGAACAGCGTGGACCTGCGGCCGCAGGTGACGAACACGGTGCGCGAGGTGCATGTCAAGGAAGGCGAGTTCGTCAAGGCCGGCCAGCTGCTCTTCACGCTCGACGACCGCCCGGACCAGGCCAACCTGGCCAAGGCGCGGGCCCAGCAGCAGCGCGACGAGGCCATGCTGGCCGACCTGGAGCGCCAGTACAAGCGCAGCCAGGACCTGGTGGCGCAGAACTTCATCGCCAAGAGCGCCGCCGATGCGACCTTGTCGCAGCTGGAGGCGCAGCGCGCCGCGGTGGCGGCCGATCGGGCGGCCGTGCAGTCGGCGCAGGTGGCGCTGGGCTATGCCACGCTCAAGGCGCCGATCGCCGGGCGCATCGGCGCGGTCAACATCTACCCGGGCACCTTGGTGCAGCCCAGCCTGTCGCTGGTCACGATCACCCAGCTCGATCCGATCGCCGTGAGCTTCCCGGTGCCTGAAGGCAAGCTGCAGGACCTGCTGCAGGCGGCCCGCGAGCACACGCCGGTCGAGGCCCTGGTGACCGGGCGCAAGGCGCCGCTCAAGGGCACCCTGAGCTTCGTCGACAACACGGTCGACCCGCTGATCGGCACGGTGCGCGCCAAGGCGGTGTTCGACAACGCCGACCAGGCACTCTGGCCCGGCCAGTTCGTCGAGACCCGGGTCACGGTGCGCACGATCGACGGCGCCACTGTGCTGCCGGCCTCGGCCCTGATGATGCTGGCCGACGGCAACTCGGTCTACGTGGTCGACGCCGAGCGCAAGGCCGCCCGGCGCAAGGTGCAGGCGATCTACAACTTCGGCACCCAGGTGGTGGTGAACGGCGTCGAGCCCGGCGAGCAGGTGGTCACCGAAGGCAAGCAGAACGTGCGCCCCGGCGGCAAGGTGCGCATCGACGCGCCCCAGGCGCAACCCGACAAGCAGCCGCAGCAGCCCGGCAACGCGGCACCCGGGCCCTCGCCGGGCAGCGCGGCCTCGGTCGCGCCGTCCAGCGCCAGCGTCGTCGCGGACCGGGAGCGCACATGAACATCTCCGAGCTGTGCATCCGTCGTCCTGCGATGACGGTGCTGCTCTCCGCCGCCGTGGTGGTGATCGGCATCTTTGCCTACTTCCAGATTCCGGTGGCGGCGCTGCCGAGCTACAACACGCCGGTCATCAACGTCTCGGCGCAGCTGCCGGGCGCCAGCCCCGAGACCATGGCCTCGTCGGTCGCGCTGCCGCTCGAGAAGCAGTTCTCGACCATCCCGGGGCTGCAGACGATCAGCTCGGTGAACACCCAGGGCGTGACCTCGGTCACGCTCGAATTCGTCAGCACGCGCGACATCGACGCCGCCGCGGTCGACGTCCAGGCGGCGCTGCTGCGGGCCCAGCGGCAGCTGCCGGCCGAGCTCACGCAGCTGCCGTCCTACCGCAAGGTCAATCCGGCCGACGCGCCGGTGCTGTTCATCGCGATGGTGTCGAACTCGATGACGCCGGCCGAGCTCAACGACTATGCCGAGAACCTGATCTCGCCGACCCTGTCGACCATCGACGGCGTGGCGCAGGTGGCGGTCTATGGCCAGAAGCGCTTCGCGGTGCGCATCAAGGCCGACGCCAACCTGCTCAATGCCCGCAACATCACGCTCGACGAACTCGCCAACGCGGTGCGGCTGGCCAACGCCAACACGCCGGTCGGCGTGCTCGACGGTCCGCGCCAGACGCTGACGATCCAGGCCAACGAGCAGATGCTGAAGGCGGCTGATTTCGCCAAGGTCATCGTCGGCCAGCGCAACGGCGCGCCGGTGCGGCTGGACGAGGTGGCGACCATCGAGGACAGCTTCGAGTCGGTCAAGACCGCCAGCAGCTTCAACGGCGAAAGCTCGATCTCGCTGGCGGTCCAGCGCCAGCCCAACGCCAACACGGTGCAGGTGGTGGACGCGGTGCGCGCGCTGATGCCGCGCTTCAAGGCCGAGCTGCCGCAATCGGTCGAGATCAACCTGGTCAACGACCGCTCGCTGTCGATCCGCGAGGCAGTGCACGACGTCCAGCTGACGCTGCTCGGCACCATCCTGCTGGTGGTGCTGGTGATCTTCCTGTTCCTGCACCGGCTGGTGGCGACGCTGATCCCGGCACTGACGATCCCGATCTCGCTGATCGGCGCGGTGGCGCTTCTCTATGCCTTCGGCTACAGCCTGGACAACGTGTCGCTGCTGGGCATCACGCTGGCCGTCGGGCTGGTGGTGGACGACGCCATCGTGGTGCTCGAGAACATCATGCGCTACGTCGAGAAGGGCATGGAGCCGTTCGCGGCGGCCCTGCGCGGTGCCCGCGAGGTCGGCTTCACGATCATCTCGATCTCGATCTCGCTGGTCGCGGTGTTCATCCCGATCTTCTTCATGCCGGGCGTGATCGGCCTGCTGTTCCACGAGTTCGCGGTGGTGGTCGGGCTGGCGGTGATGGTCTCGGCGATCGTCTCGCTGACCCTGGTGCCGATGCTGGCGAGCCGGCTGCTCAAGCACACGCCGCGCGCGCACGGCACGCTCGACCACGAGGAGCAGCATCCCGAGCCGGGCACCGCCATCGGCCGCGCCTTCGAACGCGGCTACCGCTGGGTGCACGGCAGCTACATGCGCTCGCTCGACTGGACGCTCGGCCACCGCCCGCTGATGCTGATCCTCGCGGCCTCGACCTTCGCGCTCACGGCCTGGATGTTTATCACGATCCCGAAGGGCTTCTTCCCCGAGGAGGACATCGGCCAGATCCAGATCACGACCGAGGCCGCCGAGGACATCTCGTTCCCGGCCATGAAGGCGCTGCAGGACCGCGTGGCCCAGGCGCTGCAGGACGACCCGAGCGTCGACTACGTGAATTCCTTCATCGGCGTCGGCGGCCCGACCGCGACGCAGAACTCCGGCCGCCTGTTCGCGGTGCTGAAGCCGCGCAGCCAGCGTCCGCCGATGGCCCAGGTGCTGGAGTCGCTGCGCAAGCGTTTCCGCGAGATCCCGGGCATCGCCGTCTACATGCAGCCGGTGCAGAACCTGCGCCTCGGCGGCCGCCAGAGCAAGGCCCGCTTCCAGTACACGCTGCAAAGCGTGAACGCCGGCACCATGGGGGTCTGGGCCGACCGTCTGATGGAGAAGATGCGCGCCGACCCGGCCTTCCGCGACGTCACCAGCGACTCGCAGAACCGCGGCCTGCAGGCCACGCTGGACATCGACCGCGACAAGGCGGGCGTGCTCGGCGTCGCGGTCGGCGACCTGCGCACCGCGCTCTACAACGCCTACGGCGATCGCCAGATCGGCAGCATCTACGGCGCCAGCAACACCTACCAGGTGATCCTCTCGGCGGCCGACGACGACCGCCGCTTCGAGGAGGACATGTCGCGCCTGTCGGTGCGCAACAAGGCCGGGCAGCTGGTGCCGCTGTCGGCCTTCTCGACCGTCAAGCGCACGGTGGGCCCGACCTCGGTCAATCACCAGGGCCAGCTGCAGGCGGTGACGGTGTCTTTCAATCTCGCGCCGGACGTGCCGCTGGGCAATGCCACCGCCAAGATCGACCAGTTCAAGGCCGATCTGAAGATGCCGGAATCGATCATCACCAGCTACGGCGGCGACGCGGCGGTGTTCCAGAGTTCGCAGGGCAGCCAGGCCGCGCTGCTGATCCTGGCCGTGCTTGTGATCTACGTGCTGCTCGGCGTGCTCTATGAAAGCTACATCCACCCGTTGACCATCCTCGCCGGCCTGCCGTCGGCGGCGGTGGGCGCGCTGCTGTCGCTCAAGCTGTTCGGTTTCGACCTGACCCTGATCGCGACCATCGGCATCCTGCTCCTGATCGGCATCGTCAAGAAGAACGCGATCATGCTGATCGACTTCGCGCTCGAGGCCCAGCGCAGCGAGGGCATGCGGCCGCAGGACGCGATCCGGGAAGCCTGCCGGCTGCGCTTCCGGCCGATCCTGATGACCACGCTGGCCGCCATGATGGGTGCGCTGCCGCTGGCGCTCGGCCTCGGCGCCGGTGCCGAGCTGCGCCAGCCGCTGGGCGTCGCGGTGGTCGGCGGGCTGATCTTCTCGCAGGTGATCACGCTCTACATCACGCCGGCGATCTACCTGGCGCTCGACCGCTACAGCGGCAGCGGGCCGCTGCAGGAACTGCCGGGCGAGCACGTCGCCGCGGCCTGAGGGGCGCCGCTCGAACTCAGGAGCCCGCGTGCTCGAGCTTGGTCGCCAGAGAGCTGGCGGCCCGCGGGCCTCGGGCAGATTGCCCGGCGGCCGACAGCGCTGGCGAGGCCGGGCTGCCATCGCCGTGAATCACGCGCAGAACCCAGTCGCACGTCAGCTTCATGAAGGCCTGCTGGGACGCCTGCGAGATCAGGCCGTGATCGATCTCGGGGACGAAGCGGTAGTCGAGCCGGCGCGCGAAGGGCTCCTTGCCGAAGGGCCCGAGCAGGTCGCGCCGGCGGTCCTTGGTCTGGACGCTGCCGGTGAAGAACATCATGGTCGCGACACCGCGCTCGGCCAGTTGGTTCATCGAGCGGCAGAAGTAGTCGGCCGAGTCGCGCGGCCCCGTCGAGTCGAAGATGTTCTGGTCGCCGGGCGCCTGCTGTTGCCGCGGCAGCAGCGTGCGCCGGATCACGCCCACGACCCGGCCGAAGAACGCACCCGGCTTGGGATCCGCGAGCGCCCGGCGCAGGCTGCGTTCCCAGCGTGCGCGCCGGCCGGGGAAGTTGGGCCCATCGAACATCAGGAGGCCGATCAGGCGGGGGTCCGCGACGGCGATGGAAAGGCCGTTGTGGGCACCGGAACACAGGCCGATCAGCACGAAGCGATGGACGCCGAGCATCGTGCCCACCAGATTCATGGCGGCCTGCACGTCGAGCACTGCCTGGGTCCTGAAGTCCGCCGTCTCGCCGGCCGGCCGGCTGTCGCCGAGTCCGGCCAGGTCCATGCGGATGCTGCTGATGCCGCAGGCAGCCATCTGCCGTGCCAGCTTCACATTGGTGCGCCGGGGGCCGATGCGGTGGATCGCACCCATGTTCATCAGGATGCAGCCGACCGGTACCATCGGACCGTCGCCAGGCGTCGTGATGATGCCGATCAGCGAGCCGTCGGGCCCGAACTGCACAGGGGTTTCGTTGTAGTCATCCATTGATTTCTGCCACCAAGCGTTGCAAAGCCTCGGCCGGGACCATGGCACTGTTGGGGAACGGGTCGGAAGTCCAGACCAGCGAGTGCTGGAACGGCGACAACCGGACCGGGGTCTGGCGCTCGGCCTGCATCTTCGCCCACCGGTTGGCGGCTTCGTCCTCGGGGTCGGCCAGCACGATAGTCTCATGCGATGCCGTCAGCTGGAGCGACTGCGGAGTGAGCGCGCGCAATTGGTTGCGCAGCGTGGGCGAGACGGCGAAGCCGAGCAGTTCGTCGGTGAAGGCGTCCTTGTCGGCCGTCAGACGCCGGCGCCAGGCACGGTCGGGAACCCAGTAGGAGGCCTCGAGCGCCGAGACGTGCTTCTCCCGCATCGTGTCGAGGTAACCCGCGCCGTCCACGATCGGGTCCCAGAGGATGACGCGCGACGGGTCGCTGCGGCCGCTGCGGGCCGCCAGCACCGCCAAGGTGGCGCCCAGGCGCGACCCCAGCCACACGATGCGGCGCGGGGCGGTCAGCCGGTGCAACTCTTCGTGCGCGGTGCAGACGTCGCGCCGCCAGCCTTCGAGGTCGCCGTCGGTGTCGTCGCCGGACGAATCGCCGGTGCCGTGGCAGTCGAAGCGCAGCACCGCCACGCCGGCGCGGGCGAGCCGGTCGGACAGCACCCGGAACAGCCGATGGGTGCGGACCATTTCCTGCCCGAACGGCGCACAGACGAGGACCGCGATGTCACGCTCGCGTTCGGGCGGATGGAAAAGCCCGAACAGGCGGCGCTGGGGCGGGCCGAAGAGCATCGGGGTCATGCGTAAGTCTCGTTGTCTTGGAGGACAGGGCGTGGCGCGACCGCGGGCGCCCCCGCGTCGGTTTCGAGCACCCGGGCGATGGCGCACACCACGCCCTCGCCACCATCGAAGGAGTGCAGGGCGAGCCGCGCCATTCTGCCATCGAGGGGCAGCCGGACTTCGCGTGCGTCTTCTTCCAGGCCCGCCTCGAAGCTGCGCGTATCGATGCCGAGCCCCGTTCCGACGGCCTTGAGGCACGCCTCCTTGCGGGTCCAGCCGACCAGGAAGGCCCGGTCGCGCTGCTCGGACGGCAACGACGCCAGTGCCCGCTGTTCGGCGGCGGTGAAATAGTCGGCGGCCAGCGCGGCAGCGTCCGGCATCGGGCGCAGCAACTCGACGTCGACGCCGATCTCGGCGCCGTTGCTGATCGCGATCAGGGCGACCGATTGGCTGTGGCTGAGGTTGAAGTGCAGCCCGACCGGCTCGATCAGGAGGGGTTTTCCGAACGCGCCGAGCGTGAAGTCCAACAGGGCGCCGGGGATGCCGGTCTGCTGGGCCAGCGTGCTGCGCAACGCGGCATGGGCGGCGACGAAGCGATGCCGGTCGCGGGCGAAGACGAAGCGCCGGGCGCGCTCCCATTCGTCGTCGGACAGGCAGGCGACGGCGGCCGGGGTCGGCGCGCTGTCGAGGTCGGCCCGCCACAGCTGGCAGTGCGAACTGGCGGGAAGCTGCACGAGGGTCATGGCGCGCCCCTCAGCCCTTGCGGCCCCAACCCGAGAACACGCGTCCCAGCAGTCCTCGCCGCGCCTCGCCCTGCGGCGCTACGGCCTCGACCGGTCCCACGTCGAGCGGCGTGCCCGCGGCGGCCGAGGCCAGCTGCCCCAGCGTCTCGAACACGTAGCGGCGCGGCTCGACCCGGAAGCCCATGACCTGCTCGGCC
Organism: Variovorax sp. J31P179; assembly: GCF_030316985.1. Classification (NCBI taxonomy): domain Bacteria; kingdom Pseudomonadati; phylum Pseudomonadota; class Betaproteobacteria; order Burkholderiales; family Comamonadaceae; genus Variovorax; species Variovorax sp. J31P179. The sequence continues at coordinate 82,525 of NZ_JASZYL010000005.1, read as the reverse complement.
TGCTGGATCACGCGCATCGCGAGCAGCGAGTCGCCCCCGAGGTCGAAGAAGGTCTCGTGCGGACTGATCTCGTTGACGTCGATGCTCAGCGCGCTGGCCCAGATCTGGGCCAGTCGGGCCTGCTCGGGCAGCAGCAGTGTCTGCTGCGGCGCCGCTGCGGCGAACACCGGCTCGGTCGTGGCTGTGGGTGCCGGGGCGATCGGCTCGTCGCTGGCGGCCAATCGCTCCAGGTAGCGCGCGCTGGCCGAGTCGCCGGCGTCGGTCAGGGCTGCGAGCGTCAGTGCGGGCTGGTCGGCAAGCTTGCCGAGCAACTCGACGTAGCGCTCCTTGAAGGCGGCGCCGGTCTCGCTCAGGTAGATGTCGGTGTTGTAGATCACCGCGCCCTCGAGGCCGCCGGGCTTTTCCATCAGCCAGAGGCCGAGATCGTCGGTGGCACCGCTCTGCGTCAGGTGCAGCTGGCGATCGGCCAGGCCGCCCATGGTCAGCGATCGCTCGCGCGCATCCTGGAACGAGAACAGCGCCTGGTAGAGGCCCACGCCCTGGGCCCGCTCGACGAATTCGGGCTCGGTGACCAGGCGCTCGAACGGGATCTGCTGGGCGCCCATGACTGCCAGCAGCTCCGTCTTCACGTAGCGCATGAAGTCGCCGAAACCCAGCGACGGATCGATCTGGAAGGACAGCGGCAGCAGGTTGTTGAAGAAGCCCATCACCGATTCGAGCTCGGGCGCCTCGCGCACGCGCACCGGGGTCGCGATCACGATCGAATTGCTGCGCACGATGTTGCCCATCATCAGGATGAACACGCCCAGCGTCAGCATGTTGAGCGTCACGTCGTGGCGGCGGCTCAGTTCGCGCAGGCGCTCGGTGAGTTCGAGGTCGACACGGATCCAGTGCGAGCTGCCCTGGCCGCTCATGCCGGCGCGGCGCGGCATGTCGGTGCGCGGTGCCTTCGGCGCAGGCGAGTTCGCGAAGCGGTCCTTCCAGAACTTCAGCTGGGCCTCGCATTCGGGCGTCTCGAGCCAGCGCGAGAACCACTCGGCGTAGTCGCCGTGTGTCACTTCGAGGGCCGGCAGCGCGTCGGGTTCGCCCCTGACCAGCGCGCCATAGACGGCCGACAGCTCGTTCTGCAGGATGTCGAAGGACCAGCCGTCCCAGATCAGATGGTGCGGCACGAAGACGAAGACATGGTCGTCGGCCGCCATCCGGAACAGCGTCGCATGGAACAGCGGCGCCCGGCGGATGTCGATCGCGCGGTCCGCCAGCTCGCGCATGCGGGCTGCCAGGGCGGCCTCGCGCTCGTCCGTGCCAAGCCCGCTCAGGTCGACCACCGGCAGCGTGTAGTCGAGTTGCTGGGCGATCAGGGCGGCGGGCGCGCCGGTTTGCGGATCGGGACCGATGGCGGTGCGCAGGGTGGGCTGGCGCCGGATGATGGCGCGCACGGCCGCCTCGAACTTCGCGACATCCAGCGGACCGCCGAAGCGGTGCGCCGAGGGCGCGTTGTAGGTCGAGCGGCCCGGATGCATCTCCTCGACGAAGCGCACGCGATCCTGCATCGGCGTCAGGGGCGCGCTGCGGCGGCCTGGCTGGCGCGGGATCGGCTCGGCGCGCGGCGCGCCGTGCGCGCTCAGGGCGTCGATGGCGGCGGCCAGGCGCTCGGCCGTGGGCGCCTCGAACAGGGTGCGCAGCGGCACCTTCAGTTCGAATTCGCGTCCGAGCAGCGTCGCCAGCCGGGCCGCCAGCAGCGAATGGCCGCCGAGCGCGAAGAAGTCGTCGCGGATACCGAGGCCGGGCAGGTTCAGCACTTTTTCCATGGTCGCCAGCACGACTTTCTCGCGCTCGTTGCGCGGTGCCAGCCGTTCAGCTGCCTGCGGGCGCAGGTCGGTCGGGCGCGGCAGCGCCTTGCGGTCGACCTTGCCATTGGGCAGCAGCGGCAGCGCCGGCAGCACCATCACGTGCTGCGGCAGCATGTACTGCGGCAGGCGTGCGCGCAGTTGTTCGCGCAGGGCGGCTTCGTCGAGAACCGCGCCGGGCGCCATGGCGAGGTAGGCGACCAGGCGGACGTCGCCGGGCTGGTCCTCGCGCGCCATCACCACGCTGCGCGCCACGCCGGGGGCTTCGTCGCAGCGTGCCTCGATCTCGCCGAGTTCGATGCGGTAGCCGCGCACCTTGACCTGGAAGTCGAAGCGGCCCATGTGCTCCAGCAGGCCGTCGTTGCGCCAGCGGCCGCGGTCGCCGGTGCGGTACATCCGGGCCGGGCTGCCGTCCAGGCGGGCCTGGACGAAGCGCTCGGCGGTCAGCTCGGGCCGGTCGAGATAGCCGAGCGTGACGCCGGCGCCGCCGATCCAGATCTCGCCGGGGACGCCGATCGCGCAGGGCTTGCCCTGGCCGTCGACGATCCAGACTGTGGTGTTGGCGATCGGGCGGCCGATCGACACGCTGCGCTCGGCCAGGCCGGCCGCGCTGACGCGCCAGAGGGTCGACCAGACCGTGGTCTCGGTCGGCCCGTACATGTTCCAGACCTCGCCGCAGCGCCGCAGCAGCTCATGGGCCAGGTCCGCCGGCAGGCTCTCGCCGCCGACCAGCGCCCGGAAGCCCGGCCGTCCCGGCCACTGGGCGTCGACCAGCAGGCGCCACATGCCCGGCGTGGCTTGCATCATCGTGGCGCCGCTGTCGTCCAGCAGGGTGGCCAGCGCCTGCCCGTCCATGGCGGCCTCGCGCGGCACCATGACGATCTCGGCCCCGACCTGCAGCGGCAGCAGCAGTTCGAGCACGGCGATGTCGAAGGACAGCGTGGTCACCGCCGCCAGCCGGTCGTCGGCGGCGATCGAGGGCTCGCCGCGCATGCTCTGCAGGAAGTTCGCGACCGCGCCGTGCGGAACGCAGACGCCCTTGGGCTTGCCGGTGGAGCCCGAGGTGTAGATCACGTAGGCCGCATCGTCGGCCTGGGCGTCCATCGGGCCGGCCGCCAGCGGCGCGCCGGACAGGTTGCGCCAGGCGGCGTCGGTGTCGATCTCGAACAGCCGCCCGGCGGCATCGCCGCGCCACGCGCGCGGCGCGCTGGCGATCGACGATTGCGTGAGCAGCAGCGAGAGGCCGGCGTCCTCGGCGTAGTAGTCGAGGCGGGCCTTCGGAAACTCGGGGTCGAGCGGCACGTAGGCGGCGCCGGACTTCAGCACCGCCAGCAGGGCGACCACCATGTCGGTGCCGCGGTTCAGGCACAGGCCCACGCGCTGGCCGCGCTGCACGCCGCGCTCGCGCAGGGCGCGCGCCAGGCGGCTGGACTGCTGGTCGAGTTCGGCGTAACTGCACCGCGCGGCGCCATCGCGCAGCGCGGCGCGCTCCGGCGCTGCGGCCGCCTGGGCCACGAAACCCGCATGCATCAGCGGCAGTCCGGCGAGCGGCGTCGCCGCCGGCTGCAGGGCCCGCACGGCGGCTTCTTCGGCGGCCGGCAGCATGTCGAGGGCCGCGATCCCCTGGCCCGCGTCGCGCACCGCGGAGCGCAGCAGGCATTCGAACATCGCCAGCCAGCGGCGCACGGTCTGGTCGTCGAACAGGTCGGCGTTGTATTGGGTCTCGACCTGCATCCCGCCCGCCACCGGCGTGACGTTGAGGAACAGCTCGAAATTCTCGTAGGCCCGCGGGACCGAACTCAGCGCCACGTCCAGGTCCGGGAAGGTGCCCTGGCCCGCGACCGCGTCGCGGTCGACGTTGAACATCACGTTGACCAGCGGCAGCCGGCTCGGATCGCGCGGCACGGGCAGCTTGCGCAGCAGCGCGCCATAGGTCAGCGTCTGGTGCTCGAAGGCGTCCAGCAGCAGGGTGCCGGATTGGCGCACCAGCGTCTGGAACGGCAGCTGGGCGTCGACCGCGAGGCGCAAGGGCAGCAGGTTGACGCAGTGGCCCACCAGCGTGGGCATGTCGCTGGCCATCTGCCCGGCGGCCGGGATGCCGACCACCAGGTCGTCCTGCTCGGTCAGGCGGTGCAGCAGCGCGGCGAAGCCGCCCAGCATCGCGGCGAACAGGCTGGTGCCCGAACCTGCGCCGAGCTTGCGCAGGGCGTCGACCAGATCGCGCTCGAGCAGGTGGTCGATGCGCTTCGAACGGAAGGTGCGCACCGCGGGGCGCGCGTGGTCGAGCGGCAGCTCGAGCACCGGCAGCGTGCCACCCGAGAAGCGCGCGAGCCAGTAGTCGACGTGCGCCTGCATTGCCGGGCCGGCGGCTTCGTCGGTCTCCCAGGCGGCGTAGTCGACGTAGCGGGCCGGCGCATCCGGTGTCGGGCCGGCGCCGAGCTCCTCGGCGTAGAGCCGGCCCAGGTCTTCGGTGATCACGCCCCAGGACCAGCCGTCGCACACGGCGTGGTGCGCCGACAGCAGCAGCACGTGCTCGTCGGCGGAGAGCCGCGAGAGGGCAGCGCGAAACAGAGGGCCATGCTCGAGCGAGAACGGCTCGCGCACGGCGGCGGCGCCCTGGGCGTCGATGGCCTGGCGCTGGGCCGCGGCATCGAGTGCGCCGAGGTCGTGCCGGGCCAGTGCCACGGGCGTCGCACCGCCGATCAGCAACTGGGTGCCGTCGGGGGAGATCGTCGCTCGCAGGGCGTCGTGGCGCTCGACCAGGCGATCGAGCGCCTTGGCAAGGGCCTGTTCGTCCAGTGCGCCGCGCAGCCGCAGCGCCGTCGCCTCGTTGTAGGCCAGCGAGGCTTCCTGGCCCAGCCGGTCGCCAAGCCAGACCTCGCGCTGGGCCTCGGTGGTCGCGACGACCTGCTCGATCGAGCCGCCCGCAAAGGGGTCGAACTCGGCGGCGTCGTCTTCCGGTGTGTCCATGACTGCGGCCATCATGCCTGGAACCTCACGTACTTGCCCTGTGCGGCGGGATCGGGAACGAACCAGGCCGGCTGCCCGTCCCGGTCGCGGCCGAGGCGGGCATTGGGCACCGGCGGCTGCGACGGATCGACATCGGGCTTGGTCGCGGCGCGACGCGGCAGCAGTTCGGCATCCTGCAACTCCGCCACCGATTCCTTGAAGGCGGACTTGATGGTCGCGATGTCCTGCTGGCTGTGGGCGGTCGTCATGAAGCAGGGGAAGTTGTCGAGGATGTGGACGCCGCGGCTGCGCATCATCGCGAACAGCAGGTCCTGCAGCGGATGGTCTTCCAGCCAGGTCACGCGCCAGAGCGAGGAGAAGTAGCGGATCTCGATCGGCGCCCCGACCTCGCGGCAGAAGGCCGTCAACTCGTCGGCCATGGCCGCGGTGTGCAGGTTCAGCGTCTGCTGCAGCGCGCCGTTGTCGCGCTTCAGGTGCTCCAGCGCGGCCTTGGCGGCCGACAGCGCGAGCGGGTGCCGCACGAAGGTGCCGGCGAAATAGGTCACGCCGACGGTCGGCACCGAGTCGTCGCCGTACTGCCAGGCGCCGCCGTCGAGCGCGTCCATGTAGTGCCGCTTGCCGGCGATCACCCCGACCGGGAAGCCGCCGCCGATCACCTTGCCGTAGCAGGCGAGGTCGGCACGCACGCCGAACAGGGCCTGGGCGCCGTGCAGGTCGCAGCGGAAGCCGGTGATGACCTCGTCGAAGATCAGGCAGGTCTCGGACTTCTCGGTGATGGCGCGCAGTTCGCGCAGGAACTCGCGCGGCTGGAAGTCGGGCCGGCGGCTCTGCACCGGCTCGACCAGCACGGCAGCGAGTTCGTCGCCGTGGGCGCGGATGAACTCGAGCGATTCGGGCGTGCCGTAGTCCAGCACCCGGATCTCTCCGAACATCCCCTGCAGCACGCCGGGCGCCGCCGACATGCCCTTGGCATTGCGGCCGGCGCGAACCAGCACTTCGTCGAAAGTGCCGTGGTAGGAGCCGGTGAACATCACGACCGTGCTGCGGCCGGTGACGGTGCGCGCGATCCGCATCGCGGCCATCACCGATTCAGAGCCGGTATTGCACAGGCCGGCACGGTCGAAGCCGGTCAGCTCGCAGACCAGTTCCGAGACCTCGGCGGCCAACGGATGCTGCGGCCCGATCTCGTAGCCGCGATCGAGCTGGGCGCGCACCGCATCGTTGATGAAGTCGGGCTGCCAGCCGAACAGGTTCATGCCGAAGCCGTTGAGCACGTCGACGTATTCGTTGCCGTCGAGGTCCCAGAGCCGCGAGCCCTTGGAGCGCTCGACCACGATCTGGTAGGTGATCTCCTTGGTCGCCGGCCGGAAGCCGTTGACGACGCGGGGATCGGCCATCTGCGGGCGATGCCGTTCGGTGAAGGCCTTGCTCTTGGCCGTGCGCTCGGTGTAGCGGCGCATGAAGGCGGCCAGCCGCGCCTTCTGGCGTTCGGTCGGTTCCTTGCTTTGCGTATGGATGCGGGCGATCGCGCCGAACGCCTTCTTGACGTCGTATTTCTGCAGCGGCGCCGGCTCTTCGGCGTCGGCGGCTGCGGGCGATGTGGACGCCGTGGCCGCGGCGGTGGCCATGGGCGTAGGTTGCTCCACCGCCGCTGCCGGCAGCCCAGGGCTGGTCGGCATCGGCGGCGCCGCCGACAGCAATGCGAGTTGCTGTTGCATCAGTTGCATCTGCTGCGCGATCACCTGCTGCACCAGCGTACCGGCGCCCGGGCCGGCCACGGGCAGCGCCGCCGGCGCCGTTGCCGCCCAAGCGACGGCGGCCGGTTGCGGTACGGCGATGGCCGCCGCCGACGTGGGTGCCACCGTGGCCGCAGCGGCCACCGGGTCGGGCGGCAGGTTGGCATCGAGGAACTCGGCCAGGGCGTCGAAGCTGCGGTAGCTTTCCATCAGCTGGCGGAAGCTCAGGTTGACCTTGAACTGCTTCTTCACCTGGATCGCCGCCTGCGTCAGGGTCAGCGAGTCGAGGCCGATTTCGACGAACGGCGAGGCGCCGGCCACGTCGGCCATGGCGATGCCCGAGAGTTCCTCGAACAAGTCGCGCAGTCGGATGGCGAGGGAAGCGCGTCGCGCAGGGGCGGCGCTGGCGGCAGGAACGGCGACAGTCATTGTCAACTCCGGGATCGGTGAAGAGGGTGGCAGGGAGAGAGCGGGCACGGGCGCGACAGCGGCTGCAGAAGTCGCGATGTCGACCCAGAAGCGCTTGCGCTCGAACGGATAGGTGGGCAGCTCCAGGCGCAGCTTGCGGATGCGGCCGTCGAGCCGGCCCGGGTCGATGTCGAGGCCGAGCGTCCAGAGCCGGCCGGCGGCCAGGCGCCAGCTCGCGCATTCGCGCGCGGGCGCGTCGGCCAGCAGGGCCACGGCGGTCACCGGGCGCTGCCGCGACGCATGCTGGCGGACCAGCGTCGTCAAGGTGTTGCGCGGCCCCAGTTCGATGAACAGCGGGTGCTCGGTCTGCGCCAGCGCCGCCAGGGCGGCCGGGGCGAAGCGGACCGTCTCGCGCAGGTGGCGGGCCCAGTAGGCCGGGTCGATCGCCTCGGCATCGCTGAGCAGGCGTCCGGTCAAGGTCGAGTAGATCGGCGTCGTCGGTGCCGCCAGCCGGACTTCGCGCACCAGCGCCTCGAACGGTGCGACCGCGCCTTCCATCATCTGCGAGTGGAAGGCATGCGAGGTCTGCAGCAGCTTGGCCGCCACGCCGCCGGCTTCAAGCCGTTGGCGGAACGCTTCGATCAGCGCCGCCGGGCCGGCGGCAACGCAGGCGTTCGGACCGTTCTCGGCCGCCAGCGAGATGCCCTCGGGCAGTTGCGCCGCAAGCTCGTCCGCGGGCATCCGCACCGACAGCATGTCGCCCTCGGGCATCGACTGCATCAGCGCGCCACGGCGGGCCACCAGCCGCGCCGCGTCGCCCAGCTGCATGACGCCGGCCAGCACGGCGGCGGCGAATTCGCCGACGCTGTGGCCGATCAGGGCCGCCGGCCGGACACCGAGCGACTGCAGCTGGCGTGCCAGCGCGTATTCGAGCGCGAAGGTGGCGGGCTGGGTCACCGAGGTCGGCTTGAGCGCCGCGTCGTCGTCCGAGAACATGCGCTCGCGCAGGTCGAAGGACAGCACGCCTTGGAAGGCCTGCAGGCATTCGTCGAAGGCGGCGCGGAACACCGGCTCGCCGGCATGCAGTGCCCGGCCCATGCCCGCATACTGCGCGCCCTGGCCCGGGAACAGGAACACGGCCTGCGGCACCCAGGCCGCGATCTCGCCCGTGGCGCGGCTCGATGGATCGTCGGTGCGCAGCGCCTCGACGGCCTGGGCGGCCGATTCGGCGACCACGCAGGCGCGGTGCGCAAATGCCTTGCGGCCGACCCGCAGCGTGTGGGCGACATCGGCCAGCGAGGCGTCCGGGTGGGCGGCGAGGTGGTCGGCCAGGCGCGCCGTGGCGGCCGCCAGCGCGGTCGGCGTGCGCGCCGACAGCTGCAGCAATTGGGGCCCGCTGCCGGCCTCGGCGGCCGCGGCCGGCGGCGCTTCCTCGACCACCACGTGGGCGTTGGTGCCGCCGACGCCGAAGGAGCTCACGCCGGCGCGCCGCGGCGTCGCGCCGCGCGGCCAGGATTGCAGCCGGTCGACGACGCGGAAGGGCGTGGCCTCGAAGGCGATGGCCGGATTGGGCGACTCGAAGTGCAGCGACGCCGGGATCACCTGCTCGCGCAGCGCCAGGGTGGTCTTGATCAGCCCGGTGGCGCCGGCGGCCGCCACCAGGTGGCCGATGTTGCTCTTGACCGAGCCGACGCCGCAGAAGCCGGTGTCGGCGGTGTGGGCGCCGTAGGCCTTGGCCAGCGCGGCGATTTCGATCGGGTCACCCATCGGCGTCGCGGTGCCGTGGGTCTCGACATAGGAGATGCTGCGGGCATCGACGCCGGCCGAGGCCAGCGCCGCCGTCACCACCCGGGCCTGGCCGTCGATGCTGGGCGCGGTGAAGCTGGCCTTGACGCCGCCGTCGTTGTTGACGGCTGCGCCGCGCAGCACCGCATGGATCGGGTCGCCGTCGGCCAGCGCGGCCGACAGGCGCTTGAGCAGCACCACCGCGGCGCCGTCGCTGAACACCGTGCCCTGGGCCTTGGCGTCGAAGCTGCGGGTGTGGCCGTCGGGGGAGAGCATCGCGCCCTCCTGGTAGAGGTAGCCGCTGTTCGGCGGGCAGGTCACCGCCGCGCCGCCCGCCAGTGCCATGTCGCAATCGCCGTTGCGCAGCGCCGAGAAGGCCTGGGCGATCGCCACCAGCGAGGTCGAGCAGGCCGTGTGGACGCTGATCGCCGGGCCGGTCAGGTTGAGCCGGTGGGCCACGCGGGTCGCGATGAAGTCCTTGTCGTTGGCCAGCGCGACCGGCAGCTCGCCGAGCTGTTCGATCAGGTCGGGCCGGCTCAGCAGGTGATGCTGGAAGTAGCTGTTGCCGTACATGCCGGCGAACACGCCGACCGGCCCGGGCGTGCTGTCGGGCGCGTAGCCGCCGCGCTCCAGGCATTCCCAGCAGAGCTCGAGGAACAGGCGCTGCTGCGGGTCCATCACCTCGGCTTCCTTCGGGCTGATGCCGAAGTGCGCGGCATCGAACATCTCGATGCCGTCGACCACGCCGCGGGCCCGCACGTAGGCCGGGTCGCTGCGAAGTGCGGCGCCGACCGACGGGTCGAGCGTCGCATCGTCGAAGAAGCGGATCGTGTCGCGGCCGGCGCGCAGGTTGTCCCAGAACTGTTCGATGTCCGCGGCACCGGGGAAGCGGCCCGCCATCGCGATGATGGCCACGGGTTCGAGCGCCGCGGCCGGCGGGGCCACGAGGGGCGCGGCAGCCGCCGCGCCAGCCTCCGGCTGCGGCTCGCCCAGGGCCAGCGCCAGCGCGCGCGGCGTCGGGTCCTGGAAGAAGTCGTTGGCGACCAGCCGGCGCGAGCCCGCGCCTTCGAGCTCGCGCATCACGCGCAGCACGGCCAGCGAGGTGCCGCCCAGCTCGAAGAAATTGTCGAGCGCGCCGGCGCGGTCGAGATCGAGCACTTCGGCGAACACCTGGCAGACCCGGGTCTCGAGCCGGCCCGCCGGTTCGCGATAGACCGAGGCCAGTTCAGGGCGCTGGCGCGGCGGTGCCGGCAGCGCCCGGCGGTCGAGCTTGCCGTTCTCGGTGATCGGCAGGGCCGCCAGTTCGACGAAGGCCGACGGCAGCATGAATTGGGGCAGGTCCTTCGCCAGCAGGGCCCGCAGCTCGGCCATCGGCAAGGGCCGTGCCTTCGGCACCACGTAGGCCACCAGCCGGGCTTCGCCATCGGGCGTGTCGGTGCGGGCGATGACCGCGCATTCGCGCACCTCGGCATGGCGCAGCAGCAGGGTCTCGATCTCGTCGGTCTCGATGCGGAAGCCGCGGATCTTGACCTGGTGGTCGATCCGCCCCAGGCACTCGATGTCGCCGTCCTCGCCGCGCCGGCCGAGGTCGCCCGAGCGGTAGGCCCGCAGCGTCTGGCCGCTGGCCGGATCGGTCCAGTCGATGAAGCGCTCCGCCGTCAACTCGGGACGGCGCAAGTAGCCGTTGCTCACACCGGCGCCGCTGACCACGATCTCGCCGGTTTCCCCGGCCGCCACCGGCCGCAGCTCGGCGTCGAGGATGTCGATGCGCAGGTCGGGGATCGCGCGGCCGATCATGCTGCCGCGCCGCGCCTCGAGGTCTTCACGGGCGATCGGCCGCCAGCTGACATGGACCGTGGTCTCGGTGATGCCGTACATGTTGACCAGCTGCGGCCGGGCATCGCCGTGGCGGTCGAACCAGGGACGCAGGGTCTCGAAGGACAGCGCTTCGCCGCCGAAGATCACGTAGCGCAGCGCCAGCGCCTCGGGCGGCAGGGCCGCGCGGCGGTCGGCCTCGATCAGCGAACGGAAGGCCGACGGCGTCTGGTTGAGCACCGTGACCCGCTCGCGCACCAGCAGGTCGAGCAGCTCGGCCGGCGAACGCGTGATCGTGTAGGGCACCACCACCACCCGGCCGCCGTAGACCAGCGCGCCCCAGATCTCCCAGACCGAGAAGTCGAAGGCATGGGAGTGGAAGAAGGTCCACACATCGTCGGCACCGAAGCCGTACCAGGCGTCGGTGGCGTCGAACAGGCGCGCCACGTTGGCATGGGTCACCAGGCAGCCCTTGGGCCGGCCGGTGGACCCGGAGGTGTAGATCACGTAGGCCAGGGCCTCGGGGTCGGCGTCGCCGATGTCGCCGGCCTGCTCGTCGGCCAGGCTTTGGTCGTCGATCAGCACCACCGGCACGTCGGTCTTCGGCCAGGCGGCGGCGCTGGCGGACGAGGTCAGCAAGGCCACCGGCCGGGCATCGCCGAGCGTGAACTCGATCCGGTCCATCGGGTAGTCGAGATCGATGGGCAGGTAGGCAGCGCCCGATTTCAGGATCGCAAGAAGGCCGACCACCATGTCGACCGAGCGCTCCATGCCGATGGCGATCAGCTGGTCGCGCCCCGCGCCGGCGCGCTGCAGTCGGCGCGCCAGCTGGTTGGCGCGTCGGTTCAGTTGCTCGTAAGAGATGGATTCGCTAGCGTCGCTGACCGCCACGGCACCGGGCTGCGTGGCCGCGAGTGCCGCAACGCGTTGGTGTAGGGGTACGAATGTGGTCACCTTGGAATCCCTCTCTCCATCAGCTCGAAATCAACGCAACACGATGTGTCGATGTACAGAGACTAATAACAAAGCAGTCACTTTGCCGTTTTTCGCATCTTGCACTCGGGACGCATCGTTCGCTACCTGTCGAAAGTCATGCTGAAAGGCATACATCCCTCGCCGCGGCCGCTACATCGGACGCACTTGGTTGCGATTGCCTTCTTGACAAACGAAAAGAGCGCCGGGGCATTGTGCCCCTCTTTCTCAAAAATGAGTACAAAAAGCTGACGTGTGGTGCCAGTTCTTGCGACTAAATCGATAGGAAAGTTCTATTTGAGATGTGCAAGGCGTGTGCCAGCGGTGCGCGCTCAGGCGGAGGCTTCGTCGAGCGTGTCGTCGTCCAGGTGACCGACGTCGGCCCAGCCGACCAGCGTGAAACCCTGCGGCGTCCAGAGCAGGCGGTTGATGGCCGCGTTGCCGAGGGCCCAGGTCCGTGGTGCCTGCAGTTCCTGGCCGGTGGCGCTCCGATAGAGCACGTCCATCACGCCGCCGTGGGCCACCAGGACGATCAGCTCCCCGGGGTGCCGGGCCGCGAGCCGCGCGGCCGTGCCTGTGACGCGTGCCTTGAAAGTGAGCAATGACTCACCGCCTTCTGGCGCGAATTCGGGATCCCGAGTGCGCCAGAGCCGGGCCTGGGCCGGCAGGCTGGCGTCGATGTCGGCGAAGGTGCGGCCTTCGAACAGGCCGAAGGCACGCTCGCGCAGGCCGGGGTCGGCGGCCACCGCCATGCCGCGCGGCTGGGCGATCGCCTGCGCGGTCTGCCAGGCGCGTGACAGGTCGCTGGCATAGATCGCCGCGATCGGCTCCTCCTCGAGCGCCCGCGCGACCCGCCGGGCCTGCCAGAGGCCGGTGTCGTTGAGCCCGATGTCGAGCTGGCCCTGGATGCGGGTGTCGACGTTCCAGGCGGTTTCGCCATGGCGTACGGCGATGACGCGGGTGGCTTCCATGGTGGTCAGGGCGTCTTGCGCGGCAGCTCGATGTCGACCCGCCGCTCGCCGGGCGGCGGATTCGGGAAGCCCTGCAGCGCGGCCTGGAACATCACCGGCAGGATGGCGGCGCTGTTGCTGTAGGGGCCGTCGTTGCGGGCGTGCGTCTCGTAGACCACGCGGTTCGACGGCAGCTCGCGCAGCACGATGCTGACCTCGCGCCCGAACCAGGGCGTCGGTGGCGGCCCGAACGCCGGCCCCCAGCCGCCGCCATACCAGCCACCGCCGTACCAGCCGCGCGGACCCCAGCCCGGTGCCCGGGGGCCCCACCAGCCCGGCCCGCCCCAGCCCGGCCAGGGGTTGCCGAACATCCAGGGGTCGGCCCACGGCGAGAGTTCGGAGGTCACGCGGGCGCCGATCAGGGCACTCAATTGCGGGGTGCCGTCGTCGTGCCGCAGGCCGACGCCGTCGAGGGCGGCGCCGGCCCACGCCTCCAGCTGCTGCTGCGCGGCTTCGTCGATCTGCTGCGACGGCAGCCGCTCGAAGCGGTAGCTGGCGCCGGACGGCAGGCTGTCCATGCCCGAGAAACTGCGCACCTCGCTGTCGACCACCCAGCGCGTGGCGCAGCCGCTCAGGCCGAGTACCAGCAGCAGGGCGCCGAGCACGGCCTTCATGGTCAGAGCTGCACGATGCGCAGCGGCGATGGCGCCGGGAGTTCCGGCGGATCGAAGGCCTTGTCGCCTTCCTCGTCGGCCACGCCGGTGGCCTTCAGCCCCTTGAAGTCGAAGGCCTGGGTGTCGAGCAGGTGCGAGGGCACGATGTTCTGCATGGCGCTGAACATGTTCTCGATCCGGCCCGGGAACTTGCGCTCCCATTCGCGCAGCATCTCGCCGACCTGCTTGCGCTGCAGGTTCTCCTGGCTGCCGCACAAGGTGCAGGGAATGATCGGGAACTCGCGGTGCCGGGCCCAGCGCACCAGGTCCTTCTCGGCCACATAGGCCAGCGGCCGGATCACGATGTGCTTGCCGTCGTCGCTCACCAGCTTGGGCGGCATCGACTTCAGCTTGGCGGCGAAGAACATGTTGAGGAAGAAGGTCTGCAGCATGTCGTCGCGGTGGTGGCCCAGCGCGACCTTGGTGGCGCCCAGTTCGTCGGCCACACGGTAGAGAATGCCGCGGCGCAGCCGGCTGCAGAGGCCGCAGGTGGTCTTGCCTTCGGGGATCACGCGCTTGACGATCGAGTAGGTGTCCTGCTCCTCGATGTGGAAGGGGACGCCGAGGGCCTTCAGGTAGCCCGGCAGCACGTCTTCCGGAAAGCCCGGCTGCTTCTGGTCGAGGTTGACGGCCACGATGTCGAAATGGATCGGCGCCCTGGCCCGCAGCTTGAGCAGGATGTCGAGCAGGGCGTAGCTGTCCTTGCCGCCCGACACGCAGACCATGACCTTGTCGCCATCCTCGATCATGTTGTAGTCGACGATGGCGCGCCCGACCTCGCGGCACAGCCGCTTCTCGAGCTTGTGGGTTTCGCGCTCGATCTTCAGGTCATTGGTGGACGAGGGCGTTTCGTCGATCCATACGGCACTCATGTCACTTGCTCCGGAATACTTCGACGCCGACGGCGTCACAGTCGGGGTAGACGTCGGGCTTGGCGGTCGATACCCGCGCAGCCTGCACCTTCGGATGCGCCAGCACCTGCGTGAGGATGTCGTCGCACAGCGTTTCCTGCAAGTGGATGTGGCCCTTGCTCAGGCGGGTGGCGACGGTGCGGCGGATGAAGTCGTAGTCGACCACCTCGTCGAGTTCGTCCGCCTTCGGCGTCGAGACGTCGAGCGGCACGTAGAGGTCGACATTGATGATCACGCGCTGCTCGGCGCGCTTCTCGAATTCGTGCACGCCGATGTTGATCCAGACCTCGTAGTCGCGCAGGAAGACGCGCCGGCACGTCAGCAGGAGGGGGTCGAGGGCGGCTGTGGTCATGGTGAAGCTTTCAGCAGTTCGTCGACGACGAACATGATGTCGCGCGCCAGCGGCACCAGGTGCTGGCCGTTGTCGACGCAAAGGGTGGTGCCGGTCACGCTGGGCGTGGCGGCCAGGAAGACGCAGGCGCGGGCGACGTCGGCCGCATCGATCGGACGGCGCAGCAGGTTGGCCTGGCGCGCCCGGGCGAAATTATCCTCGGTCTGCGGGCCGCTGCGGTAGAGGATGCCCGGCGCCACGCCGCAGACGCGCAGCGCCGGCGCCAGCGACTGCGCCTGCAGCGCCACGGCGCGCTCCAGCGCCAGCTTGGACACGGTGTAGGAGAAATAGTCGGGGTTCAGGTTGTAGACTTTCTGGTCCAGCACGTGGATCGCCGAGCGGTCGATGCCGTCGTCGGGACTGGCGCGCTGCGCCAGCAGCCGGGCGAAGGACAGCGGCGCGATCAGGTTCACGCCCAGCTGGCGCAGCGCGGCGTCGGCGTCGAAGTCGAGCCCGGTGTCGGGCTCGAAGGCCGAGGCGTTGTTGACGATGCAGGCCAGCGGCTCCGCGGCCGAAACCTGGTCGACCAGCGCGACGCGGCCCGGCTCGCTGCCGATGTCGGCCTCGATTGCCGTGGCCTCGTGGCCCTCGTCGGCGAGGCGCGCGCACAATGCCAGCGCCTGCACCCGCGAGGCACGGAACTGGCACCACACCCGCCAGCCCGCGCGCGCGAAAGCCTCGCAGACCGCGGCGCCCAGTCGCTGGCCGCCGCCGGTCACGAGCACGCCTCGGCGTGGGGTCGATTCAGCCATCCTGATAGATTTCCGTTACTTATGAACCTGGAGCAGGGCGCCGAACGCGCCACCCCGTTGACCAAGATTATCGATGCCTCGCTGCAGCGGGCCGGCGGCTGGCTGCCGTTCGACCGCTTCATGGCCCTGGCCTTGTACGCCCCGGGGCTGGGCTACTACGCCAGCGCGAGCCGCAAGTTCGGCCGGATGCCGGCCTCGGGCAGTGATTTCGTGACCGCACCCGAAATGACGCCGCTGTTCGGCCGCACCCTGGCGGTGCAGGTGGCCGAGGCGCTCGAAAAGACCGGCACCCGGGAGCTCTGGGAGTTCGGCGCCGGCACCGGCGCGCTGGCCCTGCAGCTGCTCGACGCCCTCGGCGACAAAGTCGAGCGCTTGCGCATCGTCGATCTCTCCGGCACGCTGCGCGAACGCCAGCAGCAGACGCTCGCCGGGCATGCCGGCAAAGTCGAATGGCTGGCCGAACTGCCGCCGGAGATGCGCGGCGTGGTGGTCGGCAACGAGGTGCTCGATGCGATGCCGGTGCAGCTGCTGGTGCGCACCGCCGGCCAATGGCACGAACGCGGCGTGGTCCGCCAGGGCGACGGCTTCGCCTGGGCCGACCGGCCGACCGAACTGCGCCCACCGGTCGAAGTGGCCGGCCCTCACGACTACCTGACCGAAATCCACCCCCAGGCCGAGGCCTTCGTCGCCACCCTGGCCGACCGGTTGAAGCAGGGCGCGGCCTTCTTCATCGACTACGGTTTTCCGGAGGCCGAGTACTACCATCCGCAGCGCCACATGGGCACCGTGATGTGCCACCGCGGCCACCAGGCCGACGGCGATCCGCTGGCCGATGTCGGCACCAAGGACATCACGGCCCACGTCAACTTCACCGGGGTGGCGCTGGCGGGACAGGACGCCGGCCTCCAGGTGCTCGGCTACTGCAGCCAGGCGCGATTCCTGCTCAACGCCGGCATCCTGCCGATGATGGAAGCGGCCCCGCTGGCCGAACGCGCGATGGCCGCGCGGCTGATCCATGAACACGAGATGGGCGAGCTGTTCAAGGTGATCGGCTTCGCGGTGGGCGAGCCCTGGGACGCGATCGGCTTTGCCGAAGGCGACCGCAGCCACACGCTGTGATGGCCGCTGCCGCGGGCGGAGGCTGGGTTCTAATCCTCCCATGAGTTCCACCTTCACACCGGCCGACGACCTGCGCGTCGCCCACGCACTGGCCGATGCGGCGGCCTCGCACTCGATGCGCCTGTTCCGCACCCCGCTCGACGTCATCTCGAAGGCCGACGAAAGCCCCGTGACCCAGGCCGACCGCGCCGCCGAGGCCGCCATGCGCGAGATCCTCGGCGCCGAATGCCCGGCCGACGGCATCTACGGCGAGGAGCACGGGCTGGAGCGGGTCGACGCCGAGCGCGTCTGGGTGCTCGACCCGATCGACGGCACCCGCAGCTTCATCACCGGCTCGCCGCTCTGGGGCACCTTGATCGGCCTTTTGCGCCACGGCCGCGTCGAGCTCGGCATGGTCGACATGCCGGTGCTCGGCGAGCGCTGGATCGGCCAGGCCGGCGCCGGCGCCCAGCGCAATGGGCAGGCGGTGCGCGTCAGCGGCTGCGCCGCCGTGGCCGAGGCCCGCATCGTGACCACCTCGCCCGACATCTTCGACGCCGCCGACTGGGCCGCCTTCGACCGGCTGAGCCGGCGCTGCGCGATGCGCCGCTTCGGCGGCGACTGCTACGGCTACGCCCAGCTCGCCGGCGGCACCATCGACCTGGTGGTCGAGACCGGCCTGCAGCCCTACGACTACCTCGGTCCGACCGGCCTCATCGAAGCCGCCGGCGGCATCGTCACCGACTGGCAGGGCCGGCCGCTGGGCCTGCAGTCCGACGGCCGGGTGGTCGCCGCGGCCACACGCGAACTCCACCGACAGGCGCTGGACCTGCTCGCGGCCTAAACTGCATCCATGATTCGCTGGCTGATCGTCGTCGTCCTGGCCCTGGTGCTCATGAGCGGGCTGACGGCCTGGCTGCGGCGCTTCGGTTTCGGGCGGCTGCCCGGCGATTTCGAGTTCCGTGCGTTCGGACGCGAATGGCAATTGCCGATCGCCAGCACGGTCGTTTTGAGCATGATCGCGGCCCTGGTCGCGCGATGGATATGAACACATGAGCGCAGCGCCGGGCCGCCCCAAGCAAGCTCGCGCCCCCTCGGGGGGCAGCGAGGACACGAAGTGCCGAGCGTGGGGGCACATGAGCGCAGCGCCGGGCCGCCCCAAGCAAGCTCGCGCCCCCTCGGGGGGCAGCGAGGACACGAAGTGCCGAGCGTGGGGGCACGCATGAGAGCCTGCGTGGACATCGGCGGCACCAAGATCGCCGTGAGCCTTTCCGCCGACAGCCACACGCCGCTGGTCGGCCGGCGCAGCGAACCGACCGCCAAGACCGGCGGCAACGACGCGGTGGCACTGCAGATCCTGCGGCTGATCGACGAGGCCTGCGCCGAGCAGAACATCGCCAGCGCCTCGATCGACCGCGTCGGCGTCTCTTCTGCCGGCCCCTTCGAGATCCGCGACGGCATGGTCGAGCTGGCGTCGCCGAACATCTGCGGCGGCATCGCCGGCCCGGCGCGCGGGCTCCCCAACGAGTGGATGACGGCGCTGATCGAGGCCCCGCTCAAGCGGCGCTTCGCCCATGTGCGGGTCGAAAACGACGCGGTCGCTGCCCTCGAGGCCGAGCGCCGCTGGGGCGCGCTGCAGGGCGTCGACCATTGCGCCTTCGTCACCTGGAGCACCGGCGTAGGCGTCGGGCTGTGCGTCGACGGCCACGTGCTGCGCGGCAAGAACGGCAACGCCGGCCATGCCGGCCACAGCTTCGTGTCCGACGACGACAACCAGGCGCTGTGCGGCTGCGGCAATTTCGGCGACGTCGAGGGGCTGGTGGCCGGCAATGCGATCGCACGCCGCTTCGGCGAGCCGGCGGTCGACCTGTTCGCCGCCGCGGCCCGCGGCGAAGCCAAGGCCCTGGCCACCACCGACGCGCTGTGCCGCGTGATGGGCCGGATGCTCTTCAACCTGGTCGCCACCCTCGACCTGCAGCGCATCAGCCTCGGCGGCAGCGTGTTCTGGAACAACCGCGACTTCCTGCTGCCGCGGCTGCAGGCCCAGATCGACGGCAAGCTCGCGGCCCTGACCCGGGGCGCGGTGCTGGTGGCGGCCGGCCTGGGCGACCGGGTCGGCGACTACGGGGCGATGGCGCTGCTCGACTGAGCCTGCAATCCAGGCAGTCGCTAGCGGTAGCCGCTGCGGACCTTGCCGCGGAACACCCAGTAGACGCCGATGGTGTAGGCGGCGATCACCGGCAAGACCACCACGCCGCCATAGAACAGGAACCGGAGGGACTCCTCCGGCGCCGCTGCGCTGGCCACCGTGACCGCATACGGGACCATGTAGGGCCAGAACATCGTGCCGAGCGTCAGGTACGAGGCGCCGATGAACAGCACGGTCAACGTGTACGCGAAGCCGTCGCGGCGCGCCCGGGCGGCCGCCACCACGCCGGCCAGCGCGGCGATCGCCAGCGCGACCAGGGCCCAGCCCCAGGGCCGGTCCTTCAGATGGCTTTGCGCGATCGCGCCCGCATCGACGCTCAACGACACGGCGAACGCCAGGCCGAGCACGCCGAAGACAGCCGCGGCCAGCCACGGAATACGGCGATAGGCCCAGTCGCGCAGCTCGCCTTCGCTCTTGAGCACGATCCACCCTGCGCCGAGCAACGCATAGCCGAAGACCAGGCCGACGCCGGTCAGCACCGAAAACGGATGCAGCCATTCGAAGGATGTGCCGGCGAACTGGCCCTGCGCCACCGGAAGGCCGCGCATCAATGCGCCCACGGCGGCCCCTTGCACGAAGGCGACCACCGTCGATCCGAGGAAGAACCCCAGGTCCCACAGCCAGCGCGTCTTGACGCTGCGGTAGCGGAATTCGAAGGCAATGCCGCGGAAGATGAGGCCGACGAGCAGCAGCAGGACAGGCAGGTAGAACGCACCCAGGAACACGGCATACACCACCGGAAAGGTTGCGAACAGGCCGGCGCCGATGACCACCAGCCAGGTCTCGTTGCCGTCCCAGAACGGCGCGATGGTGTCCATCATGTGCAGGCGGTGGCTCTCTTCGCGGGTGGTGCCGAAGAGGATGCCGACGCCGAGATCGAAGCCGTCCAGGATCACGTAGACCAGGATCGAGACGGCAATGACCGCCGCCCAGAAAAGCGCCAGGTCGCTGGCGGCCGCCGGGCTCACGCCGTGCCTCCGGCTCTGTCGTTGACCGGGGTGTCCGTGCGCGCGGCAACGGCCAGGGGCCGGCTGCCGGTGACGTTGGCCGTGGCCTCGGTTTTCGCGCGCGGCCCTTCGCGCAGGAGCTTGTAGATGTAGTAGATGCCGAAGCAGACGAAGAGCCAATACACCGCCACGTAGATGAGCAGCGAGGCCAGCACGTCGCTGGTCGTCAGGGAGGGCGTGACGGCGTCCCGGGTTCGCAGCAGGCCGTAGACCACCCAGGGCTGGCGGCCGATCTCGGCCGTGTACCAGCCGGTCAGGATGGCGACGAAGCCGGTCGGGAACGACATGAACGCGCCCCACAGGAACCAGCGCGACGACTCCAGCCTGCCGCGCCAGCGCAGGAAGTTGCCGAGCCACGAGACCGCCAGCATGACCAGACCCATGCCGACCATCAGCCGGAAGGCGAAGAAGGGGATCAGCACCGGCGGCCGGTCTTCGCGCGGGAAGGATTCGAGCCCTCTTTCAGCGGAGGTGAAATTGCCCGAGGCGATGAAGCTGCCCAGCTTCGGGACCGAGATGGCGTAGAGATTGCGCTCGTTGGCCTCGTCGGGAATGGCGATCAGCACCTCGCTGGCGGGCTGCTCGTTCTTCCAGCGCGCTTCGATCGCGGCGAACTTGGCGGGCTGGTGCTTGAGCACGTATTCGCCGGTCAGGTGGCCGAAGAAGAGCTGGACCGGGATCAGCACCGCGGCCAGGCCGAGGCCCCAGTGCAGCATCATCCGGCCTTCGTCGAAGTGGACCCGGCGCAGCAGGTACCAGGCACCGGTCGCCGACACGCACATCGAGGTCGTCAACAAGGCGGCCAGCAGCATGTGCGGCCAGCGGACCATCTGCACCGGCCCGAGCACGATCTGCATCCAGTCGGTCGGAATGATCTTGCCGTCCACCACCGTGTGGCCGAGCGGCACCTGCATCCAGCTGTTGTTGGCGAGGATCCAGAAGGACGAGAACATCGTGCCCAGCGACACCATGCAGCACGAGAAGAAGTAGAAGCGCGGCGATACCCGGTCGCGTCCGAGCAGCATCACGCCGAAGAAGGTCGCCTCGAGCATGAAGGCCGTGAAGCCCTCGTAGCCGAGCAGCGGGCCCTGGATCGAGCCGGTTTTCACGGCGAGCACGCCCCAGTTGGTGCCGAACTGGAAGGCCATGACGATGCCCGTGACCACGCCCATGCCGAAGGAGACCGCGAAGATCGGCAGCCAGAAGTCGAACACCCGGCGATAGAGCGCGTTGCCGGTCGCCAGCCGCGCCCCCTCGATCGTTGCCAGCCATGCCGCCAGCCCGATCGTGAAGGCGGGGAAGATGATGTGGAAGCTGATCAGGAACCCGAACTGGATCCGCGACAGGAGGACGGGGTCGAGGTTCACTTCGATGCCGCCTCTATGGCATCAGCTTGTTGACGGCGACGCGCTCGAGGCCGTGCTTCGCGTAAGGCGGATAGCGCACACCGGGGTCGACGGTGCTGCTGTGGTGCAGCACCCCGCGCGCATTGGTGAAGGCTTCGAAGCCCCAGCGCCCGTGGTACTTGCCCATGCCGGAGTTGCCCACGCCGCCGAACGGAAGCTCGGGAAAGAGCGGGTGGATGGCGCAGTCGTTGACCTCCGCATCGCCCGAGCGCGTGGCCGACAGGATCGTGTCGATCACCTCCTTGTCCTCGGCAAAGATGTAGAGGCCGAGCGGGCTCGGCCTGCTGTTGACCCACCGGATGACGGAGTCGACCGAATCGATCTCGAGCACCGGCAGGATCGGCCCGAAGATCTCTTCCTTCATGATCGGCGAGTCGACCGCGACGTCCACCAGCACCGTCGGCGCGATGTAGAGCTCGTCGGCATCTGTCTGGCCGCCGGCAATCGCCTTGCCGCTTCCGAGCAGCGCGGCCAGGCGATCGAAGTTGCGCCGGTTGATCACGCGTCCGTAGTCCGGACTCTGCTTGGGGTCGTCGCCGTAGAACTCGCGGATCGTGTCCTTCATGTGCTGCAGGAACTCGTCCTTCACTTCCGGCCACGCCAGCACATGGTCGGGCGCGGTGCAGATGTGGCCGGAGTTCAGGTAGCGCCCGTAGGCGATGCGCCGCGCGGCCGCCTTGAGGTTGGCCGACGAATGCACGATGGTCGGGTTCTTGCCGCCGAGTTCGAGCACGCAGGGCGTCAGGTTCTTCGCGGCGGCCTGGTGCACGATCTTGCCGACGGGCGGACTGCCGGTGAAGAAGATCATGTCCCACTGCTGCGCCAGCAGCGCGGTGGTCTCGGGGACGGCGCCCTCGACGACCGCGACCGTGCGCGGATCGAAGTACTCGGGCACGAGGCGCGCCGCGGCGGCAGCGCAGTGGGCGGCAATCTCCGAAGGCTTCAGCACGGCTGTGTTGCCGGCGGCCAGCGCCGCCACCAGCGGACCGAAGACCAGCATGAAAGGTTCGTTCCACGCGCCGATGATCAGCGACACGCCGAGCGGATCCCGGTTCACCCGGATGTAGCCGGGCTCGAACACCAGCGGCATCGGCTCGTGGAGCGGCTTGGTCCAGGTGTCGATGTGCTTGAGCGCGTAGGCGGCCTCCTTGGCGCAGTAGTCGACGTCCATCAGGTCGGCATCGTTCACGTTGCGGCGCAGGTCTTTCCAGAGTGCGTCGCACAGTTCGTCGTGGTGATCGGTGAACAGGGCCTTGACCGCTTCGAGCTGGGTCTTGCGCCACGCCACCGGGCGCGTATGCCCCTCGAGGAAGAAGGCGCGCTGGCGGGCGACGAGCGAAGCGTAGTCGGGGACGGACATGGCAATGAACTCCTGGTGTCAGGCGCGAACCCAGATTTCTCCGTTCTGCTCGCGCACTTCGTAGGTGGGGAGCGGCTGCTTCGACGGGCCACCCGCCACGCTGCCCGTGGAGAGGTCGAAGCGGGAGCCGTCGCAGGGGCACATCAGCGTCGTGCCGGTCAGGATGCCCGCCGAGAGTTGACAGCCGTCGTGCGGGCAGAGGTCGTCGAAGGCGAACAGGCTCTTGCCGACGCGAGCGACGGACACGCGCAGCTTGCGGTCGGCCAGGTAATAGGGATTGACGGACCGGTCTGGCAATCGGTCCGATGGGCCCAGGTCTCGGTACTCGACTGTCGGGTTCGCCATGCTCGTCTCCTGTGCGTCGGCCTTCGACTCAGTACGGATACTCGGGAATCACTTCGCGCTGCGGCTTGTCGAAGCGCAAGGCGCCGGGCGCCTGCGCCGGCACCGCGGGCGCGCGCGGCATGATGGGCGCCAGGCGCTGGTAGCCGGCACCCAGCGAAGGCCGCGGATCGGCGTCGCCCTTGTTCGGCCAGAACGACATTGCCCGCTCGGCCAGCGCCAGGATAGTGAGCGAGGGGTTGACCCCCGGGTTCGCGGGCATCACGCTGCCGTCCATGACATGCAGGCCCGCATGGCCGAAGACGCGCTGGTAGGGATCGACCACGCCCTTTTCATGCGAGTCGCCGATCGGAATGCCGCCGATGAAGTGCGCCGACGCCGTGCGATTGACGACTTCGAAATCCAGGGCCGCTTCGAGCCCGCCCATCCTGGCCGCGAGCCGCTTCGCGAACTCGTCGGCGGCGGGGATGTGGGTGGGCGGCGGATCGCCGGAGCCATGCCGGCTGCGCAGGATGCCGTCCTTGAAGTAGAGGTCGATCGAGGTGTCGGTGGTCTGCATGCACAACAGGGTGATCGCGCGCTCCGACCAGTGCCGTGCGTCGAAGGTCTGGCCGAGGGTCTGGACCGGATGCTCCATCAGGTGCTTGAGCCAGGTCTCCGTGGGGTGCTTCTGCGGGCCGGACGCGTAGTAGGTCGTGGCCAGCGCGAAGAAGTCGCTGCCCACGCCATAGGACACCGGCTCGATGCTGGTGTCCGGGTCAGGCCAGACACCCGAAGTGATGGCGACGCTGCCGGGCGTGATGATGAATCGGTCCGGGTCCTTCTTCCAGGCTGCATAGGGTCGCGTGACCAGGATCAGCGCCTCGGAATTGGTGCGGGCCAGCTTGCCCAGCTGATCGGACAGCCCGGTGAGCTTGTCGACATGCCGCATGTGGTGCAGCAGCCGCGCCGACCCGTAGGCGTGCGCGGAGACGACGACCTGCCTGGCCGTGTAGCGATGGCGATCGACATGGGCCGCGCGCTGCACCCAGCCGGGGTGGCTGGCGATCACCTCATAGCCGCCGCCGTCGAGTGGTGCGAGTTCGATGACCTCGTGCAGGTCGTGGATCACGCAGCCGTTCTTTTCGGCCAGATAGAGATAGTTCTCCGTCAGCTTGTTCTTGGCTCCGCGGCCGCAGCCGATCATGCAGTTGCCGCAATTCACGCAGCCGGTTCGGCGCGGGCCTGCGCCGCCGAAGAACGGATCGTCGACCTCGACGCCCGGGGACCCGAAGAAGGTGGCCACGGGCGCCTTGTTGTACGTGTCGCCATGCCCCATCTCGACGGCGATCTCGCGCATCAGCCGGTCCTTGTCGCTGTCCATGTAGGGCACGCGGTTGACGCCCATCATGCGTTGGGCCTGGTCGAAGTACGCGGGCATCTCGTCGTACCAGTCGGTGATATAGGACCACTCGGGGGCGGCGAAGAACTTCTTCGGCGGAACATAGAGCGTGCTGCCGTAGACATGCGAGCCGCCGCCCACGCCGGCGCCATGCAGCACCAGCACGTCGTCGAGGAAGCTGAGGCGCTGCAGGCCGTACATCTCGGCCTCGGGCTGCCACAGGTATTTCCGGATGTCCCAGTTGGTCTTGGGGATCGCGCTGTCGGGCCAGCGGCGTCCGGCTTCCATGACGCCCACCCGGTAGCCCTTCTCGGTCGCGCGCAGCGCCGCGACGCTGCCGCCGAATCCGGAGCCGATCACGATCACGTCATAGTCGAAATCGGCCATCATGACCTCGCGTATTTTTCGAATGGGGCAGTCTGTACTCGGGCACGGAACTTGAACATCCCGGTGGCCACCTAGACCACGTACGTGGCATCTGACAGCGACGCGCGCCATGGCGGCGTTTAAGCTCGACGGTGTCTCAATCATGAGCACAGGGGGTTCGGAGATGAAGCATCCCTCAGACACCGTGGCCATCGACATCCTGCTCGAGCCGGACTCGACGATGCAGGAGCATGCCGAGGCCAACAACGCTCGATTGCGCGACCCGGCGCTCATCCAGTACGTTTCGATGTTCGTGCCGAAGGCCTCCGGGGATCACTTCAATCCGCACGTCACGACCGGGGTGGCGGCGCGCAAGTACCTCGACACGATGCTTGCCGAACCGTTCGAGCCCTTCGGCTTCTCGTTCAAGGGCGCTGCGATCTACCACCTGGGTCAGTTCGGCACGGCGGCGAAGCAGCTCAAGGCGTGGGACTGACGCAGCCCGAGGACGGCTCCAGGCCCGATGTGGACCGCGCGATCTGCTCAGCCGGTCCGCAACATGATGCGTGCCTTCACGGCCTCCACCAGCGGCTCGATCGACGAGGGCGGGAAAGGCGAGACGCTGCTGACGTTGATCTCGCAGAGCACGAAGCGCTCGGGTTGGTCGTCGGTCGGTTCGCCGGGCAGGAAGTCGCAGTCCCACAGCATCGGCAACTGCGCGCGCGTCAACCCCAGGCGTTGTTGCAGTTGCGCGATCCACTGCGTCTCCAGCAGGCGCTTCAGCGCCTGGAAGCGCGGCAGGTCGGCGCCGTGATAGAGACGTGGCCCGGGCGTGGGCGCGGCCTCGCCCGCGCGTGCCGGGTAGAGGGCATTGATCGCCTGGTGGCCGAAGCCGGTCACACGGTCCTCGACCAGGTAGGCGCGCACCATGCCGTCGACCATAAGCGGTTGCCAGGCCTGGTCGATCATGTGACCCCCATTGGCTGCTTCGAAGTACGGTGCCATGCGCTGGAGCAGCGTCGACAGGTCGATTCGTTCCTCCGCGCTGCCGCGTAGCGCATGCTGCACGCGCAGCAGCGGAGAGGCTTCGACGCGCTCGACCCGCCATACGCCGATGCCGCTGTGCCCGCGATATTGCTTGAGCACGCGAGCGCCGTGGCGCAGGCGATCGGGCAGGCCTGCCGCGAGCGCGTCGAGGCTGTCGACGCGGACCGCATCGCCGCCGAAGGGCAGGTCGCGCGTGTCGACCAGCACGTCCTTGGTGCCCAGGCGCAGGATGGTGTCCGGATGCGTGCTGACGAAGACGCCGGCCTGCGCTGCTTCGCGCAAGACGGCGTCGAGCCGGTCGCGGCGGCGGCCCGCCTCGACCGGATTGCACCAGACGAGCACGGCGTCGACGCCCCGCAGCTGCGCGGCGACCTCGTCGGCGAAATCATCGTGATAGACGGCGGGCTCGGCGGCCACGCCGGCGGCTGCGAACGCAGTGAACAGCGCCGCAAAGCGGCTCTCGGCCGGGTCGCTGCGGTCGCGTGCTGCGCGGTCTCCTGGGTAGAGCAGGGCCACTGAAACGGGGCGTGCAGTGAGCATGGCGGTCTCCTTGGACGGATCTGGGCTGGTACGCGCTCCGGCCCTCAGGCCGCCATCCGCACCGCCCCCGACTCGCAAGCAATCTCCCCCAGCCGCCGCAGTCCGTCCTCGATCGCGTTGGTGAAGGGCCAGCCGCAGTTGATGCGCAGGTAGTGATCGAAGCGCGACGAGTTCGAGAACAGCGCGCCGGGCGCCATCAGGATCCCTTCGCGCAAGGCCCGGTCGAAGACGGTCATCGACGACAGCCGGTCGGGCAGCTCGACCCACAGCTGCAGTCCGCCCGGCGGCAGGTTCAGCCGTGTCCCGGGGGGGAAGTGCGCCGCGATGGCATCGGCCGTGCGCTCGCGCTGCTCCCGCAGGCGTTCGCGCAGCCGCCGCAGATGCCGGTCGAAGGCACCGGTGGCCATGTATTCGCCGGCCGTCCACTGCGACAGCTCCTCGTTGCTGCGGGTCTGCGTGTACTTGAGCATCTCGACCCGCCCATGCCAGCGTCCGGCCGAGATCCAGCCCAGCCGCATGCCCGGCGCCAGGATCTTGTGCAGCGAGGCGCAGTGGATCACGTTGCCCGTGCGGTCCCATGACTTGATGGCCCGCGCCGGCGTGTCGGTGTCGAGCAGTTCGCTGTAGGTGTCGTCCTCGATCAGCGCCACGCCGTGCTGCTCGCAGAGCGCGACCAGGCGCTGCTTGTGCGCATCGGGCATGACGCTGCCCAGCGGGTTCTGCAGATGCGGCACCACCACCACCGCCTTGATGTTGTCGTAGGCCTGGAGCGCCATCTCCAGGGCCTCGACCGACAGCCCGGTCTGCGGGCTGGTGGGAATCTCGACGGCGCGCATGCCCAGGCTCTCGAGCACCTGCAGCAGGCCGTAGAAGGTCGGCGACTCGACCGCCACCGTGTCGCCCGGCTGGGCCACGGCGCGCAGCGCGAGGTTGAGCGCCTCGATGCAGCCATTGGTCGACAGCACCTCTTCGGGCGCGAGCGTCATGCCCGCGCGCAGTCCGCGCCGCGCCGCGGCTTCGCGCAAGGGCGTGAGGCTGCGCGAGGGCGCGGCGGTCGTCAGCAGCGCGGGCCGCTGGCGCAGCAGCCGCATCATGATCGTCTGCAGCGCCTGCGCGGGATAGAGCTCCGGCGCACCGCGCGCCAGCGAGAAGTCGATCCGCACCTCGCCCTGGCGCCGGCGGGCGACGAATTCCGAGACCTTCGCATGGATGCCGACGTACTGCGCCGGATCGGGCGCCACATGGGCCGCGGGCTCTTCCATGGCCGCGATCGCGAGCCGGCGCGGACGCCGCACGAAGTAGCCCGAGCGGTCGCGGGCCTCGACCCAGCCTTCGCCTTCCATGGTGCGGCACAGCTGCAGCGCGGTCGACAGGCTGATGTCGTGCAGCCGCATCAGCGCCCGCAGCGAGGGCAGCTTGTCGCCCGCCTTGAGCGAGCCGGCCTGGATCGCGTCGAGGTAGTGGACGGCCAGCTGGCGGTAGAGAGGTGCCTGTTCCATGGCTCGATGCTGGCGCACGCTTCCGGTCTTAAACAGATGCAGATTCTAGAAGAATGGCCGTAACAGATCGCCATTGTCGCGCTCTGTTGTGCCCTCGAAGGGCGGCGGTTGTGCCTGTTTTCTGGGCGCCCGCCTGCCTACGATGACCCCATCCCCAACAACCTTCCGAGGTGTTCCATGACAAGCGAGCTTCACGAAACCACGCAGCTGCTGCCGGGCCAGGCGCTGCGAGTGGCGGTCGATCCCGGCCATGCGCTGTGGGTGCTGGAAGGCTGCTTGAACGTGGTGTCGCCGCCGGGATGGTTCGGCGACACCGTGTTCAGCGTCAAGACGCCGCTGCAGGCGGGCGATGTCCACGTGGTCGAGCGCGGCGGCTGGATCGAGATCTGCGCGCTGTCGCCGGCCGAGTTCCGGGCCCTGCCCGCTGCGCAGCCGGCGCCGGCCGCCCCCCTGGTGGCACGGCTGGTGCAGTTGCTCACCGGCCAGGTCGCCTGGCGCGGCCAGTAGAGGCCTGCAGGCTCAGCGCAGGTTCGCTGCCGTTCGCAGGGCGCTCAGGAAGCCCTCGCGCCACCAGTGCACGTCCTGCTCGCGGATGCGCGCCAGCAGCTTCTGGTGCCGCTCGCGGCGCTCCTCCAGCGGCATCTGCAGCGCCTGCTGCACGGTCTCGGCGGTGCCGTGGGTGTCGTACGGGTTCACCAGCAGCGCTTCCTTGAGCTGCTCGGCCGCGCCGGCGAAGCGCGACAGCACCAGCACGCCCGGATCGGCCGGGTCCTGGGCCGCGATGTATTCCTTGGCCACCAGGTTCATGCCGTCGCGCAGCGGCGTCACGAGCCCGACCGCGGCGGCGCGGCACAGGCCCGGCACGCGCTTGCGGGCGACCATGCGGTGGATGTATCGCACCGGCATCCAGTCGAGCTCGCCGTAGTCGCCGTTGATGGCGCCGCACAGCGATTCGAGCTCGCGCCGGATGTCGCCGTAGGCATCGACCGTCTCGCGGGTCGGCGAGGCGATCTGGATCAGGGTCGCGCTGCGCCGGTTCTCGGGGTAGTTGGCCAGCAGCTCGCGGAACGAGCGCACGCGCTGCGGGATGCCCTTCGAATAGTCGAGCCGGTCGATGCCCAGCAGCAGGCGGCGGCTCGAATACTCGCGCTTCATGGTCTCGTACATGTCGCGCGATTCCTTGGCGTGGGTGAGCGCGGCGAACTCGTCGACATCGATGCCGATCGGGAAGGCGTTGCAGCACACGGTCTGGCCGTAGGCGCGGTACTGGTGATCGCCGAGCAATTCCCCGTGCGCCTCGTTGCGCACGTAGTGCTCGAAGTGCTGCACGTCCTGCTGGGCCTGGAAGCCGATCAGGTCGTAGGCGAACAGCGAGCGCATCAGCCACTCGTGCTGCGGAATGGCCGCGATGATGATCTGCGGCGGCAGCGGGATGTGCAGGAAGAAGCCGATGCGCTGCTTGCAGCCCATCGCGCGCAGTTCGGCCGCCAGCGGGATCAGGTGGTAGTCGTGGACCCAGATGATGTCGTCGGGCAGCAGCAGCGGCATCAGCTTGCGTGCGAACAGCTGGTTCACGCGCCGGTAGCCGCCGATGAAGCCGGCATCGAAGTGCGCCAGGTCGAGCCGGTTGTGGAACACCGGCCAGAGCACGTCGTTGCTGTAGCCGAGGTAGTAGCTGTCGTGGTCTTCGCGGCTGAGGTCGATGGTGGCCAGCGTGACCTTGCCGGCCTGCTGGCTGTGCAGTTCTCCCTCGCCGGTCGGGCCTTCCTCGACGATCGCGCCGCTCCAGCCGAACCACAGGCCGCCGCTCTGCTGCAGGCTTTCGCCGAGCGCCACGGCAAGGCCGCCGGCAGCCGGCTTGCGCGGGTCGGCGACCCGGTTCGATACGACGACCAGGCGACTCATATGCGAGCCCCCACGTTCGGCACTGGCGTGTCCTCTCTGCCCCCCGAGGGGGCCCTCGCAACTTGGGGCGGCCCGGCGTTGCTCATATGCACGAATCCCAGGGCGCCGACAGCCTCACTGCCGCATTGATGATGCCGACCATCGAGTAGGTCTGCGGAAAGTTGCCCCACATCTCGCCGGTCACCGGGTGGGTGTCCTCGGACAGCAGCCCGAGCGGGTTGCGCGCCGCCAGCATGGTCTCGAAGATCTGCCGGGCCTCGGCCTTGCGGCCGATCTTGGCCAGGGCGTCGATGCGCCAGAAGGTGCAGATGTTGAAGGCGGTCTCGGGCTTGCCGAAATCGTCGGCGGCCTCGTAGCGGCGCATGTAGGGGCCGTCGCAGAGCGACTTCTCCATCGCCTCGACGGTCGAGATGAAGCGCGGGTCGCGGGCGTCGATCAAACCGACCTCGACCATCAGCAGCACGCTGGCATCGAGCTCGTGGCCGCCGAAGCTCTCGGCGAAGGCCTGGCGCTCCTCGCACCACGATTTCTCCAGGATCTCCTCGCGCATCCGCGACGAATGGCCGTGCCAGTAGGCCGCGCGCTCGGGCAGGTTCAGGGTGCGCGCGATCTTCGCGAGCCGGTCGCAGGCGGCCCAGCTCATCAGGGCCGAGCTGGTGTGGACGCGGGCCCGCGTGCGCAGCTCCCACATGCCGGCGTCGGGCGTGCCGTAGACCCGGATCGCCTGTTCGCCGACCGCTTCGAGGTAGGGGAACTCGTTGACCCCGGCCCGGCTCAGCAGCCGGTGGTCGTGGAAGGACTGGGCCGCGCCGAGCACGATGTTGCCGTAGACGTCGTGCTGGAAATGCTCCTGCGCCTGGTTGCCGACCCGCACCGGCCCCATGCCGCGGTAGCCGCCCAGCCCTTCGACGAAGGACTCGGGCAGCTCGGGCTCGAGCCCGATGCCGTAGAGCGGCTGGATGTGCTCGCCGTGCGAGCCGATCACCACGTTCGACAGCCAGCGCAGGTAGTCCTCCATGGTGCCGACCTCGGACAGGCTGTTGAGCGCGCGCACCACGAAGAAGGCGTCGCGCAGCCAGCAGTAGCGGTAGTCCCAGTTGCGCTGGCTGCCCGGCGCCTCGGGGATGCTGGTGGTCATCGCGGCGACGATCGCGCCGGTGTCCTCGTACAGCGAAAGCTTGAGCGTGATCGCGGCGCGGATCACGGCCTCCTGGTATTCGAACGGGATCGCCAGCCGCTTGCTCCAGGTGCGCCAGTAGGCGATGGTTTCCTGCTCGAAATGGCGCGCGGTGTCGGCGATGCCGTCGGTCAGCGTCTCGTCGGCGCCGAGCACGAAGTTGTGTTCGCGCGAGAGCACGAAGGGCTGGCGCGACAGGATGTGCGAGACCGAGGCATCGGTGTTGAGCCGCAGCGTGAATTCGGGCCCGACGTACCGGATGTGGTTGCTGCCGCGGGTGATGATCGGTGCCTGCGCGCCCCAGTTGAAGCGCGGTGCCAGCGACACGCGGATCCGCGGCGTGCCCTTGATCGGCTTGACCCGCCGCACCATCGTGAGCGGACGGAAGTAGCGCGAGCGACTGTGGAAGCGCGGCGCCAGGTCGGTGATCTCGATCCCCTGGCCGGCGCTGTCGTAAAGCCGGGTGCGCAGCACCGCGGTGTTCGGCTCGTACCACTGCGTCGACGAGGCGAAATCCTCGATCTCGATGGCCCAGGCGCTGGCGTCCGCACCGGGGTCGAGCAGCGCGTTGAAGACCGGGTCGCCATCGAAGCGCGGCAGGCAGCACCAGACCACGCGGCCGCGGGCGTCGACCAGGGCGCTGTAGGCGCAGTTGCCGATCACGCCGACATCCAGCGAGGCGGGCGCCGGCGGACCGAAGCCCCCTGGCGCGGGCGCCGGGGAGGGGCCCGCGTGGTCTTCTGCGGCGGCGGCCTCTGCGGTGGCGGATGTCATTCGTCGGTCCTTTTCGGGGTTTCTGGAAGGGGCGGCGAGGCCAGCTGGTCGCGGGCCGCGATCAGCCACTCGAACACCGCCCGCGGCGAGTCGAGCCGGTGCAGTGCCTGGCTGGGACCGGAGCCCACCTTGATCGCGATGCCGCCGCGCGGCTGGACCACGGCGAAGCCGTTCTCGTCGGTGGTGTCGTCGCCGGCGAACACCGGGACCCGGCCGGCGAACGGCGCCTCGTCCATGAAGGCGGCGATCGCGCCGCCCTTGTGGATGCCCGCGGGCTTGACCTCGAAGACGAACTTGCCGTGCATCAGCTCCAGCTGCGGCTGGTCGAAGATGATGCGCGCCATGGCGTCGCGGCAGACCGCCTCGAGCTGCGGTGCGAGCCGGTAGTGCAGGGCGATGGCGGCGTGCTTGCGCTCCACCAGCAGGCCTTCGTGTACCCGCGCCAGTTCGTTGGCGGCATCGAGGACCCGCGTCAGGTCGGGGGCGCGCTGCTCCTGCATCCGACCTTCGGCGTCGCGGCGCTGGACGCCGTGCTCGCCGGCGGCGGGCAGTCGCAGCGGGGCCAGGAAGCGGTCGAGGACGTCGATCTGGCGCCCCGAGACAACCGCCAGCGCGCCGCCAAGCAGATCGCGGAGGTCGCCGAGCAGCCCAACCATCGCGGGTGGCACGTGGATCGCCTCGGGCGTTTCGGCGAGGTCCACCAGCGTGCCGTCGAAGTCGAGGAACAGGGCCGCGTCGGGCGTGAGTCGGGGAGGCTTCTGCATGGAGGGAAAACCATAGCAGAGTCGCGCGCCGCGGCGCGTCGGCCAATGTCCCTATTCGGAACTCAGGGTGCGGGCAATGCGGCCGCGACCGCCGCGACCCGGGCCCGAGCGATGGCCTCGCCGATCTTCGGGCCCGCGGCCCCGTTGGCCTGCGCTTCGCGGGCGATGGGCTCGGTGGCCACCCCCCGCGCCGCCGCCAGGGCGGCCAGGAGGCGGGGGCGCGGCGGATAGGGCGTGTCCTCCAGGCCGAGGCGCCCCCGTGCGTCGCACTCGCAGGCCAGCAGCACCTCGTCGAAGCGCTCGGGCTTGCGGAATGCATCGCAGCGCTCCAGCAGGCGGACGATGGCGGCGGCATTCAGGTCGCCGCTGCGGTGGATGTTGCCGTGCTCGCGCGCCACCACGTCGGCCAGCTCGCGCACCTCCACCGGCACCCGCCAGCGCTCGCAGACCGCGCGCAGCAGCCGGGCGCTGCGCTGCTCGTGGCCGATGTGGCGCGGCAGCGCGTCGGCCGGCGTCGTGCCCTTGCCGAGGTCGTGCACCAGGCAGGCGAAGCGCACGCCCAGCGGCGCCGCGAGCCGGGCCGACATGTCGAGCACCATCATGAGGTGAACGCCGGTGTCGACTTCGGGATGGTGCGCCTCGGGCTGGGGCACGCCCCACAGGCGTTCGACCTCGGGCAGCAGCACCGCGAGGGCGCCGCAGGCGCGCAGCAGCTCGAACATGCGCGAGGGCCGGCCTTCCATCAGTCCGCGCGCGAGTTCCTGCCAGACCCGCTCGGGCACCAGGGCGTCGGCCTCGCCGGCCGCGACCATCTCGCGCATCAGGGCCAGGGTCTCGGGCGCGACGTCGAAATCGGCGAAGCGGGCCGCGAAGCGCGCGACCCGCAGGATGCGCACCGGATCTTCGCGGAAGGCCTCGGTCACGTGGCGAAGCTGCTTGCGCCGCAGGTCGCGCTGGCCGTGGAAGGGGTCGACCAGGTCGGCCGGGTCGATGTCCAGCCGGTCCGAGGCGGCGAGCTTGTCCGCCGGCAGCGCGATCGCGTTGATCGTCAGGTCGCGCCGCGCCAGGTCCTGCTCGAGCGTGACGTCGGGCGCCGCGTGGACCACGAAGCCGCGATAGCCCGGCGCGCTTTTGCGCTCGGTGCGCGCCAGGGCGTATTCCTCGCGGGTTTCGGGGTGCAGGAAGACCGGGAAGTCGCGCCCCACGGGCAGGAAGCCGCGCGCCGCCATCTGCTCGGGCGTGGCACCGACCACGACCCAGTCGTGGTCGCTGCCGGCGCGGCCGAGCAGGGCATCGCGGATCGCGCCGCCGACGAGATAGGTTTGCATGCCGCGAGTCTAGGCGCAGCAGGCGGGCTCAGCGGCCGCTGCGATAGGGCTCCTCGAAGGGAAGGAAGTCCTTCTCGGCCAGCGCGTCGTCGATCCAGGCCTTGACGCCCGGCAGGGCCTGCACGCGTTCGATGTAGGCCGTGATGGCGGCAGGCACCGGCAGGCCGTAGGTCTTGATGCGGGTTCCGACCGGCGCGAAGTAGGCGTCGGCGATCGTGAACTCGCCGAACAGCATCGGACCGCCGTGCTGGGCCAGCAGGTCGCCCCACATCTGGACGATGCGCTCGAGATCGGATTTCACCTCCGGCTGTTCGCGCAGCAGCCGGGCGCCGACTTTGGGCAGCGAGGCCTCGATGTTCATGCCGCAATGGCCGCGCAGCCCGCCGAATCCCGCGTGCATCTCGGCGCAGATGCTGCGCGCCCGGGCGCGATCGGCGGTCGCCTGCGGCCACAGCTTCTTGTCGGGATGGGTCTCGGCCAGGTACTCGGCAATGGCCAGGGTGTCCCAGACCACGAGGCCATGGTCGACCAGCACCGGCACCTTGGCGACCGGGTTGAGCGCGCCGATGGCGTTCTTGAATTGCGAGCCGGCGTCGAAGGAGTCGAAGCGCACCATCACTTCCTCGAACGGGATGCCGGCCTGCTTCATGAGCACCCAGGGCCGCATCGACCACGACGAGTAGTTCTTGTTTCCGATGTAGAGCTGGGTCATGAAGGGCCTCCGGTGATGCAAAGCCCTCAATGCTAGCGGCGCCGGGCCGCGTCGTCCGGCGGAGCGATCACGCGGGGCTTGGCGCCGTTGTCGGCGGGCGGCCCGACCACCCGTTCGATCAGCGCCACCAGCCGGGGCACCAGCGCCAGCACCGCCAGCGCCAGCAGGGCGCTCAGCACGGCGGTCACTTCGCGCCCAAGGCCGCAGGCCATGCCGATCGCGGCCGTCATCCACAGGCCGGCCGCGGTCGTGAGGCCCTGCACCTGCTGCTCGTCCCGGCCCTGCTTGAGGATGGTGCCGGCGCACAGGAAGCCGACGCCCGCCACCAGGCCCTGGATCACCCGGCTCATGTCGGCCGGCTCGATGCCGGCCTGCTGCGGCACCAGCACGAACATCGCCGAGCCGATCGCCACCAGCATGTGGGTGCGCACCCCGGCAGCCTTGCCGTGCTGCTCGCGCTCGAAGCCGAGCAGGAAGCCGAGCACCGAGGCCAGCGTGAGGCGCACGGCGATGCGCAGCACCTGCGGGAGATCGGGAACGTCGGAGAACTCGGCGGCGAGCACCTCGGTGGTCGCCGCCCAGACGGAGGCGGCCATGCTGCGGGCGGAAGTCGGGGTGGCCGAAGTGTCGCCGGGCGGCGCGCGCCCGACTGTAGGACGGCGGCACTTTCGCGCCGCTCAGCCGGGCGGGGCCTCGGTGGAGGGCCGTGGCGTCAGGTCGACGGTGCGCGGCAACGCGGGGGAGCTGCCGTGCCAGCGGCGCACGGCGCGCTGGAAGAACATGCTGTTGGGGATCTTCAGCGTGGTTCCGCCCTGCGCGCTGCCGCTTTCTTCCAGGGTGGTGAAAACCAGGTTGATGTCGAGCACCCGGCCCTTGAGGCCGGGCTTCTCGCCGTTCTCGAGCACTTCGATCGTGTCGCCGGGCCAGAACATCCGTGTGGTGAAGATCAGCAGCGCGCAGAAGATGTTCGACAGCACGCTCCAGGCGGCGAAGAAGGCCACCGCGCCGACGGCGGCGAAGCTGGTGAAGGCGGTCCAGAGCACGGTGCCCGAGACGCCCAGCCGCTCCAGGCCCCAGAGCAGCGCGCCGCCGTAGATCAGGAAGGCGACCGTGCGCCGCGTGACCAGGTCGACGTTGCCCGGCAACGCATAGCCGGTGGTCACGCGCTCGATCAGGCGCCGCGCGAAGCGCACCAGGAGCCAGGCGCCCAGCAGTATCAGCGCCACCTGCGCCAGCGGGACGATGACCTCGAGCCATTCGATGGCCCAGGGAGGGAGCTGGGCGCGCAGGCCCTGCAGGGTTCGGTTCATTGCCCGGTTCGCGAGCGCCTCAGGGCAGGTCCTTGTTGGGCTCCGGCTCGGCCGCATTGCGCGGCCCCACGCTGCCCAGCCGCGACTTGAGCGACTGCGGCTGGCCGCTGATCACGGCGGCGTAGTTGGTGGTGTTCGCGAGCACCTTCTTGACGTAGTCGCGGGTTTCGTTGAAGGGCACGTTCTCGGCCCAGATCGCGGCTTCCATGGTCGGTCCGTTGCGCCAGCTGCGCGGCCGGCCCGGGCCGGCGTTGTAGGCCGCCGCGGCCAGCGCCATCGAGCCGTCGAAGTCGTCCAGCGCCAGCTTGAGGTAGTTGGTGCCGATCGTGATGTTGGTGTCGCGGTCGGTGATCTGGCCCGGCGTGAAGTCGGCCAGCCCGATCTTCTTGGCCGTCCAGCGCGCGGTGGCGGGCATCACCTGCATCAGGCCGGAGGCGCCGACGCCCGAGCGCGCGTCCATGATGAAGCGGCTCTCTTGCCGGATCAGGCCGTAGACGTAGGCCGGGTCGAGGCCGATCTCCTGGCTCTTGCGCAGCACGGCGTCGTGGAAGGGCATCGGGAAGCGCTGGTCGACGTCGATCACGCCCTTGGTGCGCTCGCTGGTGTTGATGCAGCGGTCATAGACCTCGCGCTGGCAGGCCAGGTCGGCGGCGGCCAGCAGTTCGCGGTCGCCCATGCCGCCCTTGTCGTGCAGGTTGGTGGCGTAGTTCCATTCGCGCGTGCCTTCGGGGCGCAGCCCGATCGCGATCGCGTAGAGCGCGCGGTTGAGCGCCGGGTTGCTGCGGGCGGCGGCTTTCTCTTCCGGCGTGAGCGGCGCCGGCCTGGTCGGCACGGCGGCGCGCTGGCCGAGCTCCTCGAGCGCCAGCAGCTCGTAGAAGCCGCGGGTGCCGGCGATGCTCTCGAACAGGATGCGGGCCTGGGCCCGGCGCTCTTCGCCGCCGCCGGCCAGCAGGGCGCGGCCCTTCCAGTAGACCCAGGTCGGGTCTTGCTGCTGCGCCACGCTCATGGCGTCGACGGCGGCCTGGACGTCTTTCCAGCTGCCGGTGCGCAGCGCCGCGCGGGCCTTCCAGGCCAGCATGTCGTCGGTCAGGTCGCCGAGCTTGGTGACGTTGGCGAAATAGCTGCCGGCCAGCGGCGACAGCTTGGTCGCGAACTGGCGGCCGATGGCGCCCCAGAGCCAGTTGCGCTCCTCGGTCGACAGCGTGGTGTCCCACTTGCCCTCGAGCTGCGCGGCGGCCACGCCCGGATCGGCGACGGTCATCTTGATCAGGGCCAGCACCACCAGCTCGCGACGCGACTTGGCGACCGCGGTGGCGCGGCCGGCCAGGAACTTGGCCGGGTTGGCGTTCATTTCGTCGAACAGGGCGATGGCGTCGGGTGCCACCAGCATGACCGCGGCGCGGGCTGCTTGCGGCCGGTTGGCCTCGATCGCCAGCCGGGCCTTCTTCCAGGCGTCGTTCGGCGACATCAGGCGAGCGCCGATCATGCGGTCGGCGGCGGTCAGGCAGCCGTCATCGAGATCGCGCTGGGCGAACCAGTGGCGACGGACCTCGTCGGCCTGGGCCTGGCTGGCGGTGCCCGAGCGCAGGGTCTCGACCAGGATCGCATAGCAGCTCACCTGGGCATCGTCGTTCATGCGGTAGGCCGGGTGGAGGCTGCTGAAGCTGTCCCAGTCGCGGCGCTGGCCGGCCAGCAGCAGCCAGTCGTTGCGCATCCGGTCTTCCTGGTAGGTGCCGGCGTAGCGGGCCAGGAAATCCTGTACTTCCTGGGTGCTGCTCTCGCCGAGCCGGGCCTTCAGCTCCCAATAGGCGGCCCAGGGTTCGAGCGCATGGCCGCGCGCCTGCGGCAGCAGGGCCGACAGGCGGGCCTTGTCGCCGCGCTGGGAGGCCTGCTTCATTTGCAGCAGGACGTCGTCGCCGCCGCTCTGCGCGCGGGCCGGCTGCCACAGGGCGGCGGCGGCCAGGACGAGCGAAAAAGCGAGGGTGGAAAAAGAGGTGCGGGGAAGGCGCCGCGCGGGTGCCAAAATGCTTGCGAACTGCATCGGGGGATTATGGACAAGTCAAAGGGTGCCGACACCTCGGAAACGGCCGCTTTTCTCAAGGGACAACTGCGTGCCGCGCTGATCGAGCAGCGCCTGGCCATGCCCGACCGCCTCGCGCGCGCCGACCTGCTCCAGCGCGTGATGCGGATCTGGCTGGTGGGCCGGCCGGACACCGTCATCGGCGCCTATTGGCCGATCAAGGGCGAATTCGATCCGCTGCCGGCGCTGCACCGCTGGAAGGAAGACGGCGAGCTGCTCGACGAGCCGCAGCGCCGCCGCATCGGCCTGCCGGTGGTCGACCGGGTCCACAAGACGCTGACTTTCCATGCCTGGTATCCCGGCTGCCCGATGGAGAACGACGCCTTCGACATCCCCAAGCCCAAGGACACCGAGCTGATCGTGCCGACGCTGTTGTTCGTGCCCTGTCTGGGCTACAGCGCGGGCGGCTACCGGCTGGGCTACGGCGGCGGCTTCTACGACCGCACCCTGGCCGCGCTGGAGCCGCGCCCGTTCACGGTCGGGCTCGGCTACACCGGCGGCTTCCTGGATGATTTCGAGCCGGAAGCGCACGAT
Source organism: Variovorax sp. J31P179 (assembly GCF_030316985.1). Classification (NCBI taxonomy): domain Bacteria; kingdom Pseudomonadati; phylum Pseudomonadota; class Betaproteobacteria; order Burkholderiales; family Comamonadaceae; genus Variovorax; species Variovorax sp. J31P179. The sequence goes on along the minus strand of NZ_JASZYL010000005.1, from coordinate 44,433 downwards.
CTCCCGCTGGACGCCATCCTGAACGACAACGGCGTCGTCTGGCCGATCGGCTGATCTCAGGCCGGGCCACGCTTTTCAGTCCAATTGGTCGACGGTGTCGGGGTCGGGCACCTCGCCGATCGTTTCCCGGGTCGTCTCGGCCTGGGCCTGCAGCCACTCGCAAAAGGCCTGGATCTCGGGCCGGGGCGCGCTGCGCGGGCCGGTGATCAGCCAGTAGGCCATCGGCGAATCCATGCGGTGGTGCGGCAGCACCTCGACCAGGTCGCCGTTGGCCAGGCTTTCGGCGATCAGCGAACTGCGGGCCAGCACCACCCCCTGGCCGGTCAGCGCGGCCTGCACCATCTGGTAGGCGTAGTTGAAGTACAGCCAGCGCCGCGGCTGGGCCCGAAGCATGTCGTTGACCTCGAACCAGCGGCGCCAGGTCAGCCATTCGAGGTGCGTGCGATGGGCGTCGCCGGCCTCGATCAAGGTGAAGCGGGCGATGTCGGCCGGCGCCTTGATCGCCGGGTTGCTCTTGATCAGCCAGGGGCTGGCCACTGGCGTGATGGTTTCGCCGAACAGCCGGTGCGCGCCCGGCGGCATGTGCTCGCGCGGCCCGTAGCGCAGCGCGATGTCGACGTCGGCGATGTCCATGTCGAGCGCGACGTCGCTGGCGTCGATGCGGATGTCGATCTCGGGGTTGTCGCGCTGGAAGGCCTCGAGGCGCGGGATCAGCCACATCGACGCGAACGAGGCGAAGGTGGTGAGCGAGACGCTCTTGCGGCCCGCGTTCTGGCGGATCTGGCGCACCGCGCCGTCGATGCGCGGCAGCGACTGCTGCACCGCCAGCAGCAGCTGGGCCCCGGCGCCGGTGAGCTCCACCGCCCGCGTATGGCGCAGGAACAGGCTGACGCCGACCTCTTCTTCGAGCGACTGGATCTGGCGGCTGACGGCCGACTGGGTCAGGGCCATTTCCTCGGCGGCGGCGCGGAAGTTCAGGTGCCGGGCGACCGCCTCGAAGGCGCGCAGGTGGCCGGCCGAGATCGGCCTGGAACGCAGATGGGTCTGGGAATGGAGCACGGGACGGGCCTCGGCCGAAGGTGGATTGATGCGAAACCGGAATCAGTAGGCTACCGCGTTTTCATTGGACCGCCAACGAGCCGAGGAAGATCATTCATTCCCGAAGCGCGCCTTTGCGCACAGTCACCTCAGGAGTCCCCCATGTCCGCCGTCTACACCTCGCCCTCGCTTTCGTCCGCCACCCTGGCCCGCCCGGCTGCCGTGCCGCCGGCCGTGCGCCGCGGTGCCTGGCAGCTCGATGCCGGCCACGCCATGAGCCTCAAGGCGTCGGGCGCGAGCGTGCTGCGCATCCGCCAGGGCCGGGTCTGGGTGACCCGCGACGCCACCGCCCATGCCGGCAGCGAAGACCTGGTGCTGGCGCCCGGCGAGTCGCTGGCGGTGGCCGCCGGCGAGCGGATCGTGATGGAACCGTGGGACAGCCACGGCGCCACCTACAGCTGGGACGCCGCCTGAGCCTCGAGCGCCCGAGGCTCAGCCGCCGATGTCGAAGCGTGGCCGCAGCGCGAGGAACCGCTGCAGGGCTTCACCGCCCTGCAGTTGCGCGATGCCGGCCAGGTCGTCCTCGAACTCGACCTCGGCCAGCCCCATTTCGAAACGCTGGTAGCGCCGGGCGGCCACGCTGCCCTGGTGCAGGACGCGCACGTCGGTATGGCGCGGGTCGGCTTGAAGCCTCGCCCACAGCGCGCGCAGCGGCTCCGCCGGCCCCTCGATATGCTCGCAGAACCGCATGCCGTCGAACACCAGGATGCCCGTGATGCCCGCGCTGGCGTTGCGCGAACGGGCCTGGGTCACGATACGGCCGACGACATGGGTGGGTTGATCGGCTGCCAACAGGCTGCAATAGAGGATTTCTTCGAGTTCCGGCATTCTTTGTCCGAGGGAGGGCGCCCGAAGTGTAGGAGTCGTCCCGCCCCTAGAAAACGTCAAAAGACACAGCGCTCTGCCCTATAGTGTTCGAGTGAAGTTCGAGGACTATCCCGCGCCATCCCACCCCCCGCGGTGTGCCCACCCTTGCGAGGAATGCACGCTGCGCGCGAACCCCACGTTTCTCGCGGTCGGCTCCGACGAGGTGCGCACCATCCAGTCGTTCCGCAGCGGCACCCGGGTGGTCGAGGCCGGCGGCGTCATCGTCAGCGAGGACCGGCCCTCGCCCCAGCTCTTCACGCTGTATTCGGGTTGGGCCTTTCGCTACAAGACGCTGAGCGACGGCCGGCGCCAGATCCTCGGCTTCCTGCTGCCGGGCGATTTCATCGGCCTGCAGGACGAATTCGCCGACGGCCACACGCACGGTGTGGAGGCCGTGACCGATACGACGATGTGCAGCTTCGAGCGCGACACTTTGTGGAACTTGTTCCATGCCCGTCCCAAGCTCGGCTATCACATCACCTGGCTGGCGGCGCGCGAAGAGAAGCTGGTCGACGACAACCTCGTGACGGCCGGCCGGCGCAATGCAAGCGAAAGGGTCGCGATGCTGCTGATGCACCTGTACCGGCGTGCCGAGCGCGCCGGCATGGTGCGCGACGGCTGGACCGAGTTCCCCTTCAACCAGCAGCACATCGCCGATGCGCTGGGCCTGTCGCTGGTGCACACCAACAAGACGCTGCGGCGCCTGCAGCGCCTGGGGCTCTACAAGCTCGACAGCGGCTGGCTGCGCATCCTGGAGCCGCACGCCCTGGAGACGCTGGGCGACTATTTCGAACGGCCGATGCAGCCATTGCCGCTGATCTGAGCCGTCGCCGTGATGTTTCGGCGCGCGCTGCAGTCAACACCGCCTTCGGCAGATACTGCGAGATGCATAACACCGTGTCGTTTCGCACAGTCGGCCGAATGTTAGTAGTTAAGAGTTAATCTTGACGTGTATCATCGTGCAACTAATGTCTCTGAGGCTGTCTCGCAGGACTCCTCGGTGCTCTCTCAGGCTCGGAAGGTCTCTCGTCAATGTCGAATGCAGGTGAACCTCACCTTGTTATCAAGCCGCAGCGTCGTGCGGCTTTCTTCCCCTGGCGGGATGTGCTGGAGTACCGCGACCTGCTGCGCATCCTCGCGCTGCGCGACGTGCGGCTGCGTTACAGGCAGACGGCGGTCGGCGTGCTCTGGGTGGTGCTGCAGCCGCTCATCGGTGCGGCGCTGTTTGCCTTCGTTTTCGGGGCGGTAGCCAACCTGCCGACCGGCGACGCGCGCATTCCATACTTCGTCTTCGGTTTTGCCGGCCTGCTGATCTGGAACACGTTCCTTCAGATCTTCCAGAAGGCCAGCGATTCGCTGGTCGGCAATTCGGGGCTGGTCAGCAAGATCTACTTCCCGCGCATCGTGCTGCCGCTGTCGACGGTGCGCGGCGTGCTGCTGGACTTCGGGGTCGGCGCGGTCGTCATGTCGGTGCTGCTCGTGATCTACCGCATTCCGCCGACTTTCGCGCTGCTCTTCCTGCCGGTCTCGATGCTCATGGCGATCCTGTTGGCGCTCGGGCTCGGTTTCTGGACCGCGGCGCTCAATGTCAGCTATCGCGATGTGCGCTACGTCATTCCGGTTCTCAGCCAGTTCCTGCTGTGGGCGAGTCCGGTGGCCTACGCTGCATCGAGCATTCCTCAGTCGGCGCAATGGCTCGCCGCGATCAACCCGATGGTCGGCATCCTCGAATCGTTCCGGTGGGCCGTGCTCGGCACGCCGACGATGAACTGGGGCTCGGTGGTCTGGAGCGCCGTGGTTTCCGTGGTGCTGTTCGCCGTGGGCGCCATGATCTTCCAACGCGCAGAGCGGAGATTTGCCGATGTCATCTGATCTGGCGATTTCCGTCCGTGGACTCAGCAAGGAGTACCGCATCGCGCACATGGCCCAGCACAGCCGGGTCACCGAGGCCGCATTCGCGGCGCTCAAGAACGTCTTCCGCCGCCAGGAGTACGAGACCTTCAGGGCGCTCGACGACGTGTCGTTCGACGTCAAGAAGGGCGACGTGGTCGGCGTCGTCGGCCGCAATGGCGCGGGCAAGAGCACGCTGCTGAAGGTGCTGAGCCGAATCACCGAGCCGACGGCGGGCGAAGTGCGCCTGTACGGCAAGGTCGGCTCGCTGCTGGAGGTCGGGACGGGCTTTCATCCCGAGCTCACCGGGCGCGAGAACATCTACCTCAACGGCTCGATCCTCGGGATGCGCGAGCGCGACATCGACCGGCAGTTCGACGCCATCGTCGATTTCGCCGAGGTCGAGCGCTTTCTCGACACGCCGGTCAAGCGCTATTCGAGCGGCATGTACGTGCGCCTCGCGTTCGCGGTGGCCGCGCACCTGAACCCCGAGATCCTGATCGTCGACGAGGTGCTCGCGGTCGGCGACACGCAGTTCCAGCAGAAGTGCCTGGGCAAGATGAAGGACGTCAGCAGCCAGGAAGGCAAGACGGTGCTCTTCGTGAGCCACAACATCGCCGCGGTGAAGGCGCTGTGCAACAAGGGCCTGCTGCTCCAGGGCGGCAAGCTGAAGCGCCAGGGCTCGGTCGACGAGGTGCTGGCCGAATACGCGACGCGGGCGCCGGTTGCGGTGCAGGCGCGGTACGGCAAGTCGTCGAAGCTGCAACTGGTGGACCTGCTGATCAACGGCGCGCAGACGGCCGTGGGCGACATCGATTTCCTGGAGCCCCTGGAGATCGAGTTCGAACTCGAGGCGATCGAACCGACGCCGCTGTGCATTCCGTTCTTCCGCTGGCACGACTCCAACGGCGTCACCCTTTCCGAAGTCTGGGGACCCGAGGAATCGGTGGATTTCCAGCGCTACGACGGGCGCTTCACGTTCCGGCTCGCGCTGGAGCGCATGAGCCTGATGCCGGGCCGCTACTTCATCGATTTCTATATGCACGACGTGGCGGGCAAGGAAGTGTTTTCCGCGCCGGAGTGCGTGCAACTCGAAGTGCATCCCGTCGCCCTGCCCGGTGCGCCGCGCGCCTATGAAGGCCGCCATGGTGTGCTGAGGCTCGCGAGCCGCCTGTCTGCCCACAGCATCGTTTCGCAACAGGCGTGAGCCATGGCGACGCTGGAAGCCCTCACGGCCTCGTACAACTCTGCCGCGACGCTGTCGGAAACCCTCGCCTCGGCGTGGGGGGACAACCGTGTTCCGGTGCTGCTGGTGGACGACGGCTCCAGCGACGGCTCGGCCGACTACGCCGAGCGTTGTGAAGGCGTGCGCGTGATCCGCCAGCGCAATGCCGGCCCTTCGGTGGCGCGGAACCGCGCGATCCTCGAAAGCCGGGCGGAATTCGTGCTGTTCCTCGACAGCGACGATCTGCTTCTGCCGGGCTACCGCGCAGCGTTCGAGTCGGCGCTGGCTGCGAATCCGGATGCCGATGTGTTCGTCTGCGGCATGCAGGTAGTCGACGACGAAGGCCGTCCGGTCGACCGCCATGGCGCGCCCAGCCTGCAACCGACGGCCTTCCTGAGCGTCCTGCGCGGAGAACCGGTGCCGACCAACGGCGTCATCGTGCGGCGCGAAGTCTTGGCGCGCACCGGCCTGTTCCGGCCCGGGCTTCATCACGCGGAGGACCTCGACCTCTGGCTGCGCATCGCGGCGGCGACCGACAAGTGGGTTCGCATGGACCACTCGCTCGCGGTGTACCGCCTGCGCGGCGGCTCGCTGAGCAAGAACGGGCAGGCCATGTGGCGAGGCATCCGGCAGGTGGTCGGAATGGCGTCTCGCCTGCCGGTCGGTTCGCCGACCTTGCGTCGCGTCACTGCGCGCCATGCGTTGCAGGGCGGCGCGCGCTACGTCTACAACATGGCCTTCGCACCGATGCTGCGCCAGCGCGCGCGCACGTCGATCTCGGAGGCGCTGCGCGAAGTGGCGCGGCTGCCGGTGTGCTTCTGGCCGCTGGTGCTGCGGGACGGTGTTTCCAGTCTGTGGCGGCGGCAAGGGTCGCATTGATGCCGGAGTTCAGCGTCATCATCCCGTGCTACAAGCAGGCGCATCTGCTGCCGAAGGCGATCGAGGCGGCCCTGGCGCAGGCGCGCGACGTGGATCTCGAGGTGATCGTGGTGGACGACGGTTCGCCCGACAACGCCTCCGAAGTCGCGAGCCGCTATGAAGGCGTGATCGTGATCCGCCAGCCGAATGCGGGCCTGTGCGCGGCCCGCAATCGCGGCATCCTGCGCTCGAGCGGCCGGTATCTGCTGTTCCTCGATTCGGACGACTTCCTGCGCCCCGGCATGCTCGCCGCGGCGGCGCGCGCCTTCGCGCAGTCCCCGGACCTCGATGTGGTGCACGGCTATGCCGACGTGGTGGACGAAGGCGGGGACACGGTCATCAGCGAGTTCGGCGGGCGGGACCTCTCCGTCGATGCCTTGCACACGCTGCTGCGGAGCTGCATCGGCCCCCCGAACACCTTCGTCATACGCCGCGAGATCCTCTCGCAAGTCGGTCTCTTCGATGTCAGCCTGCGCTCCTGCGAGGACTGGGACCTCTGGCTGCGCATCGCCGCGGGTGGCGGCAAATTCGGGCTCGCACGCGACATGCGCAGCGTCTACCGCATCGTGCCGGGCAGCATGAGCAGGAACGTGGAAGTGATGTGGCGCGCCGGGAGCCGGGTCATCGGCCGCAATGCGCCCGCCCATGCGGACTGCCGTGCGTGCCGCGAGGCGAGGCGTGCCGGCTTCGCCGGCTTCTCGCTGACGATGCGGCCGCTGCTGCGGGACGTGGTCCGCACACCCGGCGGCAAGTTGCGTGCAGCCGGCATCCTGCTGCGCAATCCCGTCCTGTTGGTCCGGCAACTACGACTGGTTTTTCGGATCAAGAAATGAATAGCGAGAGCGCAATCGAGAACAAGGCGGAGGCTCCGCTCAAGGTCCTCATCATCGGCTGCGGCGCGGTGGTGGAGGAATACCAGGGCCCGGCGGCGCGCGCGGCAGAGCGGCAAGGGTGGCTCGAAGTGGTCGGCCTGGTGGACCGCAGCGAAGAGCGACTGGCGCGTTGCCAGCACCTCTTCCCCTCGGCCAAGTGCTACAACGACCTCGAGCATGCGCGCGAAGCCGACATCGCGCTGATCGCGACGCCGGCGCGCAGCCATGCGGATCTCGCGCTGTCGCTGCTCGGGCGCGGCTACAACCTGCTGGTCGAAAAGCCGATCTGTGCCACCGTCGCCGAGGCGCGCAGCATGCGCAGCGAAGCGGATCGGTTGGGCCTCATGCTCGCGGTCGGGCACTTCCGGCGCTTCTTCCCGGCCATCGAGACCATCCGCACCATGATCGCCTCCGGGGTGTTCGGGCCGGTGCGCCGCATCGTGGCCGACGAGGGCGGCATGTTCCGCTGGCCGGCCGCGACGGCGGGTTTCTTCACCCGGCAGGAGGGCGGCGGCGGCGTCACCTTGGACATCGGCATCCACATGCTCGAAATCCTGGTGTCGTGGCTCGGCCTGCCCGAGGTCGTGGACTATGCCGACGATGCCATGGGCGGCGTGGAGATCAACAGCGCCGCCAAATTGCGCTGGCCCGGCGGAACCGAGGCCGACATCCGCCTCAGTTGGGATGTGGAGCTGGCCAACTGCTATCGCGTCGAGTTCGAACGCGCGACCGTCACGTGGCGCACCGGGCAGGCGACCGACCTGCTGATCGAGATCGACGGCGTGCCCGTCCCGCAGCTGGCAACGAGCCGCCTGCAATACGGCAGCACCGCCACGTACTCCACCCCGGCCCACGGGTACCTCGGCGCCTTCACCGCGCAGTGGAAGGACGTGGTGGATGCGGTCCGCGAGAACCGAAAGCCCCGCGTCAGCGGCGGCACTGCCATGGCCGCGCTGTCGCTCGTCGAAACCATGTACGCCCGCAAGCGACTGATGGACATGCCCTATTTCGATCCGGAAGAGTGCGTCCGCGCCCACCAGCTCGTGGAGGCGGCGTGACCATGCAAGTCGCGGTGCTCGGAGGTTCCGGATTCGTCGGCACCCGCCTGATGGAGAAGTGGGTGCTCGGCGGCACGCACGATGTGCGTGCGATCGTGCGCAGCCCCTACAGCCTCGCCCGCATGGCGCGTTTTGCGTTGCCGTCGTGGAAGCAGGCCGACATCTTCGACGCGGCCTCGCTGGCCGAAGCGGTTCGCGGCTGCGACGCGATGGTGCATGCGATCGTCGGCGATGCCGCGCAGATCGTCGCCGCCGCGCAGGCCGCGGTGCAGGCTTGCAAGACCGCGGGCGTACGCCGGCTCGTCTACCTCAGCAGCGCCTCCGTGCACGGGCAGAACCCGCCGGCAGGCACCGACGATGCGACGCCGCTCAAGGACGACCAGCCCAACGACTACAACAACGCCAAAGTGCGGGCCGAGCGCGTGCTGCGCGAAGCCTCGGGCGTGGAGGTCTGCATCCTGAGGCCGGGTATCGTCTACGGGCCGCGCTGCCAGTGGTTCGGCGGCCTGCCGCGCGCGCTGCATTCGAAGCAGGCGTTCCTGGTCGAGGGCGGCCATGGGTTCTGCAACCACATCTACGTCGACAACCTGATTCATGCGATCGAGCTGGGCCTCACGCATGCGCGCGCGACCGAGGGCGCCTTCTATGTCGCGGACAGCACCTGCATGACGTGGCGCGAGTTCTACCAGCCGCTGGCGCAGGCGCTCGGCTTCGACATGTCGGACTTCCGCGAGGTGCCGGCGGCGGGCATGCCGACGCGCTCGCTGCGCGACCGCGTGGCGTGGGCCAAGCAGGTGCCGGCGTCACGGATGATCCTTCCGATGTTCAGCCGGCGGCTGAAGGATGCGGTGAAGGCCGGTCTCGAGCGCTACACGGCACCCCCGATCGCGAGTGGCTTCCTGCTGCCGCAGGCGCCTTCGCCATCGGCGGACTACGAGATCAGCCAGTTGCACACTTGCGCGACGCGATTGCCGATGGATCGCGCGGTCGAGGTGCTCGGCTATGCGCCGCCGCTGAGCGCTGCGCAAGGGCTGGACCGCAGCGCGCGCTGGCTCGCGGGCCTGTGGGTCACCGAGCCCCAGGCGAAGCGGTGAGGCCGCGAGTCCGGCCGGGTCAGGCCGAGCGGTAGACGCGGCCGATGGCGGTGGCGATCTTCAGTTTGATCCGCCGCCACGCGAGATCGCCGTCCCCCCACACCTTGATCGGCGCATTCGCGAACTGGTAGTACGCCTTGGCCGCGAGCCGCGGCGGTTGTCCGCGCAGTGCCTGCAGGATGTGTTTGCCGTCCCACGGCTTGAGCCAGCCGATGGCATGCGACAGGTAGTAGCCGCCCGGCAAGAAGTCCATCGCTTCGGGCCCGGCCGTGTTGAGCGGCACCTCGCTCACGGTGAGGGCGAAATTGAGCGCGTCCTGATCCGTGGAATGGAAGATGGAGTTCGCATCGCCCGCCTTCAAGTGCTTGACGCCCTTGTTGTGGTCGACCACCAGGTCGCACAAGTGGCCCCACAGACCCAGGAACTCGATGTGCGCGCGCGGGACGGCGATGAAGCCGGAGTTGTAGTAGCGCCCGATGCTGCGCTGCGAGGTGACGCCGTGCGCCGCGAAAAAGCGCTGCCACTGCAGGCGCTTCGGGTGCCGCTCGGGAAAGTTGGGGTTGACGTCCTCGCACAGCGAGATCCCGTCGTCCGTGAACCAGGCGGCGAATGCTGGCCACGTGCACTTGAGGACGATGTCCGGATCCAGGTAGGCGACCCGCGTCGCCTCGGGTGCGTGGTGCTCCAAGACCTGGCGCAGGAAGGTCGGCTTGTAGTACGCGAAGTGCAGCGGGGTGTCGATTTCCACCATGTGCAGCTTCAGCGTCGGCGCGACCCGCAATTCGCCGCTGGCCCGGTCAAAGTCGGGGGAGTCCGCGATCCACGCCGGCAGTTCACCGCGGTAACCGACCCAGAAGTCGCCCACGAAGCCCGAGGCGATCAGCGAATTCGACAGGGCGGCAACGCCGTAGTGGTAGTTGCCTTCGAACAGAGTGCAGAGCGTGATGGTCATGGATCTGGTTACGATTTGGGCCTGATTGTAAACAAACGTTCTAAAGGTAGGGTTCAGGGCGCGTTCAGGGTGTGTCGGCGCCGCCTTGCGCATCCGCCAGCTGGCGCAGGTCGTTGGCGTAGGCTTGCAAGCGCCGCGCCGCCTTCTCGCGCTGAGCCGCGGTCGTGCGGTTGTGCAGCACCGCCATCGTGTCGCAGGCCTCCTGCATCATCGCCGCCTGCCGCGCGGCGGCGGGGCCTGGCGCCGGCTCGGCCACTTGGCGCACGTAGGCCTGGATCTGCGCCTGCGTCTCGCCCGGCGGCAGCTGTTGCGTCTGGACCCGGCGCAGCAGGGCCAGCACGTCCTGCTGGCGCCGCTTGCGGTCGGCGTCGACCGCCAGCGGATCGAAGGCCGAACGTTCCACCTGCTGGCGCAGCAGCTCGCGCTGGCCGGCGTCGAGCCGACCGTAGAAATCTTCGCTGCGATCGAGGAACTGGTCGTAGCGCTTCTCGCGCTGCTGGGCCGGGCTGCGCGCGAGCCAGTCTTCGGCGTAGGTGGCGTTGGTCTTCTGGTACTTGCGCTCGATCTGCCGCAACTGCGCCTCGCTCAGGCTGCGCGCGAGTTCGGCGCCGGCCGGCGCGCCGCGTTGCGCCACCGTCAGCAAGCGCGCCCGGAAGGCGTCGAGCAAGTCGCAGGCCTGCGTCGGCGTGATCTCGCCCGGCGCCAGGGACTGGGCCTGCTGCAGCAGGTCGGCAAGCTTCGGCAGCTCGTTGCGCCGGTGCCAGGCCAGCAGCTGCTGCAGTTCTTCGCGCACCCGCGGCGTCTGCGCGTCGTCGAAGTCGACGTAGCCGTCGAGCCACCAGTAGCCGACTTCGGGCAGGTTGTTGTAGGCGAGCTTGAGCGCGCTGCAGGAAGCGAGCAGCGCGGCGGCCATCAGCGCGCCGATAATCCGCGCCAGCATTGCGCAACGCATTCGGGAAAGTGGCATGAATCAGATTCAGAAGGACAACCAGGAGCCGGTCGACGTCGTCATCATGGCGGCCGGAAAGGGCACGCGCATGAAAAGCAGCCTGCCTAAAGTGTTGCATCGTTTGGGCGGGCGCGCGCTCGTCGCCCATGTGATCGATACCGCGGCCGGGATCGGCGCCCGCCATGTCGTGGTCGTGACCGGCCATGGCGCCACCGATGTCGAGACGGCGCTCGAGGGCACCGTGGCCGGCGTGACGCCGCAATTTGCGCGCCAGATGCCGCAGCTCGGGACCGGGCACGCCGTGCAGCAGGCGGCGCCGCTGCTGCCCGACGATGGGACGGTGCTGGTGCTGTCGGGTGACGTGCCGTTGATCGGTGCCGACACACTGCGCGCGCTGGTGGCCGAGAGCGCGGGCCGCCGGCTGGCGCTGCTGACCATCGAGGTCGACGACCCGCAGGGCTATGGGCGCATCGTCCGGGTGCAGGGCCAGCAGGACGCCGAAGGCGAGGTCCAGTCGATCGTCGAGGAAAAGGACGCCTCCGAGGCGCAGCGCGCCATCCGCGAGATCTACAGCGGCGTCATGGCGGTGCCGGCCCGGCTGCTCAAGACCTGGCTGGCGCGACTGGACAACAGGAACGCGCAAGGCGAGTACTACCTGACCGACATCGTCGGCTTCGCCGCCGTGGACGGCGTCCCGGTGGTCGCGCACCGCACCGACGATGCCCTGCAGGTGGCCGGCGTCAACAGCCCGGCGCAGCTGGCGGCGCTGGAGCGCGCCCACCAGCTGCGCCAGGCCCACGCCCTGATGGCGCAGGGCGTCCGGCTGGCCGATCCGGCGCGCTTCGACCTGCGCGGGACGCTGGTCTGCGAATCCGACGTCGAGATCGACGTCAACTGCGTCTTCGAGGGCGCGGTTTCGCTCGGTGCGGACGTGCGCATCGGCGCCAACTGCGTGATCGCCAACGCGCGCATCGAGACCGGCGCCGTGATCCATCCGTTCACCCACATCGACGGCGAGAAGGCCGGCGTGACGGTGGGCGCCGGTGCCCTGGTCGGGCCGTTCGCGCGGCTGCGGCCCGGAGCCCGGCTGGGCGCCGAGGTGCATATCGGCAATTTCGTGGAGGTCAAGAACTCCACGCTCGCGGCCGGGGCCAAGGCCAACCACCTGGCCTACCTGGGCGACGCCACGGTCGGCCAGCGCGTCAACTACGGTGCCGGCAGCATCACGGCCAACTACGACGGCGCCAACAAGCACCGCACGATCATCGGCGACGACGTCCACGTGGGCAGCAACTGCGTGCTGGTGGCGCCGATCACGATCGGCGCCGGCGGCACCATCGGGGGCGGCTCGACCATCACCAAGAGCACCGAGCCCGGCGCCCTGACGATCTCGCGCGCCAAGCAGGCCAGCTACGCCGGCTGGCAGCGGCCGCAGAAGGCCCCGAAGTCCTGAGCCGCGTCGCGCCTCAGGCCGGGGCGGGCAGCGGCAGCCGCGGCGCGAACTTGGCCCGGTGCAGGCTGAAGAAGGCCTTGACGTTGCGCACGTTGGCGTCACTGGTGAAAAGCCGCTGCGCGAGCGCCTGGTAGGTGGGCATGTCGCGCACGGTCACGATCAGCACGAAGTCCGGCCCCGGCGAGACGCGGTAGCACTGCTGCACCGCGTCGTCCGGCGCGACTCGCCGCTCGAAGGCCTCCAGCGAGTCCGCATCCTGCCGGTCGAGCGAGACCTCGATGACCGCGGTGAGCAGCGGGCCGAGCCGCACCGGGTCGAGGATCGCGACCTCGCTGGCGATCCATCCGCCCGCCCGCAGGCGCCGCACCCGACGCAGGCAGGTCGGGGGCGAGATGTTCAGGCGCTCCGCCAGCGACTGGTTGCTGGCGGAGGTGTCGCGCTGCAAGGCGTCGAGCAGGCGAAGGTCGATGTCGTCCAGGTCTTCTGATTTCATTTCAATGTGAATTATGAAATAAAACCTGATGTCATTGGATTGATGAAATATTTAAACAAAAAATCCAATAATTCGATCTCAAATTTCAATCGGCGAAGCCTAGCATCTGGGCTCCAACCTCAGGAGCAGATCACATGTGTGGCATCGTCGGCGCCGTTTCCGGTCGCAATATCGTCCCGGTCCTGGTTCAGGGCCTGCAGCGGCTCGAATACCGCGGCTACGACTCGTGCGGCGTGGCCGTCAACGCCAACGGCCTGCAGCGCGCGCGCACCACTTCGCGGGTCGCCGACCTGCTGGCCCATGTGCGCGACGACCAGATCGAGGGCAGCACCGGCATCGCCCACACGCGCTGGGCCACGCACGGCGCGCCGGCGGTGCACAACGCGCACCCGCATTTCAGCCACGGCCCGGGCGCCGATGCCGAGACCGGCCGACCCGGCCGCGTGGCCCTGGTGCACAACGGCATCATCGAGAACCACGAGGCGCTGCGCGCCGCGCTGCAGGCCAAGGGCTACGTGTTCGCGAGCCAGACCGACACCGAGGTCATCGTCCACCTGATCGACAGCCACTACGACGGCGACCTGTTCGAGGCCGTGAAGACCAGCGTGAAGCAGCTGCACGGCGCCTATGCGATCGCGGCCATCTGCCGCGACGAGCCGCAGCGGGTGGTCGGCGCCCGCGCCGGCTCGCCGCTGATCCTCGGCGTCGGCCAGGATGGCGGAGAGAACTTCCTGGCCAGCGATGCGATGGCCCTGGCCGGCGTGACCGACCAGATCGTCTACCTCGAGGAGGGCGACGTGGTCGACATCCAGCCCGGCAAATACTGGATCGTGGACGGGGCGCACAAGCCGGTGACCCGCACCGTGCGCACCGTGCACGCCCACAGCGGCGCCGCCGAGCTCGGCCCCTACCGGCACTACATGCAGAAGGAGATCTTCGAGCAGCCGCGCGCGATCGCCGACACGCTCGAAGGCGTCGAGGGCATCGTGCCCGAGCTGTTCGACGGCGTCGGCGTCGATGGTGCTCCGGGCGCGGCGGCATGGCGCGTCTTCAAGGAAATCGACAGCGTGCTGATCCTGGCCTGCGGCACCAGCTACTACAGCGGCTGCACCGCCAAGTACTGGCTCGAGGGCATCGCGAAGATCCCGACCCAGGTCGAGATCGCCAGCGAATACCGCTATCGCGACTCGGTGCCCGATCCGAAGACGCTGGTCGTGACCATCAGCCAGTCGGGCGAGACCGCCGACACGCTGGCGGCGCTGCGGCATGCGCGGTCGCTGGGCATGGAGCAGACGCTGACCATCTGCAACGTGGCCACCAGCGCGATGGTGCGCGAATGCAAGCTGGCCTACATCACCCGTGCCGGGGTCGAGATCGGCGTCGCATCCACCAAGGCATTCACGACGCAGCTGGCGGGGCTGTTCCTGCTCACGCTGGCGCTGGCGCAGGCCAAGGGCCGGCTCGGCGATGCCGACGAGGCGCGCTACCTCAAGGAGATGCGGCACCTGCCGGTGGCGCTGCAGTCGGTGCTGGCGCTCGAGCCGCAGATCATCAGCTGGTCGGAGGATTTCGCCCGCAAGGAGAACGCGCTCTTCCTCGGCCGCGGCCTGCACTATCCGATCGCGCTCGAAGGCGCGCTCAAGCTCAAGGAAGTGACCTACATCCACGCCGAGGCCTACGCCGCCGGCGAACTCAAGCACGGGCCGCTGGCGCTGGTGACCAGCGAGATGCCGGTCGTGACGGTGGCGCCGAACGACGCGCTGCTCGAGAAGCTCAAGAGCAACCTGCAGGAAGTGCGCGCCCGCGGCGGCGTGCTCTACGTGCTGGCCGATGGCGACACGCGGATCGAGAACAGCGAGGGGGTCCACGTGATCCGCATGCCGGAGCACTACGGTGCGCTGTCGCCGCTGCTGCACGTCGTGCCGCTGCAGCTGCTGGCCTATCACACGGCATGCGCGCGCGGGACCGACGTGGACAAGCCGCGCAACCTGGCGAAGAGCGTGACGGTGGAATAGAGGCCCGCTGTGCTGGTCGGCGCGCTTTGGTTTACTAAGGTTGTGGGAATTTTCCCTAGGCAAGCGGCCTCATTTGCTCAAAAAACCAGTTGCGGGAATTTTCGACTAAAAGCCGGAGGGGAGAACAACCTCATGCGGCGAAGAGCACCAGCGTTCTAAGATGGCGTCCCCCTCAGTCGTCTTCGGACGCGGCCATTGGGTGAAGCCCGCCCTCCGTCGGTTGTCCCCCTGGCAATGAACCCTCGTGGCCGTCCGGGCAGCGTCTGACTACTCTAGACTGGTTGCGGTCCTTCGATCTGCTCGAAAACTAGGACCGCTCCACACCAGGTTGCGGACCGAGTTTCGCCTATGTCTGCCGCAGACAGGTTGCATTCACTCGAACGAGCAGCGCTGGGAGTCGGCTTTGGCGCCCCCTTGCCGCCGATGACCTGTGGCGTCCATGCCTGACGGACTCATAGTTGTGCGCCGAGTACGTAGGGCATAGGCGGCTGGCACCGGCCAGCTGGCGAACAGCACCGAGCGGCCCGCTACCGAGCTCGAATTCCGCCACGTCCTGGCGCTACATGAAGAAACTTTGCCCCTCGTCGCTCCAGCCCCCGCTCCTGCCCGCTCTGATTTTTTAGATGACAGGCATTCGCAACTCCAGTTGGCTTCGGGCAGGGCAACGTCGGTACTGATAACGTCGGTACTGATCAACATCTCTTTGTCACGGGTTGCTTGCCGTCATGCAGGTACTGTTGGTACCTTTGGGACGATCTCGACATGTAGATGCGCCCCTCGACCACGAACCCGTCCAGTTGATGCGCCAAGGTGTAGGCCGAAAGGTCGGACGTTGTGTTAATGAAGCCCTTGGTCTTGAAGTTCAGCGATGTATTGCACAGCACCCCATAGCCGGTGAGCGCTTTGAACGCCGAGAGCAACTCAAACAACGCACGGTTGCTAAACGCGGACACCGTTTGAATACGCGCGGTCCGGTTGACGTGGGTCACCGCCGCCAGCGTGTCTGTGCAAGCGCGATGGGTGTACAGCATGAATGGGCTTGGGTGATCGCACCCAAACCACTTTGCTGCATCCTCCTCCAAACACACGGGTGCAATCGGGCGGAACTGCTCTCGCTGCTTGATGACGTTCAGCCTCTGTCTGGTGCTAGCTTCAAATGGGGCAGCCAAGATGGATCGGTTGCCAAGCGCGCGCGGTCCGATCTCGTACCGGCCGTTCGCCCACCCCAAGATCAAGCCACCAGCCAACATCGCAGCGACGCTTTGAACGCTCGGCTCCCACTCGTCGAAGTGAGCGGGATCGACCGCTTCGTCCGCCACAAAATCCAGCCCCGAATAGACATTCCACGCGAGCTTGGGATCTCCGGTGAAATGGAACTGCGCGTCGACGGCGGTGCCAATCGCAGAACCCGAATCGTTGGCGACCGGAGGAACGAAGACGTCGCTAAATAACCCTGTCTGTGTCCACTTCGTGTTCCAGTCGCAGTTGAGTCCACACCCGCCAGCGATCAACAGCGGCATGTCCCGTCTCAGCTTTGCGGTAGCAAACCGATGAAAGCGATCGAACAGGCGGTCACTGAAGATTCCGGCGAAGTCTCTGAACTGCGGATCGTCCAGGCCCACGTTGTAGTGGCGAAACTCCTTCAAGGCTTCACACTGCTGGGGCTTGAGGTGCTGGCAATCCTGCAAGAGGAACGCCGTGATTTTCTCCTCCTCGTCCGAGGCTTGGCTTCTTCTGGAGAATGAAGCGAGGGCCATCAGTTTTCCGGCATCAGAAAGTCGGGAGAATTCGGCCGTGCTTTTGTCGAAGGTCGGATCTGCCAGTGCATAGAGCATGGCGTAGCGATGGCCAGGCTCGGGCATCACATCACCAATCTTCGTCACATTCAACTCTGCATCGATCTCGTAGAACGCCCCGATGACGCCTTCCCAAAGCAGCGCGTAGCAGGGGGTTCCCTTTGGCATCTCAGACATTGCGAACGCGCACAGAAGGTGGGAGCGTTCGTGAGACGATGAAAAGTAGTGCACGCTCTTGCCCAACAATCGCTGCTGGGTCACAACTACCTGGTCATGGTGGCTTCCGCGGTAGCCGGCCATGACGTCCTGATTGCGTGGAGAGTCACCGGGCCACCAGCCCCCTTTGCATAGCACGTCGGGAACGCTCTGGAGTTCGGACAGGACGTCGAAGACATCTGGGACCGACAGCGGCGAATGTCTGTACTTCGAGCCCTTCTCGGCCTCGACGGAGAATATCAAACGGCCGTCCTCGACATACGCAAATGCGCCGTCGTGCCCAGGGTTATAAGAGAGTATCTTCATGTGGCAACTTCGTTGGTATCGGGTACGGCCGGGATGGGCTCAATCGCAGCGCGAGTCTCGTGCGAGGATGGGTCCTGCGGTTTCGCGCGAATCGACTGCACGTGGGTGATGGCCGGAAGCCGACGGGTACGAAGTCGACCCGCGAGGTCAGCGGATCGAGTCGGCCAGGTGTTGGCATGCAGTTTCATGGGCAGATGGGGAATCGGGGTTGGATCCCAAAGCACACGTCGATGGACAAGCCGGTCATCCACCCACCACCGGATCTCGCACGGGGTCCATTCGATGGCATAGCGATGCATTCCCTTCGATGCATCGAAGCCCAGCTCAATGTGGCTTGGGGCACCTCGGTAGCCGTAGTCGAACTGAGCACCTTCTCCTCCCGGGTTGTAGAACACGTTGACAAGGAGGCGGCTTGGCATGTTGCCGGCAATCTCGATGTCGATCTCCTGATGCGGTGAGTTACGGTGAAGAAAAAATCCAGTGATCACCCCTGGCACGTTGGACGCCCGGAAGGTTGACTCGAATCTCCCGTAAAGGTAGCTGGCGCGGCTGCTGAGGGCGCCTGCGCTGTACTGTCGAACCCCCAACTCTTCCCGTCGCACGTGAAACATCGCGCCGTCGCCGCCGTCGAATTCAACGTTCAGTGGACGGAACAACGCCAGATTGCCAGTGAAGGTGTCGGACCTTGCAGACCAGCGCAGCGAGTCCAGGCGCTCCAAGCCATCCTCGACATCGACCCACTTGCCTTCGCCCGCGTGGCTCGTGGGTGCGAGCCGAATGCCTGACCAGCCGCGGTTCTCAGACTCAATGACCCACGGCGACCGATCTCGCTGAGGCGTTGTGCGTCGGCGAGCAAGCTCAGGCTGGCCGTGTGCATCGAGGATGGACCGTTGCCCCGAGTCGTCCAGCTTTGGGAACGAACACGAAGGAGGTGCACACCTGAGGTGCTCGCAAAGCGTCCGCCAAGCGTTGGGGTCGCCTGAATCAAGCTCGACGACATCTGCGCCTTCGAGGCCGGATGGAATATGCCAAGCAGTTTGGACAGCAGCTTGCGCTGTGGGAACCGTCACGATGAACTTGGCTTGTGGATAGGCGCGTCGCAGGTCACCGATCATTGATTCCAGACACCCGATATTGGCGTACGCGTCGAACACCCGTTGAACACTGCCTTGACGAAGCCGCGACATCTCCAGCAATGGCAGTTCCTCCAGATCGCTGCAGCATCGGTACCCAAGCATTGACAACGCCATCGCCAGGGAAGTCTGACCTGAGTTCGGCGGGCCAAACGCAAAGACAGGCAGCTGAGTCGGACGAATGTTGAACAGGGCTGCACCCTCGCTGTTGATCGCCCCAATCTTGGAGAGGCTGGGTAGGATCGAGTACGAATTGGTGGAGGCCGTGTCCCTTCTTTGGCGGACAAGTGAGTGCCTGGTCGCTCGTACGTTCAGAACGTTGAACTGGTGATTGATCCAAAGATCGACCGGGCCGCGACAAGGTAGTAGACCAAGAAGCTTTTCTGCGCCTTGTCGGGACAGGATGTAGCCTGACAAGAACCACAGCCCGCGCACCGGCCGGAACACATGGCTCGATACGAACGTTTTCGGAGCGCCATGCGTCGCCTCCATAAACGAAACGTAGAGGATGTCAAATCCCTTATGCTTTGCGCTTTCGCTCGCGACGTCTTTCCAAGCCTGGTCCAGATGACGGGCAAAGCTGGGATGAAACCACACGTCGTCCTCAAGGATGAGAGCATGCCCCTGGGCACCCTGCGCAACTCGCCTCCAAACCTCAATGTGTGACCTGGCCACCGCCACCTCCGCCCTGCTCATTCGGATCGGCGCGTCAAGCTCAAAGCGAGTCGGAAGTGCCCGCGGTTGAGGTTCAACAAAAAGTTGATCTGCCAAGGTGTAGTAGGGATCGACGTCTGCATCTTTGGGAGGATCCTGAGAGAACCCCCTCGCATCCACAGCGGCATGCCGTTCCGCGAGGCTGAGAAGATCGTTCCCGTATCTATCCCGTATGCGTCGAAGCTCCTGCTTGATGCGCGACCAACGGGTTGGCTGGCGGTCGAGATTGATGACGTAGATTCTTTCAATACTCTGGCCGTGTGACGCGCGATGAACGCCGAAGGCACGCGAGGTCTGAATCGGAAGCATCTTGCGAAGGCCGTGTCCCAGACGAAACGCCAGGCGAAGTGCGGCCATGGGGGAACGTGCCGGATTCACAGCGCGTCCGAAAGCGAAGATGCACGGTACGCCCGCTGATTGGACAGTCTCCAGTTCCGCGAGTCGTTTCTGTAGCTGAGGGGCCACTGGCTGGTGGATGTCAGTTCCCAATCGTGCGCAACCATCAGCGCGTCGGGCGAGCATCCTTCGTTCAGTACTTCGAACACCGAGCGGGTGAGGTTGCCAGGACCCGTAGTCGCTTGGACCTCGGGCAACCCGCTCGCGAGATTCGCTTCAAGGGATCGAGTGGCGTTGAGCAATGCTCTTTCAACGATGGGGTGACCGGGCGACGCGATCAGGGGCGTCGTGTTGAAGTAGAAGATCCACCCCGGCTGGTTGGCGCCCGGCTCAGTGAATAGGGGTGGTGCAACCATCTGAGACGTTGCAATGTCGTAGCAGAACGGCTGGAGCTTCAGCCGCCCGTCCGCGAACAATTGCTCGATCGGTGTGCCGTGGTAGACGTCGTCGGCATCGATATAGAAGCCTCCTTCCACGAGCACGTACGAGTATCGAAAGTAGTCCGACATCATCGAAGGGTGGTAGCACTTGTCGAAAGCGCTCTCATGGCGGGCCCCCAAGCGGTTTCGGATGAACGTTCTCGCTGAGCTCTCGTCGAACACCTCGATTTCGAATCCGATCTGTTTGAGTTGCTTCCATGAGTCCATGCAGGCTTTGACGTCCTCGGGCAATCGGTCCAGGTCGTTCCAGAACTGGACGATGCGCCGGGGAGTCGGGGTGGACCACGCCTTTGAGGCTGGTGTTGAGTCATGAGGTCGCTGCACCATGTCGCGCACGAATTTGGATCGCGCGCGCTCGGCAGACCCGAGTGAATCGACTTGGACGGTGTCGTTGATGACTTTTGCTTCGAGCATCTTTGCGTTAGCCCCTTGGATTGTGAAAATTGTTGTAGTCGATATTTGGGATTGGCCGCTGCGGACTGGTCGCGGCCTTCGAAGCCGCAGGCATGCCACTATTGAGCAGACCGCAGCGCATCGCGGTGCGGGGCAGTGAGGTACTTGCTCGGTCGCCTGAAGCTGATACGTCGCGACGCTCTTGAGGTGACTGGCGCTCGCCACGCAGCAAACTCACTGGGGCGCCGTAGACTGTCGCTGTATCGCAAGACAACAACATCTACGCGACATCGCGGCACTTTGGAAGGAACCGCAGCCCCAGAATGCGATGCCCGCATTCGCTCCCTTCTTAGCCTCTCGCCGCACCATGGGTCCAGCGCACCGCGGAGAGGGCGGGGCGAGCGTTGACGTCGAAGTTGCGGCAACCGGGAAGAGCGTGTTGGGGCCGGAGCCGTTGAGGCGCGATCGCGGGCGGCACGCAGCAGCTGAAACAGTGCCTTCCCGTCCAGCAACTGGACATTGCGCCCCTTCGCAAAGGCTTGTGCTTCTTCGGTGAAGCGCCCTGAGGTGACGACAAAGCCACCGACAGCGCCGGTTGCAGCCATGACGCCATACAGCTCGCGAACAACAGTCATGCCGACTCGCTGTGCGCGCCATGCTTGCACTGGACGAGGAACTTTTCCCGGTTCTTACGCACCACGAGATCCACGCCACCATCAGCGCCGCGCCCGCCAAGCTCTTCTACCTGGAAGCCCTCCTGTCTAAAGCCCTCGCCGACCAGCAACTCGAACTCGCGCCAGTTCATCCCACTGAGCGCTTCGGCCGATGCCCGTTTCTTCATGTTCGCCTATCGCCCTGGCAAGCTTGCGAGACTGCTAATGATGGTGAGGGACTTCGAACCGCGGGTCATGGCGACATACAGGTCCTTGGCGTCGAGCGCATCGGCGTCGAGGATTACCGCATGGTCATACTCCAGTCCCTTCACGAGCAATGTCGTCCCAATCAGTTTTTGGTGTTTGAGGGGCCGACCCGTATGCCGCATGTCGCGCTGGTACAGATTTGCGGCGTCTGCAAGGCTCGGGCCGTCGCCATCGATGTGCATCCTCAACACGTTGAGGAAGCGGTATAGCAGGTCGCGCCGGTAGGCTGAGACGCCCTTGGTCGCTTTCAGCGTCACGAGGAACGATCGCAAGTGCGAACTCGTGGGCTTGTTGAGATAGGCATTCGCGGCGTGCAAGACCAAGGGGTGTTTGGTGCCCTTGCTTTGCTTGGCCACCTCGCCCCTCTTGGTTCCTGCCGTCAAGACATCGGGGACGCCCGTGAAGCAGTTCTTGGAAAACTCGAGCACGAGAAGGAAGCCTGCCTGGACCGTCTTTGCCGCGACGAGCTTCTTGACGAACGAGTGGAGCGCCTTGCCCTCGACTTCCTCGATCGAAGAAAAACGGCCAGACATGGTCCGCGCCAACAGGTGGGTCTTGTTCTTGGACGGTTGGTCGCCTCCGTGCAGCGCGATCACGCTCTCGTTGTGGTCCAGCAGTTTGCACAACGCGGAATACTGCTTCGCCGAGAGGTACTGCGGTTCCGTCCGGAGCCGCTGCACGCAAACCGGCAATTCCTTCGACAGATCGATCTTGCGCCCCTGCTCTAACGTCTCTCTGGCCGTCTTCAGCCAAGCCCCAAGCTCCGGAACGCCCGACTTCTCCCAGCGCCGTGGAATCTCCAGCTTCCCGAGCAGTGCGAAGGCGGGATAGACACTTGTCGCCCATTCGACAGGCTTGCCCTCATCGAAGTCGAAGATGGCCTGCATGGGGTCACCCAAGATCCGACAGGGCAAAAACTCGCCCAATGCGCACACCAGCGCATGCTGCTGCTCGGAGCAGTCTTGGTACTCGTCCACATAGACGCCGGCGTAGCTTGCCTTGACGACATGACGGATGAACTGTTTGCCGAGAAGACCGGAGCATGACGCGTAGAGCTTGCTCCATTGCTTGCCCGTCGGGTGTTGCGCGTTCCAGCCCGAACTCTTTGGGTAGGCCAGACAAAGCCGAAGCGACCAGCTTGCTATTGTGTCGATCTGGTAGTTGCCGGCGGGTACGCCGAGAGCCGTCATCTTGGTCTTGATCGAGGTCACGCCCGCGAAGGTGTGGGTCAGGACGAGCTGCCGTTTGGCGCTAGCCTTGACGGCGAGCGCGATCAGGTAGGTCTTTCCGTATCCGGCAGGCGCAATCACATAGCCCTTGTCCCCGAAGCTGTTGAGCTTGAGCGCCAATTCCTCAGACATGGGCCGCCCAAGCCCAGAGCACCTCCAGCTTGACGGCCAGATCCTTCTTCAGGAAATCCGCACTGCCATAGCTCGGGCTAATTGCCTTAAACCAGAGATCGCCCCGCGTGATGTCCTTGAACCAGCCAGCCTTCTTCGCGGCCACGCCAATGGCCACCCGCAGCTTGACGCTTTCCGGCCAAGTACTGATGTCCTGGTCCAGCGCGTCCTTGAACTGGGTGTGCACTTGATCGCGCGTTGGGTAGCCGAGCTTCTCCTGAGCGAGCTTCACGCTAGCAAGTGCTATCTCCCACGGTAGGTCCCGGAATGCCCTTTCCTCCAGCGACAGCTTCTCGCTCCAGGCATGCACTGGAATGCCGTGCTTCACGAGATCGGTAGCATCGGCGTCGGAGAACTGGTCCGGCGCATCCGCATCGGCGAGCACCGAAACCTCGTAGCAAAGCGACTTGAAAGCCTTCGCCATTCGCTTCACCTGGCTTCCACTGCCGGCGTTGACAAGTGCCACGCCGTGGTAGGAGAGCGAATCCTTTCCTGTCTGTACTTGGTGGTCGTCGAATCCCCTCAGAAAACCGACTTCGGTTGCGCCTTCGCACACCACCACCTTCTTCGCCAAGAAGGCCTCGGCACTCGAGCGGATCTTGCCCTGCAGTTCGTGCTCCTGCAAACCGTCTTTGGCCGCTGAGATGATCTCGACCACGCCGGCTTTGTTGTGAACGACATAGAGCTCATTGACCGTCAGTTCACGCAGCACCATGGGGGAGTGCGTCGTGAGGAAGTACTGCCCGCGCCGGTCTTCACGGACATGTTTGATCAGCCGGGTTATGCGATGGGGTTCCAGGCCGATCTCGACCTCGTCAAACAGGGTGATGTGTCCCTCCTCCAGTCCCATCCGCTGGATACCGCACAGCAGCATCCGGCGTGACCCGAGGCCTAGCTGGCGCAAAGGAATCTCGCCGTCGTGCAGGGCGAGACCACCCACTTTCAGGTTGATGGCGTTCAGATCGAGGTGGGCCTTATAGCCGTCCGCGACCGGCACCCCCAGGATCTTTGCGGCTTCCTGCGACTTGCCTGCCGCCGCATCGAAGTTCTTGAGCGAAACTAGCCTGTCGGCGTCCAGCGAGGCCCGGGCCGTCCTGGAGGCGTTGGCAAGAAGCTCCGTGAGGCTCTGGGCCTCGGTGAGCTTCGCCAGCGCCGTGCCGGTCGCCCAGGACAGTTGCTTCTCGCTGTAGATACCGATGAGGCCCACGCTGACCTTGTTCCTGTCGGCCGTCTTGAATAGCACGCCCTCAGGGGTCCGATCACAAACTGCAACCCACTTTGGTTCCAGATCCTTCTCGACCGTGAGCCGCACGGTCAGAACACGCTCCAGGTTGTCTTCGGGTTCGTCGACGAGCTTTTGGGCCGCGGCGTCCCAACCCCTGAGGATGCTCCCGTACTTGGTGAGCGAGCAGAAATCCTCGATCAGCTCGCCAATGGTGATCTCAATGGCGATCGAGTTCTCCGCCTTGCCTTGGTAGAAGTCGGAGTCGCTCAGGGCAAGGTTCCATTGCGGATGGAAGGCTATTCTGATCGCATCCAGAATGGTCGACTTTGAGGAGTCGCCCTTGCCAATTAAGCAGAAGATCTCTGCAGCCGGGAGATTCCAATTGAGCTCTCTAACACCGCGGAAGTTTGTAATCTTTATTTTTCTGATCTTCACCGAACAATATTCCTTAGACCATTACTCAGCACCACAGGCGATTCTGCCTACATTTTTTCGGCAGGTTCAACCGACGAAATAAGCCATCTGCGCGACGACCATCATAGATACAAATTGTCACGGCGAGGTGAGGTGAAGCATGGGAGGTCATCAATGTTGCGGAGTCGCAGTTCCTAACCTGACAGTCAAGTGGTGCAGACGCATGCGTCCGTGTCGGACGGACCAAGATTCAGCTGGCGCGTGGAGTGTTGTTCCCTCAGCGCCCTCCTTCAAGGTCCCATGCAAGCTGCGGCATGACAGGCACTGCATCGGCCGTCGCCGGCCGCTGGACTTCCGCAATCTGGAGGTCACCTGCCTCAGGGAGCCGACTCGCTGATCGGCCGCCTTCGCTGCGTAGCAGCCGCCGGTGCCGTACTCAATGGTTGAACGCCAGCCTCCATGCATCGGATCTCCGACTAAGGCGAAAGTATGTGTCGTGGCAAATAGCCAACAACCAACTGTGCAGTCCTCCTCAAAATTGCGGAGCCGGATATGTCTCCCCGCAGCTTGCGGGCCGAATGGCTCAAAGAATTGCCGATGCCCCGTCGAAGAAAAGCCGGCCCCGCTGAAAACCTGATCGACCTAGTCGCGCTGATGCCTTGGTACGCCGGGGTGTTCCTCGCTATCGTCAGCTACATAGTGCTTCGCCACATAGCGGCAGCGCCGTTGGTTGCGCTCAAGCCGGGTGACGTGAGCAGTGCCATGGTCGGGGCCGTTTGGCGCGGCCTTGCCTCGGCCGGGCAATTCATCGTGCCACTCATCTGCATCGCAGGTTCTGCGCTTTCGATCTGGCGGCGGGCAAAACGTCAATCTTTGATGGATAGCGCGACGCGTTCCGATGCCGCTGGCGGCTTGGATGGAATGAGTTGGCGTGAATTCGAGATGCTCGTGGGCGAGGGGTTCCGCCTGCAGGGCTACACCGTTGCGGAAAACCACAAGCCAGGCCCCGACGACGGCATCGATCTGGTCCTTCGCCAAGGCGGTGAGTTGTACCTCGTGCAGTGCAAGCAATGGCGCGCCTTCAAGGTCGGCGTACCCGTGGTGCGAGAGCTGTATGGCGTCATGGCAGCGAAAGGTGCCGCAGGTGGGTTCGTCGTTACCTCAGGCCGGTTCACCGCCGAGGCGGAGGAGTTTGCGCGCGGGCGCAACGTTCGACTCGTCGATGGCCCCAAACTGCACCAGTTGCTCCGGCAGGCTAAGGGTGGTGGTGTCGCTGGTCAGTCTGGGGAACACCCCGCAGGAGTACCTGTCGACCCGCGGCCCAACGCGGCGAAGCTAGTCGCTCCGATGTGCCCAAGGTGCGCCCAGTCGATGGTTCGACGTACCGCGAAGAAGGGCGCCAACGCCGGACAGGAATTCTGGGGTTGTTCGGATTACCCCCGCTGTCGCGGCACGGCATAGGCATGGCGACCGGCGTCCACTTGCTGGTAGATCTGGAAAACGTCCAGCCTTCCCCAAAGGAGGTTGAGGCCTGGCTCGGTGATGCCGGAGAAGCATGGGTCTTCTATGGCCCGAACCAGCTCAAACGCAAGGCGGGCTTCGAAGTCGACAGCCCGCGATCGACGCTCATCCCAATCTCACGCACAGGCTCGAACTCACTGGATTTCCACTTGGTGTTCTACCTCGGCTATCTGGCGGCCAAACACCCATCGTGCCGCTTTGTCGTTCTTGCCAAGGACACCGGCTACGACCCGCCGATTGCCCATGCACGAACGCTTGCATTTTCTGTGCGCCGCATGAACTCACTGCCGGTTGTGACCAAGCTGGTCAGCAGCTTCTCAAAGGAGAATGTGCCTGGACCAGGGAAGAAGCCGAAATCTACAGCGGCTCCTAAGAAGAAGGTCATCGCGAACGCCCAGGCCACGCAAAGTCAGAATTCTTCGGCAACGCACCAAGGGCCCGGCGCACAGCGGTTGCCCGCGAGCGTAAAGTCTGCGGAGAAGCTCCCGATCGCAATGTATCGAGCCCTTCTCAAAGACTTCAAGGCTCCAAACCGGCCCAAGAGCTTGACGGCCTTGAAGCGCCATATTCAAACGAAGTTCGGCCCCGCGCCCGTGCCTCAAAAAGTGCAGTTGCTCATAGACCGACTGCAAACCAGCGACGTGATCAGCGTGGTAGATGGAAAGCTGCGCTACGGGAGCCCGCAAGCTTGATGCAAGTCGGTGGTCCGCTACGTCGTCCCGCCTTGCCTGTGCGGCAAATTCCTGAACAATTTGACGAAAGGCTGATTTCGTAACGGACTATTGGCGCGGATTGAAGGCGGCGATGATCGTTCGCTTACCGATGTTGCGTAGGAGCGCGAACCGAGAGCCGCTTCAGCTTGCTCGAGACGTAGCGAGTTTCGTGAGGCACCGCCTCGGTGGATTGGACGAATCCATGGGGGAGCCGCCATGGTGATGCGGGCCCAGCGACCTGTAATCCGGCCTCTCGCAGCGTTATCTCGCGCGACCCTTCCTACGATGTACGAGTGGGTACCACCGATGCGGCGCTGCGAAGTTCCTTCATGTACCTTTTTGAAACGGCGGTGATCAACTCGGCCGGATCGACATCGAGCCCCTCGGCGATGCGATAGACGCTCGACAGCGAGGGCATCGCCACAGCTCGCTCCACTTTCGCCACAAAGGTCCGATGGATCTCCGCCATGAGAGCGAATTTGTCCTGGCTGAGTCCGAGCGCCAACCTGCGAGCTTTCAGCTCGGCTGCAAATGCCCGGAGCAACGCCGGATCCTGGTCGGAACGCATGAGACGAATCTCGCCTCTTGCGTGCTTTTGCGCACCAGCCTATCGGGTTCAAAATGCTAGGGCACGTGTGCAGATGCTTGGGCATGGTCGGTGAACCGGATGCTGTTGAAGCCCAGTCCGTTACCACAAATTCTTGAGCTTTTAGGCACCAGCGTATAAGATACAAGGTGCATGGCGGTCGGTGCGAGGGACAAACGCGTCGTAGTCGACGACATCGGCAGATCGCAGCGGGGTTTCGAGTCTCGCGCGACGCAACGCGGACCGACGCGCCTGAGTATTGGAGCAACGACGACGTCCCCCGAGCTGTCGGGCTCACGGCGTCGTCGGAGGTTTGATCGCCTGCACGGCCGCGAAGGAGTGACCAGCATGAACGGTGCTCTTTTGAAAGCGCGCTTTCCGTACATGTTCGAAGGCGACCACGTAGGCCTGACCTTCTATCGCGGCTGGACGCCGATTCTGGGCCGCGCGTGCGAGCAGATCGACCGGCTCCTACCTCCCGGCAAACTTGGCTTTCGCTGGGTCCAGCTTCGAGCCGACCAAGGCTGCGGGCTCTTCTTGTATGTGTTGGGCGAATTTCGAACGTTCGTGGTCAACCTCGAGGGCGATTCCCGCCGAGCCATGCTGTTTGCAGCCTACGATGTTGCCGCCGACCTAGCGCCCGAGGTGGATCGCGTCGTACTCGAGGCCGAACGTGTGACGAGCACTGCTTGCATGGTATGCGGGCGGCGCGCCGAAGCCGCCAACTATTTTGGAACTGAGCTCACGTTGTGCAGCCTGCACGGGCCGAGGGCCCTGGCGCGCTGTGGTGAAGAAGGCCTCGAAGGCTTTTGGAGGGAGGCGATCGAGTGGGAGGCGAATCCATCGTGAACACGATTCGCCGAAGAACGTCCGGAGGGGGCGATTCCGACAATCCGGAGGGCTTCGCCTTGTATCGCACCGAGGCATTTGAGGACTCGTATCAGGGCGTGGAGCTCTTGCTCCCTATCGCGCTGCAATGGCGCCTGCTCGAGGAGCGTCGAAGACTGGCCCGAGCTCGCGAGGAGGATAGGCGCGTCCCGACCCTGGAACGATTGCGGGCCGACCGGGACGCAACGAGGGCCGCTGTCGCACGTACCGCCCAGTTGCCTGCAGGACCAGGCGACCAACTCTCCTTCATCAAGCAGTTTGAGCGCGGGATGGCGCGCCGCGACCGGACGCGACGCCACCCCGTACTGAAAGCTGAAGAGGTCCTGCGTGTGCTCGCCAAGACGGCCACCGTGCGAAACAGAGACGAACACAAGCGCGAGCTTGAGCTCATGGAGAGGGTGAAGTCGCTCGGCGCGCTCAGAGAGGTTGCCAATCCCGCTCGTAATCCAGATCGGTGGGCCCGGGCGGTAGCGAACTTGCGTGCATGCCACCCACACTTTCTGGTTGTCACCGACTTCGTTGTCGAACACGTGGCGCTTTCGATGAGCAGTAAGGGGCCTCTCTGGATCCCTCCGCTTCATTTATGGGGGCCGCCTGGGATCGGGAAATCCCACTATGCAAACGATCTGGCGCTTGCCTTGGGGACTTCGCTGCGGCGCCAAACCATGGAGAACGCCCAAACGACATCCTTGCTCCTCGGCACTGAACGTCATTGGAGTACCGCATGCCCAGGCGCGGTGTTCGAGGAAATCGTCCTGGGGAGGTACGCGAACCCGGTCTTTCTGATCGACGAACTGGACAAAGCTCCGGCGAACTCGGCGTATGACCCGCTCAAACCGCTCCACTCCCTGTTGGAGCCGTTCACAGCGGCGACCGCTCGCGATGCCGCGCTGGACATCACGTTTGATGCCAGCTTGGCCATCTACATTGCGGCCTCGAACGATCCAAATAGGATCCCGGAATCGCTGCGATCAAGGTTCACGGAGTTCGAGATCCCACTTCCCCGCGGAGCACACGCCATCCAGATTGCGCAGGTCGTGGCCGCGCGAACTGTCGAAAAGCTCTCGGTGCCGGGTTTCCTTCCGCCGGAGCCGCGGTTGGCGTATCGGCTCGCTCACCTCACGCCTCGCGCCATCCGAAAGGCGGTACAGGGCGCCGTGGCGCGCGCCATCGTCAACGACCGGAGGTATCTGAAGACCTCGGATTTGCCTGCGGACGTCCTCGACGAAGACGGGCCGAAGGTGGTGTTGCACTGAGCCGGGGAGGCGCCATGAAACCACCTGGATCCCGAGGCAGGCCATACGGCCCCTATGCAGCGGTTCGTACGACAAAGGACCTCCTGAAAGCTGGAGCTCAGGCCCGAGCTGTCCGGCTAGCAGCGGCGGACATGCTAACGGTAGACCAGGCTGCGAAGCTGCTGGATGTCAATCCTTTGGACGTTCTAAGTTGGTCTAGGCGCAGTCAGTGCATCGGGGTGGTAGACGCCAAGGGCGTGCTCCGATTGCCGAAGTGGCAGTTTCAGCCGGAAATATGGCTTGTCCTCGAAGATCTTCTGGAAGCACTTGGCACCACAGACAGCTGGCAGCTCCTCTCCTTTCTGGAAAGCCCCGCCGAATCTCTCGCAGGACTGACGCCGCGTACTGCCTTGGAGCGCGGCCTGCTTACGGGGCGAGTGCTGGCGGCTGCTGTCACCCATGCTCATTGAGGTAACGGACATGAAGCTGCTCATCCTGTCTGACCTTCACGCCGAATTCGAGACATTCGAGGCACCGAAGGGTCTGGACTACGACGTGGCCATATTGGCGGGAGACATCGTCGCGCCTGGTCGGGCGGTCGCGCGTTGGCTGCGAGACCCGGCGCGTTTTGGTGACAAGCCTGTCGTGCAGATCGCCGGTAATCATGAGTACTACGAGTCCGTGCTCGCTCAAGAGGCAGCGGAGATGCGGCGCCAAGCGAAAGCGCAGGGCATTCATTTCCTCGACTGCGACGAGGTGGTGATCGCAGGCGTCCGCTTCCTGGGCTGCACGTTGTGGACCGACTTTCGCTTGCGGATCGATAGCCCGGGCTTTCCGGGACAACCAGTGCGGTTGCTGTCTGATCGGCATCGCTCGATGATGGAAAGCCTGCGCTACCTGGCCGACTATTCAGCGATCCGAATTGATGACCTGCACGCATCAAACTCGCGTGGGTCCCGGCGTCTGGTGCCGACGGATACCTTGCTGATTCATCGGCGGCATCGCTCGTGGCTTCGCAGGAAGCTCGCCGAGCCGTTCGAAGGGCCAACGGTGGTGGTGACACACCATGCACCCCATCGCAATTCGCTGGCAGCGCGGTATGCTGAGGATTGGTGCTCCGGCGGCTTCGTCAGCGAGATGCGGTCGGAGTTTTTTGAGGTGCCCTTGCTGTGGGTGCACGGGCATACGCACGACAGCTTCGATTACCAGGTGGGGAACTGCCGGGTGATCTCAAACCCGCGTGGCTATTTGAACTGGCACGGAGAGTTCGAGAACAAGGCCTTCAACCCAAGACTGTTGGTCGAGGTCGACTCGTCGTCGGGCGTCGGGGGAGGTCATGGCAATAAGGAGCTGCTCGATCTCGCCAGAGAGGTCTTCGGAAACGGAGCCGACGCTTGGTAACGCAAGCCGCATGTCCTCCTGGGAGGTCAAACGCCGGCAGAGTTTACCAGTGCCGGTGGCCTAGAACGAGTGCAGAACATTCTTCGATCAATCAAGCATGGAGGCCTTGTATGACGCGAGCTGCCACTGAGCAGGCTCCGCCCGTGTGAGAGGACCGTGTTCGAAAGCGATCCCCCGGCTGAGATGCTCGAAGTTGATCCGCAGGTGTGTCGTGCCTCATAGTAGACGCAATCCTCTCCCACGCCGTCGGCGAAATTTGGAGAACGACTGGCTACGTCGTCTCGCTGCTGCTTGGGGGGCCGAAGAGGTAGACAATGCTTGCAGCCCAGAAGCGTTCTGTCGGACCGGCGTTCACCCGCGCCTTTTTGAGGAGGCGATTAGGCATCACGTGCCGTTCCAGTTGGGCCAGTTCGTTCATCATCCACAACAGGACGCGCAGACGATAGTGGCTGGGTGACTCAAATAGCGTGTCGCGAGGTTGCGGGTCTCGCCGATTCAGGGTCCTGATACTGTTTCTGTTCATGCCGACTGCCGCGGCCGCCCGTTGGATAGTGAACTTGATCGGGCGACCTGATCTTGCGAATAGTTCAGTCATTGCCTTACTGATCGAAGCCCTGAGCACCGCGTCCCGAGCAAGAGGGCGCTGTTTGCTCTGCTCGTCGCGACGGTTCGCAAGGATGGCTTGCAACCACTCTCGATCTCGATAGCTTGCTCTCGCAGATGCTGCTCGACGCCTCTCTTCCGAAGAGGAACTGAGGATTTCTTTTCGGTCCTTGCGCACCGACGGCACTCGCCGACCCGCGCGAGGGCGCGGTCCGAGCTTCCCTTCTATCCATGCACGATCGGCCAACAAAAGAAACCAAAAAAGATACCGCGATCCGTGCTGGAGGCTGGTCCAGGTAACGCGTCCTCCGGAACGAATCTTTGCGAGCACGATATTGCGCGCCTGTGAGATGCTCTCGATTCTGCCGGTCGCTTTGCTCGGCGCGAGCGTTTCGGGTGCAGATTGGTTGATCGCCTTCTGTGCGGATTCGTGAGTGAATCCGAGAGCTACTAGGCAGGCGCAGAGAGTCGGCATGGTTGCCTCCCAGAGGTTTATTCGTCTCAATTCGGCTATCTCAGATCTGCGCCGCCAAGAACTGATCTGGGTTCCGAAGTTCTCACGGAGCATATCGATCGGAGTGAGGTTTCGTTCATGACAGACCATCGTAATAAACGCCGCGGCATCGCTTGCAAGTCTGGGTGCGAACGTCGAGTGCAGGCATTCCCGCTCAAAGAGCGCTAGCCTGAGGAAGGGCGAGAGGTCACCCAGCCGCTGCTCGCGGTGGCTCCGTAGGTCGTATCCACAGCTCTCGCAACGCTGCGGAAGATGGACTAGCTCCAACCTTGGGACGAGTACTTTCCTGCAGCCAGGACATTGATGGAGAAGTCTCGCGCCGTGTATGCAACAAACCAGCGAGCTTGGAAGCTGGTGACTTCGACGAAGAATCGGTACGCCCCTGGGGCTCTCCCAATCCTTGACAAGACACTCAGGGCAGATTCTGAGATGCAATCGTGTGTGCGATATCGCTAGGAGAAGAGATTGGTCCGTGGGCGGCCGCGACAGGATCCCGATATCTGACCTTGGGTGGGGATTTCTTCTATAGAAGCAAGCCCAGTAAGGCTTTGTGCTGAACCGCCGAACGAGGTCGTCAAGGCCGATCTCCAACGTTTCCGCTAGCGCGATCCAAGTCGGAGTCAAGTCGCTGACGTCCATGATCTGGGCCTCGCTGAGGTTTTTTGCGCACCCGAGCCACCTCAGAAACGCGAGCCTGGATCGCACGGCGTTCTCATTTGCTATGCGAGAAAAGTAGCTGCCCGCAAGTTCATCCGTATCCGACTCGGGCATCTGCGGGAAGGCTAGCATGCATCTACCCCGTCCTTTCAGGCTTGACGTCGTCGGCTGGCGGCGGCTGGTGCAGGCCGGCCAACTTCAGAGCCTTCCATTGCGGGAATGCGCCGTCATGATTGGCCAGACTCGCTGCGGCTCGGAAATAGCGAAGCTTCTGGAAGTCGCGAATGCTTTCCGAATTGATTCGGAGCGCTTCCTTGGTGCGCGGAAGGAGACACAAGTGGGCTCGTATCGAGCTCTGTGGCCCCGTCACCCGAATCAGCGCCGAAACGGATAGTCTGATCCTGGGTTCCCGGGCGCGCTCCTCCCCCGATACAGCGGCGATACGCCGCGCGTAACTCTCGTCGCGCTCTTCCCAGTCAATCCTGAAGCGCCGCACATTGCGGCTAGGTGGCGGCGGTGGATGTCCCGGTCCGACCGTAAGCCACTCGTGGTCGTGACGATAGAGCCACGCATAGGCCGCGCCGTCAATCATGCGGCGCTGCTTGACGGCCGACGACATCAGCCCCGTGTTTGTCCACCTCTTGCGATACACGCGAACCATCTCGGCACGGGGGAACCTCGCGCCTGCCGGAGGGTTTAGAACCATCGAAGAGCGAATCCGGTACACCGAGCTCGGGGAAAGATGCGCTTCCTGAGCAACTATCGCAGGAAGGGCTCCGGAGCCGAGTTGCCGCCGGACGAACGCGATCCGATCAGGTGTCAGTGTTTTGCGACGTTCCGCAATCGGAAGGCCGAGGGCGCGTCGGCGTTTGACTACCGTGGTCACAGAAACACCGAGTGCGGTCGCCGCCTTCCGACAACTTACGTTGCAGTCGCCGCTGTCAAGACGGGCGACAGGACCGGGGCCAAGCGGTCGCCTCGGCGGGTCATCGACGGCTTCAGCGGCGACAACGCCCGCGGCCGCCTGATAGGCGTCGAACGACCCGAAGAGAAGGTTGATGAGAACAATGTGCGTCGCCGGATGAGATAGCTTCTCCGGCCGGCCTCGAAGAAGCGCGTAGATCCATCTCAGGACAGTGCCCGTGCGCTCTGTGATTCGTCCTCCTAGGGCCCAGGTGTGGAAGCCGCGATTCGCTTCCACGACAAGTGATGAAAGCTCCGGCCACCTTATGCGTCCTGCGCCGTTGCAAAGCCCCATATCCCTCAGCTTTGCGAGATAGGTCGGGGTGCATTGGTCTCCCATGGGCTCTGATGATGAGCGCAGAACATCGTAGGACGTAACGGCGAAGTTGGTCAAAGGGCCGAGCGCCGAACGAGCAATCACAACGGGCGATCCGGACAACGGCGGAAGTCGAAGCGCGCTGCGTGCACTGTCCTTGCTTTGGATGAAATGCTCCACGAGCGGGGTGTGATGGACGGGGCAGATGACCACGCCCGGCAGTAAGTGGGAGCGGTGCCAGTAAAGGACGCCTTCGGCGTCCCAGGATAGCCGGTCGCATTCAACGCAAGAGCGAAAAGTCGTCGTGGCGGAGAACCGTTGAGCCACCAGCCCGAGCCAGGTTTTCAGTGAGCTTCCGGGCCCGTCCGTCGCGCGTCGAACCAACTCATTCCAACGCTCGGTGGGAATGAACGGACGATGGTACGGATACTGGGTCGCGTTTTCGATGACCTCGGCAACCGACGGGTAGGGGCTGACTTCGGGCCAGCGTTCCAACATCGCGATGAGCCTTGAAGGAAGATCCGCACTGGAGACGGCCTTTGAGTCTCCAAAGATGGCCCGCAAAAACCGTCCACTGGAACCCGCGCAGTTGTACGCGTTGACGCGGCCCAGGTAGCCATAGAGGGTCTCGTCATCCATATGCTGGGTCGCATAGGGCAGGGGGTTCGGCGAGTTCATGGTCGGTGGCTGTCAGAACGAAGGCTGGACTGTTGGGAGGCCTCCGGAATTGGGCGGCCTACGTCTTGACTTCGAACCTGGCTCTGTCTTGGCGCCGGGCTTCGCTATGGCTTTCCCCTTCGTCCTCGGCTTCGCCTTTGCCTTTGCCTTTGCCTTTGACTGCGTCGTGCGCGCCTTCGACTTCCGTGCAGCAGGCGGTCCTTCCGCTTCATCCAATTCTGGGAACTCAGGTTCATTTTCAGCGGTCTCCGGAGCTTCGTGTGCCCATCCGAGCTGATCCTGCAGCTCCAATAGACCGCTCTTGGGAACCAGGTCGTCGAACCTCTGCAGATCCTCGGCCTTTCCCGAAAGCAGCGCCTTGATCGCGGGCTTCAGGAGGATCATCTCTGTTTCAGCTACCCTTTGGAAAGAAAGCTCGTCGATGAACTCCCGGTCTCCGATCTCTTGTATCTGTGCAAACGTGAAGCTCATCGCAGTGAAAGCCGGGTTGCCGCCGCTGCAGTTGTGCCATGCATCGAGGATGTCTTCCGTGAGCGGACCAGGACGTCGCACAATCAGGTATCTCCACAGGGCGGTGGCTAGCGCGATCCATTGCGGATCGTTGCGACGCATGACAGGAAACTTGCTCGTACCGCCCGAGGCAAGCTTCCTGATGTTCCTTACGCTTTGGGCGATCACCGGTTCGAGCGCTGGAGTTGCAGATAGCATCAGCGAAACGCCGGCGATCTCAAGAATCTGACTAAGTAGATTGAGGACCATATCTGCCTGCTTCCCCTTAGCGGCCCTGAGGTGATGGACGTCATCGATGAAGATCAATCCAAGAGATACGGCATTGGCGACCTTGTGGATCAGGAGAGCCATCAATGCAATCGTGCGAACGGCCTTGGCTTCCTTTGCGTAATGGGTGTTTCCAAGGATTCTGTCGATCGTCTCGAAGAATTGAACGCAAAAGCTCAGCAGCGATGCGTCGTGCATCACCGCCATCGGGATGACGGGAATTTGCCTGCATCTGAACGGGTGTCCTCTATACTCCGCGTGCTCGATCACGTGGCAGTAAGGTGCAAAGATTCCTCCGCCGAGCGTCGTTTTTCCGCTTCCGGTAACGGCCATGATCAACTGGCCCTTCGCACTCGACTTGAAGGCCATCGCATCGAATGCATCTGGACCGTTCAGGGTCGCGATCATCGTGCGGCGTCGCTGACCTTCGACGGTAAATGGATTCCGGCACAAATATGCGTCACGGATACTGATCGTCGCGGCGGTAGCCGCACGGCGGTACTCGGCGAAGGCATAGATTAACGATCCAATCCGTGCCAGTTCGGCGATCCGGACCAGATCACCTTTCCTCCTGTCCGCCTCCGTGAACTCGGGCGGGTAGTACGCGATGCGGTCCAAGATCTCGTCCTTCGTCTCCTCCAACAATGGAAGTGCCTCTATGTAGGCGTTACCGTCATACTTTCGCACGCCTGTTGGTTTGTATTCGGCAGGGGTAGACTGATAGATAATCATGACGCTCTCCGGCTGCTTGTCCTGGCAATGATCTTGAGGCGCTCCGCCTTTTCTAGATCTCTCCAACTCGGCTTGGATGACTTCCCCCTCGAGGGATGCGGACTCTCGAGCTCGGCCGTTTCTCGGCCAGTCAAGGATTCCTTCATCTCGCGTGTCTGACTGCGTCGTCGCGCCTGGGTCTCCTCCCGACTCCCATGTCGCGCGGGATGCCGAGCAGGTGCGGTTCTCGTCGGCCGTGCTGAAACTCGTTCGATCTTGCTGTCGTTCTTGGCCGTCGCCCACAGCAACGCGCCTTGCTTATCCAGCGCCTCTACCTCCTCCTTCAGGACCCCTTTGGTCTGCTGTCTGTCGGCATCAACCATTCGCCACAGCGACCACTGTCCAGTCGTGGTAACGACGTAGATCTCATCCCAGAAGGTCTTGTCGTATCGAACCTCTACGCCTCTTGGCCGAGCTGTGGAGTTGCTAGCGAGAGCGAGTGCCTCTCGATCGACAGGCTGGTACATGCGCTTCTCAAACTTCAGTCGGCTCTTGGCGATCGATCCCCTTCCGACGGAAAGTAACATGCGCATCAGATCCTTCTCAGAGAGCGATGAGACGCGAGCACCGGTGATATGTTCGGACCCCCACAGATAGGCCTTGACAGGTATGGGCGGAACGCCGGCTTGGATCAATTGAAGATTGTCTTTAAGAGCCGTATGGGGCTTGTTGTTTTCTGCATCTACGACCTTTAGCACGCACCTGTAGACGTCTCGGAGGCAACTGGCGGCAGCCCTCCGAGCAGTTTTGGCCGTGCGCTTCGACTTGGGGTCTATAGGACGTTCGGCAAAGACACCACTCAAGCCGCTCCTGGCCATATTCCTCTTGAGTTCACGGATGGCCCGCTCAATCAATCTTGCGTTCGGAGTCAGCGGCGGCATGGTGAGAGACTCGATGCGCAGCTGCTCTACCGAGGCTTTCAGGTTAGCAATCGATTGAAAGTCGCTTCCCCTGTCATGCGCGATCGCGAAAGGTATGCGGCCGCGGGGCCAACGGATCTCATCAACCTCGATCCCCAGACATCGAAATCGCGCAATCCGGGGGGTGAATGCGAGGAGCAGGACATACTTGAGTTCTTCCCACGACGGCGCGCCCAGAGTAACGTACACGCTCATGATGAACCGACTCCATCGATCGATCATGAGGTAGATCCATGGCCGGTAGAGGAGAACGGGCTCGCCAGATGCATCTTTTCCGACGATGTCGACCCGTCCTCCGGTGGCGTCGATTTCGGAGATCTCACCGGGGCCGCTCGCGTGGACGGATGTCCCAGGGTCGTTCGCTGCCAATGCAGGAATGTTGTTTGACACTTCTTTCTCGTACGCGGCGTGTGCCTTGGCGTACATGGAGAACTGACGCTCAGTCACTGGCAACACGCACCGCTTGTTGATGTAGTCCTCGTAGGCTTCTGGATGCCGCTTCGCGAACTCACTCTTCATATATTCGTCGTGTGCGTAGACGAGATCCGACTTCTTCCGGGCGCACCTCTTGACGGCCTTGATCATGTCGTCCACGTCTGCCTCATCGACGACAAAAGTATTCTTGCCAAGCCGCGCTGTCAGTACCTCTTGGCGGCCCCGCCGTCGGGGCAGAGATTTGGCCTTCGTTCCGCGGGTTGTTCCCGTTCCAGGATCGGGACCAGAGACCAGCGGTGCCAGCCCCGCGGGAACCCTTCCGAAGTAGTAAAAGCGCAGCAGCATCCGACGCAACGTCGTGAAGCTCATCCCGAGCTCGTCAGCTCGTTTCTGAATCAGTGCCTTGAACTGAACGCGTTCTAGATTGCTTTCGACGTCGAACTTCCTAACGAGCGGCGCGATCCACCCTGACACGACGTCGATTGTCTGTTCAGGAACTTCCCGATGCCTGCTTCGTGGGTCCTCCGAACTGTTCGGGGTTGGGTGCGTTCGGTGCAACTCGCCAGGGAGCTCGATCTTGAAGAGCCCGGCCTTGCCAGCCTTCAAGTCTGCTTCGACATCACGTCGACTCAGATGATGTGGCTTCCTGGCGTTTCGCGCTCCGGAGGGAGTCGTATACGCCATCGCGTAGACGCTAGCCTTGAAGACTTGGGTGATGCGAAGGGGCGGCCCTGCGTCGCGGCCCTTGTACCGCACCAGCAGGCCTTCGGCGAGGGTGCTTGTGCCTGCAGGGATCAAGCCGTCTAGTTTCATGGCAGAAGGATCACGGAATGATCCAAGCTGACTGGGCGCCGAAGGTCCAGTTTGACCAGGTTGGACCAGGCGCAGTACCGGAACAGGCTTACTCCGTCACGTTGGCGACTTCTGCGCGCTGCCTTTTGGATGAGTTCTTCAAGAGGCGTTGCCATCTCGAAGCCGCATTGAAATGCTTCGGCAAAACGTTTCGCAGATTCTTCTCTCGGCGTGTATCGATCTACGAACCATTGACGGATGAATCGCAGACTGCTGAGGAGTTCCCGGGTAAAATGTTGGGTGTCTACGCTCGCCCAGTCGATGCCGACCTGCGAGCACCACTGATGCTCGACCTTGAGGCGCTGCACCGTTTCCGGGTCGGCCAAGTCGCTTGGCGTCTTGATGCTCCGCGCCAGAGGAGTGGTCTTTCGGCCATTGCGCCTGCTAATGACGAAGTCAATGGTAAATGGCCTTGGGGCCCTTCCATTATAGGGGTGTGACACCCCTAGCTGGGCACATAGGCGCATCGTGCTTTGGATGTCCAAGATTGGATACTGCTCCTGGATATCCGAGTTTTCGGGATTGCGTTCTTCCAACAGGAAGTAAGTTGCCTCTTTGGACGACAAGAAGTGATACGGTCGATCTATCCTGATCCCTTCGAAGTTCGAGCAAGTGCCTCGTGAACCGAAGTCGGGGACTTTGACCCACGGTACATATGCAGCGCCTTCGCCCAAGCCGATACCCTTGCGGATGGCGGCCTGCAAGTAGGGCGGATACAAAGAAGGATCGTGGGGCCAGTCCATAGCCGCACCCTGGGCGCGCCTTGCCTCGGAGGTTGAGCACAGTTAGCCGGTCGAACCTGCGGGACAAGTTCTCCCAGTGGAGCCGAGTTTGCCGGCCTCAGTCATGCGGTCCAACATCACTGCTGCAAGCCAGAGCCGTTCAGCTCGACGCAATGCAGCGGCCCGGACGGTGTGTGTCTCGGCGAACTCGCAGATCGAGTCGTCGGGTGCACCCTCACCGGGTCCATGGTCCTAGCTTAGCTCCCGAACTTCAAGTTTCAAGTGGATCGACGTGTCTTGCTGTTGTGACGCCTCCCCGAATTCCGGATTCTTCAGAACTAGACGTAAGGTGGTTTTTTTTCGACACCGCCCGTGAGGGCAGGAAGTAGAACTGATGAACAGATCGAGATTCAGCGAAGAACAGATCGCCTACCCTTTCCATCGGGTGCTCGAACCATCTCGCCGCAAGAGAGCCGCACGTCGCCCAAACGCGGACTTCCCCTTTCCAGCAAGTAGTCGCCAGCCCCCAATCAATGTGCGATTGAAAACTTTCCAGTCCTGAGGTGCCTTGATGGCACCGATCACCTCTTCGAACGAGACGGACTGACCCTGGATGGGTCCCGGTGTGATCTGGATAGGAAAAGCCGACACAGGTCCCGCAGCGACTCCAGTTCCCTCGGTCGTTGGCGAAGGTGGGTAGGGCTCAATGAGATCTCTTGGTTTTCGTCGCGGTAGTGCGCAGCGGCGAGTGGCTACCTAGCCCGGTCGTGGCGACGCCGATGGGCCAGACCGACCTGAGAACGACGATGAAGCACACGTGGGATTTTTCTTCAGAATGTTTCATCAACTGCTGCAGGATCGCCACGTGCGCCGCAGGGCCCGTACCAGAGGTTGCGCCAGCGCTCGAGCGCCCACACCGTGGCGCAGGCATAAAGCGCCACCGCGATGAACAGGCCCACGCGAATAGCGGAAGCGCTGTAGACGTCCTTGCCGCTGGCGCTGTCCTCGATGGCGGGGCCCAGCAAGATCAGCATAGTCACGAGGGCATTGCTCCAGAAGGATGGCGAAAACGATGTCGCCTTGAGGCCGAACAGTCGCGCACCAGCCCAGAGCGCGGCGGCGGCCATCCACAGCATCAGCATCCAAAGATTCGGACGCAGCGTCAGGCCGATCCAGAGAACCGCTGCCATTGCCGCGCCCATGAGCGTCGATCCCACCAGTTCCCGCCCGGCCGTGCGGGCGTTCGCCGAACTTGCCTGCTGACCCAGTGTCACCGTCTTGATGATGGCCGCGAGGTAGAAGCTCGGGTTGCTCAGGGCCAGTACGAACACGGGCATGACCACCAGCGTGGCGCGCAAGGCTGTCCAGTTCGCGGTTTCGGGACTGACGGGGGCCGGCGCCGGCTGCATAGGGGAGGGAAGCGGAGCATCCGGAAAGAGCGCGTGCGACATGCCGGCCACGAAGACTCCGGTACCGAGCCCCACCGCCAGGGCGACACTGAGGATCGAGACCAGGGCCTGATCCGCCACGCCCGCCACGGGAATAAGGGTGAAAGCGATCACCAGAATGATCGTCATCGGGCTGGCCCGGCGCGCGCCGGCGCAGAAGACGGCGTAAAGCAACACGCCCGTGAGCAATATGCCCGCGAGGGCATAGTGCTCGAGGATCGGCACCATGAGCACGCCGGCCAACAGCAATGCGCCGATGACGATGGCCAGCACTGCACCCTTGACGAAGGGGATCGGCGGCCCGGGCTTGCACAGCAGCAGCACCGTCATCACGCAGACAACGAAGGGTGCCGGCAGCGCCATCCCGTAAGCGATCAGAACGGCCAGGCCGAGGCCGATAGCCAAGCGCAGCACCGCCTTGTCAGCCCGGTTCATGGTCGCGGTCAGTAGAGGTAGGACAGGTAGCTCATCAGCCGGATGTAGAGGGACGCGAGCCAGTTCATGAAGGGATGGTCCCCGGTGTAGACCAAGACCTCGGCCTGGCCGCCGATCCGCACCCCACGCAATCGCTCGATCTCCGCCTGATCGAACTCGATCGCCACCGGGAAGCGCTGGGCCTGGCGCAGCCAGTCGCGACTGTTGTCGATCGTGGGGAGGGTGCCAGGCTGGGCCTGCTTGCCCGAGCCCACGCCGCTGCCCAAGCTGCGGACGCGCCCCTTCAGCACCTGACCCGGCATTACGTCGAGCACGATCGCTACGGGGTCGCCCGGGTTGATGTTGCCGAGATTGTTCTCGGTCATGTCGGCGCTGATCCAAAGGTCGTGCATGGCGATCAGGGTCATCGCGGGCGTCCCGGCCTGCGCGAACTGGCCGACGTCCGTGCGCAGGTCGGTCACGCGGCCGCGGGCCGGTGCGACCACGCTGGTGCGCTTTAGGTCGAGCTCGGCCTTCTCGATCGCCGAGCGGGCACTGATCAGTTGCGCGTTGTTCTCTCCGCTCTCGCCGGCTGCTTCCTGCGCGCGGCGCAGGTCGGCCTCGGCCGACTTTTCCTTTGCCTCGGCCTGAATCAGGCTGGCGCGCGCACTCTGTACGCGTCGGATGGAAATGGCGCCAGGATCCTCCTTGAAGATCTGCTCCAGCCGGGCAGCATCTTGGCGGGCATAGACATGGCCCGCCACGGCGGCCTGCAGGCCGGCACGGGCCGCCTCCACGCTCGATGTGGAGCCCGTGACCGAACGCCGCACCGTTTCGTAGTCCGAGCGGCTGCGTTGGAGCGCAATCCGATACTGGGTCGGATCGATGTCGAACAGGGGTGCGCCGCCTTGAACCTCGTCGTTGTTCTTCACGTGCACCTTCAGAACCTTGCCCGCCACCTCCGTCGCCACCGGCACCACGAAAGCCTGCACCCGGGCCTGGTTGCTGTACGGCGTCAGTCGGTCCGAGACGAAGTACCAGACCAGGCTGAGGAGGATCAGCGCCAGCACGACCACGGCACCAAGACGGGCCCCCTTGCCGGCTTCGGGCGGCGGTGGCGAGGCCGGCGCATCGGCGATCGGGGCAGGTGATGGCGCCGGCGAGGTGGGTTGTGAACTCATGGTCGGCGGGTTCCAGGAGAGGGGGAAATGGTGTCGGTGGCGGGCGCGGGCAGCGGGGCCGCCAGCAGGCTCTTCCAATCGCTGCGCTGGCCCATGGTCTCGCGGGTAGCGTCGTCCAGCACGGGCCGGCTGCGCGCCTCTTCCCAGCCACCGCCCATGGCCTTGTAGAGGGCGATCAGGCTCTGCGTCAGGCTGCCTTGGTTGGCCACGAGCAACTCCTGCTGGCTGAAGAAGGTCCGCTGTGAGTCGAGGACGCGCTGGAAGTCGGTCAGTCCTTCGCGATACTGGAGCGTCGCGATGTCGAGCGAGCGCCGCGCGGCCTTGACCGATTCCACGAGGAGCGCGATCTGCTCCTTCGTCCGGGCGAAGGAGACGGCCGCGTCGTCGACTTCGCGCGCCGCGCCCAGGATCACTCCCTGATACTGCTCGTAGATTTGCTGGAAACGCGCATCCTGGACCAGCACGGTGTCCGTAAGCCGGCCATGATCGAAGACGTTCCAGACCAGGCTCGGCCCGACGGCCCAGCTCAGGACATTGGGCGAGCCGCTCACGGACGTGGCCGACAGGCCCAGCGAACCTACCAGCGAGATCGCGGGATACAGGTCGGCGGCGCTCACCCCGATCAAGGCGGACTGGGCGGCCAGTTGCATCTCGACGGCCCGGACATCGGGCCGGCGGCGCAGCAGGTCAGCCGGCAGGTCCACGATGACCCCCAGTTCGGCTTGCGGGATGACATCCCGGCCGGCTTCCATCTCTGGCAGCGGACCGGGAGGACGGGCCAGCAATGTGCTCATCGCGTTCTGGGCCTGTCGCAGGACGATCTGCAGCTGAGGAATGGTGGCGAGCGTGCCCAGGTACTGGGCCCTGGCCTGCTGTACGTCGAGTTCAGAATCGCTGCCGCTCTTGAACAGCAGTTCCGTGATGTCCAGGCTGCGCTTCTGGAGCGCGGCGTTCTCGCGGGCGATCCGCAGGCGTGCCTCCGTGGTGCGAATCGAGGCGTACAGCCCCGCCACCTGCGCCGCCATCAGCACTTGCACGTCGTCGTATTGCGCGATGCTGGCAAAGTAGCCCGCGTCCGCGGCCTCGATGCTGCGCCTGAACTTGCCCCAGAAGTCGAGTTCCCAGCCGATGCGCGCACCGACGCCGAACGATGCAGCGCTGCTGTCCGGCCCGCCCGCCCGGCGCGTACCGACATTCAGCAGCTCGCCCGTGGCCTGCTGGACCTGGGGGTACAGCGTGCTGCCCGCAATGCCGAGCTGCGCCCGCGCTTCCATGATGCGCATGCCGGCAGTGCGCACGTTCGGGTTCACGCGCTGCGCCTCGGCGACGAGCTGGTCGAGCACGGGGTCGTTGAAGGTCCGCCACCAAGCCTGCAGTTGTCCGGCGCTTGTCGGCCGCGGGCCGTCGGCCACCGCCTCGAGGGAGCCGCCCTTCCAATCGGGAAGCCAGGGCACCGCGGGCCGCTGGAAATCGGGGCCCACGGTCGTGCAGGCTCCGAGCAGGAAAGCGCCCGTCAGTGCCAACCCCAACAGGCCGGACCTGCCCATCGACCGGCCGCTTGCGGCCTCAGTCGGCACGTCGCGGGGCGCTTTCCGGTTGCTCGGAATCCGGCGAGGTCGCGACCCACCACATGAAGATCTGGTAGCCGAGCGCCAACAGGGTCGCACCGACGAACATACCCACGATGCCGGCGCTGGCCAGTCCCCCCAGCGCACCCAACAGGATCACGGGCATCGGCGCATCCACACCACGGCCCAGCAGCAGCGGCTTCAGCACGTTGTCGAGCATCCCCGCCACGAACAGCAGCACGCTGAAAAGGACCGCCGACGCCGTGCCGTACTCGCCGCTCATCCAGATCCACGCGATCACCGGCAGGGTGACGATGACCGCGGGCGCCTGCGCGACGCCCAATACGAGCACGACCATGGCGAGCACGCCTGCGAACGGAACCCCGGCGACGATCATGACCAGGCCGACCACGATGGCCTGGATGAAGGCGACCCCGAGGACACCGAGCGCCACCGCGCGAATTGTGGCTGTCGAGAGTCTCGCGAACTCTTCACCGCGCAGCGGCCCCACGATGCGGGCGAAGATGCCCCGGGTGCTCGCGGTGCCCGACTGACCAAAGGCCATGATGATTCCGGCGATGATGAATGAGGCCAGGAACAGCAGCACCGTGCCGGCGATACCGGCCACCATCCCGAGTGCGTGACGGGCGAGATCTCCGATCTGCGGCTGCAACCGTCGGACGACGCTCGGAAGATCATTGTGGGCCTGCGACCAGAGGTCGTGAATCCGCTTGCCTACAACGGGCCACTCGGCCACGCTGGACGAGGGCGGAGGAATCCGCAGGGTGTCGTTGTGCAGGCTGGCGACGAAGTCATGGACCGAGTCGCCGGTGGACGCCAGCAGCACGCCTGTGGGTGCAACGACCAGCACGATGCCAGCGAGCACGAGCAATGTGGCCGCGAGTCCTTGTCTCCCCCCTAGGGAGATGCTGATCAATGAACGACGTCGTCGGATCTGAAGACATCACGACGCGATGGGTCGCGATTTCGGTCAACGTCGCGCCGTGAGGTCTGCCCGCCGGGCGTTTTGCGC